>DATKTZ010000037.1:0-27187 GCA_035530815.1 Acidimicrobiales bacterium
CCAGCGCGTAGAGGGAGAACGGGTCGAGTCGGCGCAACTCCTTGGGACCGCCGATCGCCGACGCGTCAAACTCACCGATGCGCTTGCTCGCCGGCGCGCTGGACTTGCCCAGCGCCTCCCACAGCGCGTCGACGCCGACGCCCGCGCAGGTGAGAGCACCGAGCCCGGTGACCGCAACCCGACGGCCCTGTACGGGACCCGAGGGAGTGTGCGCTACCTGCACTACAGCTTGGCGTAGATCAGCTCGAAGGCCTGGCCCACGGTGCTGATGTCCTTCAGCTCGTCCTCGGCGACTTCGATGTTGAACGTCTCTTCGAGCGCCATGACCAACTCGACGAGGTCGAGGCTGTCGGCACCGAGGTCGTCGGCGAACGAAGCTTCCGGTGTCACCTGCGAAGGTTCCACAGCGAGCACCTCGACTGCGTTGTCGGTGAACTTCGCAAATGCTTCAGTACGGTCCATGGTTAAGCCCCTTGTTGATTGTGTCGTTCTATGGTACTAAACGTCGTACGAACCTCGACACATTAGTGCCCCAGCGCGAGGCCTCCGTCAACTACGAGGACCGAACCGGTCATGTAGCGCGAGTGGTTACCGGCGAGAAACCCGACAACGCCAGCGATCTCGGACGGTTGACCGATGCGACCCATCGGGATCAGACTTGATAGGTGGTCTTTCGCGTCGCCCAGTTCGGTCGTCATATCGGTGTCGATGAGCCCCGGTGCGACGACGTTGACCGTGATACCGCGCGTGGCGACCTCCTTGGCCAGGGCCCTCGCGAGGCCGACGAGGCCCGCTTTGGCCGCGGCGTAATTCGCCTGGCCAGGCACACCCATGAAGGGACTCACCGAGCCGATGAAGATGATCGAACCCTGACGGGCGCGCACCATCGAGCCGAGCACGGCGCGCGCGCAGTAGAACGCGCCATCGAGGTCGGTGGCGAGCACCTCGCGCCACTGCTCGTCGGACATGCGCAGCGCCAGACCATCGCGTGTGATTCCAGCATTGAGCACCGCAGTGTCGACGGGGCCGAAGCGGCCGATGGAGTCCTTGACGGCTGCGTTCACCGCCGCCGAGTCAGCCACGTCGACCTGGTACGTGTGCGCGCATCCCTTCGGGGCTTCGCCCGAACGTGAAAATCCGACCACGGTGTCGCCTTGGCCGATGAAGTGTTCGACGATCGCCGCACCGATTCCTCGGCTGGCTCCGGTGACGATGACGTGGCGACTCATAGTGTGAGCTCCTGTAGTTCGACAAGCGTGGAGGGGGCGTACTGGGTCGCAAAGGGCCTGATCCGCTTGGTAAGTCCGGTGAGCACTCCGGCCGGTGCCATCTCGATCGACGTGGTTACCGTGTCGGGTAGGGCGAGCGTGGCTTCGAGGAACTCCACGGGCGAGGTCAACTGGCGCGAGAGCAACGTGCGCCATTCGATGGGTGAGGTGTGCACCCTCGCGTCGACGTTGGCAATGAGCGTCGCGTCGGTCGTGCCCCACTGGACGGCGTCGAGTGCGGCGTCGAGCTCACCCTGGGCCGACGCCATCAGGGGCGAGTGGAATGCGCCGCCGACATTGAGGGGGGTGGCACGGCGCCATCCGAGCTCGCGGTGCGCGGCGAGCAAGCGGTCGAGGCCCTCGCTGGTGCCGCTCACCACGATCTGGCCGCTGCCATTGATGTTCGCGACCCAGATGCCGTCAAACGTGTCGAGGGCTCGCCGTGCCTCGTCGTCGCCGCCCATGAGCGCCACCATCGAGCCGGGATGCTCGCGGGCGGCCCGCGCCATCGCGGCGCCGCGAACGCCGATGAGCCGAGCGCCGTCGTCCACGCTAAGCAGGCCCGAAGCTACGAGGGCGGAGAATTCCCCAAGGCTGTGGCCGAGCAGGTAGCGCGGACGTACTCCGCGGTCCACCAGTTCGAGATACGAGACGATCGAGAGTGCGAAGGTGGCGATCTGGGCTCGATCAGTGCGCACGACCTCATCGTTGTCGGCCCTAGTGAGAAGGTATTCGACGTCCAGGCCCGATGCGGCACTTATCCGTTCGAGCACGTTCCAGTGTCGTGATGAGCTCCACGCGGCGCCAGCGGCGCCGGAAATTGAACCCTGTCCGGGAAACAGAGCGACGATGTCATCGCGAAATGGTGCGAGGGGGGCGTCAGACATGTTCTCTACGGTAACAGCGTGCCCGGAGTGGGACTCGAACCCACACACCCTCTCGAGTAAAGACTTTTGAGGCCTCCGCGTCTGCCGATTCCGCCATCCGGGCTGCGGCGACAACGGTAGCAGTAACCGTAAGGTTGCGGGGGTGAGGGTGACCCTATGGCGCGATGACGCGGTGCTGGCCCGGCCCGTGACCGCGGCCCGGCAACGCCACGAGCGGCGTGCCCGACTCTACGTGGCAATCGAGCATGACGACTGCGTCGGCTACGGGGAGATCTCGCCCCAACCCGAGCGGCTGCACGGTGACCCCTCGCTGGACGAGGTGTGCGACGAGCTCGAGCACGTCACCGTGCCTCAGTTGCTCGACGTGGTCGCGCGCGAGCAACGCGCTCCCGCGTGGGCGAGGTTCAACCGCTTTGCGGGCCCGCGCTCGTCCTCCAACGCCGCGGTGCTGCTCGTGGAGATGGCGCTGTTGGATCGCGAGTTGCGCGCTGCGCACTCCGAGATTCGAACGCTCTGGCCAGCGCTCTACGAGACGCCCGTCCAGTCAACACTGTCGCTGCTCGACCCGCTCGATTCCTGGTTCGTGCCCCCAGATGTCGGCCGGGTGCGCGTCAAAACCGCGCCG
This sequence comes from Acidimicrobiales bacterium, assembly GCA_035530815.1. Classification (GTDB taxonomy): domain Bacteria; phylum Actinomycetota; class Acidimicrobiia; order Acidimicrobiales; family RAAP-2; genus RAAP-2. The sequence continues at coordinate 2,781 of DATKTZ010000037.1, forward strand.
GGTGCGCTCACTGAGCAGGCGCTCGAGCGGCTGGGCGCACTCGGAGTCGCGTTGTTGTTGGACTACAACTGCTCGGGCGCGAGTGCGCAGGAGGTGCGCTCGCAGGCCGAGCGCGTGGGCGCCGTGGCCACCCTGGACGCCGTCGAACAGCCCTTCAGCGTCGGCAATCTGGTCGAGCACGCCGCGCTCGCTCGTAACCTCGGGGTGCCGGTCAGCATGGATGAGGGTGTGCGCTCGTTCGCCGACATTCACCAGATCGTGCGCTACCAGGCGGCGGCGATGATATGTGTCAAACCCGCGCGCGTTGGTGGGCTCGCCAACGCGCGCACGATTATCGTTCGCGCACGCGAGTTCGGACTCAGGGTCTATATCGGCGGCTTCTTCGAATCGCCCTACGCGCGCTTCGTGCACCGTGCGCTCGCCGAGCACTGCGTGAGCGAGCCAAGCGACGTGGGACCGGTCGCCGTGGCGGGCCGCGACGAGTCGATCGAACTCGATGTGGTGCGCGGGGGCTTCACCGTGGCGCCCGCAGCGGGCGTGCTGGCACGCTCGGAGGTGATCGGCCGGTGGGGTTGAGCAGTCTTACACTCAGTGCCATGGGAGGACGCGCGCAGCGACGACGGCTGGAGGACCTGCAGCGACGGTTGGCGACCGCGCGCGAGAGCCAGCACGTGCTCGAAGAGCAGGTGGCGGTGTGGAACGATGCACTCGACGACGCCCGAATCCGGGCATTGGTCTCCGAGACGCCCCTGCAGGCGCAAGAATATGACGAGTTGTCTCGCCACGTTCTTGCCGCCAACGCCGAACTGCAGCGTCGTTCGTCGGAAGTTCGTAGCCTGGTAGCCGAACGAGACGAACTGCTACGCGAATGGACGCCAAAGGACGAGCATGGATAGACGAGTGGTAATTGCTGATGACGAGTCGATCATCCGCTTGGACCTGAAGGAGATCCTCGAGGCCGACGGCTACCTGGTGGTGGGCGAGGCCGCGCGCGGTGATGATGCGCTTGCGATGATCAATGAGCATAAGCCCGACCTCGCGCTCCTGGATGTGAAGATGCCCGGCCTCGACGGCATCGAGGTGGCCCGCGAGGTGAAGAACTCGGGCACCATCGTGGTGCTGCTGACCGCCTTCAGCCAACGCTCGCTGATCGAGAGCGCGCGCGACGCTGGTGTGGTGGCCTATCTCGTCAAGCCGTTTCGCTCGAGTGAGATCCTGCCCAAGTTGGCCGCTCTGCTCAATCCGAGCGAACTGGAGCCGACGGTCGCCAAGGAGGCGCACCACGTCGACGACAAGATTGAGACGCGTGAACTGGTCCAGCGCGCCAAAGAGCTGCTCATGAAAGAGCGCGGCCTCGACGAGCCGGCGGCCTTTGAGGTCATCCAGCAGTCGGCGATGCGTGCACGCACGCGCATGCGTGACGTGGCCCAGCAGATACTGAAGGGTGAGTTTCTTGGCTGAGCCGGACGACCAGCGGCCCTTCCTGCTGTTGGACGGGATGTCACTGGCCTTCCGGGCCTACTTTGCCCTGTCGAGTGATATTTCGACGAGCGAGGGCTTGGTGACCAACGCCCTGCACGGGTTCGCTGCGATGTTGAACTCGATCATCCGCTCCCAGAAGCCGCGCGCCCTAGCCGTCGCGTTCGACCTGCCCGGGGGCACCTTTCGCGATGCGATGAGCGAGGACTACAAGGGTGGACGCGCGGCGACACCGCCGGACCTCGAACCCCAGTTCGATCTGATCCGACACCTCTGTGAGGTGTTGAACATCCCGGTACTCGGGGTCACCGGCTACGAGGCGGACGACGTCTTGGCGACCCTCGCCACCTGGGGTCGCGACGAGCAGATTCCGGTGGTCGTGGTGACCGGCGACCGCGACACCTTCCAACTTGTCGAGGACCCCTACGTCAAGGTGCTCTACAACCGCCGCGGAGTTTCGGACTACTCGCTCTACGACGAGGCGGGGATCATTGAGCGCTGTGGGATCGAACCGGCCCGCTATCCGCTACTGGCGGCGCTGCGCGGTGACGCGTCGGACAACTTGCCCGGCGTGCCGGGAGTGGGCGAGAAGACCGCGGCCAAACTATTTGCCCAGTACCGCGACTTAGACGACCTGTACCGGCACCTGGACAAGCTGACGCCGAAGTTGCGAGAGAATCTTGCCGACTACGAGGAGCGCGCCCGCAACAACGCGGCGGTGATGCGACTGGTGCGCGACGTGCCCCTCGAGTTCTCGCTCGAGCACGTCACCCTCGGGGGCTGGCATCGCGCCGACGTGCTGACATTCTTTGACCGCTTCGAGATGACGACCATGCATTCTCGATTCGAGCGCCTCATGGCCGAGGGGCTGCTCGGCGAGTCGGCTGACGCGCCCGATCCGGGCGAGGTTCGCGCGGGAGCGGCGTCGCCCGCGTGGCGCCGCGTGGCGCTGGACGAAGCGATGAAGGGCCGCGCGGTGCTCGACGTTGCCTACGAGGGCGAGCGCATCGCCGTATTGAACCAGCCCGACGCCACCCTGGCGGTCGGGACGATGGGTGACTTCTTGGCGCTGGTTGGTGAGCACGGACTCTCGGGCCACTCCTTGAAGGCGCTCTATCGTCGCGCCAGCGAGAACGACGTCGCTGTTCGCGAGCCCACTGACGACACCTCGATCATGGCGTTCTTGGTCGACGCCACGAGCGGCCAGTACGAGTTGGCCGACGTCGCGCACCGGTTCCTCGGTGAGGCGCCCAGGTCCGCGGCTCCGTCGTTGTTCGAGGCTCCCTCGGGCGACGAGGAGTTGGCCCAACAGGTGCAGCTCATCGCCCGCTTGCGCGAGCGTCTGCGCGGTGAGATCGCGCGCTGGGAGTTGGAGTACGTCTACGAGCAGGTCGAGTTGCCGCTGGTGAAGGTGCTTGGACGAATGGAGGCGCGCGGTATCTGCGTCGACGTCGCGATGCTGAGAACAATCTCGGATGAATTCGCGAAGGAGGCGGCGGACCTCGACGGCCAGATCCAGGTCATGGCCGGTCACGAGTTCAAGGTGAACTCGCCCCAGCAGCTCCAGAGCGTGCTATTTGAAGAACTCGGGCTCACCGCGGTGAAGAAGATCAAGTCCGGTTACTCCACCGACGCCACCAGCCTTGAGGCCATTATGGACGAGCACGCGATCATTCCGCTCATCCTGCGCTATCGCGAGGTCGAGAAGCTACGCAGCACGTACGGTGCGCCGCTGATCGGGGCGGTGGGTTCCGACGGGCGAATCCATGCGACCTTCCAACAGACGGTGGCTCGCACCGGACGACTCTCCTCGGACAGCCCCAACCTGCACAACATCCCGGTTCGATCGCTCGAGGGTCGCCGGCTTCGCTACGCGTTCGTGCCCACACCCGGCTGGGAGCTGGCGGTGGCGGACTACAACCAGATCGAACTGCGCATCCTGGCGCACCTCACCCAGGACAGCGGACTGCTCGCGGCGTTCGCCTCACACGAGGACGTGCACCGTACCATCGCCGCCACGGTATTTGGCGTCGCACCCGAGGACGTCACCCACGAGCAGCGCGAGCAGGCCAAGGCCGTCTCGTACGGTCTCGCCTACGGCATGGAGTCCTTCGGGCTGAGCCAGCGCCTGGGTATCACCGTGAGCGCGGCGCGCGAGGTCATGGAGAAGTACTTCGCGAGCTTTCCCAGTCTGCAGTCCTTTCGCGACTCCACCATCCGCGAGATTCGTGCCCGTGGCTACTCGCGTACCGAGTTTGGTCGGATTCGACCCTTTCCGGACTTGGCGACCGCGGTGGGCCCCCAGCGACAGGCGGCGGAACGCCAGGCGGTCAACGCCGGCATTCAGGGCCTGGCCGCCGACATCTTCAAGTCGGCGCTAGTGCGGTTGGACCGTCAACTCGAGGACCGGCACCTGGCCGCGCGTCTGATCCTCCAGGTGCACGATGAGGTCCTGGTGGAAGCCCCGCCCGGAGAGAAGCCGGCGGTGGAGGGCATCATCCTTGACGCGCTCACCAACGCGGCCACATTGAGTGTGCCGCTCGTGACGACCGTGCACTGGGGCGAAAACTGGGCCGCGGCCAAGGGCTGAGCCCGGATGCTAGGATCGTTCCCTGGGTTTGCACCGGAAGGCCCAGCCCCATTGTCTAGTTGACCCCGGTGTGGTCGCCACAAAGGTAGTACGCATGTCGGAAGGCTCCAGCCTCCTTTCCCCCCAGCAAATGGGATCCTTTGACGAAGACGGGAACTACGTTCCGCGCGTCATCACCGAGGACAACATGGTCGGCACGGATCTGGCCACACTGGTCGGCAACAGTGTGCTCGAATTCGAAGATGGTGACCTGGTCAGCGGCACCGTTGTCAAGATCGACCATGACGAGGTCCTGCTCGACATCGGCTTCAAGTCCGAGGGCGTCATCCCCGCGCGCGAGCTCTCCATTCGTAACGACGCCGATCCCGCCGACATCGTGTCGCTCGGTGAGCGCGTCGAGTGCCTGGTCCTCCAGAAAGAGGACAAGGAAGGCCGCCTCATCCTCTCCAAGAAGCGCGCCCAGTACGAGAAGGCTTGGAGCAACATCGAAGAACTGAAGAACCGTGACGAGGTCGTCAAGGGCGTGGTCATCGAGGTCGTCAAGGGAGGACTGATCGTCGACATCGGCCTTCGTGGCTTCCTGCCGGCGTCGTTGGTCGAGTTGCGTCGAGTGCGTGAACTGCAGCCCTACATCGGCAAGACCGTCGAAGCCAAGATCATCGAACTCGACCGCAACCGCAACAACGTCGTGCTCTCGCGTCGCGCGTGGCTCGAAGAGACCCAGAAGGAACAGCGCGGCGACTTCCTCAACAATCTCAAGCCCGGCGAGCGCCGCCATGGCGTTATTTCCTCGGTGGTGAATTTCGGTGCCTTCGTGGATCTGGGCGGCATGGACGGACTCATTCACGTCTCCGAGCTCAGTTGGAAGCACATCGACCACCCGAGCCAGGTCGTGGCCGTGGGTGACGAAGTCGATGTTGAAGTGCTCGACGTTGACTTCTCCAAGGAGCGAATCTCGCTCTCACTCAAGGCAACCCAGTCCGATCCGTGGCAGGTCTTCGCCGACTCGCACGCGGTCGACCAGCTCGTCTACGGCCGGGTCACCAAGTTGGTGCCCTTCGGCGCCTTCGTGCAAGTGGGCGAGGGCATCGAGGGTCTGGTGCACATCTCGGAAATGGCGGCGCATCACGTAGAGTCGCCCGATCAGGTCGTCACTGCGGGTGAGGAGTTGTGGGTGAAGATCATCGAGCTCGACACCGCGCGTCGGCGCATCAGCCTGTCGATCAAGCAGGCCGCTGAGGGCGGTGAGGTGTCCGAGGAATACCGCGAGGCCTTCGGCTCGCACGCCTATGACACCGAGGGTAACTACATCGGTGGTCTGGAATACGGCGAGTTCACCCCCGAGACCGAGGCTCAGGCCGCGTGGGCCGAATACGCCACCGGGGTCGCGACCAAGTCATCTGATGGCGAGGGCGAGGAGCCAATGTCCGAGGCGGGACCCGAGGCGGGACCCGAGGCGGGACCCGAGGCCGAAGTCCAGAGCGAGTAGTTGCTTACGGCGTGAGTCCAACCAGGACACACGCCGTTAGTGTTCGTCCTGGTCAACGTTGAGAGGGAAGTGACAGGCCACCCGGTGGTCCGCAGCGACCTCGCGTAGTTGCGGTTCCTCGGATGCGCAGCGTTCGCTCGCGAACGGGCAGCGGGTTCGAAAACGGCAACCGCTAGGCGGGTTCATCGGGCTCGGGGGTTCGCCTTCGAGGACGTCGGCGTGCATCGGCGAGTCGGGGTCCGCCTCCAGCGCTGCGCCGAGCAGGAATTTGGTATACGGGTGCGCCGGCGCGTCGTAGAGGCTGTCGGCTGGCCCGATCTCACAGATCCGGCCCAGGTACATGACCGCAACGCGGTCGCTGACGTTCTTCACGACTGCCAGATCGTGGGCAATGAACAACAAGGTGAGCCCGTACTCCTGCTTGAGGTCCTCGAGCAGGTTCAGGATCTGTGCTTGCACGGACACGTCCAGCGCCGAGACCATCTCATCGCAAATGAGCATCTTGGGCCGCATGGCGAGTGAACGGGCGATCGAGATGCGCTGACACTGACCGCCGGAGAACTGGCGGGCGTAGCGGTTGCCGTAGACGGCCGGGTCGATGCCAACCTTGGTCAACAGGTCGCTTATGAGCACGTCGCGCTCGACGCCGGTGACGCTCTTCCAGCAGTCCAGGGGCTCGGCGACGATGTCCTTGACCCGGCGCCGCGGGTTGAGCGAACTGATGGGGTCCTGGAAGATCATCTGCATGCGGGTGCGCGAGTTGCGCAGTGTGCGCCCGCGCTGTTGGGTGATGTCGACGCCTTCGAGCTCAATGGAACCACCGCTCGGTTCGATGATCTTCATCAATGCCTTGCCCGTGGTGGACTTGCCGCAGCCGGACTCGCCGACCAGGCCCAGCGTCTCACCCTCGTAAATCTCGAAGCTCACGTCGGCGACCGCGCTCACGGCGTGCCGACCCTTGCCAAAGGTGACGGTCAGGTTGTCGACCTTGAGCAGCGGCGTTGTCGGCTCAACCACGAGATAGTCCCTCCGTTGGATCGAGTGGATTCCAGCACGCGAAGGAGTGGCCGGACTCAGCGCTCGGCTGTAGTTCGGGACGCTCCTGGTGGCACCGGTCGCTCGCGAAGGCGCACCGCGGCGCGAAGGCGCAGCCGTCGCTCAGTCGCAGGAGATTCGGGGGGCGTCCCGCAATGGCGGTGAGGCGAGTGTGCGAGGGGCTCGCAACCTTGGGCGAACTCTCGAGCAGCGCACGGGTGTAGGGCATTCGGTGGTTGGTGAAGACGTCGCGGGTGTTGCCCATCTCGACCACCCGACCGGCGTACATGACGATGATCCGCGAGGTCCGCGTCGCTACGACGCCCAGGTCGTGGGTGATGAGGACGACCGACATGTGCAGGCGTTCCTTCAGCCCGTCGAGCAGGTTCAGGATCTGCGCCTGAATGGTGACATCCAGGCCCGTTGTCGGTTCGTCGGCCATCAAGAGTTTGGGTGAGCACGCGAGCGCGGTCGCGATGACGACGCGCTGTCGCATGCCACCCGAGAGTTGACCGGGGTAGGCGTTGTAGCGCTGGGCGGGCGAGGGGATGCCGACCATCTCCAGCAACTCGATGGCTCGGGCTCGGGCGTCGGACCTACTCATGGCGAGACGAACTCGCAGTGTCTCGTCGATCTGTTTGCCGATGCGCATCACCGGATTGAGCGAGGTCATAGGATCCTGGAAGATCATGGCCACCTCGGTGCTCCAGAGCCGGCGCATCTCGTCCTCGGTGGCGCCCACGGTCTCGACGCCGTTCAACTGAACCGAGCCGGTGATGGTGGCGTTGGTTCGTGACTGCAGCCCCATGATGGTGCGCGCCAGCACTGTCTTACCCGACCCGGACTCACCGACGATGCCGAGCGTCTCGTTCTTGTTGAGGTCGAAGGAGACACCGCCGACTGCGGGCAAGGGGCCCGCGGAGGTGTTGAACGTGGTGGCCAGGTCTCGAACCACGAGCAGTGCGCCGCTCATAACTTCACCTCGGTCACGTCGAAGTGACTGCGCAGCCGGTCACCGATGAAGTTGAGGCACAAGAGGAACAGGCACAGAGCTAGGGAGGGAAAGAGGACGAGCCAGGGATTCTGAGACATGACCGTGCGGCTTTCGTTGATCATGTTGCCCCACGAAGGCGTGGGGGGATTAACCGAGAGCCCGAGGAACGCGAGCGCACCCTCGAGGGTCACCACGGTCGCGATGCCGATGAGCAGGAACGACACCGCAATCGGCGCGATGTTGGGCAGCAATTCCTTCACGAGGATCCGCCGATCAGTGGCGCCCTGGACCTTGGCCGCCACGATGTAGTCCTTGGTGGCGATGGCCATCGTGGCGGTACGGATGACGCGGTACACAATGGGCACCGAGGCCAGTCCGATCACCAGGATGATCTTGAGGAGTGCTCGCGGGGTCCAAAACGACAAGACGGCGATGACGGCAATGATTGCGGGGAACGCGAGGAAGACGTACATCAACGTGGTGAGTATGAGGTCGAATCGACCACGCCGGTAGGCGGCCAACATGCCCAACGGCGCGCCGATGCCGAAACCGATGATCATGGCGCCCACGCCCACCGCAATGGACACCCGCGAACCAAAGACGATGCGCGAGAAGATGTCGCGACCCAGATCATCGGTGCCAAGCCAGTGGTGCAGGGAGGGGCCGGCGTTGATGAAGCTGTAATTCTGATAGAGCGGGTCCTGGAGGGGCAGGACATTGGCGAAGATCGCTCCCAGCACGTTGAGCGCGAGCCAGCCCACGCAGAACCAGAACAGCGCGCCGAGCGGTTCGCTCTTCTCGGGCCGTTCGACCAGCAGGGTCTCTTCGATGAGGTCACTCACGGCTGATCCTCGGATCCACCATGTTGACAATGAAGTCAAAGGCGAAGTTGATCAGCACCACGCCGACCGAGACGACGAGCACGATGCCCTGGACCAGCAGGTAGTCACTCGAGTTGATGGCGGCGATCAGGGTGTAGCCCAGGCCGGGAATCGCCAGCAGGTACTCGACCACGAAGCCGCTCGCCAACAGCCCGCCGATGTTCACGCCGGCGGCGCCGAGCAAGGCTACCGAGGAGGGGCGAAAGGCGTGGCGCCACATGATGCGCCGTCGGCTGATCCCCTTGGAGCGGGCCATGGTGATGAACTCCTCCTGCAAGGTCGCGACGAGATCGCTGCGCAGCACCCGGAAATAGATAACGAAGCTGCCCACCGCCAGGGTGAAGGCGGGCAGGGTCAGGCTCTCGAGATTTGCGATCCAGTTCGTCGAGAACGACACGTACGACGACGGTCCCGTGTTGGGAATACCGAGCTTGATCGAGATGATCAGCACCAGCAGGACGATCACGATAAACGGGGGAATGGACAGGAGGGTGAAACTTCCCGCGCTGAGGATCCGATCGAGAATCCCGTCGGGTTTGCGCGCGGACCGCATGGCGAGGGGTATTGCCGCGGCAAACGCGAGGACCTGGCTCAGTACGATCATCTCCACGTCGATGGGCAGCGCCGAGCGGATGGTGCTGGCCACCGAGGTCTGAGAGATGAACGAGAGGCCGAGCTGTCCGTGCAGGACGTTGCGGATCCAGATGAAGTACTGCACCACGAGGGGCCGGTCCAGACCCAATTGCTTATAGAGGACGGCACGGTTCGCCGGGCTGTCGCCGGTGCCCAGGATCACGGCCGCGGGGTCGCCCGGGAGCAGGTGAATCAAGTAGAAACTGCCCACGGAGATCACGAAGATGATGCCGATGAGCATCACCAAACGTCGAACGACGTACTTGAACACTCTTCTCCCCCCGAGACTTGTTAGGACATTAGCCAACGCCGCCTCGTCGGTGCTGCCATTGACTTGATCCTCGTGTGACACCCGGTCGCTAGCGTGGTCGGGTGGAGCGAATAGGTGTTGCGGGTGGCATCGGCGCCGGCAAGAGCGCGGTCACGGACTATCTCGCGGAACTGGGCTGGCCGGTCGTGGATGCCGATCAAGTCGCGCGTGAGGTCGTCGAGCCGGGTCGGCCCGCGTGGCAGGCGCTGCGCGACGCCTTCGGTGACGCGGTCTTGGACCCCGAGGGCCGCCTTGATCGCGCGTTCGTCGCCGAACTGGTCTTTCACGATCGTTCGGCACTGCGTCGGCTCAACCACGTGACCCACGGTCACATCGGCGCGGAGATTCATCGCCAGCTCGCAACCCTGGAGCACCCGACGGTTTTCGTGGCCCTGCCGTTGTTTCGCCCCGAGCATCGTGAGATCTTCGAATTCGCCGAGGTGTGGTCGGTGCAGGCCGACCCCGAAATCGCCGTGGCGCGGCTGATGCAGTACCGCGGCTTTCGCGACGACGAAGCCCGGGCCCGCATTGCGAACCAGATGAGCAACGAAGAGCGCGCGGCCATCGTCGATCAAATCATCTGGAACGAGGGCACGCTCGCTGAGTTGCGCACTCAGGTCGATGTGCTGCTCGAGGGTCGTCGCCGTGGATAGGTTTCTCGTCGAGTCGCCCTTCCAGCCCTCGGGTGACCAGCCCGGGGCGATTGCCGCGCTGACCCAGGGGGTGCGCGACGGTCTGCGCTATCAAACGCTGGAAGGTATCACCGGCAGCGGCAAGACCGCCACGATTGCTTGGCTGATCGAGCAGGTACAGCGCCCGACGTTGATCCTCGAGCCCAACAAGTCGCTCGCCGCGCAACTGGCGTCCGAACTCAAGGAGATGCTTCCCCAGAACCGGGTGGAGTTCTTCGTCTCCTATTACGACTACTACCAGCCCGAGGCCTATATTCCGCGCACCGACACCTTCATCGAAAAGGACAGTTCGGTGAACGAGGAGATCGACCGGCTGCGCCACGCGGCGACCTCGTCGCTACTGACCCATCGCGACACCATTGTCGTGGCGTCGGTGTCGTGCATCTACGGACTCGGTTCGCCGCTCGAGTACCGCGACCGCATGTTGGCGTTGTCGGTGGGTGAGTCCTACGACCAGCGAGCGTTGCTACGCCGCCTGGTGGAAATGCAGTACAGCCGCAACGAACTGGTCCTCGAACGAGGCATGTTTCGAATGAAGGGCGACACGCTCGAGATTCAGCCGGCCTACTCCAATGAGGCCGTGCGCGTCTCGTTCTTTGGCGACGAGGTCGAGGAGATCTCGTTCTTCAATCCCGTCACCCAAGAGCACCGTGGCCAGGTGAACGAGTTCACGCTCTTCGCGGCGTCGCACTACGCCACCAGCGCCACAACACTGCACCGGGCGTGCCGGGGCATCGAGGAGGAGCTCCAACGCCAGTTGGCGACCTTCGAGTCCGAGGGCAAGTTGCTCGAGGCCCAGCGCCTGCGTTCGCGCACTGAGCACGACCTCGAGATGCTCGAACAGACCGGCGTCTGTGCAGGAGTGGAGAACTACTCCGCGCACCTCGACGGTCGCTCGCCGGGCGAGCGGCCCTTCACGCTGCTGGACTACTTCCCCGAGGACCTCCTGGTCGTCGTCGACGAGTCGCACGTGGCCGTACCTCAGGTCCGAGGGCAGTACGCGGGCGACCGATCGCGCAAGGAGACGTTGGTCCAACACGGCTTTCGCCTGCCGAGCGCGATGGACAACCGCCCGCTCAACTTCGACGAGTTCATGGAATTGGTACCCCAGATGATCTTCGTGTCGGCCACGCCGGGTCCCTACGAGATCGAACACTCCGATCAGGTCGTCGAACAGATCATCCGACCGACCGGCCTGGTGGACCCGATCGTGTCCGTAGTGCCCACCAAGAATCAGATCGATGACCTGCGCGCGCGCCTCGACCGGGTGGTCGCACGTGGCGAGCGGGCCCTGATCACCACCCTCACCAAGCGCATGGCGGAGGATCTCACGAACTTCCTCGTGAAGGCCGGGTACCGCGTGCAGTACCTGCACAGTGACATCGACACCATCCAGCGCATTGAGATCCTGCGCTCCTTGCGTCTGGGTGAGTTTGACGTGCTGGTGGGCATCAACCTGCTGCGCGAGGGGCTGGACCTGCCCGAGGTGTCCCTCGTGGCCATGCTCGACGCGGACAAGGAGGGATTCCTGCGCTCGCGAAGTGCACTGATTCAAACAATCGGGCGTGCCGCGCGCAACGCCAATGGTGAGGCGGTCCTCTACGCCGACAGTGTGACCGAGTCGATGCGAGTGGCCATGTCGCTGACCGAGCGGCGCCGCATGGCCCAGATCGCCTATAACGAAGAACACGGCATCACGCCCCAGACGGTGACCAAGAGTGTGGCTGACATCCTCGGCCGACTGCGAAGTGAGAGTGCGCCCGAGCCGCGTAACAAAGTGCACGGCATCACATCGCTCGAAGAGCTCCCCGACGATCTCTCGCTGGAGATGGCCAGGGTCGAGGCGGCCATGCTCGATGCCGCTCGCGACCTGCGCTTCGAGGAGGCGGCGGCCCTACGTGACGTGCTGCACACGCTGCAGCGCCAAGGTCTCGCGCCCCTGCTCGACGACCTGATGAGCGACGTCTGACCGGTAGATTCTCGCTATGTCCCAGAGCATCCGCGTCCAGGGCGCCCGCGTCCACAATCTGAAGAACCTCTCGGTCGAGATTCCCCGCGACCAGTTGGTGGTCTTCACGGGCCTCTCCGGATCGGGCAAGTCCTCGCTGGCCTTTGACACGATCTACGCCGAGGGCCAGCGACGCTACGTCGAGAGCCTTTCGGCCTACGCTCGCCAGTTCCTCGGTCAGATGGACAAGCCCGACGTGGACTTCATCGAGGGTCTCTCACCGGCAATCTCCATCGACCAGAAGACCGCCTCAAGGAATCCGCGCTCGACGGTAGGCACGATCACTGAGATCCACGACTACCTGCGCCTCCTCTACGCGCGTATTGGCGTTCCCCACTGCCCCACGTGCGGCCGCGTGGTGTCGCGGCAGAGTCCCCAGCAGATCGTCGACCAGGTGCTCGAACGTCCCAGTGGGGCCCGATTCCTGGTGCTCGCCACCGTGGTCGAAGGACGAAAGGGCGAGTACAGCACGCTCTTGAGTGAGTTGGCCTCCCAGGGGTTCTCGCGGGTTCGCGTCGACGGGGTGGTGGTCGAGCTCGCCGAGCGCGACGACCTCAGTCTGGCGCGCTACGAGCAGCACACCATCGACGTGGTGCTCGACCGTCTGACGGTAAAGACGTCCAACCGCCAGCGCCTCACCGAATCAGTGGAATCAGCCCTGAAGCTGACCAAGGGCCTGGTGTCATTCCTGTTCACCGACGATGACGAGTTGGTGCAGTTCTCCGAGAAGTTGGCCTGCAGTCACTGCGGCATCAGTTTCACTGAGATGGCCCCGCGCGACTTCTCGTTCAACTCGCCCTACGGCGCGTGTGCGGTGTGCACGGGTCTGGGTACGCGCTTCGAAGTAGATCCGGCGCTGGTGGTTCCCGACGACTCACTCTCGCTCGCTGAGGGGGCGCTCGCTCCGTGGTCGGGCCAGCGCTTCAAGTACTTCGAGCGGCTGATCGAGGGGATCGCCACGACGGGTGGCTTCGACGTGCACACCTCCTGGAAGAAACTGCGGGCGAAGGATCGCAAGCTCGTCCTCTACGGCGTCGACAAGAAATCGGTACCGGTGCGCTATCGCAACCGCTACGGAAAGGTTCGCACCTACGACACCAGCTACAACGGCCTCGTGGACTGGCTGGAGCGCAAACGCAATGAGGCCGACGGTGACTGGTCGCGTGAGCAGGCAGAGCAGTACATGCGCGAAGTTGAGTGCACCGCGTGCCGGGGTCAACGGCTCAAGCCCGAAGTGCTCGCAGTGACCATCGACGGCCGCAACATCGCCGAGGTCAGCGCCATGACCATCGACGAGGCGATTGACTTTTTCAAGCAGTTGACCCTGAGCGAACGTGAGTTGACCATCGCGCGACAGGTCAACAAGGAGATCGTCGAGCGCCTCAACTTCTTGATGGACGTAGGGCTCGACTATCTGACGCTGAGCCGGGCGTCGGCGTCGCTGTCGGGCGGTGAGGCCCAGCGCATTCGCCTGGCCAGCCAGATCGGGAGCTACCTCGTGGGGGTGCTCTACGTGCTGGACGAACCGTCGATCGGTCTGCACCAGCGTGACAATCGGCGTCTTATTGCAACCCTGGAGCGCCTGCGCGACCTGGGCAACTCGGTCATCGTCGTCGAGCACGACGAGGAGACGATCCGCATGGCCGACTACATCGTGGACATCGGACCGGGCGCGGGCGAGTTCGGCGGGCGGGTGGTGCACGCGGGCACCTACGAGGATCTATTGAAGAATCGGGAGAGCCTGACCGGCCAGTACCTGTCGGGGCGCCGCAGAATCGAGGTGCCCACCTCGCGGCGTGTCGGCGAGGGCAGGCGGGTCGTGGTCAAGGGAGCCCGCGCGAACAACCTGCGCAACATCACCGTCGGAGTGCCGTTGGGCACTTTCGTGGCCGTCACGGGCGTCTCGGGTTCGGGTAAGTCCACCCTGATCAACTCCATCCTGCTCAGTTCGCTTGAGCGCCAGATCAACGGCGCGAAGACGGTGGTCGCCGAGCACGACACCATCGTGGGCGTCGAGCATCTGGACAAGGTGGTGGCCGTCAACCAACAGCCGATCGGGCGCACGCCCCGATCGAATCCGGCGACCTACACCGGCGTGTTCGACAAGATTCGCAAGCTCTTCGCCGAGACCCAGGAGGCCAAGGTTCGCGGCTACCAGCAAGGGCGGTTCTCGTTCAACGTCAAGGGCGGACGCTGCGAGACGTGCGCGGGTGACGGCACGATCAAGATTGAGATGCACTTCCTGCCCGACGTGTACGTGAACTGCGAGGCGTGCGACGGGGCGCGCTACAACCGCGAGACGCTCGAGATCAAGTACCGGGGCAAGTCGATCAGCGACGTGTTGAACATGCCGATCGCCGAGGCGCTGGAGTTCTTCGAGCGCCAGCCCGCCATCGTGCGCCACGTGCAGAGCCTCTCGGATGTCGGACTGGGCTACGTTCGCCTGGGTCAGCCGGCGCCGACGCTCTCGGGCGGGGAGGCCCAGCGGGTGAAACTCGCCACCGAACTCGCTCGTCGCCCGACCGGTCACACCCTGTACGTGCTCGACGAGCCGACGACGGGCCTGCATTTCGAAGACGTCCAGCGACTCCTCTCGGTATTGCACCGACTGGTGGACCAGGGCAACACCGTGCTCGTCATCGAGCACAATCTGGACGTCATTAAGACGGCGGACTGGATCATCGACCTCGGACCCGAGGGCGGACGACGCGGCGGTCTCGTGGTAGGCGAGGGCACGCCCGAACAGATTGCGGCGATGGATAGCGCCACGGGCACGGTGCTGCGCGACGTGCTCGCGGTTGCCCGTGGTGCGGCGTGCTGACCAAGCCCTCGGGGATTCCGCGCCAGAGTGGCTGTTACCTCTTCAAGAATCAACGTGCCGACGTTATCTACGTCGGCAAGGCGCGGTCGCTGGCCCAACGCCTCTCGAACTACTTCCAACGACCCGAGGCCCTCAGCCAGAAGACCCGCGCGCTCATGGCTGAGGCGGCGACGCTCGAGTGGATCATCACTCCCAATGAGCTCGATGCGTTGATACTGGAGAACGAGCTGATCAAGCAGAATCAGCCGCGCTACAACATGCGTCTGAAGGACGACAAGAGCTTTCCCTTTGTCGCGCTCGACACCCGCGTTGACTTCCCGGCGCCCTATATCACCCGCGCGCGCCACGTGAAGGGTGTGCGCTATTTCGGACCTTTCGCTAACGTGGGTGCGCTGCGCGTGACCATTGACGAGTTGCTGCAGGTGTTCCCGCTGCGTTCGTGCTCCAAGCACAAGTTCGACTATCAGACGCGCATCGGCCGCCCCTGCCTGCTCTACGACATCAAGAAGTGCGCGGGACCGTGCGTTGGAGCGATCGACGCCGACGCCTACGGCGAGCTCATAGCGGCGTGGGTGCGATTCTTTGAGGGCGACGTGCGTCACCTGCGTCGCTTGCTCAGCAACCAGATGCAGGCCGCGTCACGTGAACTCCACTACGAGGCAGCGGCGCGAGCGCGCGACGGTCTAGCCGCCCTCGAACGTGCGGCTAGCGACCAGAGCGTCGTGCTCGACGACCACTCCAACCTTGATGTGCTCGCGGTTGCCCTGTCGGGGGGACGTGCTGCGGTGGTGCGCTTTCGCGTGCGCCACGGTCGCATCATCGGGCGCAGCGTGCACCTGGTGGATCGGTCGATGGACGAGAGCGAAGCGGAGATTCTCGAGGCAGTGGCGCCCGAACTCTATCTGGAGGCGCACGACGTCCCCCCGGTCGTGGTGGTCGCGAGTGAGGGGTCCTCGACGAACTTGACGCGTGAGTACCTCGAAGCGCTGCGCGACAAGAGCGTCGAGGTTGTGGCGCCCCTGCGAGGACGGCGACGTCGCGTACTGGAATTGGCGAACAACGACGCGCTCGCGGTCATCGCGCGCGATTCGCTGCGCCGCCAAAGTGACCACAACGTGCGCTCGCGCGCCCTCCAGGAATTGGCCGGTGCGCTCGGACTTGAACTGCCGCCGTATCGGATTGAGTGTTTCGATATGAGCCACCTGCAGGGAACTAACTACGTCGGTTCCATGGTGGTCTTCGAAGACGGCATCGCCAAGAAGAGCGAATACCGACACTTCAACGTCAAAGAGGTGCTGGGCAACGACGACGTAGGCGCCATGGCTGAAGTGGTGCGCCGACGACTCGCGTATTGGAACGACGAGCAGGGCTCAACCAAGTTTCGCCGCGCCGAGTTGATCATCATCGACGGCGGGCTGCCCCAACTGCACGCCGCCCAGAGCGCGGCGCGCGCGGCCGGGATCGACGGCCTCGTTGAGTTTGCCGCTCTCGCCAAGCGCGAGGAACTGCTGTACCGCCCGGGCCGATCCCAACCGATCGCGCTGGAACGCGGCAGCGAAAGCCTCTATCTGGTCCAGCGCATCCGCGACGAGGCGCACCGGTTCGCGATCTCGTTTCACCGCTCGAAGCGGGGTCGCTCCATGGTCGCCTCGAGCCTGGCGGGGGTGGCGGGACTCGGTCCGGCCCGTCGCGAGCGCCTGATAGTGGAGATGGGTTCGCTCGACGCGCTACGCCAGGCAAGTCTCGAAGAATTGACGTCGCTCGCGTGGCTGCCGGGCGACGTGGCACGGAGGCTCTACGATCACTTACGGGCACCGGGTCCACCACGACCCACGAAGGGAAGCGCGCGATGAGTGAGGTGTTGCTGGTCACCGGCATGTCCGGCGCGGGCCGCTCGACGGTCTCGGCGGCGCTGGAAGACCTGGGATGGTTCGTCATCGACAATCTGCCACTGGAACTCATTGCGCGCGTGAGCGAACTCGCAGCGGCCGGCACGCTCGACTACGCCGGTGTGGCCTTCGTCGTGGGACGCTCCGGCCGGGTACAGCCCGACGCTCTCTTGGCCGTGGAGCGAGAACTGCAGATGATGCACGACTCGGCCAAGATCCTGTTTCTCGACGCCCCCGATGACGTGCTCATCCGTCGCTTCGAGGGCAACCGGCGACGTCACCCCTTTCCGGCACCGACGCTGGCTGACTCGATTGCGGGCGAGCGCCAGTTGCTGCACTCGATTCGCGACGCGGCGGACCTGGTGATCGACACCGGTTCGATCAACACGAACCAGCTTCGCTCGAGAATTGTCGAGACCTTCACTGAGGCAAATTCGTCGGCCACCATGCGCGTGTCGCTGGTGTCCTTCGGCTACTCCAACGGCATTCCGCGCGACGTGGATCTGGTCTTTGACTGTCGTTTCCTGCCGAATCCGCACTGGGTCGATGAGCTGCGGCCGCTGACGGGCCTGGACGAAGCCGTCTCGAACTACGTCCTGGCCCAGGAGCCGGCCGAGCACTTCCTGCGCGACGTGGTCCAACTCCTGGAGTGGCAGATTCCCGCCTTCGTGAAGGAGGGCAAGTCCTACCTCTCGGTGGCCATTGGCTGCACCGGCGGTCGCCACCGTTCGGTGGCCATCGCCGAGGAGTTGCGCCGCCGTCTCGACATCGACAACGCCGTGTTTCACCGCGACATCGCTCGATGAGGGTGGTGGCCGTCGGGGGCGGTCACGGGACCGCGGTGTCCTTGCGGGCCTTGCGCTGGGTCAGCGAGGAGGTCACCGGCGTGGTATCGGTGGCCGACGACGGGGGGTCGAGCGGCCGACTGCGGGCGCTGCTCAACGTGGCGGCGGTGGGAGACCTGCGCAAGTGCCTCGGGGCGCTCGCCGACCCTGACAATCCCCTGACCAGGTCCTTCGAGCATCGCTTTCGTGTCGGCGAGTTGGACGGCCACGCCGTGGGCAATTTGCTCCTGGTGGGCCTCTTGGACGCGACCGGCGACCTCGAGGAGTCGGTGCGCGCGCTGGCTCAGGTGATGGGCGTGACCGGCACCATCGTGCCCGCCAGTTGCGAGGGCGTGGTGCTACTCGCGAGCACCGAGGAGGGTCCTACGAGGGGTCAGAGCGAAGTGGCCCGGTCCTCGAGCATCCGGCGCATCAGCCTAGAACCGACGAACCCGGCGGCGCCGATCGCGGCCGTAGAGGCGATCGAACGAGCCGAATTGGTGCTGATCGGGCCAGGTTCGCTCTTCACCAGTGTGCTCGCCGCCTGCGTCGTGCCGGGGATCACCCAGGCGCTCGCCGGTACGTCGGCGCGCAAGGTCTACGTTGCGAACCTGCGCCCCCAGCAACCCGAAACCGCCGGTTTCACCCTCGAAGACCACGTCGAGGCGCTTCGCGTACACGGCGTGACGCCCGACGTGGTGCTCGTGGACGAGGGCAGCGAGTACGGCCGTCAACCCTGCTCATTGGCGACGGTGGTCGCTGATTTAGCGGGGGACAATGGTCTGGTGCACGATGTGCAAAAATTGGCCCGCGCCATTCTTGATGGCGTGTGAAGATGACCGACGACGAATAGAGGGAGACGCGAGTGCCGATACGAGTAGCAGTCAACGGATTTGGACGAATCGGCCGGGGCTACCTGCGCGCATCGCTTGATAACGAGGCCGTGGAGATCGTCGCGGTGAATGATCTCGCCTCACCGAGTACCAACGCGCACCTCTTGAAGTACGACTCCACCCAGGGCCGACTGGGGCTTGAGGTGAGCGTGCACGATGACGTGATGATCGTGGGCGAGCGAGCCATCAAGGTGCTGGCCGAGCGTGAGCCGTCGGCGTTGCCCTGGGGTGAGCTCGGCGTCGACGTCGTGATCGAGTCCACGGGCCGCTTCACCTCACGCGAGGCCGCCAGCGTGCACCTGGCGGCGGGCGCTCGAAAGGTGATCATCTCGGCGCCGGCGAGCGACGCGGACGCGACCTTCGTGATCGGCGTCAATGAGCACACGTACGACCCCGCCATTCACCACGTCGTGTCCAACGCGTCGTGCACCACCAACTGCTTCGTGCCGATGGTGAAGGTGCTGGACGATGCCTTGGGGGTCGAGACCGGTCTCATGACCACGGTGCACGCCTACACCAACGATCAGAACCTGCTCGATCTGGCCCACAGCGATCTGCGCCGCGCACGCGCGGCCGCGGTCAACATCGTGCCCTCGTCGACCGGGGCGGCCCGGGCCACGAGTTTGGTACTGGCGTCTATGAAGGGCCGTCTGGACGGTACGTCGCTTCGTGTGCCGGTGCCCGACGGCAGTATCACCGACTTCACCGCCATCGTTCGTTCCACGAGCGTCGACGAGGTCAACGCCGCGTTTCGCGCCGCAGCAGCCGAAGGGCCGCTTGTCGGCGTGCTGGCCTACACCGACGAGCCGATCGTGTCCTCGGACATCGTGGGCACCTCCTATTCGTGCACCTTCGACTCCAAGATGACCATGGTTCAGCCAATTGACGAGTACAAGAGCATGGTCAAGATCTTTGGTTGGTACGACAACGAGTGGGGCTACTCGAACCGTCTCGTGGATCTGACCCGACTCGTCGGCCGTTGATCTCGTGTCGCGACTGCCGTCCTACGAGCGCTGGGGCGATCTCAACGGCGCGCGAGTGCTGGTGCGCGTGGACTTCAATGTGCCGGTCGAGGTGGTCCACGGTCGAGTTGAGATCACCGACGACTTCCGCATACGCGCGGCCGTGCCACTCTTCGAGGAGCTGATCGCGCGCGGTGCGACGGTTGTGGCGTGCACTCACTTCGGCAGACCCAAGGGCCACGTCGTCGAGGAGTATCGGGTCGAGCCGCTGGCCCGGCGCCTGCACGAGTTCTGCCCGAGCGTGGAGTTGCTCGAGAACTTGCGATTCGATCCGGGCGAGGAGACGAACGATCGGGCCTTTGGCGAGCGGTTGATCGCCGGATTCGATTACTACATCAACGAGGCGTTCGGTGTCTCGCATCGAGCCCACGCTTCGATCATGGTGCCGCCCACGCTGGTGCCCAGCGCCGCCGGCCCCAACCTCGCTCACGAGGTCGCCACGCTCCAGACGCTGCTCGACGGTCCGGCGCGGCCCTTCGTCGCCATTCTGGGCGGCGCCAAGGTCGCCGACAAGCTCGGCATCGTCAAGGTGCTCTCGCACAAGGCGGACACGGTGTTGGTGGGCGGTGGCATGGCGTACACCTTCGAGGTGGCCCAGGGCCGCACCATCGGCTCCTCGTTGTTCGACGCCGCCTACGTTGAGGAGTGTCGCGTCCTGCTCGACCAGGGCAACGTCATGATTCCGGCGGATTCGCGTGGCCTGCGCGACGGCTCGCCCGTTGGCGGCGCGGGCGGCACGGATCCGATCATCGAGTTCGGGGCGAATATCCCCGACGAGCACGAGGGCTTCGATATCGGCCCCCACGCCGCGGAGCAGTTCTGCAAGGTGATCGACTCGGCCGCCACGATTCTGTGGAACGGTCCGATGGGCGTTTTCGAGGACCCGAGGTTCATGGCGGGTACCGAGGCGGTGGCGCGCGCGATCGCCCATTCGGATGCGTTTTCCATCGTGGGTGGTGGTGATTCGGTGTCCGCGCTCAAGATGTTGGACCTGGAGAACGCGGTGAGCTTCGTCTCCACCGGCGGTGGGGCCTCCCTGGAGTTCGTTGAGCTCGGCGACCTGCCGGGGCTCAAAGCACTGAGAGAGGGCGTACGGCGATGAAACGAGGCGTGCGGCCACTGGTCCTGGGCAATTGGAAGATGAATCTCGACTTCGTCGAGGCGGTGCACCTAACCCAACAACTGACCGTGCTCTTGAAGAACAAGCCCGCCGAGCACACCGACGTCGTTGTGGTGCCGCCGTTCGTGGATCTGCGCAGTGTCACTTCGGTGATCGCCTCGGAGAGAATCGACCTCGGCGTGGGCGCCCAGCACGTGAATTCCCACGACAACGGGGCTCACACGGGTGAGATCAGCGTCGCCATGCTTCAGCGTCTGGGTGTGGGCTGGGTCATCGTGGGCCACTCCGAGCGACGTTCTATGTACGCAATGGATGACGCGACCGTCGCTCGCACGTTGGCGGCGGTGGTGCGCGCCGGGCTGCGCGCGGTGCTGTGCGTGGGTGAAGATGTCGTGCGGCGCGAGGCGGGCGAGTACGAATCGTTCGTCGCCGGGCAACTGCGCAGCGCGCTGACCGGCCTGGACGAGCGCTACCACGAGCAGGTGAGCGTCGCCTACGAGCCGATCTGGGCCATTGGTGCCGGCGCCACGGCCTCCCGTGACCAAGTCGAGGAAATGACCGGCGCGATCCGCGCCCAGCTCGAGGAGCTGTCGCCGGGCGCGGCACGCATCCTCTACGGGGGGTCGGTCAACGAGGAGAACGCGGGGGCGATCATGCGCGAGACCACCGTTGACGGCTTCTTGGTGGGCGGCGCCAGTCTGAAGGCGGAGTCCTTTGGCGCCATAATCCGGGCCTGTGACGACTGCTACGCTGGAAATCGCTAATCGGAGGTCGTTGTGTTCACCTGGGCGTTCATTGTCATAGAGGCCGTTTCGGCCGTGGGACTGGTGTTTCTCGTCCTGTTGCACTCGGGACGCGGCGGGGGTATCTCGGACCTCATGGGCGGGTCGATCGGGGCCGCGGCCTCGGGCTCGACGGTGGTGGAGCGCAACCTTGACCGCATCACGGTCGCGGCGGCGCTTGTGTTCACGTTCGCGACCTTGACTCTCGACCTGCGCCTGCAGTAGTCGTGGTACGCACCCGCGATGTGCTGGTGCGGATGCTGGCGGGCGGCGTGCTCCTCGCGGGCATCTTCGGGCTCAACCCGGCCCAGGCCTCGACCCAGACGCCCAAAGGTGACAACGCCAGGACACTCACGATCTCGTTGCCCGGGCCGTTCAACGGCTGCACTTACCTCGATTCGGGCGCCACGGCTAGCTCGGACGCCATTGGAGACCTGTTGTTGCCCTCGGCCTTCCTCACCAACACCAACGGCATCCTCTACGGTGCGGGGGGACCGATCGCGTCGGCCGAGTTGACTTCGCTCGCACCCGAAACGGTGGTCTACTCCATCGCCCCCCACCAACAGTGGAGCAACGGCCAGAACTTCACGGGGGTGGACCTGGTCGCCTGGTGGCGCCACGCCCGCGCGCTCGCCAGCGTTCAGAGCGACGGATATCGGGCCATCGGATCCCTGCACGTCTCCGCCGACGGCCTGAAGGCCACCGCGGTGTTCAGCCACCCGTACTCCGACTGGAACCTACTCTTTCGTGACGTCGAGGCTCAGGGATCGCCCGGCAGTTGTGCGGTCGCCAACCTCCTTCGACGTCCGTCACTAGGTCCCTACGTTGTGCACAGCGCTACGCCGACGCGCATCGTGTTGACCATGAACGCGCAGTGGCCCGCCGACACTCTGCGTTACGGGCGTCTCGTCTTCGTGAGCAACGGTCCAATGCCGACGAGTTCGTCGGTGTCGTACGCGGGCTACACCTTGAACGTCAACCGGGCCCAGGAGCAGGCGCTCAGCGCTCACCCCTGGGTGTTGAGCCACCTCGGCACGTCGAACAACATCGAAGAGATCACGTACGCGCCGGGGCGGCCTGCCACACAGACGCTCGCCATGCGCGAGGCACTCAGTTGGCTGTTGAACCGCCAGACGCTCATCAACAAGGAGTGGGGTGCGGTGACGTTCTCACCCTCCATCGGTGCGTCCGCGCTGTTCTCTCAGGGACAGAACGCGTATCCGGGATCCAGCGGTACCGGGCCGAGCGGTCAGTCCTCGGCCAAGGTGACCAGCACCACCACACCATCGAGCACACCCGTACTGAGTGACTGCGCGAGTTGCGCGGTGAGTGCGTTGCAGTCGTTGGGCTATCACCACACCACCTCGGGATGGATGAACGCTCGCGGGGCCAATCTGGCGATTCGGGTGGCTATCGGTCCTTCGGGCGTCGATCGTGCCACCGCGAACCGGGTGGTGGCCCAGTGGCGGGCCGCGGGCGTGCAAGTCTCAATCGATCTGGCAGCGAGTGACGAGGCTGCCGCCGCAATGGCCGCGCGGAATCTGGACGACGTGGCGGTCTTCACACGCCCGACCTCGACCACTCCTTCGTATACGGCCCGCTCCTGGAGCGGGCCGCCGTACATTGACGCCTTTCCCAGTCGGGTGTCATTGCCAGTTGCCGACTCGCTCTACGCGAAGGCAATCTCCAACTTCAACCCCGTTGCGGCGAGTTCGACCTGGCTGCAACTTGACCAGGTACTACTGACCTCGTTCTGGGTCCGTCCATTGTTTACGTCGCCATCGCTCGTAGAGTGGTCGAGCAACGTTAGTGGTGTTACGGGTAGCCTCTCCATCCCTGGGTTCGTGGACGAGATCACGGGGTGGAACAGCGTCGCACCCTCGTCGCACTGATCGGCAAGTGGTGGTCTGCGAGAGCGGCTAAAGTAGGACTCCGCGTCGGAGTGGCGGAATAGGCAGACGCGCCAGCTTGAGGGGCTGGTGCCCTCAGGGGCGTGCGGGTTCAAGTCCCGCCTCCGACACCATCCAGTGGGAAGATTCCCACAAATCGATCCACATCACCTCAGACGGTCCGGCGTCCACGAATGGCGCAGACGCGGACGTTTTTCACCAGGCTGATCCCGAGACGCCATGCAAAAGTGTCGCGATTGCAACGGTGGCCGACGAGATGACCGTCGCCCCCATGACTCCGACACCTCCACCCATCGTCGCCCGGCGCGGAAACCTTCGCGCCCGTCCCGGGGCCGGTGCTCCGGCGCTGCCGGTGCGCTCAGGCGCCCCAGTGGCGCGAAGCGCCCTCGCGCCCTCGCCGCTGCGCGCGTTCGTCGCCCCGACGTCACCGGTGCCACCGCTGGCCTTTCGCGCAGCGCGCCTGGACCGCGGTCGCCTCCACGCGCCCGACGCCGTGGCCGCGGCCGGCCTCGAGGTGCTCTGTGAGCTCGAGGTCCGCCTGGCGGGGCCCAATCGCCTGCGCCTGCGACGTCGCCGAGTCGACGACCGGCCGGTGCGCGGTACGTTGCGGGCTCACGTCGACGCCGGGGGTCGCATCCTGGTCTCGGCCGGACTGCGCCACCGCCTCGGCGTGACGAGCGACGGCGCCGTCGTGGTCTGGGCCGAGCGCGGGGCCGATGGTGAGCCGAACGGTGTCCTGGTGGTCACGCACCCGGGCATACTCGTGGCGGCCTTGCAGGCCATGGACCTGGCACAGGCCGCGGATGATGTCGACACGCACGACGGCGTCGTGCAAGTGAACGGTACGAAAGTCACCAGCGGTCGGGCGGTAAGGCCGTGAGTGGGTCGTCGGCCGAGTCGGTCGCCACGATCCAGACCCTCATGCGCCAGCTCGGCGTGCGGATCGAGGACCTCGACCACGACGTGGTCACGGTCACCCTCGCCGACTTCGCGCGCACTAGCGTCCTGCCGGCGCTCACGTCCGGTCAGCGCAAG
>DATKTZ010000038.1:0-122965 GCA_035530815.1 Acidimicrobiales bacterium
CCTTGGTGCGCCGGCCGGGACTTGAACCCGGAACCTGTTGATTAAGAGTCAAATGCTCTGCCAATTGAGCTACCGGCGCGAATCGAGTCTATACCACTGATGCGCCGGTTCCCGACTACGGGTGTTGGATCGCCTTGACCTCTAGGAACTCCTCGAAGCCGTACTGGCCAAGTTCGCGTCCGATCCCCGACTGCTTGTAACCCCCGAAAGGGGCGACCACGTTGAAGGCGCCGCCATTGATTTCCACCTGACCGGTGCGGATCTTGCGCGCGACTTCGAACGCCTTCTCGTCGGTCGAGGCCCACACCCCTCCGGCCAGGCCGTAGCGCGAATCGTTGGCGATGGCGATCGCCTCCTCCTCGGTGTCGTAAGGGATGATTGACAAGACGGGACCGAAGATTTCCTCCTGGGCGATCGTCATGTCGTTGCTGACGTCCGAGAACACCGTGGGTGCCACGTAGTACCCCTTCTCCAATCCGGGCGGGGGCTCCACCCCGCCACAGAGCAACCTGGCGCCCTCGCCAATTCCGGTGACGATGTAGTCGCGCACCCGCTGTTGCTGGGCAGCGCTGACGAGTGGACCCAAGAGGCTCGTGCCGGTGATTGGGTCGGCGGGCTGGAAGCCGGCGGCGGTGGCCACCGCCACGTCCTCGACCTCGCTCAAGCGCGATCGTGGCACCACCATCCTGGTGAGCGCCGAGCACGTCTGGCCCGAGTTGAGGTAGCACTTGAAGACGCCGTCACTCACCGCCTTGGCGATGTCGGCGTCTTCGAGGATGATGTTGGCGGACTTGCCGCCCAACTCGAGTGACACGCGCTTCACCATCTCTGAGGCGATCTGCATGACCCGCTTGCCTGCTCGTGTGGAACCCGTGAACGAGACCATGTCAGTCTTGGGATGGGCGACAATGGCCTCGCCCACCACCGGCCCGAGCCCGGTGATGATGTTGAATACGCCATTGGGCAGGCCCACTTCATGGATGATGTCAGCCAGCAAGAAGGCATTGATTGGTGCTACATCGCTTGGCTTCAGGACCACCGTGCAGCCAGCGGCGAGCGCCGCCGCCACCTTGTTGGCGATTTGGTGGAGCGGATAGTTCCACGGCGTGATTGCGGCCACGACACCGACGGGCTCGTGCACCAGGGTGGAGTTACCCACCTCCTCTTCCCATACGTAGTCCGCAGCGCGCTGGGCGTTGTCGGCGAAGGTCATCGTGGGCAAGCCAACTTGGATGCCCTTGGAGAGCATCAGCGGCATACCGACCTCGTTCGCAACCACGAGGGCGATCTCGTCGCTTCGTTCCGCGAGCTTCTCTGAGATTCGGCGAAGGAGTTCGCCTCGCTCTTTGGGGCTCGTGTTGGACCAGGAGGTGAAGGCTGCCGCGGCCGCCTCGACGGCGAGATTGGCCTCTTCGACGGTACCCTCGGGAATGGTGGCGTAGAGTTCCCCCGTCCCCGAGGTCGTTACCTCCAAGGTGCCGGTCGACGTGGCCTTTACCCACTCTCCGTCGATGTAGAAGGAATCGCGAACGATCGTCATACTGCCCCCTCTCGTGTCCCAAAGAAGACTTGAGACCATGAGGGAAATCTACTCGCCGGGCGAATGACTTGTCACGCGTGTTGCCACGCCGGAGTAGCGGTGCTACATCGTGGGGTGAGCGACGGGGGTCGAACCCGCGACCTCCAGGACCACAACCTGGCGCTCTAACCAACTGAGCTACGCCCACCAAGCCTGTCCAGTATGACACAGTTGCCCCGTACGGCCCAGGCGTTCACTACCATTGGGGCACGCCCCTGTAGCTCAACTGGATAGAGCAGACGGTTTCTACCCGTCAGGTTGCGGGTTCGACTCCTGCCGGGGGCACGAGGGGCGACGCTGGGCCGTTTGCCTCTGACGTTGTCGTCGTGGTCCCTCGCACAGCGAGTCGCCGAGTCGCCGCGTCGTTACTCGATGGTGATGGGGCCGAACGTGTCACGTGTACGGTGCGTCGGCGTGTTTCGTACTCATTAAGTTAGATCGAACCACGAAATCCGCACGTGAGGATCGACATCGCTCGAGGTGGCGCGCGCGATGTCGGTGCGTGCATGCGTTTCGCTGCGATCCCGTAGGAATCGTGAAGCGAGAGCTCAAACCTTTTCCCTTGTGAAACGTTGTATCTACATCCACTTCCGAGGTCGGAAACCGTGAGTGTCCGAGTATCACCACCCGCGATGATTCGCGCCTTCGCGCAAGGTCCAAGGCGCATGATTGCGTCAAGTACTGGCATTGACGCAACGAATATCGGCGCCCAGTAGGTGTCGTTTGACTTGAATCACGCAAAGGTGGCCGCTATGGTTCGTGCGTGACTTGGGGGATAAGAAGCGCGCGGGCACCG
Organism: Acidimicrobiales bacterium; assembly: GCA_035530815.1. GTDB lineage: Bacteria > Actinomycetota > Acidimicrobiia > Acidimicrobiales > RAAP-2 > RAAP-2. Next base: position 2,376 of record DATKTZ010000038.1, read on the forward strand.
CACGCGGCGTTGCGATCACCGTGTGATGCAGCGGGGGTGTGAGAGTTGCGCGTACGCAGTGAACTCGAGGCGGGCGCGTTGCGTGGCGACTCTTGGCTTCGACCGACGGTCGCCTGGATGAAGTGGGCAGGGCTCTCGAAATCGCTCCGATGTGAGTGGATCATGCGAGGACTGGAAGTTTCGAGGGAGGTTATAGTCATCGCATGACGAGCGGTTCCGTAAACACCAGCGACCATACCGACGTCGAGGGCGCCCAGGGTGCCGACGGACGCAAGGCGATCGTGCAGATTGATCACGTCACGAAGATCTTTGACGAAGTGCCGGCCGTTGACGATCTGAATCTTGAAGTGTACGAGGGGGAGTTCTTCAGTCTCTTAGGGCCGTCGGGCTGCGGCAAGACGACGTCGCTGCGCATGTTGGGCGGCTTCGAGGAACCCACTTCGGGGCGGATACTCCTCGGCGGGCGTGACGTGACGTACCTGCCCCCCTACCAGCGTGATGTCAACACCGTGTTTCAGTCTTACGCACTGTTTCCCCACCTGGATGTCGGCGAGAACATCGCTTTTGGACTTCGCCGTAAGAAACTCAACAAGACTGAGTTAAAGCGTCGGGTGAGCGAGATCCTCGAAATCGTCGATCTGCCAAACTTCGAGCGGCGAAAGACTTCCCAACTTTCGGGTGGTCAACAACAGCGCATCGCGCTCGCGCGGGCGCTCGTCAACGAGCCCACCCTGCTCCTGTTGGATGAGCCGATGTCGGCGCTAGACGCGAAACTACGCCATCAGATGCAGATTGAGCTCAAGCGGATCCAGACCCGGGTGGGCATCACGTTCCTGTATGTCACTCACGACCAGGAAGAAGCGATGACCATGTCGGATCGCCTGGTGGTGATGCGACAGGGCAAGATCGAAGGGATTGGGTCGCCCCGAGACGTCTACGACAACCCGTCAACCGAGTTCGTGGCAAGTTTCCTTGGAGCGTCCAACTTGCTCACCGGCGACGTAGCAGGTACCGAGGGCTTAATCGCAACGGTTGCGGTCACCGGCGGTTCGACACTGCACGTACCACTTGAGCGCCTGCCCGACATCGGCGGCTCGAAGTCCGTCAAGGTCGGTGTTCGACCAGAGAAGATCACGATCAGCGCCGCGGGTACAACCGTGGCGTCGGACTACAACTCACTCGACGGCCGCGTGCGCGTCTCGACGTTCACTGGTGTCGGCAATCAGTACATCGTGGAGATGGCCTCGGGCGTCGAGATGACCGTGTACGCCCAGAACATCGGGCAGGAACTGGCACCACGAAGCGGGGACAACGTGACGTTGACGTGGCCGGTGGAACACACATTCGCCGTCGTGCCGATGCAGGGCGGAAGCATTGATGAAGATTCAACAAATGACAATGAGGGGGAATAACCATGAGTGAGTACGAGAATGAAGCGACCCAGGGCGCGGGCATTGATCCGTCGTTCTTCCGCGGCATGACCCAAAAGCGCCTTTCGCGGCGTCAGGCGTTGACCGCAACTGGCGGTGGACTGGCCTCCGCGCTGTTCCTCGCGGCGTGCGGGGGAGGCTCGTCGAACAACTCGAACAACTCGGGTAAGGCCGCAGTGGGCACCGCGGCGTGGTGGGCCAATCAGAAGTTGCACCACAAGCTGGAATTCGCCAACTGGCCCTACTACATCGACGTGTTGAAGGGCAAGCACCCGTCCCTCGAGCACTTCACCGCGAGCACGGGCATCAAGGTCAACTACTACGAAGTGATCCAGGACAACGCGTCGTTCTACCAGAAGATCCGTCCGTCGCTCGCGGCCGGCCAGGCGACGGGCTACGACATCATCGTCATGACCAACAACAACCCCGAGCTCGGTTACCTGATGGACCAGAAGTGGTTGATTCCCCTTGACCGCTCCAAGATGACCAACTTCGACAAGTACGCGGGCCCGCTGATCAAGAACCCGTCGTGGGACCCTGGCAACAAGTACACGATGGCCTGGCAGTCGGGCTGGACGGCGATCGCCTACAACGATCAGCAGGTCACCAATCCGGGTGACAGCATCGGCATCTTGTTCGACAAGAAGTACGCGGGTCGCGTCGGCATGCTGAGCGACGCCTTCGAGTTGGGCGCCGTGGGCCTGCTCGCCATCGGGGTCGAGCCCGACAAGTCCACCGAGTCGGATTGGGCCAAGGCGGCTAAGAAGCTCCAGCAGCAGAAGACCGACGGCATTGTGGCGGCCTACTACGACCAGAGCTATATCCAGCACCTCAAGAACGGCGACACGTGGGTGTCGATGTGCTACTCGGGTGACATCTTCCAGGCCAACCTCAACTCCAAGTACAAGAACCTGCAGTTGCTCCTTGCCAAAGAGGGCGCGATGCTCTGGACTGACAACATGTGCATTCCGAAGTACGCGGCGAACCCGGTGGATGCGATCACGGCCATGGACTACTTCTACGACCCGATGACCCAGGCCGTGGTGGAGTACTACAACGACTACATCTGCCCCGTGCCTGACGCCAAACAGCAGTTGCTGCACCCAACGGGATGGGACAAGGCCGCGTTGAAGGAGTTGGCGCCCGAGATCGGACTTCCCACGTCGGTCACCGCGGACTCGCCCAGTGTGTTCCCGACGCCTGAGCGAATCAAGGCGTCGCGGAGCTACTACAACTTCACGAGTCAAGAGGAGATCAATACGTGGAACGGGCTGTTTCTGCCGATCATCCAGGGGGCGTGAGCCGTCATCACGGACGCGCTGCGTGGAGGAAGAAGCTTGCACCGTATCTTCTGAGTCTGCCGGCGGGAGTGTGGCTGCTGGTGCTGTTCATAGTCCCGCTGGTGATCATGCTGTCCACGACGCTCGAGACGTGCAGCCCTGCGTCCGGACGGTGCGTGATGACCTGGAACTGGGGCGAGTTGCCCCACGTGGTCAACATGTACCGCCCGCAGTTCTACACGAGCCTGCTGTTTGCGGCCTCGGCGACGCTGATCGACCTCGTGATCTCGTTTCCCATCGCCTACTGGATCGCATTCTACGGTGGCCACAAGAAGAACTTCTTTCTCATCATGCTGCTGGTGCCGTTCTTCGTGTCCTTCATCATCCGCACCCTGGTGTGGGAGTTCATCCTTTCGGATAATGGCTTCGTGCTGCACTTCTTGAAGGGCGCGCACCTCGTGACGGCGAACTTCCACGTACTGGGCACCGGGTACGCCGTGATCGCGGGGCTCGCATACAACTACCTGCCCTTCACGGCGTTGCCGCTGTACGTGGCCATTGAACGTATTGATCATCGCGTGTTGGACGCCGCCTATGACCTCTACGCCAACCGGCGTGCCGCGTTCTTGCGTGTCGTGTTGCCGTTAACGATTCCCGGCATCTTCGCCGCGTTCCTCTTGACGTTTATCCCCGCCTTCGGTGACTACGTGAATCAGGAGATCCTGGGCGGCACCGCCAACACCATGATCGGCACGGTAATCCAGAACTCGTTCCTCGTGAACTCGGACTACGCCGGCGGCTCCTCGCTGTCGGTAGTGCTCCTGGCGGTTTCACTCCTGGGGATCTGGCTCTACGCCCGACTTCTCGGCTCGCGCACGATTGAGGAGTACCTGTGAGCGTCGACACCACCCCCGCATCGGCCACCGGGCGTCCGGCGCGTGTCGCGCACCGACGCCGCGTCGGTAAGTTCGTCTTGCCGACGTACTCGTGGCTGGTCATCGCGTACCTGGTCTTTCCCATCATCGTGATGATCGTCTACAGCTTCAATCGCGTCGTGGCGGGCCTGCAGTTGGTGAGTTTCACGTGGAATGGCTTCACCACACAGTGGTACCAGCAGTGGAGCAATGTGCCGGGACTCACCTCGGCGTTCTGGCTCTCGATTCGCCTGGGCATCGTGAGCACGATTATCGCCACCATCTTGGGAACCTTCTTGGCGATAGCGCTGGTTCGCTACCGCGGCAGGGCGTTTCGCGGCAAGGTCGTGATGGAGCAGGTGCTCTTCTTGAACATTGCGGCCCCCGAGATCGTCATGGGCGCGTCGCTCCTGGCGCTCTTCGTGGCGATGAACGTCTCGAGGGGATTTCTCACCCTGGTCGTTTCGCACGTTATGTTTTCGATTGCCTACGTGGCGGTCACCGTGCGGGCTCGACTCTCGGGTTTCGATCGCAGCCTCGAAGAGGCGGCCTACGACCTAGGAGCGAATCCGGTCACAACATTTCGCTTGGTCACGTTACCCCTGATCATGCCGGGTGTTATGGCCGGTGCGCTCATGGCGTTCGCGTTGTCGATCGACGACTTCGTCACGTCGAACTTCGTGAGTGGCACCAGTGCGCCGTTCCCCGTGTGGGTCTACGGCGCCTCGCGCGTTGGTACGCCGCCCCAGGTGTTCGTCTTCGGGACTGTTATCTTCGCGGTCGGCATCGTGTTGGCGCTGACGAGCCTGGGCCTGTCGAGGAAGAAGGCGTAGCGGGCGTCGTTCGCGACGCTCGTAGGCTCAGTCGGTGCGGTTGAGCCCCCAGATCGCCAGTACGAAGAAGACCGCGGCGAACGCCGCAACCAGTCCCAGTTCGACCACGGTGGGCAGGTTGTGGCCCGCGATGGAGACGCCCGTGGGAAAACGCGCCTGCGCCAGCGCGTTCATGTGCTGGGAGGCGAAGATCACTTTGCGCAGTGGATCCACCGCGTAAGTGAGCGGATTGAGCCGCGTGATGACCGTGAGCCAGTTGGGTAGGTTATTGAGGGGAAAGAGGGCGCCCGAGAGGAAGAGCATCGGCATCATGAGCATCTGCATCACGACGCCGAAGGCCTCCATGCGCTGAATGCGACTGGCGATGAACACGCCGAAGGCCGTGATGGCGACCGCCATGAGTAGTTCCAATCCGATGACCTCGAGTACGAGCAGAGCGTTCAGATGCACGCCGACCAGGGGAGCCAGAATCAGCATGATGGCGCCCTGGGCCGAGGCGACCGTGGCGCCACCGGCAGTCTTGCCCACGACCAGGGCGCTACGGCTCACCGGTGCGATGAGCATTTCACGCAAGAAGCCGAACTCGCGGTCCCACACAATGGAGATCGCCGACATCATCGCGGTCATCACCACCGACATGGCCACCACCCCGGGAAAGACGAACTGGCGGAAATTGAAGCCACCGCTCGTGCCGACCAGACCGCCCATTCCGTAGCCGAGCACGAACAGGAAGAGAATCGGCTGCATCAAGCCGCTGACGATCCGCGTGCGATTGCGAACGTAGCGTATGAGCTCGCGCTGCCACACCATGACCGCCACCCGTAGCTCGTCGGTGAGCCTCGTGTCGAGCGAGCGCTCCTCGGTGCGGGCGAGCTCGCCCATCGTCAGTGCCTCGCGCTTCGCGCGCGCACCATCATGGGTATCGCCTCGCCCGCGTGTTGTTCTCGGATCGCGCGTCCGGTGAAGTGCAAGAAGACGTCGTCGAGGGTGGGCTGGTGGGCGCGGACCGTGCGTACCACGGGGGTGAGCGCCGCCAGCAGACGACCTAGCGCGAGGTCCGCATTGTCGACGAAGGCGGTCATCCCTTCGCCGGTTGGTTCGACTCGAAGACCCAGCGCGGCGATCTCGCTCAGCGCCGTCACGTTGTCGGAAGTTTCGAGGTAGACGGTGTCCATTCCTACCGACGCCTTGAGTCGGGCGGGAGAGTCGAGCGCGATGATATGCCCGCGGTCGATGATGGCGATCCGGTCCGCGTACTCGGCCTCATCCATGTAGTGGGTCGTGAGAAAGATGGTTACGCCTTGTTCGCTTCGCATGCGCAGAACGTCGTTCCACATCAATGAGCGCGTCTGGGGATCCAGGCCAATGGTCGGTTCATCTAAGAACAGGACCTTGGGGGTGTGCAGCATGCCTCGCGCGATCTCGAGGCGCCGGGCCATGCCGCCCGAGAAGGTCGACACGAGGTCGCCGCGGCGATCCGAGAGCGCCACCAACTCGAGAACTCGAGCGATGCGACTGTCGACCTCGTCGTGCGCGACGCCGTAGAGCACGGCGTGAAAACGCAGGTTCTCCTCTGCGGTCAATTGGTCGTCGAGCGTCTGCTCTTGGAAGACGAGACCGATCACTCGGCGCACCGCCTTGGGGCGTTGGACGACGTCGTAGCCCGCGATGAGCGCGCGACCCGCGCTGGGGCGAGCCAGGGTGCACAGTACGTTGATCGTTGTCGACTTACCGGCACCATTGGGGCCGAGGAACGCAAAGACCTCGCCTTGATGGACGCGGAAGGTCACGTCGTCCACCGCGGTCAGCTTGTCGAAGCGCTTCGTCAGGTGTTGGACGTCGACCGCAGCCACGGTGGCGCCATCGTCCAGTTCGTCGTGCGCAACTGTTGTCACCGCCACACCTGACCTTCGAGGTCGCCCGCAACCGCCTTCGAGTGGATCATGGCACCCTGGGGGGCCACGGGCGTAGGGGCGATGGTCACTACCTGGCGAATTCACCCGCGGCCGACGTGGCCGAAGCGGTGCTGCGTCGGGGCGCCCGGATTTGAACCGGGGACCTCCTGGTCCCAAACCAGGCGCGCTAACCAAGCTGCGCTACGCCCCGCTTTGACTACTTCACCTCGACGACGCTACTACGTGGCGTTTCGCCCGTCATCGGTCGGCTCGTCGGCCCCGAGCGCCATCGACGCGCACGGTGCGCGGCGGTAGTTTCTTGTAGGCGGTGAACGAGCGGCAGGGGTACGCGATGCCTTACGACTGGATAATTGACGCACTCGAAGAGACGTGGAACTCGATCGACCGGCTCGTTCGCCCCCAACCACCCGAGGCCTACGACGCCCCTACCCCATGTCCGGGCTGGAGCGTTCGCGACGTGGTGAGCCACCTGCTGGGCTTCGAGGCGATGTTGGGGGGTGCGCCGACACCCGAGTACGAGGGTTCGTGGCCCGACTACGTGCGCAACTCGGTCGGCGAGATGAACGAGGCCTTCGTCCAGGCGCATCGGGGCGAGCCGGGCATCGAGGTGCTCAACCAGTTTCGCGACGTCGGCCGACGTTCACTTGAGGCACTTCGTCGACTCGACGTCGACGCCTGGGAGAAGGTGGGCTGGAGTCCCGAGGGCGAGCGGCCCTACTACCGCTTCCAAGAGACCCGCGTGCTCGACAGCTGGATCCACCTCCAAGACATCCGTGACGCCCTCTTAGAACCGGCCGACGATCACTGGGTCGGTGAGGAGATCGTGGTCAACCGTTTCGAGGCGGCGTTGCCCTATGTCGTGGGAAAACGGATGCGTGCACCTGACGGGACCCTGATCCAGCTCAACCTGAGTGGGCGCCTAGCGCGTACGGTCCTCATCGGCGTCCAGGCCGGGCGCGCCGAGGCGCTCAGTGACTCGGCCCAGGCCCCCAGCATCGAAGTAACGACCCCGGTTGCCCTGTTCTGGCGCCGAGCGGCTGGACGCATCAGCGCCGAGGCTTTCTTGCGGGCGTCGGCCACTGACGTGCGCGGTGACCCAGCCCTGGCGCGGGCCCTGGCCGAGAGCCTCAACATCATGATTTAACCAAATACCGGCGAACCGGTAGGCTGGCATCTCTTATGCACGCCACCATCACCCCTCTGGACAACAACCGAATCAGGCTCGTCGTTGAAGTCGACGACGCCGAGATGGACGAGGCGATCGACGCCGCCGCCACGTCACTCGCCAAGCAGATCAGCGTCAAGGGATTTCGCAAGGGCAAGGTTCCCAAGAACGTCCTCGTCGCCCACCTGGGCGGACCTCAGGCGCTTCGTTCCGAGGCCATTCGCGACGCGCTGCCCAACTTCTACGCTCGCGCCGTTGCCGACACGCTGATCGATCCCATTGGTCAGCCTGAGATCACGATCACCTCGGGCGAGGAAGATGGCCCCTTCGCCTTCGATGTCGAGGTTGAAGTGCGCCCTGAGGTGGCGATCAGCGGCCAGGGCAACTTGCGCGTGACAATCCCGTCGCCACAAGTGAACGACACCGAACTCGAACTCCAGATCGACCGGTACCGCGAGACCGACGCGGTCTTGAAGGAGGTGGATCGGCCGATTGTGACCGGCGACCTGGTGACCATGGACGTTCGTGTGAGCGAGATCGCCACCGAGGCCGAACCGCTCGAGATGAGTGACTTCATGTACAGCGTCGGTTCGGGCACCATTACCGAGGGCGTGGATGAACTCATTGTGGGCCTGCGCTCGGGCGAGGATCTCACGCTCAACGGCTCGCTGGATAATGGTGTGGTGGCCACCTACCAACTGACGCTTAAGCAGGTGAAAGAACGCGAACTGCCCGAGTTGAGCGACGACTGGGTCGAGGAGAACACCGACTGGGCCTCGGTCGACGAGATGCGCGAGAGCATCCTGCAACAGATGCGCAGTCGCAAGGTCATTGAGGCGCAGATGTCCCAACGTGACGCGATGCTCATCGCGCTCAGCGATCTAGTCAACGCGGCTGACGTACCCGAGGTGCTGGTCGCCAGCGAGACCGAAGAGCGTCTCCACGACCTCGGTCACCGTCTCTCCGAGCAGAAGCTCAATCTCGAGACGTTCTTGCAGGTGACGAACCAGTCACCCGACCAACTGCTCGAGAAGTTGCGCGCTGACGCTCAGCGCGCCGTGCGCATCGACCTCGCCCTTCGTGCTCTGGCACGAGAGGAGCGCCTGGAACCGAGTGACGACGAAGTGCAAGAGGAGCTCGAACGCACCGCTGAGGCGATGGGTGTCACGCCCGAAGCGCTACGCGACAATCTGCGCGAATCAGGTCGCACCGTCGCGTTTGTTGCCGAAGTGGCCAAGATGAAGGCCTCGAAGTGGTTGAGCGAGCACGTCACATTTGTCGACCCTGATGGTGTGGAGATTGACCGCGAACTGCTTCGAGTCGATCAGTCCCAAGAACTCGACGCGTAAGGTGGTTGGCGTGAACGACAACTTTCGAGCCCAGAACTACCTCGTGCCCACCGTGGTCGAGTCCTCGAGTCGCGGCGAGCGTGCCTACGACCTCTACAGTCGCCTTCTGCGCGAGCGGATCATCTTTCTCGGTACGCCCATCGACGACACGGTTGCGAACCTGATCTGCGCCCAGATGCTCTTTCTCGAGTCGGAGGACCCTGACAAGGACATCAACTTGTACATCAACTCACCCGGCGGCGACATCACCGGACTATTGGCGGTCTATGACACCATGAAGTACATCAAGCCCGATGTATCGACGCTGTGCTTTGGCCAGGCGGCCTCGGCGGCGGCCGTGCTCTTGGGCGCGGGAGCGAAGGGCAAGCGATTTGCCCTTCCGCACGCGCGCGTGCTTCTGCACCAGCCGTGGGGTGGCGTGGGTGGCCAGGCTTCGGACATTGAGATCCAAGCCCGCGAGATCTTGCGCATGAAGGACATGCTGAACGCGATGCTGGCCCACGATACCGGCCAGACCGTCGAGCGCATCACCAAGGACACCGATCGTGATTTCATCATCGGTGCTGATGAAGCGGTGGAATATGGGCTCGTCGACGAGGTGCTCTCACCTCGCGTGTAGGTGCCTCGTTTTGAGGTCGCCAACTCGTAGGATGGTGAGGTCGCAGGTCGTGTCGGAGGTTATCCGTGGCAAAGTTTGGCGAAGGCAACGACCTTATTAAGTGCAGTTTCTGCGCTAAGGGTCAAAAACAGGTGAAGAAGCTCATCGCGGGACCCAGCGTGTACATCTGCGATGAGTGCATCGAACTGTGCAACGACATCATCGCCGACGAGTTCGGAGATCGACCCGAGTTCGTGTTGGAGGACCTGCCGACGCCGCGAGAGATCTCGGCTTTTCTCGACGAGTTCGTCATCGGTCAGACCGACGCCAAGAAGATCCTCTCGGTGGCCGTCTACAACCACTACAAGCGTATTCAGTCGGGCCCTTTGCACGACGACGACGTCGAGGTTGCCAAGTCGAACGTGCTCCTGCTCGGACCGACTGGCTGCGGCAAGACATTTCTCGCCCAGACGCTGGCGCGAATGCTCAATGTGCCCTTCGCCATTGCTGACGCGACCGCACTCACCGAGGCCGGCTACGTCGGCGAGGACGTGGAGAATATCTTGTTGAAGTTGCTCTCGGCGGCTGACTTCGACGTGAAGCGCGCCGAACGCGGCATCATCTACATCGACGAGATCGATAAGATCGCCCGCAAGGCCGAGAATCCATCGATCACCCGTGACGTGTCCGGTGAGGGCGTCCAGCAGGCGCTGCTCAAGATCCTTGAGGGAACGGTGGCGAGCGTGCCGCCCCAGGGTGGCCGCAAGCACCCGCACCAGGAGTTCATCACGATCGACACCTCGAATATCTTGTTCGTCTGCGGCGGCGCGTTCTCGGGCCTCGAGCAGATCATCGAGAAGCGCTTGGGCAAGAAGTCGATGGGTTTCAACTCACCAATCGAGTCCAAGCGCGCCGGTGATATCGAACTCTTCCGTCACGTGCTGCCCGAGGATCTCATGAAGTTCGGCCTGATTCCCGAGTTCATCGGTCGGCTTCCCGTCGTGGGCGCAGTCCAGCAGTTGGACCGCGAGATGCTCATCAGCGTGCTCACCGAGCCGAAGCACTCACTGGTCCGACAGTTTCAGCAGGTGCTCGCGATGGACGGCGTGGAGTTGGTCATCGAACCCGACGCGCTCAGCGCGATTGCCGATCTGGCCCTCGAGCGCGGTACCGGTGCGCGGGGACTGCGTTCGATACTCGAGCACGTGCTGCTCGAGACGATGTACGACGTACCAGGTCGCGCCGACGTGGTGAAGTGCACCGTGACCGGCGATTCAGTGCGCGACCATGTCACGCCGACCTACGAACTTCGAAAGGCGACGCGAACCCGTCGCGCTAGCTAGACCGTGCGTTTCGCTTCGTATGTGGAGGCCCTCACGTGGCTGGAGTCGCACGTTGACTTCGAACGGGTGGCGCCCAACCGTCTGGCTGTGCCGACACTGGCGCCGATCGTCGACACGCTGGCGCTCTTGGGCGATCCCCAGCGCGACTATCCCACGATTCACATCACCGGCACCAATGGTAAGGGAACCACGACGACGCTCGTCAGCGCTCTCTTGAATGCCACCGGTCTGCGGGTCGGTACCTTCACCAGCCCCGATCTGCACGCGGTCAATGAACGCATCGCGGTCAATGGAGTACCCATCGACGACGAGGCGTTCGTGGCGTTGCTCGAACGCATGTCCGACGTGGAGGCCGTGAGCCACGTCTCGCTTACTCGCTTCGAACTGCTTACGGTGGCGGCGCTCCTGCACTTCTCCGACGAGGGCGTTGACGTGGCGGTGATCGAGGTGGGCATGGGTGGCACGTGGGACTCGACGAACGTGATCGATAGCGACGTGGCGGTGCTCACCAACGTGGACCTCGACCACACCGCGGTGCTGGGCGGAACGATCTCGGCCATCGCGTTGGACAAAGTGGGCATCTTTCGTCGCGACGGCATCGCGATCGTGGCGACGACCAACGCCATCGCGGTGCAGATTGCCATCGACCGGGCCAACGCGATCGGTGCGACGTTGTGGCGTCTCGATGACGAGTTCGCACTCGAACATAATGAACTGGCCCTTGGCGGGCGGTCCATCACGCTGCGCACTCCCTTCGAGCACTACGAGGACGTGCTCGTGAGATTGCACGGCATTCACCAGGGGGTGAACGCCGCTACCGCCATCGTTGCCGCCGAGGCGTTCCTCGGGCGCGCACTTGGCGAAGAAGTGGTCACCACGACCCTGGCACACGCGACTATGCCGGGGCGGATGGAGTTGCTGGCTCGTCACCCCATGATCGTGGCCGACGGCGCGCACAACCCCGCGGGGATGCGCGCGCTTGCCGCGACGCTCGACGGTGCCTTTCACGTCGAGGGCGCGCGACGGTGCGTGCTCGGCATGCTGAGTGGGCGAGAGGTGACTGACATGGTCGAGCCGCTCGTGTCGCTCGGCTTCACCGAGTTTCACTGCTGCGCCCCGACGTCACCACGAGCGATGCCCGCGAGCGCCGTCGCCAACGCGGTGCGCGCACTCGGCGCCACCGCCTACGAGCATCCGAGCGGCGCCGCGGCCTTGGCACACGCCCGCGAGCGTTCCGCCGACGAGGATCTGATCGTGGTGGCCGGAAGCCTGTACCTGGTAGCCGAGGCGCGCGCCGAGGTTCTCCACCTGAAGTCACGGCACCTCGTCTAGGACTGTTAGATTGCTTCGTCGTGAATAGAACCCTGGTGATTGTCAAGCCTGACGGCGTGGAGCGCGGACTGGTCGGCGAAATCGTGTCCCGACTGGAGCGCAAGCAGTTGCGGGTGGTGGCCGCGCACTTGCGCACCATCGATCGCGCGACGGCTGAGTCCCACTACGCCGAGCACCGGGGACGTGACTACTTTGAGCCACTGGTCAACTTCATCACCCGTGGGCCCTCGCTGGTGGCAGTGCTGGAGGGCTCCGACGACACCTGGCAGGTAGTGCGCACCCTGATGGGAGCCACCAATCCTCACGAGGCCGCTCCGGGCACTATCCGTGGCGACCTGGCGCTGCACATGACCGAGAACCTGATCCACGGCTCGGATTCAGCCGAATCGGCACGCCGAGAGATTGGAATATTCTTTCCCGGCCTCGATTGAGAGAACTGTCTGGTTCGACGCCTCCTTCTTGCCCTAGCCTTGTACCAAGCAGAGGGTGCGCGTCGACTCCCTCGATAAAGGGTTCGTATGGTAGATAGTCGCTTCTCACTGTTGGGCCGGGACATGGCGGTAGACCTCGGCACGGCCAACACACTGGTGTACGTACGCGGTCGCGGCATCATCTTGAATGAGCCCTCGGTGGTCGCCGTGGACGTGAAGGATGGCAAGCCGCTCGCCGTCGGCGCGGAGGCCAAACGGATGATCGGGCGTACCCCGAGCAACATTCAGGCCATTCGACCGTTGAAGGATGGGGTGATCGCGGACTTCGAGATCTGCGAGAAGATGTTGCGCTACTTCATTCACCGAGTGCACCAGCGTCGTTTCGCCAAGCCTCGCATGGTCATCTGCGTGCCCTCGGGCATCACCGGCGTCGAGCAGCGCGCGGTCATGGAGGCCGCCGAGTTCGCTGGCGCTCGCAAGGCCTACATCATCGAGGAGCCGATGGCGGCCGCGATAGGGGCCGGACTTCCGATTCATGAGCCGAGCGGCAACATGGTCGTTGACATCGGCGGCGGTACCACCGAGGTGGCAGTCATCTCACTGGGCGGCATCGTGACGAGCCAATCAATCCGCGTAGGTGGCGACGAACTTGACGAGGCCATCGTGGCCTTCGTGAAGAAGGAGTTCCAACTCGCGCTGGGTGAGCGTACGGCCGAGGAGATCAAGATCCAACTCGGCTCCGCGTACCCGCTCGAGCAGGAGTTGCGCGCAGAGATTCGCGGCCGCGACCTGGTGACCGGGCTGCCTAAGACAGTGATCATCTCGACCGAGCAGATCCGTCAGGCCATTGAAGAGCCAGTGCAGGCCATCGTGGACGCGGTGAAGGTGACCCTGGACCGCACCCCGCCCGAACTGTCGTCGGACCTGATGGAGCAGGGGATCGTGCTGACGGGTGGTGGCGCGCTGTTGAACGGCATTGCCCAGCGACTGGAATTCGAAACGAACATGCCCATCATTGTGGCCAACGACCCTCTGAACTGCGTGGCTTTGGGCAGCGGCATGTGCCTCGAAGAACTCGAAACGTTCTCGCGCATGTTGAAGTCCAGCCCTTCTCGTTAACACGTGGCGACGGATCGTTCGAGGCGTCGTGCGTGGACGCTGGGCGCCATCATCACCTTGGTCATCACGCTCTTGTACCTGACGGTCGGCGTCGTGTCGGGCCTGCGCAGCGCGGCCAATCTGGTGGTAGCCCCCTTCAGCTGGACCATCAATGCGATCGCACGTCCGATCGGACACCTCTTCGCGGGCGCGATCAACTACAGCGATGTCGTGGCGCAGAACCAGAAGCTTCGCTACGAACTTGGCAAGGCGCAACTTCGCATCAACGAGAACTGGGCATTCGACCGTGAGATGCAACAACTCACCACTCAGTTGAAGGTGCCCTTCGTGGGCTCGATGCCCGTCGTCACCGCCCAGGTCACCACCATTTCACCGACGAACTTCGCCGCCACGGTGGACATCTCCAAGGGGCGCGACGACGGCGTGCTCGTGGGCATGCCGGTCGTGGCGAACGGGGGACTGGTTGGCATGGTGATCTCCACGACACCGCGGGGCGCCACGGTGCGCCTCATCACCGACGTCAACTCCTCGATCGGGGTGACCTACACGGGCTCGAACAACTCGATGATCGTCAGCGGCCGTGGGGTCAACAACGGCCTCGGGGCCTCGGCGGTGTCGCTCACCACGACGCTCAGGCCCGGCACGATCCTGAGTACTGACAGCCAAAACGGCGGTATCTTCCCTCCCGGTCTGCCCGTGGCGAAGGTGTTGAGCGTGAGTCTGACCCCCGGGGCATCGACCTACGACATCACGTTGCAGCCCACGGCTGATTTGCACCACCTCTACTACGTCGACGTTGTGTTGTGGGAGCCCTCTACGTGAGCAGGGCGCTGGTCCCCGTGACGCTGGTGACGCTGTTCTTCGTGGGCCTGCAGCTCTCGCTCCTGTCGACGCTGCGCGTTGACGGCGTGGTGATCATGTTGGTGTGGCTCTGGCCGTTCGTCATGGGCTTGACCGGCGTCACGTCACTGGCGGTCGTGAGTGCGATCATCGCGGGCCTTTTCTTCGACACCCACACGGCGACGCCCTTCGGGCTCACCGCACTCGTGGGCGTCGCCCTGGGGTATGCAACGTCGCGGTTGGGACGCGAGGGCGTGGGTGACCTCGACTCCGCGGCGTGGTGGGTGACACCACTGCTCGCGGCGGTGGGTGGCTTCGTTGCCCCGGCGCTCTACATGACCCTGGGCTTCGTTGAGCTGAACTTCACCCTGTGGCGCGGGAGCGTGCTGGCGATGATGGTGGTCAACGCGGTGGCGTTCATGGTGTTGGCCCGGCCAATCGCGCGCGTGGCGAGATTCGTCGCACGGGTGGGCGAGCGGGGGCGACGATGAGCCGGCGATCGTGGCGGGATCGTCCGACGGGCTCGCTCTTCTCGCGCCTGTGGCGACCATGGGTGTCGCTCAACCCGCTGCGCGGTCGAGGCCGGAGCATCAACGAGCCCAAGTCCGTAGGCATCCGCGACCTGGTCGTCTCGCCCGACGAGATCCAGGCGCGACCCGAGCGCCGCTGGATGGTCATCGGCGTCTTTTTCGTTCTGCTTCTGACCCTGCTCATCGGGCGCCTCTTCACGCTGCAGATCCTGAATCACAAGTCCTCGGTGCAGACGGTCAACTCGAATTCGCTGCGAGTGAGTACGATCCCCGCGTCACGAGGCTTGATCTTGGACCGTAACGGACGACCCCTGGTGTCCAACGTCACGACGACCGAAGTGCAGCTCTCACGTGCCGAGGCAGCCCTTAACCCCTCGATCAAGGGGGCACTGTCCTCGCTCACCGGCATCAGCGTGAAGCAGATCAATGCGAACCTCAACAACCAGCAGTACGACCCCTACCAACCCGCGCCGATCATGGACAACGCCCCCGCGCGGGTCGTCAACTTCATCAAGTTGCACCCCGGCGAGTTTCCCGGCGTCACCGTGCTTGACGTCGCCAAGCGCTCGTATCCCTACGGCGGCACCGTGGGTTCCCAGGTGCTCGGCTACGTCGGCCCGATCACCGGCGCCGAAATCCAGGCCCACCCTAATCACGGCTATCAGACCGATTCACAGATTGGCAAGACGGGGGTGGAGTCCTTCTACGAGCAGTACCTGCGTGGACACGACGGCACGCGAACCCTCGAGGTTGACGCCTTCGGTAACATTCTCGGCTCGGTCCAGAGCACCCAGCCCATCGGGGGCAACTCACTGGTGCTCAACATCGACGAAGGGTTGCAGAAGGCACTCGACAGTTACCTCGCCCAGGACATCCTCGCCGTTCGACAGTCCATCGACCCGGTGTCGCACGTGCACCCCAAGGCGCCCAACGGCGCCGCAGTCGTGCTGGATGCCCAGACCGGTGCCGTGCTGGCGATGTCAAGCTACCCCTCCTACAACCTCAACTCCTTCGTGAACGGACTGTCCGAGACGACCTTTCACCAACTCTTGAACGACGGGGCGTTCAACAACTACGCCATCCAGGGTCTGTATACGCCGGGCTCCACGTTCAAGCTCATCACGGCCACCGCCGAGTTGCAGACCGGGATCTTCCCGGCCACCAAGGTGGTCGACGACACGGGCGTCTTCAAGGTGCCCGGCTGTCTGCAGGGCAATCATGGCTGCTACTTCCACGACGACCTCTCGCTCGGCGCGGGGCTCATCACGCTGCCGACCGCTCTGACGGTCTCGTCGGACTACTACTTCTACAACCTGGGCTACCTCTTTTGGAGCCAGCAGAAGAAGTATGGTCAGACCCCGATCCAGAACGTGGCCGCCAAGTACGGGCTGGGCCAGTACACCAACATCGACCTGCCCAATGAAGTGCAGGGCCGCGTGGACTCACCCAGCGTTCGCCGACAGCTGCACGCCCAGGCGCCCCAGGCGTTTCCCAACGTGAGCTGGTACACGGGCGACAACATCGAGATGGCCTTCGGCCAGGGCACGACGGCCGTCACTCCGATCGAAATGGCCCAGGCCTATTCGACCTTCGCCAACGGGGGCACGCGCTACGCCCCCGAGGTGGCCGCGGGCGTCGTAAGCCCCTCGGGCAAGGTCCTTCAGCGCTACATGCCCCGTGTGCTGGGTCACGTCAGCCTGCCCCCGGCGGTACGCAATCCCATTCTCCAGGGACTCACCGGCGTGATCGAGGATCCGCGGGGCACCGCGTACGGAACCTTCCACTCGATCGTCAACTTCTCGCTGGCGCGCTACCCGCTGGCCGGTAAGACCGGAACGGCATCCAACGCGCCGGGCCTGGCGCCTAATTCGTGGTTCGTCGGCTTCGGCCCGACCTACAAGCCCAAGTACGTGGTGGTGTGCGTCCTGGCCCAGGGCGGTTACGGCTCCGAGGCCGCGGCGCCGGTCGTCGCCAAGACGTTCAACTACCTCGTGGCGCACCCGGTCAAGCCCGTGCGCTTGAAGGCGAACCTGAGCCTGCCCTCGGTGTCGACCACCACCAGCGTGGCCTCCGCCAACTCCACCACGAGCACCACGGTGGCCAATAAGCAGGGTTAGGGCGCATCGGCGAGTAACCTGTGTGTGTTGGGCGTAGATGTGCAAACGGCACAGTGCGCGAGAAGAACGCAGCAGGATTGCAGTGCAGTGTCACTCCGGTCGTGCAGGCATTGAGGACAAACGTGGTACACGCCAGCGCAGCAAGCCAGATCATCGTATGGTGCTGGGCACTCGGCGTGGTGAGTTTCTTCGCCAACATCCCTTCACCCCATCACGACACCGCACAGGTTCGGCGCGTGACCATCAACGGTGGCGCCTTGAGGCGCCCCTCCACCAAGAACGCAAGGAGTACCCGTCGTGAGCGACGAGACCAGCAAACCATCCGCTTCACTACCAGCTAGCCCCCGAATTGGCGACACCCGTCCCGCACCCCAGATAGGCGACACCCGACCGGGTTCTCCGACGTCCCCGCCACCCAGTGGCAACGGCGCGTCGAGCTCCCAGGGGCAGGGAAGCCGTCGACGTCGCGGCGGCCGCGGTCGCGGCGGCCAGGGTCGCGCTGGCCAAGGTCGGGGCGATCAGGGCAGTCAGTCTCGCCAGAGTTCGCGGCCCCAGGAGGCGCCCGTCGAGGCCTCGGCACCCGAGGCAGGGATGGACGCGGGCTCTGAGCGTCAGCGCGGGCGCAAGCGTCGCGGCGGCGAGCGGCGTACCCGCGCGCAGGGTCGCTATCTGATGTGCGTGCACTCGACGAGTGACGCCACCCACATCGCCACCCTCGAGGGCCGAATGATGGTCGAGTACACGGTCGCCAAGGCCGCCGACGAGACCAACCAGATTGATGGCAACATCTATGTTGGGCGTATCCAGAACGTTCTGCCAGGCATGGAATTGGCCTTCGTGGACATCGGCATTCCCAAGAACGCCGTGCTCTATCGAGGCGACGTCTCCTATGACGCCGACGACGTTGACGGTGCGCCTCGTAACGACAAGCGCATTGAGGAGATGATCCGCTCAGGACAGACCATCGTGTGTCAGGTGACCAAGAACGCGATCGGCGCCAAGGGCGCCCGTCTGACCCAGGAGGTCTCGATTCCGGGCCGTTTCGCGGTGTTGGTGCCCAATTCGAGCACCATTGGCATTTCGAAGCGGCTGCCCGATGGCGAGAGGCGCCGACTGCGCAAGATCATCGACGACGTGAAGCCCGAACGTCACGGCATCATCATTCGAACTGCCGCCGAGGGCGTGTCCGCCGATGACCTGGCCCGCGATGTCACCTCATTGGCTGAGAAGTGGGGCGCCATCGAAGCCGAGGTGGCCAAGTCGAATCAGCCCCGACTGGTCTATCGCGACCTCGACCTCGCAGTGCGGGTGCTGCGAGAGGAGTTGAACGACGACTACCGCGGCGTGATAATCGACGACCAGGATCTCTACGAGAAGGTCCGCGAGTACGTGCTGGCGGTCAACCCCGAGTTGGCTGACCGGATCGAGTTCTACGATCGCAGCGCCGAAGAGTTGCCCCTGTTCGAGCGCTACTTCGTACACGAGCAGTTGCATCGGGCCCTGGATCGCAAGGTCTTCCTGCCCTCGGGCGGATCGCTCATCATCGAGCGCACCGAGGCCCTGACGGTGGTTGACGTCAACACCGGCAAGAACGTCGGTTCGACCAATCTCGAAGAGACGGTGTTTCGCAACAACCTCGAAGCGGCCGAGGAGGTGGCCCGCCAACTGCGCCTGCGCGATATCGGCGGCATCATCGTGATCGACTTCATTGACATGGAGACCAAGGCCAATCGCGAGGCCGTGGCCTCCGCCTTGCGTCAGGCGCTCTCGCGCGACAAGACCCGCACGCAGGTATTCGACATCTCTGAACTGGGCTTGGTGGAGATGACCCGCAAGCGGGTCAATGAGGGGCTCTTGGAGTCGGTCTCGACGGTGTGCAGCGTGTGCGACGGCCGGGGCTTCGTCCTTTCGACCGGCCTGTAGGGTCCCGTCGAACGTTGGTCCGTTTCGGCTACTATGGAAACCCTATGTACGCCGTCATCCGTGTAGGCACATCTCAAGAGCGCGTCAGCGAGGGCCAAGTGGTCCGCGTTGACTTGCGTCCCGAAGAGGTCGGTGCCGAAGTCCAGTTCGAACCCGTATTGCTCGTAGATGGTGACAAGGTTGTCGCCGGACCCGCGCTGAAGGGTGCCACCGTTACCGCCACCATCGTCGGTGACGAGAAGGGCCCCAAGATTCGGGCCCTGACCTACAAGTCCAAGGCCAACCAGCGCAAGCGCTGGGGTCACCGTCAGAAGTACTCAACCGTTGAAATCACCGGGATTTCAGCCAAGGCGTAAGGAAGAACCATGTCAAAGACGAAAGGTGGCGGTTCTACCAGGAACGGTCGTGACTCGAATGCCCAGCGCCTTGGTGTGAAGACCTTCGACGGGACCGCCGTGAAGACCGGCAGCATCATCATCCGCCAGCGGGGTACTCAGTTCCACCCGGGGCGCAATGTAGGCATCGGCAAGGACGACACGCTGTTCGCCTTGGCGCAGGGCACCGTCAAGTTTGGCTATCGCCGCGGACGCAAGCTCGTCGACGTACTGGTCGACTAGACCTCGATCTCGCAACAAAAAAACCCCCGGGCCTGCGCCCGGGGGTTTTTCGTTGTGGCTACGAGCCCTTGACTGCCTTCTTGAAGGTCGAGCCAATCGAGACTTTGGGGGCCTTCGAAGCGTTCACCTGGATTGCCTCGCCCGTCTGGGGGTTGCGTGCGGTGCGAGCCTTGCGGTCAACGCGCTCGAACGACAAGAAGCCGGAAAGGACGATCTTTTCGCCCTTCGAAACGTTTGATACGACGACGTCTTCAAAGGCCTTGAGGACTTCAGCTACCGTGTTCTTGGTCGCGCCACTCTCGGCAACAATTGCATCTACCAACTCGGCCTTGTTCACCGGTCGACTCCTTACTCTTCATTAAAACGGACCGGGAGAGTTCCCAGCCACCAAGGCCATCTTTATCGCAAAAGTGGCTGAAAATGGGGATTCCTCATAAATTTCCACACGCCCACATGATTTTTTCGTGACAAAATACCTGTTCAAAGTGTATTTGGGAGAAGCGTCCGTTCCTGGGAACCCCCGAATCCCTTCTACGATGCCTACGTGAACTCTTTCAATCGCCAGCATTTGACTGCATTGGTGGCCCGCGAGCAGGGTCGATACAACGCCGAACACCCCAGATCACGCGAGCTCTACGACCGCTCCACGCACCTGTTCGCGCGCGTGCCGATGACCTGGATGAACAAGTGGTCCGGGGGGTTCCCATTGGGCTTCTCGGGCGCCTCGGGCGCCCTCGTGACCGACCTCGACGGTCACGAGCTGATCGACTTCGCCCTGGGTGACACCGGGGCGATGGCCGGACACTCACCGGCGCCGCTCGCGCGTGCGCTCAACCAACGTGTGGGCGTTGACGGCGGGCTGACCACGATGCTGCCCAACGAAGACGCCCAGTGGGTCGCCGCGGAACTGGCCCGACGATTCGGTCTGGCGCAGTGGTCCTTTACGCTGTCGGCCACCGACGCCAACCGGTGGTTGTTGCGCCTCGTGCGCCTGGTGAGCCGACGCCCGAAGGTCCTCGTGTTCTCGTACTCCTACCACGGCTCGGTCGACGAGACGTTCGTTGTCTGTGACGACCAGGGCCGGGCCCGCTCGCGGCCGGGCAATGTTGCGCCGGCCGTCGATCCCACGACCACCACACGCGTCGTCGAGTTCAATGACCTGGCCGCGCTGGAGCGCGAACTGGCCCACGGCGACGTGGCGGCCGTACTCACCGAGCCCGCGCTCACGAACGTCGGGATCGTGTTGCCCGAGCCGGGTTTTTTGGAGGGGGTGCGCGCTCTCTGCGATGCAACCGGCACGCTCTTGATCCTCGACGAGACCCACACGTTCTCGGCGGGACCTGGTGGGGCGACGCGTCGCTTCAACCTGCGCCCTGACGCCCTCACGATCGGCAAGTCGCTCGGCGGTGGCGTTCCCTGCGGAGCCTACGGACTCAGCCAGGACCTGGCCGACCGGGTGCTCGCGGCGGTGTCCGAGGGTGCCGACATCGTGGACGTGGGCGGCGTGGGCGGTACGCTGGCCGGCAACGCGCTCAGTTTCGCCGCCATGCGCGCGGTGCTCGGCGAGGTGCTCACTGACGAGGCCTTTGCACCCATGGAGATGCTGGCGACGTCCTTTGCTCAGGGCGTCCAGCGCACCATCGACGCCCACGAGCTGGACTGGTCCGTGAGTCAACTCGGTGCGCGCTGTGAGTACCGCTTCGCGCGACCCGCGCCCACCAGCGGCGGCGCGTCGATGAAGAGCGCCGACGGCCTGCTCGAGGAATACCTGCACCTGTACCTGATCAACCGCGGCGTACTGCTGACCCCCTTTCACAACATGGCGCTCATGTGCCCGGCGACCACGCCCGGGCAGGTCGCGCGTCACCAGGTGCTCTTTGACGAGGCCGTCGACGAGTTGTTGGCGTAGGTGCTCGTCGACGCCCGCCTCGTAGGATGATGGAGTGTCCGTCTTCGTTGATTCTGCCCAACTTCACGCGAAGGCGGGTGACGGCGGCGCCGGTTGCGTGAGTTTTCGCCGCGAGGCCCACGTGGCCAAGGGTGGCCCCGATGGGGGCGACGGCGGACGTGGAGGCGATGTCTGGCTCGTGGCCGACCCCAATCAGGCTTCGCTGCTCGGGTTCCGCGATCACCCGTTTCGTCGTGCCAGCGACGGCCAGCACGGGACGTCGAAGCGCCAGCACGGCGCGCGCGGCAAGGAGACCGTCGTGTACGTGCCGGTGGGCACCGTGGTCTACAGCCGAGAGGGCGTCCAGTTGGTGGACCTGAGCGGTCCGGGTGACCGGTGGCTTGCGGCCGAGGGGGGTCTCGGCGGCGCGGGTAACGCCCGATTCTTGTCGAATCAGCGCCGCGCCCCGGCCTTCGCAGAGCAGGGTGAACACGGTGAGGAGCACTGGTATGACCTGGAGCTCAAGCTCAAGGCGGACGTGGCCCTCATCGGATTTCCTAACGTCGGCAAGTCAACGCTCATCGCCCGGGCCTCGGCGGCGCGGCCCAAGATTGCCGACTACCCGTTCACGACCCTGGTGCCGAACCTCGGCGTCGTGCGCGTGGGTGCCCGATCGGGCCGACCCGATGACGCAACCGAGTTCGTCATGGCCGATATCCCGGGACTCATCGAAGGTGCGGCGCAGGGCCGCGGCCTGGGTCACGACTTCCTCCGCCACGTCGAGCGCGCGCGGGTGCTGTGCGTGCTGTTGGACCTCTCCGAGACGGCTCCGATGTCGCCCGACGAGCAGCTCGAGATCCTCCTGGGTGAACTCGGTGACTACCAACGTGACTTGTTGGACCGGCCCCGCGTAATCGTGGGCTCGAAGGCTGACGTCGCGACGAGCGAGGTTCCGGGCGTCTTGCCCATCTCGTCGGTGACCGGCGAGGGGATCGCGGCGCTGCTCGCGCGCTTGGCCCAACTGGTGAGCGAGGCGAGGCGCGAGGAGATGCAGGCGCTCGAGCACGAGGTCGTGGTGCACCGACCCCTGCCCGAAGAGATCGGCGTGGAGCGCGTCGGGCCCACTGCGTGGCAGGTGCTGGGACGACCGGCGTTGCGCGCGGTGCGTTTCCAGGACCTGACCGACGACGAGGCCTTGGCCGAGATCGTGCGACGCCTGCGCGCGTTGGGGGTGGACCGTCTCTTGACCCGCGCGGGGGTGCGCGACGGGGACCTGGTGAGCGTGGGTCCATTGTCATTCGAGTGGTGGCGCGACGACGTGGGCGCCGGGCTCGATCGTGGCGACCACCACCGCGCCACGCGCCGCGAGCGCCTCGCGCGACACGGACGTCTGGACCTGGGCGAGGGTGACGATGACGCGTAACGTCGTCGTCAAGATCGGCACCTCCTCGGTCACCGATCCCGAGGGTGGGGTCGACTACTCGGTGCTGGTCAACATCGCCCAGGACGTTGTAGCCCTGCGCGAGCAGGGTTGGAACGCCGTCGTGGTGACCTCGGGCGCGATCACCGCCGGTTGGGCGGAGGTCGGCGGCGGTCGGGCGCGTCCCAGTGATGCCGTGACCCTTCAGGCGGTGTCGGCCGTGGGTCAGCCGCTCTTGATGCACGCGTGGCGCAATGCCTTCGGCGAGCTCAATGTGACCGTGGGCCAGGTACTGCTCGCGCCACTCGACTTCAGCCATCGGGGTCAGTACTTGCACGCGCGCGGCACCCTCGAAGCGCTACAGGCACTGGGCGTGGTCCCCATCGTGAATGAGAATGACGCAGTTGCCGACGAGGAGATCCGCTTCGGTGACAACGACCGCATCGCCGCGCTCGTGGCCAACCTGATCGGTGCGACCCACCTGGTATTGCTCACCGACACTGAGGGACTATTGACCGCGGATCCGCGCATCGACCCGACGGCGACCCTGATCGAGGAGGTGACCGCCTTTGACGCGGCGCTGCTCGACGTCGCGGGCTCGAGCCGTTCGGGTGTGGGAAGCGGCGGCATGGCCTCCAAGCTCGCGGCTGCGCACATGGCGACCTGGTCGGGGGTGACCACCGTGATCGCGCCGGCGCGCGCCGAGCACCCCGTGGTCCAGGCCCTCAGCGAGACGCCGGGCTTCGGCACGATCTTTCATCCGCGACCCGAGCGACTCTCGGCGCGTAAGGCGTGGATCGCCTTCGCGGTGCCCAGTCGTGGCACCTTGCACATCAATCAGGGGGCGCTCCAGGCGCTGGAGCACCAGGGACGAAGCCTGTTGCGGGTGGGGATCGAGTCCCACGAAGGCGAGTTTGTCGAAGGTGACGCCGTGGACGTCAGGGGACCCGATGGCCGCGTTGTCGCCAAGGGGCTGGTGCGGGTGAGTGCCGAGGTGTTCGCCGAGGGCGACGACGTGACGATCCATCGCGACGATCTGGTCCTGCTTCGACGGGTTTAGGCCGACTCCATTACGCTTGTTGAATGACGATGAGAGAACTCGAGGCCCAGGGCCAGGCCGTGCGCGCGGCCGCGTCGGTGCTGGCCCAGGCGAGCGACGCGAAGCGGTGCACGGTGCTGCGCGACGTGGCGGACCAGTTGGACGCCAAGTGCGACGAGTTGCTCGGTGTCAACGCCCTTGAGGTCGCCGCTTACGACCAGGGCGGTCCGGGTCGTGACCGCCTGGTGCTCAACGCCGCGCGCGTCGCCTCGATGGCCGAGGCCCTGCGCACCATTGCGAGCCAACCCGACCCGGTGGGCGAGTCGCTGGACCACGACGTGCGGCCCAATGGGCTGATCGTGGAGCGGGTGCGCGTGCCCCTGGGCGTGATCGGGGTGGTCTACGAGAACCGACCCAACGTCACGAGCGACGTGGCGGGGCTGTGCGTTCGTAGTGCGAACGCGGCCTACCTGCGCGGTTCGTCCTCAGCCCAGGCGACCAACGAGTTCATCGTCGCGTTGTGGCGTGACGCCCTCGAGCGGGCCTCGTTGCCGGTGGACGCGGTGGCACTGGTTGCGGACCCCTCGCACGAGGCGGCCGTTGCGTTCATGCAGATGGACGACGTCCTGGACTGTCTCATCCCCCGTGGCGGCCCCAGCCTCATCGCCGCCATGCGCGAGCACGCCCGTGTGCCCTACGTCCTCGATGGTGATGGCAACTGCCACATCTACGTCGACGAGTTCGCTGACCTTGACATGGCCTTGGCCATCGTAAGGAACGCTAAGACCTCGCGTCCAGGCGTGTGCAACGCGGTCGAGACGGTGCTGGTGCACGAGCGGGTGGCCTCGGCGTTCCTGCCGGCAATGGCCGCCTCAATGCCCGAAGTCGAACTTCGCGGCGATGCGCCCACGTGCGCGCTCGTCGCGGACGCGCACGTGGCGAGCGAGAGCGACTACGCGCGAGAGTTCCTGGACCTGATCCTGGCGGTCAAGGTCGTCACCTCGCTCGATGAGGCGATCGAGCACGTGGCGCACTACGGCACCGGCCACAGTGAGGCGATCATCACGGAGAACACCGAGAACGCCGAGGCCTGGGTGCGACGGGTTGACGCGGCAGCGGTACTGGTGAACGCCTCGACGCGCTTCATCGACGGCGGTGAGCTGGGACTGGGCGGCGAGGTGGGGATCTCGACCCAGAAGCTGCACGCGCGGGGGCCGATGGGCCTGCGCGAACTGACGTGCCTCAAATGGGTGGTGCGGGGAGAGGGACAGGTTCGATGACGTCGCTGGATCCACGACACGAGTTGGCGCAACGTTTGGGACTCGCTGACGTGCCGCCGGTGCACTTCGACTCGCCGGCCGAGGTGCGCGCGCTACTGGCCGAGCACGACTACCTGAGCGATGACGCCATCGCCTCAGTGGTCTTTCTCGCTGACCGGCTCGCCAAGCCCGTTTTGGTTGAAGGTCCCGCCGGTACCGGCAAGACCGCACTGGCCCAGGCCGTGGCTGACGCCGTGGGTGCGAGGCTGATCCGATTGCAGTGTTACGAGGGACTCGACGAGTCCAAGGCACTCTACGAGTGGAACTACCGAAAGCAACTGCTGCGCATCCAGGCGGGACGACCCGAGGGATCGGCCGCCGAAGACTGGTCGCACCTCGAAGAGGACATCTTCGCCGAGGAGTTCCTGCTCACTCGGCCGCTTCTCGAGGCGATCTCGGCCACTGACCCGGTCGTGCTGCTGATCGACGAAGTGGACCGCGTGGAACTCGAGACCGAGGCCCTGCTGCTCGAGATCCTCTCGGAGTATCAGGTGTCGATTCCCGAGTTGGGCACCGTCAAGGCCCACCAGATCCCGATGGTCTTTCTAACCTCGAACAATACCCGTGAGCTGTCCGAGGCCCTAAAGCGACGCTGTCTCTACCTCTACGTGGGCTACCCGGACGTCGAACGCGAGCGCGACATCATCGTCTCGCGCGTGCCGGGCATCTCGACGGCGCTGGCCGAGCAGATCGCCCAGGTCGTGCGCTCACTGCGCGCGCTGGACTTGAAGAAGGCGCCCTCGGTGTCCGAGACCCTGGACTGGGCACGGACCCTGGTCCTGCTCGGGCGTGAGGAGATTGGCGACGAGGATACCGCGGCGACGTTGCACATCCTGCTCAAGTACCAGTCCGACATCGAGCGTGCCACCAAGGAACTGCTGGGTCGCACGAAGTCCATTGCTTAACCTGCTCGGCGACTTCATCGCGGAACTGCGCGCGGCGGGCATTCCCGTCTCGATGAGCGAGCACGTCGACGCGGCGCGCGCGATGCAGGCCATCGACCTCGGCGAGCGTTCATTGGTGCGTAGTTCGCTCGCCGCGACCCTGGTCAAAGATGGAGATCATCTGCCCGTCTTCTACAGCGCCTTCGACGTCTTCTTCTCGACACGCTCCTGGGCAGCCGCCGAAGAGCTGCTCGAGCACCCCGGGCGCGACGACGAGTCGCCCGAGGGGGCGGCCGGCGCCAGCGGACCCGGGCAGTTGCGTGGCCAGGGCGGCGGAGCGTCGTCGTCGATGTCCGCCGAGGAACTAGCCGAGCTCTTGTTTCGCGCCCTGCGCGACGCCAACCGAGAGGCGTTGCGCCTGGCGGCGAGCGAGGCCGTGACACGCTACGCCGGCATGGAACCCGGTCGGCCGGTGGGCGGCACCTACTACCTATACCGCACGTTGCGCAACCTCGAACTGGACCGGCTCGAGGAACGTCTCAGCCTCGGTGCCTCGGGGGGTGACTCCGAGATCGTCCAACGCCTCGCCCACGATGAAGCACGCGCGCGCATCGAGTTGTTGAAGCGCGAGGTCGAGCGCGAGATCCGTGAACGGCTGGTGGCGGACCGAGGTTCCCAGGCCCTGGCCAAGTCCGTGCGTCGACCCCTGCCCGAGGACCTCGACGTGATGCACGCCAACCGCGACGAGATGGCCCAACTGGAGCGAGCACTTCGCCCCCTGAGTCGAAAGTTGGCTGTGCGCCTCGCGCGTCGACGTCGACGTCGGCGCCGCGGTCCGGTGGACCTGCGCCATACGGTGCGGCGCAGCCTGTCCACCGGCGGTGTGCCCATCGACCTGCGCTTCAAGCCTCCGCGCCCGGCCAAGCCAGAGATCATCGTCATCGCCGACATTTCGGGTTCGGTAGCGTCCTTCGCCCGATTCACCCTGCACCTGGTGCACGCGATCAGTTCGCAGTTCTCCAAGGTGCGCAGCTTCGTCTTCGTGGACGGGCTCGATGAGGTGACGCGGTTGTTCGAGGGCGTGGACGACCCGGCCGTCGCGGTGGCGAGGATCAACGCCGAAGCCGACGTCATCGCCTTCGACGGGCACTCGGACTACGGCCGGGCGCTGCTCAGCTTTCACGAGCGCTTCGCCGACGAGATCACCCGACGCGCCACAATCTTGATCCTGGGCGACGCGCGCAACAACTACCACCAAGCCCACGCCGAGGTGCTCGCCGACCTTCAGTACCGGGCCAAGGCCGTGTTCTGGCTGAACCCCGAACCGACCGCGTACTGGAACAGTGGCGATTCGGTGGTCAATCAGTACGCGCCCTACTGCGACCGGGTGATCGAGTGTCGCACGCTGCGCCAACTGGAAGCCTTCGTCGGGGAGCTCGCGTGAGCGACGATGCCGGTTTCGCGAGCGGCTACTTTACGCGCGGCGCGCCGCCCACGGGCACCAGGCTCGTGTTCGTGCGTCACGGCGAGGCGCACTGCAACGCCAATGGTGTGGTAGGTGGGCCGCGGGGCTGTGGCGGGCTCACCGCGACGGGCGAGGCACAGGTGCGCGCGCTCGTCGAACGCCTGGCGCGCACCCGCGAGCTCGATGACATCGTGGCCATCTACACCTCGGTGCTGCCGCGCGCGATCCAGACCGCCGCGCTGCTGGCGTCGGCGCTGCCGGAACTCGAACGCGTGCAGGACTGCGAGTTGTGCGAGCTGCACCCGGGTGAGGGCGACGCACTCACCTGGCAGGAGCTACGGGCGCGCTACGGCGTCGTGGATTGGAACAGCGATCCGAACCAGCCGTTTGCGCCGGGCGGTGAGTCGTGGACCGGCTTCTACGAGCGGTGTGCAACGACCCTGGGGCGGCTCGTCGATCGGCATCCGGGCCAGCGGGTCCTCCTGGTGGTCCACGGCGGCGTCATCGAGCAGGCGATGAAGATCTGCGCGGGCGACGCGGCGGGGGTTCGGCTGGGACTTCGCACCGAGCACTGCTCGATGACCGAGATCGAGTTCGACGTCGGGCGCCGACGCCTCTTGCGCTACAACGACTCGGCGCCGCTGGGGTTCGAGTAGCCGCGCAGGAACTCCGCCACGTGAAAGGCCAGGTCCAGACTCTGGGTGGCGTTCAGGCGCGGGTCGCAGATCGAGGTGTAGTTGAGCTCGAGGTCCTCTTCGTCCAGGCGTGAGCCGCCACCCAGACATTCGGTGACGTTGTCGCCGGTCAGTTCGACGTGCAGGCCGCTCGGCCAGGTGCCCAGGGCCTGGTGAACGGCGAAGAACTGGGAGACCTCGGACATGATGTCGTCGAAGTGGCGCGTCTTGAGCCCGCCCGAGGCCATGAAGGTGTTGCCGTGCATGGGGTCGCACGTCCACAGCACCGCGCGGCCCTCGTCGCGCATTGCCTCGATGAGTGGGGGCAACTTCTCGCTGATCTTGTCCTGACCCATGCGTGAGATGAGGGTGAGTCGGCCCGCGACATTGTCGGGATTCAAGACGTCGACCAGGCGGCGCAACTCGTCGACGTCGATACTGGGTCCGACCTTCAGACCCAGTGGATTGCCCACGCCGCGCAGGAACTCGACGTGCGCGCCGTCGAGTTGTCGGGTGCGGTCGCCGATCCACAGCATGTGCGCCGAGCAGTCGTACCAGTCGCCGCTTAGCGAATCGCGCCGGGTCAGCGCCTGCTCGTAGGGCAAGATCAGCGCCTCGTGGCTCGTGTAGAAGTCCACGCCCTGCAGGGCGCTGTCGTCGTGCAGGTCGATGCCACAGGCCTTCATGAACTGCAGGGCGCGTTCGATCTCGTCGGCGATCATGGCGTAGCGCTTGCCCTCGAGTGAGTTTGCAACGAACTCCTGGTTCCACGCGTGCACCCTCGAGAGGGCGGCGAAGCCGCCCTTGGTGAAGGCGCGCAGCAAGTTCAGGGTCGCCACGCTCTGGTGGTACGCAGTCAGAAGGCGTTCGGGGTCGGGCCGGCGCGCCTCGACGGTGAACTGCTCGGCGTTGACGATGTGGCCGCGAAACGAGTCGAGGGTGACGCCCTGGTGCTCCTCGAAGGGTTCCGAGCGCGGCTTGGCGAACTGTCCGGCGATGCGGCCCACCTTGATCACCGGGACACCCGAGGCGTAGGTGAGTGCTACCGCCATCTGGAGAATCACCTTCAACTTGTCGCGAATCGAGTCGGCCGACCCCTCGTCAAAGGATTCGGCGCAGTCGCCCGCCTGCAGCAGAAAGGCCTTGCGCTCGACGACCTCGCCCAGGTGGTCTTGGAGTCGCCGCGCCTCGCCCGCGAACACGAGCGGTGGCTTGGATGCCAGCTCGGCCTCGACGCGTGCGAGTTGGGCGTCGTCGGGCCAGGTGGGACTTTGGGCGGCGTGGCGCGTGCGCCAGGACCCGGGTGTCCAGTTGTTCAACGACTCGGTCATGGCTTCAGCGTAGGGGCTGGCGTGTGCGACGGGCAATGTGGGCGGGCGTGAAGGGGCGCTCGGGTTCGCTCCAGTTAGGCTCTCAGAGTGAACTTCAGGCGCATCGGTCTCTTCGGAGGGACCTTCGACCCGCCTCATCTCGGTCACGTGGCCGCACTACACGCGGCGCTGCACACTGGACGCTTCGACCTGATCGAGGTGACCGTGGCCGGCGATCCCTACCAGAAGCGCGCCCACGGCGCGGTGCGCCCCGCGGCCTCGCGCCTCGCGATGGCGCGCGCGGCTTTCGGCGACCTGGAGTTGGTAGAGGTGTCTGATCGCGAGATCCAGCGCGAGGGACCCTCGTACACGATCGACACCGTGCACGAGCTGCTGGCCGAGGCCGATGAGGTCGATCTGCTGATCGGGGCCGATCTGGTTGCCCAGATCGATTCGTGGCACGAAGCGGACGTGTTGCGAACCATGGTGCGCGTGGGCGTGGTGCCTCGCCCCGGTGGAGGGGCCGAGACGCCAGCGGGTTGGGACAGTTACGTGATCGCAATGGATCCGGTGGATCTCTCGAGCACCTACATCCGAGAAATCCCTCGATCACGCGAGAAACTCGGAAAATTTCTCCCGGCGGCGGTAGTGCCCCTCTACGAAGAGTTCCGAGGCTAGAGTCGTGGCGTAATGGCGGTTCGAATATTCGACCTGACCGAACCGCAGTCCTCGAGATTGACGGTTGTGGAAGCGGCGCCGCGAAGGCGCCGGGAGTTGCGACGTTCGCGCCACCGTTGGGCCATCGTGGCGATCGTTTCACTCAGCGTTCCCTTCGTGGCGGCGTTGTTCGTGCTCGGGGTGGCCCACTGAGCGAGCTCATCACCAGCGGCGAGTCGGCCCGCGGCCCACTGGACGGCTTCGTCGCCACCTTGGTGGACGCGGCGGTGCGCGGTGCCGAGGAGAAGTTGGGCATCGAGGTCGTCGCTTTGGACCTTCGCGAGCTGGTGGACTCCTTCGACGTGCTGGTGATCGCCTCGGGCCGCAACGATCGACAGGTTCGCGCGATCGCCGAGGAGGTCGAACGTTTCGTCGATCTGGCCCTGGGCATCAAGCCCCTGCGCGTCGAGGGGATGGCGGGCGCGCAGTGGATCGCGATCGACTACGGCGACGTGATCGTTCACGTGTTCGACGAGGAGACGCGCGGCTACTACGACCTCGAACACCTGTGGAACGCGGCGCGCGTGCTGCGCCGCGAGCCCACCCTCTAGTGGTTCAACAGGCTCTGGTAGTCCTTCACGGTGACGAGTCTCTGGGTGGTTCCGTCGGGCAGCAGTGACAGCTGGGCGACGCCCGCCACGGTGATCTCAATTCCCTTGGTGGCACCGACGTCGTAGGCCGTGAAGACGAGTTGACCAATGGCGAGCGCCTCCTGGCGTTGGGGTAGCCCCGAAAGGGGGTCGGCCACCGCGATGTAACCAACGCCCTTGCGCACCTTGGCCTGCAGGATGACCAGATTCTTGGGCAGGGCGCTCGAGTAGCCCGTCGAGACTTCGATGTCGGTGGGACCGATGACCAACTCGCGCAGCACCGAGGCCAGCGACGGCGGGGTCGGCACGATGCGGCTTGAGGGCGTGAGGTGGCCGGTCGCGTCGACGATGTACACGGGCTGGGTGATGAAGCGCACCTGGCCATGGTTGGTACCCGGGATGGTCTTGCCGAGCAGGCCGAAGGGCACCGTACGGGGATTGACGAGCACGGGTGCTGACGTGGTCGGCACGAGTGTGCAACCACTCAGGGCGAGCGACGCCAGCGCGATCGCGCCGATCGCGCGTGACATCCTCACTGGTCGAACCCTTCGCGAAGGGGCAGCAGGATTTGGAATCGGGCGCCCCCCTCGGGGCTCTCGAGCGTGTTGATGGTGCCGCCGAAGGCCTGAACGTGGTCGCGCACGAGCGCCAGGCCGAGCCCGGTGCCACGAGCCATGCCGCGGTCGTGCGCGGCGCGTCCGCGAAAGAAGCGCTGGAAGATCTGCTCTCGCTCCTCGGGCGGCACACCGGGTCCCGCGTCGTCGACGTTGATCGCGAGCTGGTGGTCGTTGGTGGCCACGCGAACCGCCGTGACGCCGTTGGCGTAGCGCTGGGCGTTGGTCATGAGATTGGTCATCACGCGCTCGAAGCGGCGCCGGTCTACGCCGACGTACGCCCCGTCCACCTCGCCGGCCACTTCGATCGGGGGCACGGTGAGACCGTGGCGCTGGGCGGCGCTGCGCACGGACTGACGCACGAGCTCCACCGCGGGCACCACTTCGATCAGGTGCGCGAGCGAGCCGGCGTCGCTGCGCGCGATCTCGAGTAAGTCCTCCACGAGGGACTTGAAGATCGACAGGTCTGCGGTCAACAGGTCGAGGCTCTCGCGACCGGCGATGGACAACTCGTCGCGGTGCTGCTGGAGCACCGTGGTCGTGGTGGCCAGTGTGGTGAGTGGCGAGCGCAGTTCGTGGCTCACGTCGCTCGCGAAGCGCGCGTCGCGCTCCATGCGGTCGACGAGTCGGCTGACCATGGTGTTGAACGACTCGGTGAGCTGTTGCACCTCGCGGTCCGCCTGGCGCACTTCGAGGCGCGTGGTGAGTTCGCCTTCGGCGATCAACGCCGCGGTGGCCGACACTTTCTCCAGGGGGCGTACGGCGCGTCGCGAGACCCATAGTCCGCCGCCCACTCCGATCAGCGAGGTGAGCAGCGCACCACCGCCGAGCACCAGCAACAAGACGCTGAGTGAGTGTTCCAGCCGACTGAGGCGAAAGACTTCGAAGACCTGGGTCTCCACTGCGGGGATCGGCACACCCACCACGTAGATGAGTTCGCCGTCGACGCTGAGGCGCTGCTGGGCTACCTTGCCGCTGTCGACCAGCGAGACGATCGACTCGGCGACGTCGGCGGTGGCCGCTCCGTGGCTGGTCGAGAGCCACTGGTGGTGCGTGTGCACCAGCACGCTCGAGTTGGTGGCGCTCTCGATCGAGTTGAGCAGGTTGGCCAGTTCGGGCGGCGAGGTGTAGAGCGTGCTGCGAACGAGCGCGGCGTTCGCGTACGTCTGTCGAAGATCGGTCTGCTGCTGGTTGTCCAGCAGCAGGTGCTGGACGCCAATGTAGGTGAGCGAGGCGAACAGCGAACTGAGCATGAGCGCCCCGATCCCGAAGGTGATGAGCAGTCGAAGTCGCAGGCTCCTTCGATGCACTACAGGACCAACTTGTAACCCGCGCCTCGAACCGTGACGAGAAAGGTGGGATTGCTGGGATCGGGCTCGATCTTCATGCGCAGTCGGCGGATGTGCACGTCCACGAGTCGGCTGTCGCCGAAGTAGTCGTAGCCCCACACCCGCTCGAGCAGGTCCTCGCGCGAGAGGACCTTGCCGTTGATCGACGCGAGATCGGTGAGCAGGCGGAACTCGGTCGAGGTGAGGTGCAGCTCGGTACCGTCGTCGTGACGCACCACGCCCTCGTCGGGAATCACCTGGAGGCTGCCCAGTTTGAAGGCGTTCGCGCTCTTTTCGGGGCGACGTCGAAGGTGCGCGCGCACCCGCGCGAGCAACTCCTCGGGGACGAATGGTTTGGTGACGTAGTCGTCGGCGCCCGATTCGAGGCCCAGGACGACGTCGGCCGTCTCGTCGCGAGCCGAGACGATGACGATCGGGATGTCACTCGTCGCGCGGATGGTCTGACAGGTCTCGAATCCCGTCATGCCGGGCAACATGACGTCGACGATTGCCACGTCCGCGGTCATGCGCGCGAACATGGCCACGCCGATCTCACCGGTCGGCGCGTCGTCTACGCTGAACCCCTCGCCCTCAAACATGAGACGTAGCGCGGTTCGAATGTGGTCGTCGTCTTCAACGATCAAGATGCGCGACACGCGGTCTCCTTTGCGATCACCGACCACACTACCGAGGTACCAGCGCAAAGTGAGGGTGATCGCTAGCCTTGGGGCGTGACGAGCGACGAGTCCCGCGCCGGGGTCGACGATCTGTGGCACCTCGACGGTTTCATTGCGACCCTGCACGCCTCGGATCGATCACCAGCCACCATCCGGGCCTACCGCAACGATCTCGAGCAGTTCACGCTGTGGGCGTCGCATCGTTCGGTGGTGGATCCCGCCCAGGTGAACCTGAAGACGCTGCGCGCGTACCTGAGTGCAATGACCGGCCGTGGCGCCGCGCGCAGCTCGATTGTGCGATGCCGGGCCTCGCTGCGGCGTTACTTCTCGTGGATGGCGGATCGGGGCCATCTCGGCGACAACCCCGCCGCCCGGCTGTCGGCGCCCAAGGCGAATTCGAAACTGCCGAGCATTGTCGTTCGCGAGCAACTCGACGTCCTGCTCGACGAGGACTGGGGCGATGATGAGTGGGCGGTGCTCGATCGGGCCGTCTGCGAGGTTCTTTACGGCGCCGGGCTGCGCGTCAGTGAGTTGTGTGGGCTCAACCTGGACTCCGTGGACTTCTCCTCGGGGCTCGTTCGAGTGCTGGGCAAGGGCCGCAAGGAGCGCATCGTGCCGTTGCACCAGCTGGGCCTTCGCGCGCTGCGGGTGTGGATCGATGACGCACGCGAGGACGTCGTGCGTCCCCAGTCACCACCCGAGGCCCTGTTCTTCAACCACCGCGGCCATCGCCTGGGACCACGCGACGTGCGCCGGATACTGGACCGACGCGTGGCGCGCGGGCACGTGCATCCTCACGCGCTGCGCCACACCTACGCCACGCACCTGCTCGAGGGTGGGGCTGACCTGCGCGTTGTCCAGGAACTGCTCGGTCACGAGAGTCTGACCACAACCCAGCTGTACACCCACGTTTCGAAGTCGCGGCTCCAGAGCGTGCACCGAGTCACCCACCCGAGGGGCTAGTGGCTCCCATCTACTAACATGGTCTGGCTCTCCCAAGGTGGGGGAGTTTTGGAATGGTCCCTGAGGTTTCGTACGGTCGCCGCTCGCGGTGCACCCCAGGGATGGAGCAACCGAACGGAAGGAAACAAGAACGTGGCACTCGTCACTTTGCAGGAACTATTGGACTCGGGGGTCCACTTCGGGCACCAGACCCGTCGTTGGAATCCCAAGATGCGTCGTTTCATCCTTGGTGAGCGCAACGGCATCTACCTGATCGATCTTCGAAAGACCCTCGCGGGCATCGAACAGAGCTACACCTACGTTCGTGATCTGGTGTCCAATGGTGGCACCATCCTTTTCGTTGGTACCAAGAAGCAGACTCAGGGCCCCATTGCGGATTACGCCCAAGCCTGCGGTATGCCCTTTGTGAACCAGCGCTGGTTGGGCGGCATGCTCACCAACTTCGCAACGGTGACTGGTCGGGTCAAGCGCATGGTCGAACTGCGCGCCATGCAGAGGGCCGGGGATTTCGAGAACATGCCCAAGCGAGAGGCGTTGCGTCACTCGCGAGAGCTCGAGAAGCTCGACCGCAACCTGAGCGGTATCGCCAACCTCGATCGTGTGCCCGATGCAATCTTCGTCATCGACACGAAGAAGGAACACATCGCGGTCACCGAGGCGCGCAAACTGGGACTTCCCGTGGTCGCGGTCGTGGACACCAACTGCGACCCCGACATCATTGACTACGTCATTCCAGGCAACGACGACGCCATTCGTTCCGGGGCGCTTCTGTGCCGGTTGATCGCTGACGCGGTAGCCGAGGGACGCTTCATCCGTTCGAACCGTCCGGTGGTCACCAAGGCTCCCGCCGCACCCGCACCCGTCGCCGAGGCCGCACCCGCACCCGTCGCCGAGGCCGCACCCGTCGCCGAGGCCGCACCCGTCGCCGAGGCCGCACCCGCACCCGTCGCCGAGGCCGCACCCGCTGAGGCACCGACCACTGCAGCCGCAGAGTCGCCGGCGGCCGACGCTGAGTCTGTCTCGGCGCCGAGCGAAGTTCCAGCCGCCGAGGTCGCACCGGTCGCGAGCGAGGCACCGGTTTCGACCGACGACGCCAGCACCACCGCTTAAGTCCGTAGTAGAGATTCAAAGAGGAGAATCAAGGTGGCAATCACCGCGAAAGACGTACAGATCCTGCGCCAGGCAACGGGCGTTGGAATATTGGATGCCAAGAGGGCCCTCGAGGCCAACAACGGTGACATGGAAGCGGCCACCCAGTGGCTGCGCGTGCAGGGTCTCGCATCAGCGGCCAAGCGCGCCGATCGCGAGGCGGGCGAGGGTGCGGTCGCGGTGGTGCGCGACGGCAGCGTCGCCGCCATCGTCGAGATGCGCTGCGAGACGGACTTCGTCGCCAAGTCTGAAGACTTCGTGTCCCTGGTCGATGAGATCGCCGCTCGCGTCGCCTCCGAGGGCGAGGACGCCACGGCTCACTTCCAGGATCGCATTGAAACGCTCCTGACGACGTTGAAGGAGAACATTTCGATCGGGCGCGTCTACCGGCTCGAGGCCGAGCCGGGCGAGGTTGTCGAGACCTATCTGCACCCCCAGGCCGGACGCGGTGTGAACGCGGTCGCCGTCGTGGTTCAGGGCGGAACTGAGGAGTTGGCGCACGACATCGCGGTGCACATTGCCTTCACCAAGCCGTTGTACCTACGTCGAGAGGACGTTCCCCAGGTCGAGATCGACGCCGAACGAAAGACCGTCGAAGAGATCACGCGCAATGAAGGCAAGCCCGAGGCTGCGCTGGCCAAGATCATCGAAGGTCGTCTCAACGGCTGGTTCAAGGAGCGGGTGCTACTCGAGCAGCCGTACGTGAAGGACGAGAAGATGACGATCGAGCAGTTCTTGAACGGCGCCACCATACGCTCGTTCGCCCAAGTGGCAGTCGGAAGCTAGGCGAACCACGTGCGACGCGTCGTCTTAAAGCTTTCGGGTGAGGCGCTGGCCTCAGCCGCGAGTGACGAGACGATTGATGCATCCACGGTGGACTTTCTGGCGCGTGAGATCGCGAGCGCCATGGACCGCGGCGGCCTCGAGTTGGCCGTGGTCGTGGGCGGGGGCAATATCTGGCGCGGCGCTACGGGTGCGATGGCCGGGATGAACCGGGCCAACTCGGACCTCATGGGCATGCTCGGCACCGTCATCAACGCGCTGGCGCTCCAGGACGCCATCGAAAGTCACGGTCGCGCCACGCGGGTCATGTCGGCAATCGGCATGGATCAGGTAGCCGAGCCCTACATTCGCCGGCGCGCTGTGCGCCACCTGGAAAAGGGTCGCGTAGTGATCTTTGCCGCGGGCATGGGCAACCCCTACTTCACGACTGACACCCCCGCCGCCCAGCGGGCCGCCGAGATCGAGGCTGAGATCGTGCTGAAGGGTACCCACGGTGGCGTCGACGGGGTCTACAGCGAAGATCCCCTGCTGAACCCTGAGGCGGTGCGCTTCGAGGAGATCTCCTTTGACGAGGTCATCGCTCGTGATCTGCGCGTGATGGACATGACCGCGATCACCTTCTGCAAGGACAACCGTTTGCCCCTTCGCGTATTCGACCTGATGGCGGCTGGCAACCTAGGGCGCGCGCTCGACGGGTACGCCGTCGGTACGCTGGTGAGGTAATGGAGAACGAACTCGTCGACCTCGTGATGGACGACACGCGCGAACGAATGGCCCGCGCGGTCGAGCATGTCAAGAGCGAATTCGCCACGGTGCGTACCGGGCGCGCGTCGTCGTCGCTCATCGAGAACCTTTCCATCGACTACTACGGAACCGAGACGCCGCTTCGTCAGTTGGCGAACTTCTCGGTGCCCGAGCCACGACTGCTCGTCGTTTCGCCCTTCGACAAGGGGGCCATGGCTGCGATCGAAAAGGCGATCGGCAATGCCGATCTCGGCCTCACGCCATCCAACGACGGTCAGGTGATCCGCCTGGTGTTCCCGTCACTTACCGAGGAGCGGCGCAAGTCGTTCGTCAAGATCGTGCGCACCAAGGCTGAAGAGGGCAAGGTCGCGCTGCGCGCAGTGCGCCGTCACGCGCGCCAGGAGCTTGAGGGCCTGGAGAAGAACGAGGGCCTGCCCAAGGACGAGATCGAGCGACTCGAGAAGGTCCTGGACAAGATGACCCAAGATGAAGTGGCACAGGTGGACGCGCTGCTGCAGCACAAGGAGCAGGAACTACTTGAAGTCTGACGATGGTTCCTTCTTTGACGACGACGAGCCGACCGGTCAGATGCCGGCCGTGAAGTCGAGCGATTCGCGCGTCACGATCACCGGCGCGGAGATCGCAGCCGAGGCCGCCGAGGAAGTGGTGACCGCGTCATTGGTGGACGAGTCGACACTGCTGCCCCATTGGACCGACGCTCCGACGGGCCAGGTGCCGATCGTCGTCGCGCGCGAGGCAGCCGAGTCCGACGACCCGTGGGCGTCGATTCCCGCCCCCGCGTGGCGTGAGGGCGAAGCCGACTGGGTGGCCCACGAAGATCAGTTCGACGCCTCGTTTCTCGCCGGTGACGCGCGTGAGGACACGGCGCGACCCTGGGAGTTCGTGCTGAGCGAGGACGTGGTCGCCGAAGAGGAGATCCTGGACGAGACACCCAGGCCCGAACCCACCCACGCGTTGCGCACGCGCCGGCCCGCTCATCACCCGCTGGCCGGTCGCGCGGTGCGCCAGAGCTCGAGTTCGAGTGTGTCGATGGCCACCATGACCGGCGTGCTCTTGGCGCTCATCGTCACGGGACTGTTTCTCGCGGGCACCATACCGGTGGTGGTGTTGGTCCTCGTTGCTCTGGGTCTCGCGTGCGCCGAAGGCTACGCCGCGTTTCGCAGCGTCGGCGCCCATCCAGCGACGATCCTGGGCATTGTCGCGGTACTGACCCTGGGAATCGCGACCTATCAGAAGGGTCCCGAGGCCTTCGGCGCGGTCACGGTACTGCTGCTGGTCTTCGGTTTTGTCTGGTATCTCAGCGCGGAGAAGAAGATCGATGTGCTCGACGGGCTGGGCGCGACGGTCTTCGTCTACATCTGGGTAGGCCTGCTCGGTTCGTACGCGCTCATGATGATCTCGCCGATGTATTCGGTCAACAATCACGGCCTGGCCTACCTGTTCGGCACCATTATCTTGACCGTCGCCAATGACTCGGGTGCGCTGTTCATCGGACGCTGGCTCGGTCGGCGGCCCCTCACCAGACTCTCGCCGAACAAGACCATTGAGGGAACCATCGGCGGCACCCTGGTGACCCTGGCGGCTGGCGCAGTCATCTTGCCGATGATCAGCCCGTGGACGACCAAGACCGCCGTGGAAGTCGCGGTGGCCATGGCCGTCGTGGTGCCCATGGGCGATTTGTTCGAGTCGATGGTGAAGCGCACCCTGGGCGTGAAGGACCTGGGTCGGCTGCTGCCCGGACACGGCGGACTGCTGGACCGCATCGACGGTCTGCTTTTCGCGCTGCCCACGATGTTCTATCTGACCCACGTACTGCACCTCAGTTAGGTGCCGGTGATGCGTCGCAGCGTGGCGCTCTTGGGGGCGACCGGCTCAATTGGTAGCCAGGCCCTCGACGTGCTGCGTCGTGAGCCGGAGTCTTTCGAGGTAATCGCCATCGCCGGCGGGCGAAGGCTTGACCAACTCGCCTCGATCGCCAAGGAGTTCAACGTGACGCGCATCGGCGTGGTCGATGCGTCCGATCGCGAGAAGCTGGCGGCGTTGGTGGGTCCCGAAGTCCAGATTGTGGTGGGCGCCGAAGGGCTGGGCGAACTGGCGCGTAGCGCGGACATCGTGCTTAACGCGGTAGTGGGCTTCGCGGGTCTGCCGGTCACGATGGCCGCGCTCGAGGCGGGCAAGCGTCTGGCACTGGCGAACAAGGAATCGTTGATCGCCGCAGCGCCGCTGGTGGCCAGAGTGCGCTCGACGCCCGGCGCCGAGATACTGCCCGTCGATTCCGAGCACTGCGCCATTCACCAGTGTCTCGCGACCTCAATCCAGCGTGGTCATCCCGACGTGCGCCGACTATTGCTGACCGCCTCGGGCGGTCCGTTTCGAGGCTGGTCGCTCGATCAGTTGGAAAACGTCACCAAGCACGACGCCCTGCAGCACCCCACCTGGAACATGGGTCCCAAGATCACGATCGACTCCTCGACGCTCATGAACAAGGGGCTCGAGGTACTCGAGGCGTCGGCCTTGTTCGGCGTGGAGGTCGATCGAATCTCGGTGGTGGTGCATCCTCAGTCGATCGTGCACTCCATGGTGGAGTACGTCGACGGTTCGGTGATCGCCCAACTGTCGCGACCTGACATGCGCCTGCCCATTGCCTACTGTCTTGGGATGCCCGAGCGACTCGATCACGCCTGGGGGGCAATCGACTTCACCCAGCATCTGAATCTCAGTTTCGAGGCACCGGACCCGGTGGCCTTCCCGGCGTTGGATCTGGCCTACGCGGCGGCGCGGCGCGGCGGCGCGGCGCCGGCGTGGCTGAGCGCGGCCAACGAAGTGGCCGTGGACGCCTGCTTGCGCGATGCGCTGGCCTGGCGCGACATCGTGCCCACCGTGGCCGCGGTGATGGAGCACTACGAGGACGACCCGCTGGACACGCTCGAAGACCTTCAGGCCAATGACCAAACCGCGCGGCGACTGGCCCGCGACATCGTCGAACGCGCGTCATGAGCACCACCGACGCCACCACCTCGGCGAAGCGTTCACTGGTCTGGTTGCTGGCGAGCATCGTGGTCGTGGTCGCCCTGTTGACACTGTGGGCGGGCTGGGCGTTGCCCGTGGTGATCGGCGCGATCCTGCTGATGGTGATGGGCCACGAGTTCGGCCACTTCATCGTGGCCAAGCGCGCCGGTATGAAGGTGACCGACTTCTTCGTGGGCTTCGGGCCCGTTGTCTGGTCGATCACGCGCGGAGAGACTCGCTACGGCGTTCGCGCGCTCTGGCTGGGTGGCTACGTGAAGGTGCCGGGTATGACCTGGAGCGACGAGATCGATCCACAGCTCGAAGGGCGGACCTACCGGGCCGCAACTTACCCGCGCAAGGTCCTGTTCGCCTCGGCGGGCTCGCTGATGCACGTGGTCATGGCGCTCGCGCTGGCCTGGGCGTCGCTCGCGCTGGTGGGGTTGCCCTCATCGAGCCACATCGGCGTCGCCAGCTTCACCCACTGGGACGGCTACCAGCGCAACGCCGCGCAGGTCGCGGGCATCCACGTGGGTGATCGCATCGTGTCAGTCGACGGCCGCCGGATCACGAGTGCCGACACGCTGGTTAACCTCGTGCACCGCAACGTCGGGCACCGACTCACGGTCGTGGTCGAGCGCGACGGCAAGGATGTGACGCTGCACGCGACGCCGGTGGACGGACGCACGCTCAAGGTGGACGGCGTGCCCTACGTCACCGGCTCGGCGCCCCAGGGATTCCTGGGTATCGCGCTGCAGGCTCAGGTGGTGAAGTCCTCGTGGTTCGCGGCGGTGCCTCGGTCGTTCACGCTGGTGGGTTCGATGCTGGCGAGTTCGGTTCACGCGATCGTGCACGTCTTCTCGCCCGGTGAGTTCTCGAGCCTCTTCCACCAGGTGTCCACGCCTGGCGCGGCGGTCAGCCCCTCGGCTCAGCTCAACCGACCGCAGTCGATCGTGGGCGTGGTGCGCATCGCAGTCCAGAGCACCCAGGCCGGGGTGGGCGTGATGCTGGCG
This sequence comes from Acidimicrobiales bacterium, assembly GCA_035530815.1. Classification (GTDB taxonomy): domain Bacteria; phylum Actinomycetota; class Acidimicrobiia; order Acidimicrobiales; family RAAP-2; genus RAAP-2. The sequence continues at coordinate 43,717 of DATKTZ010000038.1, forward strand.
ATCCTGATGATGGTCAACATCTTCGTCGGGGTGTTCAACATGATGCCGATGCTGCCCCTGGACGGCGGCTACGTGGCGGTAGCGACCTACGAGCGCCTGCGCAGTCGCCGTGGGCGGCGCTACCACGCCGACGTCAATCGCTTGGTGCCGCTGGTCTACGCCTTTATGACCGTGCTGTTGGTGCTGTTCGCGTGCACGCTGTACCTCGACATCGTCCACCCGATCACCAATCCATTCAACTAGCCGATTCGCGGGGCTGCGCCGCACGGCAGAATGGGGGGGTGGATGTCACTGCTAGTTCCCTGAGCCCCCGACGCCTGACGCGTCAGATCGCGGTTGGATCCGTCAAGGTTGGTGGTGACGCGCCGATCTCGGTCCAGTCGATGACCACGACCAAGACGGCCGACGTGGAGGGGACCCTCGAGCAGATCTACGCGCTCGCCGCGGCGGGCGCCGACATCGTGCGCTGTACCTGCAACGAGCGGGCGGCGGCCGAGGGACTCGCCCAGATCGTCCCCCGCTCGCCGGTGCCCATCGTGGCCGACATCCACTTCCACGTGGAGATGGCGCTGGCGGCACTCGAGGCCGGTGTGCACGGGCTGCGGCTCAATCCGGGCAACCTGCGAAAGCCCGAGGAGATCAAGCTGGTCGCGAGCGAGGCCCGCGACCGGGGCGTGCCAATCCGCATCGGCGTGAACGCCGGCAGCCTGCACCCCGACATCTACGAGCGCTTCGGTGGCGCGACGCCCGAGGCCCTAGTCGAGTCGGCGCGCATCGAACTGGCCTACTTCGAAGAGGTGGACTTCTCGGACGTGAAGATCTCGGTGAAGGCCTCGTCGGTCGCGACCATGATCGCGGCGTATCGACTGGCTTCGGCAACCTTTGAGCATCCGCTGCACCTCGGGGTGACCGAGGCTGGGCCGCTGCCGGGCGGACTCATCAAGGGCACGGCCGGCATCGCCACCCTGCTCGCCGAAGGCATCGGCGACACACTTCGATACTCGCTCACGGCCGACCCCGTCGAGGAGGCGCGCGCGGGCCGACAGCTCCTCGAGGCCCTCGGACTTCGCGAACGCAAGGGACTAGACCTGATCGCGTGCCCCAGTTGCGGGCGCGCCGAGGTGGATGTCATCCGGGTGGCCAACGAGGCGCAGGCGGCGCTCTCGCAGCTCGAGCTGCCGATCCAGGTGGCCGTGATGGGTTGCGTAGTTAATGGACCGGGTGAGGCGCGTCACGCGGACCTGGGCATCGCGGCGGGTAAACACCGCGGGCACTTGTTCATCCGTGGCCAGATCGTGCGCGTGGTGCCCGAAGACGAGATGGTGGACGCACTGGTCGACGAGGCCAGGAAGATCGCGGCCGAGGGCGTGAACGCCCGGCTCGCCGCACGCGATGCCTCGGCCGAGGCCGAGGCCGCCGCCGACCGGGCACTGCTGCTCGACGACCGCGGCCTCGACGCCAACCACGCGACTGAGCGAATCGAGAAGATCCGGCGTCGTACCGAGGGCTGAGGCCCATTTCGCTAGGCTGCCTCAACGCCCCAAAGGAGAAACGTGGCTTCACACAGCGCCCTCACACCTCAAGGAGTCGACTTCCCTCGCTGGTACCAGGACGTGGTCGCCAAGGCCGAGATGGCCGACAATGGTCCCGTTCGCGGCACGATGGTGATTCGGCCCTACGGCTACGCGATCTGGGAGCACATGCAGGCCGAGATGGACGCGCGTATCAAGGCGACCGGCGCCGAGAACGCGTACTTTCCCCTGTTCATCCCGCAGAGTTACTTCGCTCGCGAGGCCGAGCACGTCGAAGGTTTCAGTCCCGAACTGGCCGTGGTGACCCACGCGGGAGGCGAGGACCTGGCCGAGCCGATCGTCGTGCGACCGACGTCCGAGACGGTGATCGGCGAGTTCATGGCCAAGTGGGTCCAGAGCTACCGCGACCTGCCGCTCTTGTTGAACCAGTGGGCCAACGTGGTGCGATGGGAGCTGCGCCCGCGTCTCTTCCTTCGCTCCTCGGAGTTCTTGTGGCAAGAGGGCCACACGGCGCACGCGTCACACGAGGACGCTGCCGCGTTCGCGATGAGGATCCATCTCGAGGTGTACAACGACTTCTTGGTCAACGTGCTGGCCGTGCCGTCGTACCTGGGCATCAAGACCGCCGCCGAGCGCTTCGCCGGCGCCATCAACACGTTGACCTGCGAAGGGATGATGCGCGACGGTAAGGCCTTGCAGATGACGACCAGTCACCTGCTGGGCCAGAATTTCGCTCGAGCGTTCGGCATCTACTTTCAAAGTGAAGAGGGCCAGTCCACGCTGTGTCACACGACGTCGTGGGGCGCTTCGACGCGACTGGTGGGTGGTCTCATCATGGCCCATGGTGACGACGACGGTCTTGTGGTGCCGCCGCGCCTTGCGCCGATCCAGACCGTGGTCATCGCGGTGCGCGAGGAGCCCGCCGTGCTCGAGGCGTGCGACGCGATTGTCGCGACCCTGCGTGGGGCGGGCGTGCGGGTCAGCATGGATCGCGGCCGGGGCAGTTTCGGGCGGCGGATCACCGACTGGGAGATCAAGGGGGTTCCCCTGCGAGTCGAGGTGGGACCACGCGATCTAGCCGAAGGCGTGGTAACCCTCGCGCGTCGCGACAACGCCGAGAAGCAGACGGTGCGTATCGACGCACTCGCGAGCCTCGTGCCCGAAGTACTCGAACGGGCCCAGGGTGAGTTGTTCGCGCGCGCCCTGACGCGCCGCAATGACGCCACCTTCGACGTGACCAGCGTCCAAGAAGCAATTGATGCTGGTCAGCAGGGATTCGCCCGACTGGCCTGGTCGGTGGTGGGCGAGGAGGGCGAACGACTTCTCAATCAGCAGGCTCTTTCGGTACGCTGTCTGCAGCGGGCCGACGGGTCGATGCCCGAGAGCCCGGAGGAAAGGGATCTGGTCTGTATCGTCGCTAAGTCGTATTGACGCCTCAGGATTTCTTCGTGGTATCTTCACGAATTGAGGGTTCTGGGGCGGTGCACGCCCGATTGTGACTCGACCTTAGAACTGCTACAATTGTGTTCGACAGTCCGCCAAGGACGTTTGGACTCGTTTAAGCGCGGGCCTCGGGCCCGCGCTTTCTCTTTGTCTGAACGGCCGGTGACGCAGAGAGGAGAACGCATGGAACTTGAGACCCCCTTGCGCTCCCTGCTATCAAAGCTTGGCCTGGACCTGTACGACCTCGAAATCGTCGCCGGTGCGCTCAACGTCACCGTCACCCGTCGCGGGGGCGTCGATCTCGAGTCGCTCACCAGCGCGAATCGGGCGATCTCAGCCTGGCTCGATGAACATGATCCGATCGTCGGGCGCTACACCCTCGACGTCTCAAGCCCGGGTCTGGAACGGCGTCTTCGCACCCCTGGCCACTTCCACTCCGCCATCGGCGAACTGGTCACCCTGCGCGAGCACCGCGAGGGCGAGCCGACGCGTCGGCTCGAGGGCGTGGTGTTGGAGAGTGACGACGACACGGTGACCCTGGACGACGCCGAACGCGGGCGCACGACGGTCGCCCTGGCGAGCGTCGAACGTGCGCGCACGGTCTTCAAGTGGGGCGGCGAGGCGAAGCCGTCTCCTTCGCGTGGTAAGGCCACCTCTTCATCATCGAGCAAGAAAGGCTAATCATGGCGAACTTCGAATTCCTTGAAGCCCTGGGACAGATTGCACGTGATCAGAACATTGACGAAGGGGAGTTGTTGATCGCACTCGCCAACGCACTGCTCGCCGCCTACAAGCGCCGCCCTGACTCGGCCGAGGACGCCGAGGTCGAGATCAACCCCGAGACCGGCGAGATCAAGGTCTGGGGCCTGGAACTGGATCTCGACGGCAACGTGACGCGCGAGTGGGACGCCACACCCGAGGACTTCGGACGAATCGCGGCCCAGACGGCCAAGCAGGTTCTCATGCAGCTCATCCGCGACATTCAGCGCCGTCAGATGTACGAGGAGTTCGCCAATCGCGAGGGTGACATCGTCTCGGGCACGGTGCAACAGAACGACAACCGCTACACGCTGTTGGACCTCGGGCGCGTGGAGGCCCTGCTGCCTCAGGCCGAGCAGATCGCCTTCGAGCGCTACGAGCACGGTGCGCGCATCAAGGTGTACATCGTCGAAGTACGCAAGACCAACAAGGGTCCCCAAATCGTGGTCAGCCGCACCCACCCCGCACTGGTTGCCAAGCTCTTCGAGATTGAGGTGCCCGAGATCGCAAACGGCATCGTCGAGATCAAGGCGCTCGCCCGCGAGCCCGGCCACCGCAGCAAGATCGCTGTGGCCTCCAACGACACGATGGTCGACCCAGTGGGCGCGTGCGTGGGAGCGCGCGGCTCACGGGTGCGCAACATCACCAATGAGCTGCGCAGCGAGCGAATCGACGTCGTGCCTTACAGCGACGACCCGATCGAGTTCATTCAGGCTGCCCTGCAGCCCGCACGCGTGCGCGAGGTCCGCCTGAACGAGGAGGAGGGCATCGCCACGGTGATCGTGCACGATCAGCAACTCTCGCTCGCCATCGGCAAGGAGGGTCAGAACGCCCGACTCGCCGCGCGCCTTACGGGCTGGCGTATCGATATCCGCTCCGAGAACGAGGGTGTGGAAGAAGAGGTCGTCGAAGAGGTGTGGACCGAGGGCGACGTGGTTGTCGACGAGAAGGTGCGCGTCGTCGAGCGGGGCGAGGGTGCCACGACACAGGTGATCGAGGATGTTATTACCGACGCCGAGGGCGACGTGGCCGAGGTCGTTGTCATCGAGGACGTGGACCAGATAGTTACGGAGGACCAGGCATAGCCCCGGTGCGGACCTGTGTGGTGTGTCGTGCGCGACGAGACGATACCCTCATGGTTCGTGCGGGACGCGACGCCGAGGCGCGGTGGTATCTCGGCCGTGGTCCCGGTCGCGGAGCGTGGTGGTGCGCCACCACGGACTGCGTGGGTTCGCTTCGAGCATCGGCGCTCGCTCGGGCCCTTCGGGCCGAGGTGAGCGAGGCCGACGCGCAGGAGTTGCGAGAGTTTGGCCGGAAGCGGTAGCGACCGACAACGGCCGCAGTTGTGGAAGAATGGGTACTCGTGTTTGCGACTTGAGCGAGCACATGAATTAAGGGAACGTTTTGGCGCTGAAGAAAATCCGGGTACACGAGCTCTCTAAGGAGCTCGGCTTGACGAGCAAAGAGTTACTGGCGCTCGCCCAAAAACTAGGCATTGGTGCGTCGAGCCCCTCGGCCTCGATCGAGGACGCCCAGGCGGACCGTATCCGACGGCGCGCTGACGCCGAAGGACTGCGTCGCGTGGTGCAGCCCGAGGAGGCCGCGAAGTCGACCAAGGCCGCCAAGTCAACGAAGGCGACCGGCGCGACGAGGTCCACCGCAACCAGGGCCCCGAGTACGGGTCCCGCGCCGAGTCCGAGTACCGAGACCGCCCCGCCCCCGGTGCGCACGAGCTCGGCGACCGCGCCGAGCGAGGTGGCGCCTGGTGAGGCGCCGAGCGCACCGACTCCGACTCCGACTCCGGCACCGACACCGGCACCGGCACCGGCACCGGCCACCGAGGAGAGCGTGACCAAGGTGGTGCGCAGTCGAGCGGTCGTGCCCAAGCCTGCTCCCACCCGAACGGTATCGCCCGACGGCCCGACGACCATTCGTCCCACTCAGCGACCCAGCGCCGAGGGAGGGACTGAAGCCACCGCTTCCAAGCGTCCGCCGCTTAGTCCGAGCGGCCGTCCGATCCCGCCACCGCCTGGTCGCCCGCTCAGCGCGAGCGGCCGTCCGATCCCGCCACCGCCGGGCATGCGCCGCCCCACCTCGGGATCGCCCGGGCGCACGTCGGGTCCCGGCTCATCGCGACCCATGACCTCACGTCCCACTTCGGGAGCCCCTCGTACCGCAGGACCCTCGCGTCCCGGTGGCGCTCCCGGCGGCTACGGCGGACCACGAAGCACCGGCACCGGCGCCGCGCCCGCGGGTCCGGGTCGCGGCAGCCCCGCGGGGCGTGGCACCGGCGGACCGAGGGGTTCGCAGCGAAAGACCACCCGACGACGTCGACGCAACGTCGAAGAGCTCGAGCCGACCCAGATGACCACCTGGCAGCCCAGCAGCGCCCCGGTACCCGAGGGCGAGATCATCATCGAGCGCGGTTCGACCGCGAAAGATGTCGGTCCCAAGCTCAATCGCAGCGCGGCTGACATCATCCGATTCCTGTTCCTTCAAGGCGAGATCGTCACTGCGGTCCAGGGGCTCACCGATGACATGATCGAGCTGTACGCGGCCGAGGTTGGCGCGTCAGTGCGTCTGGTCGACCCGGGCGAACAGCAGGAAGCAGCGCTGCTGGCGAAGTTTTTCGACGAAGATGACCTGGATGACGAGATTCCCGCGGTGCCCAGGCCGCCGGTCGTGACGGTTATGGGCCACGTCGACCACGGCAAGACCATGCTGCTCGACAAGATCCGAAAGACCAACGTGGTCGCCGGCGAGGCCGGCGGCATCACCCAGCACATCGGCGCCTACCAGGTGAAGTGGAAGAGCAGGATGATCGCGTTCCTCGACACGCCCGGACACGAGGCGTTCACGGCCATGCGTGCTCGCGGAGCCAAGGTGACCGACATCGTGATCTTGGTCGTGGCGGCTGACGATGGAGTCATGCCCCAGACGGTGGAGGCAATCAATCACGCCAAGGCGGCTGGGGTGCCCCTCATCGTGGCCGTCAACAAGATGGACAAGGCCGACGCCAATCCCGACCGCGTGCTCCAACAGATTAGTGAGTACGGACTCGTGCCCGAGAAGTGGGGTGGCGACACGATTTGCGTCGAGATCTCGGCGCTGCAGGGTCAGGGCATCGACGAACTGCTCGAGCAGGTGCTGTTGGTTGCCGAACTGAGCGAGCTCACCGCGCGTCCGAGCGGGCGGGCCATGGGCACCGTGCTTGAGGCCAATCTGGAAGTCGGTCGCGGGCCGGTCGCCACGGTCATGGTGCAAAAGGGCCTGCTGTCGGTAGGCGATCCGGTGGTGGCCGGTGCCGCCTACGGCAAGGTCAAGGCACTCATCAACGATCAGGGCAAGCAGGTGAAGACGGCGGGTCCCTCGACGCCGGTGCAGATCCTCGGCTTCAGCGAACCCCCCTTCGCCGGTGACGAGATGCGCGTTGCCGACGACCTGGCGCACGCCCGTTCCCTCGCCGAGGCCCGCGCGCAGCGCGCGCGCCTCATCGGGCACCAGCCCGTTGCGTCGACCAGCGGCGCGCGCCTCGAGGACCTCTTCGAGCAGATTCAGCGTGGCGAGACCGCAACGCTCAACGTGGTCTTGAAGGCTGACGTGCAGGGTTCTCTGGAGGCCTGCACCGAGTCGTTGCGCAAGCTCGAACGCGAGGACGTGAAGTTGGTCATCGTGCACCGCGGCGTCGGCGGCATTACCGAGAACGACGTGCAACTCGCCAAGGCGTCGGGCGCCACGATCATCGGGTTCAACGTTCGACCGGATCGACGCAGCCGGGAGCTGGCCGAGTCCGAGGGCGTTGAGATACGCGCCTACGAGATCATCTACAAGCTCATCGAGGAGATCGAGTCGGCAATGCTCGGCCTCCTGTCACCCGTCTTCGAAGAGGTGGTCACCGGTGAAGCCGAGGTGCGCGAGGTCTTTCGAGTACCCAAGGTGGGGGCCATCGCGGGCTGCTTCGTGCGCGACGGGGTCATCACCCGCGGCTCGAAGGTTCGATTCCTGCGTGAGGGCACGATCATCTGGAAGGGCTCGATCACGTCGCTGCGTCGCTTCAAGGACGACGCGCGTGAGGTGCAAGCGGGCTTCGAGTGCGGTATCGGTCTGTCGGACTACCAGGACTTGAAAGACGGTGACATCATCGAAACCTTCGAAGAGCGCGAGATCCCAAGAACGGTCTAGAAATGGCCCACTCATCAGGCGGTCACCACCCATACCCGCGTTCGGCACGGGTGAACGAGATCCTGCGCGAGGTGATATCCGATGAGCTCGTTCGTCTCTCGGACATCGACGAGCGACTGGGGTTGTTGACGGTCACGGGGGTCGACACGTCGCCCGACCTGCGCCAGGCGATGGTCTACTTCGACTCGCTCGGCGACGAGGCACGCGAAGCGCTCGATGAGCGGCGATCGCAGATACAGGCGTCGGTGAACGTGCAGACACGCCTCAAGCGAACGCCCCGACTCTCGTTCATGGCCGACCCCGCGGTGGCGCACGGCAACGCGGTGGAGGAGATTCTGCGACGTCAGCCCCATGACGAGCTCTAACGGGCTGCTGCTGATCGATAAGCCGGCCGGCGTCACGAGCCACGACGTGGTGGCGCGCGTGCGCCACGAACTGCATCAGAAGAAGGTTGGCCACGCTGGAACTCTGGACCCGATGGCCACCGGGCTGTTGATTCTCGCGGTGGGACCCTCGACGAGACTCCTGCGTTTCGCCCAGTCTGAGGTGAAGCGCTACACCGGCACGGTGCAACTCGGCGTGACGACCGACTCGTTGGACGCCGACGGCGAGATCATCGACGAGATGGAGGTCCCGGCGCTGGACGCACAGGACGTCCAGCGCGCGGCCACTGCCATGCTCGGTGCGCAACTGCAGACCCCGCCGATGGTGTCTGCCCTCAAGGTCGGTGGTCGTCGCCTACACGAACTGGCCCGTCAGGGAATCGAGGTGGAACGCACTCCACGCGAGGTTACGATCTTCGAGTTTCGCGTGACACCCTCGTCGGACCGCACACGGTGGGACTTCGACGTGAGGTGCTCGGTCGGCACTTACGTCCGGGTGCTGTTAAGCGACCTGGCGGGACGATTAGGTACGTGTGGTCACCTGACGGCGCTGCGGCGCCTCGCGAGTGGTTCGCACGACGTGCGCGAGGCGGTGACGCTCGAGCGGTTGCACGAGCGGCTCGAGAGTGGCGAATCGGTGCTGCTCGCGCCGCGCGCGTTCGTCGAGCACCTCGAACATGTCCAGGTCGACGAGGACGAGGAGCGCCGACTGCGGATGGGTCAGATGCTGGAGCTGGCCGGAAACTTCGCCACGTCCGAGATCGCCGCGGTCAACAGCGCGGGCGATCTGGTGGGGATTCTTCGGCGTCGTGGTGAACACTGGAAGCCCGAACTAGTCCTGCCGGAACGTCCAACGAGCGGTCGCGGGTAGGTTGACGGTCGTGAACGTAGTGCGCGACGGCGATGAGCAGCGTCAACACGGACCATGCGTCGTGACCATCGGGGTGTTCGACGGCCTGCACCGGGGCCACCAACGCGTCATCGAACGTGTCGTTGAACTCGCCCGGGAACGCAACGCGCTGGCGACGGTGGTGACCTTCGATCCCCACCCCGCCCAGGTACTCAACCACGGGCGTGCGCCGCTTCAGCTCGCCACCCTCGATCAGCGTCTCGAAGGCCTCGCCCTGTTGGGGGTGGACCTCGTGCGCGTGGTCACCTTCAACGCCGAACTCGCGAAGGAAAGCGCCTCGCAGTTCGTCCAGCGCGTGCTGGTCAACGAACTCGGTGCGGTCGCGGTGGTGGTGGGCGAGGACTTCAGGTTCGGTCACGACCGCCTCGGTGACGTCGAGCTGTTGCGCAGTGAGGGCGCGCGGCACCACTTCGAGGTGCGTCCCGCGGTGATCTTTGGTGACGGTCAACGTTGGAGTTCGACCGCGGTGCGCCAGGCACTGGCGGTGGGCGACGTCCAGCGCGCCGCCGTGGTGCTCGGGCGCCCCTTTACCCTGCGCGGGGTGGTAGTGCGCGGGGACCGGCGTGGAGGCGACCTGGGATTTCCCACGGCGAACGTGAGTCTGGCGGAGAACCAGATTCTGCCCGAGCTTGGTGTGTACGCCGGCGCGGTTCGCCTCGATGACCGGCGGTGGCTACCCGCGGCGATTTCGGTCGGCACCCGTCCCCAGTTCTACGAGAACGGCGACGTGCTGGTCGAGGTGCACGTGGTGGGCTACGCGGGCGACTTGTACGGCGCGTCCCTCGATGTGGCATTTCTGGCGCGCTTGCGAGCCGAGATGACCTTCGAGCACGTCAACGCGCTCGTCGCCCAGATGGAGCGCGACGTGCTCCAAAGCGTAGAGATTTTCGAGAATTTCTCTCCCGAGAGCTTGATCCTGCTAGGATAGGACTTCGGTCAGCGACGCTGATCGTGTGGGTCGTCAAGTGGGCGACTCGCAACGGGACCCCCGACTCATAAGGCACACAACGTTATGGCTGAGAAGCAGCAGATCATCAAGGACTATCAGGCTCACGCCACGGACACCGGCTCGCCCGAAGTTCAGGTCGCGATTCTGACGGACCGGATCTCGCACCTCACCGAGCATCTCAAGGTTCACAAGGGCGATCATCACACCCGACGCGGACTCATGAAGCTCATCGGCCAGCGCCGCCGTCTCCTGGACTACGTCCAGCGAGGCGATGTCGAACGCTATCGCGCACTGATCGGCCGTCTCGGCATTCGTCGCTAGCCGAGATCGCACGCCGACGTCGTCGGCGTGCCAACACATCCGAGGCCTCGGAGGCCAGTGGAGAACAGTCGCGGAGTGCGAAGGTTGCCCACTGGGATCCGGGCGGAGTGTTGCTAACCGTATAAGGAGCCATTCCATGACTGACGCAATCCGCGTGAGTAGCCCAATCACGGGCACCGACAAGACCCTGAGCCTCGAGGCCGGACGCCTCGCGCAACTCGCCGACGGTGCCGTGCTGGCCCGCATCGGCGACACGATGATGCTCGCCACCGTCGCCGCCGCGCGCAACGTTCGCGAGGGGATGGATTTCTTCCCCCTCACCGTGGACATCGAGGAGCGCGCGTACGCGGCGGGCAAGATTCCCGGGGCGTTCTTTCGCCGTGAAGGCAAGCCGTCGGATCAGGCGGTCCTGCTGTGTCGTCTGATCGACCGTCCCCTTCGCCCGTCGTTCCCCAAGGGGTTTCGCAACGAGGTGCAGGTCGTGGGCACGATCTTCAGCGCCGACCAGGAGAACCCGCACGACATTCTGGCGATCAACGCTGCCTCGGCCGCGTTGATGATCTCGGGCATCCCCTTCGACGGCCCCATTGGCGCAGTGCGCATGGCCTACACCTTCGACGGCGAGTGGGTGGCCCACCCGACCTACGCCGAGGGTGACGCCGCGACGTTCGAGTTGGTCGTCGCCGGCCGTGCACTGAGTGACTCGGTCGAGACCGACATCGCCATCATGATGGTCGAGGCCGGCGGCACCGAGGGTTCATTTGAGAAGTACGCCGACGGCGCACCCAAGGTCAGCGAGGAGGTCCTTGCGGCCGGTCTCGAGGCCTCGAAGCTTTGGATCCGTGAAGCGATCAATCTTCAGCGTGAGTTGGTCAAGGCCTACGTCGCTGAACGCGGTCCCATCAAGACCATGGAGTACCAGACCTTCAATGACTACCAGGACGACGTCTACGCACGCGTCGAAGCGGTGGGCGCGAGCCCGCTGGCCGCGGCCAACCGCCTGACGGCCAAGCAGGAGCGCGCCGAGGCACTCGATGCCGCGACCGCCACCATCCAGGCACAACTGGCTGACGAGTTCGAGGGTCGCGCCGGCGAGATCAAGGCGGCCGTGCGGTCGATGACCAAGAAGCTCGTCCGTCAGCGCATCGTGGAAGAAGGCGTGCGAATCGACGGACGCGGCATTGGCGACCTGCGTCCCCTGTCGGCCGAGCTCGACCTGTTCCCGATGACCCACGGCTCGGCGCTGTTCCAGCGCGGCGAGACCCAGGTCATCAACGTCACCACGCTGGGCATGCCGCGCATGCGTCAGCAACTCGACACGATCACGCCTGACGAGTTCCGCCGCTACATGCACCACTACAACTTCCCGCCCTATTCGACGGGCGAAACCGGTCGCGTGGGCATGCCCAAGCGCCGCGAAGTCGGACACGGCATGCTGGCCGAGCGAGCGCTCATTCCTGTGCTGCCGAGCGAGCAGGACTTCGCGTACACGCTGCGCGTGGTGTCCGACGTCATGCAGTCCAACGGCTCGACGTCAATGGCGTCGGTCTGCGGATCGACCCTGTCGTTGATGGCCGCCGGCGTGCCGATCAAGGCGCCGGTCGCGGGCATTGCGATGGGCCTCGTCTATGACGAGGGCAAGTACGTCACGCTGACCGACATCCTCGGCGCGGAGGACGCGTTCGGCGACATGGACTTCAAGGTCGCCGGCACGGCCGACGCGGTGACCGCGTTGCAGTTGGACACCAAGATCGATGGTCTGCCCGCCGACGTCCTGTCCAAGGCATTGCACCAGGCCAAGGCGGCCCGACTGGCCATTCTCGACGTGATCACCTCGGCGATCGCCGAGCCGCGCGGCGAGGTCGCTGCCGTGGCGCCCAAGATCGTCTCGATGGAGATTCCGATCGACAAGATCGGTGAGGTCATCGGGCCCAAGGGCAAGGTCATCAACACCCTGCAGCAGGAGACCGGCGCGGACATCGCAGTCGACGACGACGGCGTGGTCGGTACGGTCACCATTGGCGCGAAGGACGGCCGGGCCGTCGAAGAGGCGCGTCGTCGCATCGCGATGATTCTCGACCCCCCGACCGCAGAGGTTGGGGCGACCTACCAGGGTCGTGTCGTGAACATCGCCAAGTTCGGCGCCTTCGTCAGCATCATGCCGGGTCGCGATGGACTACTGCACATCTCGAAGATGTCGCCGCTCAACGCGGGCAAGCGCATCGGTCAGGTGGAAGACGTCCTCGAGCTCGGTCAGGCAATCGAAGTGCGGGTGGACGACATCGATCCCCAGGGCAAGGTTTCGTTGTCACTGGCGGGCGAGTACGCCGACATGGCAGTCGACGAGGAGCCTCGTCAGCGTGCTCCGCGTGAGCCTCGCGAGCGCGAGGGCGGTCGCGACCGCGACCGCGAGCGTCGGGCCCCGCGAGAGCGTGAGAGCGCTACGGCGCCGGCGACCTCGTCGTTCGAGGCATCCTTCGAAGCCGAACTCGCCGACGAGATCGGTGACCTGGGTCCGGGCGGACCGTCATTCAGTGACGCTGAGCCGGGCCGACGGGGTCCTCGACCGCGCCGTCGCTAGATTCCTAAGGGCCGTGGTGGGCAGTCTTTCGAAGGCTGAGCGCCACGGCCCCTTGGTTCTTTCGTAGCGTAGGAACAATGACCACCACGCTGGCCGCACCCCGTTCGAAGTGGTGGAGGCCCCTCGATCGCGCCGATCGGTTGGCGATCGTGACGATGGTACTGCTGCCCACCTTGATCTTCGCCGTGCCCGCGATGGTGGGCCACCCGGCGATCGCAGCGGACAATCTGATCCAGAACTTCCCGTTGCGTGCGCTGAGCGGCCAGCAGATGGCCGGTGGCCACCTGCCGCTGCTCAACCCGCTGGCCAATTCGGGCACCCCCCTGCTCGGAGGTATGAACGCCGGCTCCTTCTTTCCCCTCACGTTCCTTTTCGTTGGCCTGCCCGCCCTCGTGGCGTGGGTGCTCAACCTGATCGGGGTCTACGTCGGCGCCGCCCTCGGTCTGTACGCGCTGATGCGCTGGCACCGCGTTGGCGTGCTGGGCGCACTCGTCGCCGCGCTCACCTACGCCTACAGCGGCGCCATGATCGGCCAGATGGTGCACCTGGGCGTCATCCAGGGCTACGCGCTGCTGCCGTGGACGGTGCTGGCCATGCTGGCGATGGCGCGTGCGCTCGAAGGTTTGGGCCAGCACGCCTCGTGGGGCGAGCGCTGGAGAACGGCGAGGCCCACCGTGGTCGCGACGGCCGTGCTGTGGGGGCTCGCGACGCTCTCGGGAGAGCCGCGAGCGATCGCCGAGATTGAGTTGCTGACGCTCATCGTGGCGGCGGGCGTCGTGATGCTGCGCAGCGAGTTCCAGCCCACGACCTGGCGCGCCCGCCTTGACTTCGTGTTCGCCGTCGGCGTTGGCGTGCTCTGGGGCAGCCTCGTCGGGCTGGCGCAACTGCTGCCGGGTTGGTCCTACATCAATGTCTCACAGCGCACACATCTGACCTACTGGTTCTACGGAGCGGGTTCGCTCCCGGTGCGCTGGACCAGCATGCTGCTCATCCCCGACATCGTCGGCGGCAACGGCAGCCTGCACCAGCCCCGCTTCTTCACCCACTACAACCTGCCCGAGGTGACCGGCTACGTCGGCGTGCTGGCGCTGATCGCCGGCGCAGCCTACCTCGCCCAATGCACGCGGCGCGGCTGGCGAGGCGAGCACCGCAACTTCACGATCTACGTGGCGATCTTCATCGTGGGCCTGCTCGCGACGTGGGGCAACTTCACCTCGTTCGGTCACCTCTTCCACGTGATTCCCCTCTACGGCCACACCCGTCTACAGAGCCGCAACGTCATTCTCGTGGACATGGCGCTGTGCGCGCTGCTCGCGTGGTGGCTCGATCGCATCGTTCGCCGCGACTACCGCGGTGCGTCGCTGGTGGGTGTGCGACGTTGGGTGACGGCATCGCCCGCACTGGTGGTGGCGGCGCTCGCGATCGCGCTCCTGGTGGCGGGCGAACGCATCGTCGCACGCTTGGGTGCGGACGCGCGCCACGCCCTGCTCGCGCAGTATCAGGTGCCCACCCTGGTCGCCCATCTGCTGGTCGCGTTGGGCTTCGTGGCGGTGGTGGTGCGTGCGGGCGCGGCGCGACGCCCGACGCGGTGGCTGATGGCGCTGAGCGCGATCGACCTCACCCTGTTCTTGCTGTTCTGCTCCACGGGTTTCGTCGCGGGCAACGCAAACGTCATGCCCTCACGGGCGAACGCGGTTGCCCACCTGGGCGCCACCGGCCGCTTCGCACTCGTTGATAACACTGGCCGCCAGGGCGACGTCTACGAGAGTCTGGGCCTGCCGAACATGAACGTGTTCACGGGTTTGGCGAGTGTGCAGGGATACGGGAGTCTTATCGACTCCTACTACGGCGCGATCACGGGCACCCATCCGCTGTTCAGCCTGGACGCGTGCGAGTTCCAGCGCGGGACGTTCGCCCAGCTGCGCCTGAACTCGCTCGGTGTCGCGACGACCGAGCTGATGCGACCCCTCACGGCATCGGGCCTGCTCACCCCGTGCGCGCCGCCGCCGGCGGCGACCTCGTCACGTGACTACTTCGGCGAGCTCGTGCACGCGCCCACGATCATCGTGAAGCAGTCCGTGGCCGCACGCGGTACCCTGAGCGCGCAACTGGTGAACGCCGACGGCCGGGCCGTCGGTCCCGTGCTCACGAGGACGAATGCCAAGCTGATTCGGTTCGACTTCGCCGCCGTTCACGCTTCGGGCATCGGCGTGGAGCTGCGCTCCACGGTGGCGCTGCGGGTGGACTCGCTGCTCGCCAAGTTGCCCGGCAGTGTCGTGGTCTACCAGTTGAACACGCCGTTCCAGGAGGCGATCGCGGCTCGTCACTGGATAATGCACGCCACCCTGGGCTCGGTGGCGTTCTTCCGGGCGCTACGGACACGGCCTAGTGCCTGGTTCACGGGAGCCGCAGGCTCGTCGGTGGTGACCCACGTGCGCAGTGCCCCGTGGGGCGACTCGTGGATCAGCGTGCGCGTGGACCGCACGCGAACCCTAGAGCGAGCGACCGCGTGGCTGCCCGGATGGCGCGCTACCGCGGTCAATGACGCCACCGGCCAACAGATCGCGCTCGAGGTGCGTCGATCCGGTTTGATTCAAGCGGTGGTGGTGCCACCGGGAAACTGGACCGTGCACTTCCACTACCACGCGCCCCACATCGAGCTGGGTCTGGCGGGATCGCTGGTGGGCACCGCCGCCCTGCTCGCGACGCTGGCGGTCGATCGCGGGTGGGTCGCGCGCAGACGGAGGGGTAGGGTACGGGTATGAGGCGCATCGCGATCGTGGGTGGCGCTGGACGAATGGGGCAGGTGATGGCCCTGGGCCTGGGGCTGCTGGATGATGTCTTCGTCGCGGCCCTCGTGGACACCTCCCAGCCACGCGCGTTGTTCGGCGCGCGCTACGCCGCGTCGCTCGATGAGCTTGAGGCCGCTGACCTGGACGTGGTGGTGGATTTCTCGACGCCTGTGGGCGCCGTGCGCTCGGGTGCGTGGTGCGCCGAGCACTCGGTGGCGCTCGTGTTGGGCGTCACCGGGTTGAGCGACGAGCAGCGCCGCCAGATAGAGGCCGCGAGCGAGCGGACCTCGATAGTGATGGCGTCGAACTTCTCACTGGGCGCGGTCCTGTCAGAGCGCTTCGCGGTTATAGCGGCTAAGCACTTCGAGCGCGTCGAGATCATTGAGTTTCACCACGACAGCAAGGTCGATGCACCGTCGGGGACCTCGCTCAGCACCGCGCACGCCATCGCCGAGGCCCGCGCACGCGCGGGCCTCGGCCCACTCGTCGAACCGACCACGCGATTCAGCGTGGCGGGGGCCCGCGGCGCCGACGCGGGCGAGGGAATCGCGGTGCACTCGGTGCGCCTGCCCGGTCTCGTGGCCCACCAGGAGATCCTCTTCGGATCGCCCGGTGAGGGCCTGACGATTCGCCACGACTCCTACGACCGACAGAGCTTCGTGCGCGGCGTGGAGCTCGCGATCCGTTCGATGTCCACCGCGCCGGGCTTGGTGCTGGGCATCGATTCCTTCCTCGACTAGTTGACGTCGTGGACCAGAGCATCGCCGACGCGCGGCGACGCTGGTAACTTCGGACCATGACCTTCGCACAACTGGGTACCGTGCTCACGGCCATGGTGACTCCCTTTGGGCCCGATGGACAGGTGGACTTCGACGTGGCGGCCCGATTGGCTCGCCTGCTCGTCGACGAGGGGAGCGACGGCATCGTGGTCGGTGGCTCCACCGGCGAGGGGACGTCGCTCTCGGACGAGGAGAAGATGGACCTGTTCTCGTGCGTCGCCCAGAGCGTGAGCGTGCCGGTGCTGGCGGGTTCGACCTCGTCGGACACCGCGCGCTCGGTGGCCCTGAGTGCACGGGTGGCTGACACCGGCGTGGCCGGAGTGTTGGCCACGACGCCGGCCTACGCCCGGCCGAGCCAGTCCGGGATCGGGGCCCACCTGGGCGCGGTCGCCGAGAGCACCCGGTTACCCGTGATGCTCTACGACATCCCCTCACGCACCGGGCGAAAGATCGCGTCGGCGACCACGGTGGCACTGGCGCGCAGTCACAGCAACATCGTCGCCCTGAAGGACGCCTCGGGCGACCTGGTGTCGGCGGCGCACACCAAGGCGGTGCTGGGTGATCGGTTCGACCTCTACAGCGGCGACGACTCGCTCTTGTTGCCCTTCATGGCCGTCGGCGCGGTAGGCATCGTGTCGGTGGCGGCGCACTGGGCGGGGCCCGAGTTCTCCGGTCTGGTGCGCGCGGTCGAAGCGGGTGAGTGGGACCGGGCCCGGGAGTTCAACGAACGACTGGCGCCCAGTTGCGCCTTCGAGAGTAGCGAGGCGTATCCGAACCCGGTACCCTCCAAGGCGATGATGCGTACACTCGGGCTTGCCGTGGGCCAGTGCCGCCTGCCCCAGGGACCCGCGGATGAGGCGCTCGAACGTGAGGCGGCGTCAGTGCTCGCCGCGCTGAAGGCAACGCGTGGCTAAAGACAGCGTCCGCGTCACGTTTCTCGGCGGACTCGGCGAAATCGGAAGAAACTGCATGGCCATCGAACAGGATGGCCGCATTGTCATCGTCGACGCGGGCCTGATGTTTCCCGAGCCCAACATGTACGGCGTCGATCTGATCCTGCCCGACTTTCGCTGGTTGATCGATCGGCGCGACCGGGTGGACGCAATCGTGCTCACCCACGGGCACGAAGACCACACGGGCGCGTTGCGCTACCTGGTGAAAGATATCAACGTCCCCATCTACGGATCGGCACTGACCCTGGGTTTCGCCCGTCACCGGCTCACCGAGGCCCGGGTCGCCCACGATCTCACGTTCATCGAGGTTTCCGACGGCGAGCGTCGACGTATCGGCCCCTTCGAGGTCGAGTTCATCCCAGTGACCCACTCGGTGCCCAGCGCGCACGCGCTGGCCTTTCGCACCAAGGCGGGCATCATCGTACATTCGGGCGACTTCAAGCTCGACCTCACGCCGATCGACGGTCGGCGAACCGATATGTCGCGCCTGGCCGCGCTGGGTGACGAGGGCGTCACGCTCTTGATGTGCGACTCCACCAACGCCGAGGAGCCGGGTTTCACCGCCTCGGAGCGCTCGGTGGGCGGCGCGCTGCGCCGGTTGTTCCTCGAACGGCCGGACCGACGCATGGTGGTGGCCTGTTTCGCAAGTCACATCCACCGCGTGCAGCAGATCATCGATGTCGCGCTCGAACAGGACCGCAGAATCGCGCTCATGGGTCGTTCGATGGAGGCCAACGTGAAGCTCGCGCGCAAGCTGCACATGTTGCACGTGGACAGCGCGGACTTCATCGACGTCGAGAACGTGGGGAACTACGAGCCCGGTGAGGTGTGCGTGATCTGCACCGGCAGCCAGGGTGAGCCGCTCGCCGCGCTCTCGAAGCTCTCGCGTGGCGACGCGCGCTTCTTGAAGGTCACTGACGAGGACACCGTCATCTTGAGCTCGCACCCGATTCCGGGCAACGAGTGGTCCGTCGGACGTGTGATCGACGATCTTCACCGCGCCGGCACCGAGGTGATCCACTCGGCCAACGAGCCGGTGCACGCCTCAGGCCACGCCCGTCAGGGTGAGTTGCGCACGTTCCACCAGTTGCTGCGCCCCAAGAACTTCGTTCCCATCCACGGCGAGTATCGCCACATGGTCCATCACGTCGAGCTCGCGCTGTCGATGGGCATCGCGGCTAAGCACGTGGTGCTGTGCGAGGACGGGGATCAGATCGAAGTGAGCGCGAAGAATGCGATCCGGCGCGCGGGCCAGGTGCCAGCTGGTCTGCACTACATCGATGGCAGCGCGGGCGACCTGGACGAGAAGCCGCTCGAGGAGCGGCGCATGCTGGCCGAGTTCGGCGTGCTGCAGATCTCGGCCGCGATTGACGCGGCGCGTGGGGTGCTCGTGCAGCCGGTGCGCATGGTGTCGCGCGGATGGTTCGACGCGGAGGGTGACAAGTCTCTGGTGGTCGCGGTGACCAGAGCGGTCAGCGACGCCCTGGAGGCGGCGTTGCGCGACGGCGAGCGTGATGAGACGGCACTCAACAAACTCGCCCAGCGCGCCGCGGGTCGCCTGCTGGGACAGAAGTACCGTCGCCAGCCGGTGCTGTTGACCGCGGTGGTGCTGGTCTAGTTCGTGCTCTTGTCGGGTTCGCCGTGCGCGGCGTTGCCCCGGCCGAGGCGCCAGAAGGCCTTGTGGCTGATTTGCCCGTCGTCCAGTCCACGATCAATGAGCGCTTGGCGCACGACCTTGATCACCGAGAACTCGCCGAACAGGTAGGCGTGACCGCGATCGGCGGGGAATTCGAAGGCCGCCAGACCGCTTAGGAGTCCCGCGGGGTCGTTCGGCGCACGCCCCTGGCGGTCGACGAAGATACCCGTCACGCCGATACCCTCGTCGAAGGCGGCGGTCACCGCGTCCTCGCCGTGGTCGATCTCGACGATGAAGATGGCGCGACCGGGCGGCTCGATGCTCTGGGCGAGCCGGTAGAACGCGCTGAGCCCGCTCACGTCGCCGACGAACAGGTGCCAGTCGGCACGAGGATCGAGGGGAATTTTGCCGCGAGGGCCCACGACGTCCACCTGGTCACCCTCGTGCGCGTCGCGGGCCCAACTGGCTCCGGCGCCGTCGTGGGCGCCGGTGATCCATAGGGTGAAGCGATCGGCCTGCTCGTCGAGCGCCCGTACGCTGTAGCGGCGTCGAAGGATGTGGCCGTCGTTCGTGCCCACGAGGAGCATCACGTCGTTGCCAGCGACCCCGGTCAACTCGCGGGCGTGGCCGGCCAGGACGACCTCGCGAAGCGTGGGGCTGAGCTGGGTCGATGACACGACCTCGCAGACAAACGCATTCGCGCCGAGACGTTGGGCGAGTTCGGTGCTGGAGGGCTGGGGCGTCGTTGTCACGCGACAAGCCTAACGAGTGGCCCGCGAAGCGAACTTGCGTTCGGTAAGTTGGATGGTTGTGGCGACCCCTCGAAACTCCAAGAAGCCCGCCTCTCGGGGTGCGAAGCACTCGTCGCGTGAGCCCTCGCTATGGCGACGTCACGAGCGCGACCTCTGGGTCGTCGCGCTGGTCGTGGCGGGGTTGTTCGTCGCACTGGCCGAGGCGCGCGCGCTGGGGCCGGTCGGACGCGCGATCGCCGACACGCTCGCCGTGGTGTTCGGAGTGGGGCGCTTCGCGCTTCCGGTAGTGCTCGTGGGCCTGGGGGTGGGTCTGGGTTGGGGCCGAATCGATGTAGATCGAGCTCGCTTCGCCTGGGGCATCGCGCTGGGGTTGGTGGGCGTCTGCGCGCTGGGCCACCTGGGCGGTGGTCGACCGGGTCTGCACGCGAGCAGCGCGGCGCTGGGCCACGCGGGCGGCTGGGTCGGTGTGGTGGTGGCCGGGGCACTCACGCACGCCCTGGGCCTGGCGGGTGCGCTGATCGTGGTGCTCGCTACGTTGGTGGTCGCGGTGATCGTGCTCACGGGCATCGGCCTGCGCGCACTGGTCGCGGGTGCGGGGGCTCTCGCGCGCGCACTGGGCTCGAAGGTGGCGCGATGGTGGTCGTCGCGACCCCGCGACGAGCGCCAGGTGGAGGAACTCGCGGCTTCCTCGACGCGCCCGCCGCGCTCGAGGCTCAAGCCCGAACCCGAACCCGATCCGGACGCCGTGAGCGAGCCCGCGACGCCACTCGCGCCCCAGGCGCTCGAGCCGGCGAAGCTCGCGGACGCCAGCCAGGCCGGGCCCGAGGCGCACGAACCCGTCGAGGTCGTGGGGCCACGATCGCCGTCGGACGCACCCGCCGGCCACTGGGAGTTGCCGCCGCTGTCGCTGCTGGCCAAGACACGTGAACAACGACACGACCGAAGCGCCATCGACGAGGCCGGCCAGGATCTGGTGGAGGCACTCGCCGCGCACGGCGTCGCGACGACGCTCGT
Organism: Acidimicrobiales bacterium; assembly: GCA_035530815.1. Lineage (GTDB taxonomy): Bacteria > Actinomycetota > Acidimicrobiia > Acidimicrobiales > RAAP-2 > RAAP-2. The sequence goes on from DATKTZ010000038.1 coordinate 64,703, forward strand.
TGGCTACACGATGGGCCCGACGGTCACCCGCTACGAGCTCGAGCTCGGCCCGGGAGTGAAGGTGGCCCGGGTGACCTCGCTCAACCGCGACATCGCCTACGCCATGGCCACGGCCGACGTGCGTATCGTCGCCCCGATTCCCGGGCGTTCGGCGATCGGGGTCGAGGTGCCCAACCGCCAGCGCACGCTCGTCGCTCTGGGTGACTTGCTCGCGAGCGAGGAGGCGCTCTCCGCGCACCATCCCCTTGACGTGCCCATCGGCCGTGATATCTCGGGTCGCGCGGTCATCGTGAACCTCGGCGAGATGCCCCACGTGTTGATCTCGGGCGCCACCGGTGCGGGCAAGAGTTCGTGCATCAACTCGCTCATCACCTCGCTGATGATGCGCTCGACACCCGAACAGGTCCGACTCATCCTGGTGGATCCCAAGCGCGTCGAGATGGGCCAGTACAACGACCTGCCGCATCTGCTGGCACCGGTGGTCGTGGACCCGAAGAAGGCGGCTGGCACACTGGCGTGGGCCGTCAAGGAGATGGAGCGACGCTACGACATCCTGGCCGAGAGTGGCGCGCGTGACATCACCAGTTACCAGCAGATGATCGAACGCGGCGAGCTGACGCCCGAACCTACGGTGCGCGAGCAGGTCGCCGAAGCCATCGAGCGGGTTACGGGACTGGCGACCGAGCACGAGGAGCCCCGTGGTCCCGAGCCGCTTCCCTACATCGTCATCGTGGTGGACGAGTTGAATGACCTCATGATGGTCGCGGCGCGCGACGTCGAGGAGTCGGTCGTGCGCATCGCCCAAATGGCCCGCGCGGTCGGGATTCACCTCGTGCTCGCCACCCAGCGGCCCAGCGTTGACGTGATCACCGGGGTCATCAAGGCGAACGTGCCCAGCCGCATGGCCTTTGCCGTCTCGTCGCTCGCCGACAGCCGGGTGATCCTGGACCAGGCGGGGGCCGAGCGGTTGATCGGCAAGGGCGACATGTTGCTGGTCACGGCGTCGAGCAACGTGGCGCGCCGGCTGCAGTCGCCCTGGGTCAGCGAGGACGAGGTCCGTCGGGTGGTGGAGTTCTGGCGTGCCCAGGGAGGGCGCGCCGAGACGGTGGTCGCCCTCGACGTGCCCGCGACGCGCACCGGCGCGGGCGCCGGTGGTGCGAGTGACGACGACGACGAGGTCTTGGAACGGGCCCGTCACCTGGTGCTGCAGTTCCAGTCGGGTTCGACTTCGATGCTCCAGCGCAAGCTGCGCGTGGGGTTCGCCCGCGCGGGACGGCTTATGGACCAGCTCGAAGAGGAGGGCATCGTCGCGCCGGGCGACGGCTCCAAGGCGCGCAAGGTGTTGAAGACCCTCGAAGAGTACGAACAGCAGTCGTCGCAGTAGTTCATGGCCCGACGTACCCGACACCCCGCGCGCCGCGGACTCATCACGCGCCTGTTCTCAGTGCTGCTCGGCACGGCGCTCGCGGCGGCCGTCATGGTGTCGATGCAACTGCCGTTGCTTGATCAGCCCGCGAGCGCGACGGTGGCGCTGACGAGGGTGGGCTCGACGAATAGCGCTCAACTGAGCTGGCCGAGCGTCGGCAGCGCAGCGCTCTTTGTGCCGTCGCTCGGGGTGACGCGAAGTTGGCACAACGCCGTGGTGCCCATCGCGAGCCTGACCAAGATGATGACGGCCTACGTCACCCTGCGGAAACTTCCCTTGAGTGCGGGACAGAGCGGACCCTGCGTCACCGTGAGCGCCAGTGATGTCTCGACCTACGAGTACATCAAGGCGACCGATCAGTCAAACGCCGCGGTAAGCATCGGCGAGAACCTCTGCGAGATTGACCTGTTGAACGGTTTGCTCGTGCACTCGGCTGACAACTACGCGGCGATGCTGGCCAATATGGTGGCGGGCAGCATGACCAACTTCGTCACGCTGATGAACGAGACCGCGCGCTCGCTGGGCATGGACTCGACCCACTACGCCGATGCCTCGGGTTTCGACTCCGCCTCGGTGTCGAGCGCGCGTGACCAGGCGCACCTGGCGGCACTGTTGATGCAGTCCGCGCTCGTGCGAGCGATCGTGCTCCAACCGAGCGTGACCCTGCCGGTCGCGGGGACGCTCGCCAGCTACACGCCGTTCGTGGGCACGGACAACGTGATCGGGGTGAAGTCGGGCCGCACCTCGGAGGCGGGTGGCTGCGACGTGATGGCCATGACGTTCAACCAGGGTTCCACCACCGAGGTGGCGTACGCGGTGGTGCTCGGTCAGCGCGGCGGGGACCTGCTGGGACCGGCCGGGGACGCGGCGCTCGCCCTCGCGCAGTCGGCACTGCGCCTGGTGCACCACGTGACCCTCGCCAAGAACACGATGGTGGCCCACCTCGGTTGGGGAACACACGTCGCGCCGGTGCGCCTGGCGCGCGACAAGACCCTCTGGTGGTGGTCGAGCTCGGGTTCGCTGCCGCTTCGCGTGCACCTGTATCACGTCACCGACGCGGTGCGCCGCGGCGAGGTGGTTGGTTGGCTCCACGTGCGCGGGGTCCGCTCGGGACGTGTGGCGCTCACCGCGGGCGCGTCGGTCGCCGCGCCCACGCTCTGGCAACGCCTACGCTGAAGCCATGCGCGCACGTGTGCCGGCCAGTTCGGCCAATCTGGGACCCGGCTTCGACACCCTGGCGGTCGCGCTCTCACTGTACGTTGAGGTGAGCATCGAGCCCGCGGACTCGTTTTCGATTTCGAGCGCGGGCTACGGTGCCGGCCTCTTCGACGACGAGCGACACCTGGGCGCCCAGGTGGCCCGGCGCGTGCTGGGTCACTCCCGATTCGCGCTGCGCGTGGATTCCAACATCCCCGTGTCACGCGGACTGGGCTCGTCCGCGGCGCTGGCGCTGGCCGCCGCTGCGGCGGCGGGGGCCGAGGATCCACTAGCCCTGGCGACCGAGATTGACGGCCACGCGGAGAACGCCGCGGCCTCGATGCTCGGAGGTTTGGTCACCGCGAGCGTCCTCGGCCCTCGGGTGCTCGCTCGCCCGCTCGCGCTCGACGCGCGCTGGCGCTTCGTGGTGGTCGTGCCCGAACAGGAGCTGGCCACGGCCGACGCGCGCCGAGTGCTGCCCGCGAGTGTGCCCTTCGCCGACGCGGTGCACAACCTCAACGCGTTGGGGCTGCTGATCGCGGGACTCGCCGACGAGGAGGCGTTCGTGGCCGAGGCGATGAGCGACGTTCTGCATCAGCCCTACCGCATGGGCCTGTTGCCCTTCGCGGCGCCCCTGCTCGCGACCCTGCGCGACGCCGGCGCGCGGGGTGCCTGTTGGTCCGGCGCGGGTTCGACGATGCTCGCGCTCTGCACGAGCGAGACGGAGATCGCGGTGGTGCACGCGGCGAGGTCGTTCCTCGCCGATCAGGGCATCGCGGGCGGCGTCATGGCCCTGGAGGCGGATCGCACCGGCCTGGTTGCCAGTTGAGCCGCGTCGGCGGCTCTCGCAACGCGCTGGCCGGCGTGAGTTTTGTGCTCGTGGGCGCCCTATTTATCCAATGGTCGGCCGCCGTGGTCGCGCCCGCCTTCGTGCGCATCGGTCCATCGGCGGCGAGCGCGTGGCGCTTCTTGCTCGGGGCAATCGTGCTGGCGGTGGTCACGCGTCCGCCCCTCGGGAGCTGGACGCGTCACCAGTGGGTCGGCGCGATCGCGCTCGGTGCCTCGGCCGCGTTCATGAACCAGGCCTTCTACCAGGCGATCGCCAGGATCCCGCTGGGCTCGGCGGCGGCGATCGAGTACCTCGGGCCATTCGTGGTCGCCGCATTCGGCAAGCGCTCGTGGCGCCACCTCGTGTTCGTGGTCGTCGCGGCCATCGGCGTGCTGGCGCTGACGCGACCCGGTGGCGGCATCACGCTGGTTGGCGCGCTCTTCGCCGCGGGTTCGGGGCTCGGTTGGGCGGCCTACGCGTTCTCCTCGCACCGCGTCGGCGGCTCGACCACCGGCTTCGGCGGTCTCGCGGTGTCGATGATGTTCTCGGCGTTGTTCACCCTGCCGATGGCCCTGGGTTCGGCGCCGGTGGTGCTGGGTCACCCCCTGCTCCTGGGACGTCTGCTGATCGTGAGCACGATGGCGATCGTCATCGGCTTCGGTGCCGAACTGCAGTCGCTGCGCCGACTCAAGCCGACGATCGTGAGCGTGCTGTTGTCGCTCGACCCCGCGGTCGCCTTCGGCGTGGGATTCTTCCTCTTGAACCAGCACGTCACCCGATGGGACCTGTTCGGATTGGGGTGCGTGGTCGTCGCGGGTGCGGGGGTCACCTTCGATGTCGCCGGGAGCGATCTGGGGGCGCCTCGGTAGGCTGGTGAGGTGCCAACGCCCAGGACTTTCGCCATTCGAACCTTCGGCTGTCAGATGAACGAGCACGACTCGGAACGTCTGGCCGGGCTCATGGTGGCCGACGGTCTGGTACCCGCATCAGATCCGCTCGAGGCCGACGTGGTGATCTTCAACACCTGCACGATCCGCGAGAACGCGGACCTGAAGCTCTACAGTGCGCTCGGACACCTCAAGGCGCAAAAGGAGCGCCGACCCGACATGCAGATCGCCGTGGGTGGCTGTATGGCCCAGAAGGACCGCGGTCAGATCCTCGAGCGGGCCGGTTGGGTCGACGTGGTCTTTGGCACGCACAACCTCGCCGCCGCACCCGCCCTGCTCACGAGCGCGCGCGAGCGGGGCCCACTGGTCGAAATTCTCGACGCCCCTGATCCCGAGGCAAGTCGTGACATGGCACCCGCCCTCTACGCGGTGCGCGAGGTGCCCTGGGCTGCGTGGATGACGATTCAGACGGGCTGTGACAACTCGTGCGCCTACTGCATCGTGCCCGCGGTGCGCGGGGGCGAGATCAGCCGACCCCTGGAGGATCTGGTGGCCGAGGCGACGATGCTCAGCGCGGCCGGGGTCAGCGAGATCACCGTGCTGGGTCAGAACGTCAATTCCTACGGTCGCGACATCACGAGGCGCCGCCCGCTCTTCGCCGAGTTGCTGCGCGCGCTGGGCGAGGTGGAGGGCATCGAGCGCATTCGCTTCACGAGTCCGCACCCCAAGGACTTGCGACCCGAGACCATCGCCGCGATGGCCGAGACACCGAGCGTGTGCCCGCAGTTGCACCTGCCGCTGCAGTCGGGTTCGAATCGGGTGCTGAGCGCCATGCGACGCGGCTACAGCGCCGAGCGCTACCTCGAGCGCCTCGCCTCGGCGCGCGAGGCGGTCGAGGACCTGGCCGTGACCACCGATCTGATCGTGGGGTTCCCGGGCGAAAGCGACGAGGAGTTTGACGAGACCCTCGACGTCGTGGCGCGCGCACAGTTCGACTCCGCCTACACCTTCATCTTCTCGCCCCGCTCCGGCACGCGCGCGGCGTCGATGACCGACCAGTTCGTCGACACCGAGGCCATCAAGGAGCGATTCGAACGCCTGAAGGCGGTCCTGGATCGCAGTGCCCTGGCCAAGCACGCGGCCCGCGAGGGCCGACGCGAGGAGGTGCTGGTCGAGGGACCCTCGCGGCGCAACGACGAGATGTTGAGTGGACGCACGCGTCAGGGGAAGTTGATTCACTTCGCGCGTCACGATCAACTGCGGCCGGGATCCCTGGCGCTGGTCGACGTGGTCCACGGCGCTCCCTATCACCTGATGGGCGAGGTCGCCGAGGTCGTGCGCGCGCCGCGTCACAAGGTACGCATCCCGCTGCACAGCTCGTGATCAATCACGGCGGACCCGCCGTCGCGCTCATCGGACCCACGGCGTCGGGCAAGTCCTCACTGGCTCACGAGCTCGCGCTCGAACGCCGTGAGCTCGAGATCCTCGCGCTCGACGCCATGACCGTGTACCGCGGCATGGACATCGCCACCGCCAAGGCCACCCCCGCCCAGCGCGCGCAGGTGGCCTATCACCTGGTGGACCTCGTCGAGCCCAGTGAGGAGTTCTCGCTCGCTCAGTATCAGCGCGCCGCGCGCGAGGCGGCCCACGAGGTCTGGGATAACGCGGGGGCGGTCCTGTACGTGGGCGGCACCGGCCTGCACGGACGTGCGGTGCTGGACAATCTGGAGATCCCCGGCCAGTTCCGCGAGGTGCGCTCGGACCTGGAGGCGCGCGTCGCGCACGAGCGCGAGGAGCTCTTTGCCCTGCTGGTGTCGCTCGATCCGGTGGCCGCCAGTCGTATGGAGCCCACCAACGAGCGGCGCCTGGTGCGCGCGCTCGAGGTGACCCTGGGCAGCGGCCGGCCCTTCTCCTCGTACGGTCCCGGACTTCGCCACTACGCGGCGGTGCGCGTAGTCCAGGTGGGTCTGCGCGTGGAAGCGGACGAGCTGGATCGACGCATCGAGGAGCGCTTCCACGCCTGGATGGACCAGGGATTGCTCGACGAGGTGCGCACTCTCGCCGCGACGCCGGGCGGACTGAGCCGCACGGCCCGTCAGGCCGTGGGTTACCGCGAGTTGTTGGCGCACGTCGAGGGCGGCGAACCGCTCGAGCGCTGCGTGGAGGCGGCGATCACCCGGAGCCGGCGTCTCGCGCGGCGTCAGCGCTCGTGGTTCCAGCGCGACCCTCGCATCGAGTGGTTCGAGGACCCCGGGGCCGCGCGCGCGCGCCTCATCGAGGTTGTGACGAGTCCCGACGGGTTCGTGCGAGACTAGGCACAAGTGACTCTTCGTACTCTGCAAAAGTGGCACGGCGCGGGCAACGACTTCCTCGTCGAGTTGGTCGATGGTGCTGCGTCGCCGTGGTGGAACGCGCACCGCGTGCGCGCCCTGTGCCAGCGCACGACCGGCGTCGGCGCCGACGGCTTGTTGATCGGCGAACTCGGTGACCAGGTGCGCATGACCCTCTACAACGCCGATGGCACACTGGCCGAGATGTCGGGCAACGGCATCCGTTGCCTCGCCGGAGCGATTCACCGCGCGACCAACGCCGACTGGCAGCGTCTCGAGGTTCGAACCGGTGCGGGGCCGCGCACAGTGAGTCTCACCATGGACGGCGACGCGGGCTACGCCAGCGTGTCGATGGGCGAGGTGACCCTCGCCGAGCCACTCACGGGCACCCTGGGGGTGGCGTCGGTGGGCAATCCCCACGTGGTGGTGCGCGACGAGCCGAGTTGGAGCGATGCCCTGCGCGAGGAGCTCGCCCTGGCCTGGTCGGAGCAGGTCGGAGGGGCCAACGTCGAATTCGTGACCGTCGTGGACCGCGCGCACGTGCGCCTACGCGTAATCGAGCGTGGCGTGGGCTGGACCATGGCCTGCGGGACTGGTTCGTGCGCCGTGGCGGCGGTGCTGGCGCACGCCGGTGAGATCGAGCGCGACGTCATCATCGCCAACCCCGGGGGCGACCTGCGCGTGCAGCTGGAGGGCGAGCGGGCGACCCTGAGCGGACCAATGGCGTTCGTGGCGAACGTGGAATGGTTGTCGGCGTGACCTACCAGCCATCGACGCTCATCGATCGCACCTTTCGCGAGAAGATCGTCCTGGTCGGCGTCCAGTTCCCGGACGTCACCGCCGAGCAGCTCGACGAGCAGCTCGACGAACTGGCCCTGCTGGTGGACACGGCGGGCGCCGACGTGGTCGCCCGGGTCGTTCAGCGACGCGACGCACCCGATCCGGCTACGTTTCTCGGATCCGGGAAGGTGCAGGAGCTCAGGGAGATCTGCCTGGCGCTCGACTCGGACACGGTCGTGTTCGAGCACAACCTGTCACCGGCCCAGCAACGCAACCTGGAGAAGATCCTCGGGCGCACCGCCATCGACCGCACCGCGGTGATCCTCGATATCTTCGCCCAGAATGCGCGCACGCCCGAGGGCAAGGCCCAGGTGGAGTTGGCACTGCTCGAGTACCGGCTGCCGCGCCTGCGCCGCGCGGGTGGCTCGCTCTCTCAGCAGGCCGGCGGCATTGGCACCCGGGGTCCCGGCGAGACGCAGCTCGAGGTCGACCGGCGCCGTCTCGTGCAGCGAATCCACCGGATCCGCGCCGAACTGAAAGAGATCGATCGCACGAGACAGGTCCAGCGCCAGGGCCGCGACCGGGGCCGTCACCGTGAGGTGACCCTGGTGGGCTACACCAACGCCGGCAAGTCTTCGATGTTGAACGCGCTGACCGACGCGGGTGTGCTCGCCGAGGACCGCCTGTTCGTGACGCTCGATCCCAGAACGCGACAGCGTCAGTTGCCCGGCGGGGAGACCGTACTGTTCACCGACACCGTCGGCTTTATCTCGAACCTGCCCCACGAGCTGGTCGAGGCGTTCATGAGCACCCTCAAGTCCGTGCAGCTCGCCGACCTGCTGGTGCACGTGGTCGATGGCGCGAGCGAGCACGCCGAGAGTCAGATCGGCGCGGTGCGCGACGTGCTACGCGAGATTGGCGCGAGTGACGTTCCCGAACTGCTCGTCTTCAACAAGGCCGACGTGCCGGGCTCTCGGGCGCGTGACCTGTCCAAGCTGTACGAGGGGAGCGTGTGGGTGTCGGCGCTGACCCACGAGAACCTCGACGAGGTGATCGTGGCGATCGGCGAGCGACTGCGCACCAACGACCGCGTGGTGACCCTGTCGTTTCCGCTCGAGCGCGGCGACCTCGTGGCGGCCGCACATCGTGAGGGTGAGGTGCTCGAGACCGTGGTGGGTGAGGACGACGTGCGCCTTCGCGTGGTGCTCGATCCGGTGGGCGTCGCGCGATTCGCCGAGTGGCGGAGCGCACCGTGAACTTCGCGCCGCCGCCGTATCCCTACGAGCGTCTGGCGGGTCTGAAGCGGATCGGGGACTACCACGAGGGCGGTTCGATCGACTGCTCGATCGGCACGCCCGTGGACGCGCCGCCCGAGGCGGTGCTCGAGGAGCTCGCGCGCTCGGTGGGCGCGCGGGGCTATCCAACTTCGGCGGGTTCGCTGGCGTACCGTCAGAGCGCCGCGTCCTGGTTGGAGCGGCGCTTCGGCGTCGGTGTGGATGCGGAGGACGTCGCGGCGTGCGTGGGGACCAAGGAGTTCGTGGCGTCACTCGCCGGCTACCTGCACCTTCGCAGTCCCGAGCGCGATACGGTACTCTACCCCTCGATCAGCTATCCGACCTACGCCATGGGCGCAACCCTCGCGGGACTTCGCGCCGTGGCCGTGCCGGTGGTCGCGGGCCAGCTTGACCTGGACTCGATCGCGCCCGCCGACCGCGACCGCGCGCTCGTGCTGTGGGCGAACTCGCCGTCCAATCCCACCGGGGCGCTGGATGACCTCGGGCGTATCGCGGCCTGGGGCCGGACGCACGGCGTGTTGGTCGCGAGCGACGAGTGCTACGCCGACTTCACGTGGGCGGGTCGGCCGCGTTCGATGCTCGAACACGGCGCCGCGGGCGTGCTCGTCGTACATTCGATCTCCAAGCGCTCGAACCTTGCGGGACTCCGTGCCGGCTTCTACACGGGCGACCCCGAGACGGTGTCCTTCCTGCGCCTGGTGCGCCAGCACGCTGGCCTGATGGTGGCGGGACCGGTGCAGGCGGCGGTCGCGGTCGCCTACGGCGACGATGAGCACGTGGAGCGACAGCGCGAGGTGTACCGGGCTCGCCTACAACTGCTCATCGACGCGCTTGACCCATTGGGCGTGCACGTACCGTTTCCCGAGGGTTCGTTCTACCTGTGGTGTCACAAGGAGGGTATGGACGGTTGGGCGTTGGCGCAGTGGCTCGCCGAGAAGTCCGCGCTCATCGTGAGCCCGGGCGATCTCTACGGTCACGCCGGTGCGCCCTGCGTGCGCATCGCGGTCGTCCAACCTGATGAGCGGCTCGTACTGGCGGCGTCTCGGCTTCGAAGCACGTAGGGCGTCCTACTACGATGGGCCCATGAGCTCATTGGAAACCCGCATCGTCAAGTGGTACGAGCACATCGAGGAGATGACCCCGCAGCACGTCGAGGCACGTCGCGACGTGGAACTGGTGATCACCAAGCTCGACGACGGGCAGTTGCGCGTGGCCGAGATCGACGAGGAGGGCGAGATCGTGGTGCACGACTGGGTGCGCCAGGCGATCCTGATGTTGTTTCGACTTCGTGGGCTCGAGCGCCTCGAGGTGGGCCCCTTCGAGTACCTGGACAAGCTCGAACTCAAACACGACTACGAACGCCGCGGTGTGCGGGTCGTGCCGGGCGCCTCGGCGCGCCGCGGGAGTTACCTCAGCCCCGGGGTGATCCTGATGCCTAGCTACGTCAACATCGGCGCCTGGATCGGGGCGAACACCATGGTCGATACCTGGGCCACGGTGGGTAGCTGCGCCCAGATCGGCGCCAACGTGCATCTCGCGGGCGGCGTGGGTATCGGCGGGGTGCTCGAGCCGTCCAACGCGGTGCCGGTGGTCATCGAGGATGACGCCTTCATCGGCAGCCGCTGCATGATTGTGGACGGCGCACGGGTGGGTCGCGGCTCAGTGCTGGGCGCGGGCACGATCCTCAACCCGACCATCCCGGTGATTGATGCACAGAGCGGTGAAGAGCTCTCGCGCGGGTACGTGCCCGACTACTGCGTAGCCGTCGCGGCGAACCGCCGGCGCGAGTTCCAGGGGGGCGAGTTCTTCCTGCCGTGCGTCTTGGTGATACGACGCATGCAGGAGGGCGAACGTCACAACAAGGTGGCGCTGAACAACCTGCTGCGCGAGCACGGCGTGGCGACATGAGTCGGCTCGCCGACGCGCTGGAACTGGTCGCGGTCGACTCGCAGAGCGGCCGCGAGGCGACGTTGGCGGGCGTGATCGAACGTCGGCTGCGCACCAATGAGCGTCTCGAGGTCGAACGGATCGGCGACAACGTCGTGGCCCGTACGACCGGACTGCACGCGACAAGGGTGCTCATCGCGGGCCACCTGGACACCGTGCCCGGCGACATCACGACCGCCCACATCGACGGTGACCAACTGCACGGGCTGGGAGCCACCGACATGAAGGGTTCGCTGGCGGTGATGGCGGAGATCGCCAGTCAGCCGGGCGATCACTCAGTGGAGGTCACCTGGGTCTTCTACGCCCGCGAGGAGATCGCCCGCCACGAGTCCGGTCTGTTGGAGATCGCTGAGCTTCGGCCCGAGTTGCTGAGCGCGGACGTGGCGCTGCTCGGCGAACCCACCGGGGGTGCCGTAGAGGCGGGATGTCAGGGCACGATGCGCGTGGGTATCGTGCTCGCGGGACAACGAGCGCATACGGCTCGCCCGTTTCGCGGGCGCAACGCGATCCATCGCATGGGCGAGCTACTCGCTCGCGTGGCCGAGTACGAGCCGCGCCGAGCGACGATTGACGGGGTGGAGTTCACCGAACAGCTCCAGGCCGTGCTCGTCGAAGGTGGCGTGGCGAACAACGTGGTGCCCGACCGGTGCGCGTGCACGCTCAACTACCGGGTGGCGCCCGACCGCTCGCGAGATGAGGCGAGCGGCTGGCTTCGTTCCTACCTGGGCGATCTGATGGATGAGGGTGACCGCTTCGAGGTGCTGGACTGGGCGCCGTCGGCACTGCCGGCAATGATGAATGATCGGCTACGTGCACTCGTTGAACTCACGGGTCGGCCCGTGCGAGCGAAACTGGGTTGGACCGACGTGGCCACCTTCGGCGAACTCGGCATCGCGGCGACCAACTACGGCGCGGGTGATCCCGAATTGGCCCACACCTCCGGCGAGTTTGTCACCGAGCAGGAACTCGATGAGTTCGCCCGCGTGCTGGGAGCGTGGTTGCGCTGAGCAACGCGAGCGTGTCGTTGGCTCGTCAGTAACTGCGCAGGACCGAGATGACGCGTCCGTAGATGGTGACATCACTCGCCGCGAACTCGAGCGGCTCCATGGTGCGGTTCTCCGGCTTCAAGATTACGCGGGCGCCCTGGGCGAAGTAACGCTTGATGGTCGCCTCGTCGCCCGGTATGCCGGCGACGACGATCTCGCCCTTACGCGCCTCGCTCTGGCGCTGGACGACCACGTAGTCGCCGGGCAAGATGCCAGCGTCGACCATCGATTCACCTCGAACTTGCAGGACGAAACTGTCGCCGCGACCGGCGAACTGCTCGGGAATCGACATGAGTTCGTGAGCGCTCTCGATCGCGAGCACGCCCGTACCCGCGGCCACGTCACCGACCAGGGGTATGTGGCGGATGTGCTGATCCGGTACGGGATTCTCGACATCGAGTCGCACAGTCAGCGTGCGCGGCTGCTGGGGATTCTTCTCGATGTAGCCAGCACTCTTCAGTACCTCGATGTGGTTAGCGACGGTGGCGGGCGACTTGAGTCCCACGTGGTCGCCAATCTCGCGAATGGTGGGTGGAAAGTTTCGTTCGCGCTGACACGTGACGATGAACTCAAGGATTTGGCGACGCATTGGGGTAAGCACCTCGGCCATTGGCAACCTTCTCTCTACGAACAGATGTTCGTACTCTAGTGCCTCCGGTCAGGAAAATCAAACACCTGTTCGTCGGAGGTTTTGGTGCGAGCGCCTCGTTTCGGCGGTGTGACGTTTGCCGTGTTGCGCATCCACCCCGCAAACTGGACTGCTACTCTTTCGCGGTGGTCAAAGTGGCCTAAGAAATCTCCAGGTTGTTTGATCGGTTCGTTTCACTACGGTGATGCAACGGTGAACACGTCGGGGGAGTAGAACAACACACAGTTGAGGAGGACGAGCTGATGAAGCTTCGTTTGAACAAGACGGTGGCGGCGGTTGCGTCGAGTGCTCTGCTGTTGATGGCGGTGCCGGTAGTCGGTGCTGCGTCAACTGCGAGCGCTGCGAAGAAGCCCACCTACGTCATTGGATATCAGGGGCCGCTTTCGGGTGGCAACCAGCAGCTTGGTTTGAACATGGTGTTCGCCGTTCAGTTGGCGATCAACCAGGCGAACAGGTCGGGCAAGCTGCCCTTCAAGTTGCAGATCAAGGCCTACGACGACCAGGGTGACCCGACCATTGCGCCGACCCAGGCGCAGGCGGCCATCTCCAACAAGAAGTTGGTAGCGGTTGTGGGCCCGGCGTTCTCGGGTGCCACCGCGGCATCGGAGCCCTACTACCACAAGGCGAAGGTTGCCACTGTGAGCCCCTCGGCGACCAACGTCACCCTGGCGCACTCGGGTTGGAACAACTTCTTCCGCGTCGTCGCTGACGACGGCGTCCAGGGCCCCGCTGACGCGACGTACCTGGTCAAGACGAAGGGCATCAAGTCCTTGTACGTCGTTGACGATGGCACCTCGTACGGTAAGGGTGTTGCGACTGCTGTCGCAACCGAGGCCAAGACGCTTGGCGCCACCGTGGTTGCGACCTCGGTCCCGGGAACCTCGCAGTGCCAGAACGGCACCGCCTCGTCGGCCCAGTACTCGGCCGCGGCGACCCAGGTTGTGGCGAGCAAGGCCACTGGCCTGTTCTACGGCGGTTACTACTGTGACCTTGGTCTGTTCCTCGGCGCGCTGCAGTCGGCGGGCTACACCGGAACGATCATGTCCGACGACGGCTCGCTGTCCCCGGCGCTGATCCAGGGCACCACCCCGGCATCGGCGGCCAATGGTGTGCTGCTGTCGTGCGCGTGCGCAAGCTCCAAGAGCGCGAACTTCAACAAGCAGTACCAGGCTCTGTCGCACTTCAGTGCGGCGAACGCCACGTACGCTCCGGAGTCGTACGACGCGACCAACGCCATCATCAACGCGATGAAGCACCTCAAGAAGATCACTCGTGCCGGCATTGTTGCCAAGTTGCACAAGTTGACCTTCAAGGGCATGACCAAGGTCATCAAGTTCCAGAAGGACGGCAACATCGCTGGTGCCGCCATCTACGTGAACCAGGTCAAGAGTGGCAAGATTGTCCAGTTGGGACTTGAGTAAGTAGTTCAAGTTTCTGGTGTCGGTGCCGGGGGCAAAGGCCCCCGGCACCGACATGTTGGTTACACTTTGGCCCAAACATGTAAGGGGAAGTTTTGGGAGCCTTCGGTCATTATCTGTCTTCGCACCTCGACACGCTCCGACTCGAGTTCTGGTACCTGTTCGTTGGCGGGGTGGCGAACGGGTTCTTGTACGGCATGGTCGCGGTCGGCTACACGCTCGTGTACGGCGTGCTGCGACTCATCAACTTCGCTCACTCTGAGATCTTCATGTCGGGGGGCTTCGCCGGCTACTTCGTGATGAAGGCATTGGTCGGCCCCACGGTGCCCAACGGTCTGGCCACCATAGGGCTCATCGTTCTCGGCATAGTTGTCGGCGGCACGGTGGGAGCGCTCGTGGCCACTTTGGTCGAGCGCGTGGCCTATCGACCGCTGCGCAAGAGAAAGGCACCAGCGCTCGCGTACCTCATCAGTGCGATCGGTGCCTCGTACTTCTTGTTCAATTCCGCGGGCAAGGAGTTCGGTCGCATCTCGGTCGCTACGCCGCAGCCCTACGTCAATCACACGGTCTTCTCGATCTTCGGTGCTCCCGTGCAGCTGTACTACATCGTGATCTTCATCGCGGGAGTGGTGATGCTGTTCGCGCTGGACCGCGTCGTCGCCAAGACGCGACTGGGTCGCGGCATTCGCGCGGTGGCCCAGGACGCCGAGACGGCATCGCTCATGGGCGTCAATATTGACCGCACCATTGCGGTGACCTTCATCGTCGGCGGCGCGCTGGGCGGCGCCGCGGGCTTCCTCTTCGGCCTGGGCACTGGTGTCGTCTACACAATGGGCTTCGTACCGGCACTGAAGGCGTTCACCGCCGCGGTGCTTGGGGGTATCGGAAACCTTCGCGGTGCGATGATCGGTGGACTGCTGCTCGGCATCGTGGAGAGCCTTGCGGTCGTCTTCGTGCAGGCCGCCTACATCGACGTCGTCGCGTTCGGCATCTTGGTGGCGGTGCTGTTGTTCCGTCCTACCGGACTCCTGGGCGAGCGTCTCGGAAGGGCCGCGTAATGAAGGATCTGTGGCAGAACCACCACGTTCGACGACTCTTCAGTCTCATCGGCGCACTCGCGGTCTTAGCGGTCATGACCGGTCCCTCGGGCAGCGCCGCCGATCCAACGGAGGGGTTCCGGGGGTCCTTCATGGAGCACACCTCGTTCCTCGGCCTCTTCACTACCAACCGGTGGGTGCTGTTCGTCTTCTTCGCGCTCGTGATGTGGGGGGTGTGGTCGGGCTGGGAGCTTCGCGGCGGCCAGATTCGTCAGGTCGTGGCACACACCCTCGAAATGCCCAAGGAACTGTCACGCCGACGCCCGGTTCGTTGGGGCCTTCTCCTGGCGTTGCTGCTTCTCGCGCTGTTCCTTCCCCACATCATCAGCGACCCCTTCTGGCAGGCCGCCATGGTCGAGCAGATCGCGGTGTACGTGCTGCTGGCCACCGGGCTCAACGTGGTGGTCGGCTTCGCGGGACTGCTCGACCTGGGCTTCGTGGCGTTCTACGCGATTGGCGCCTACGCGACGGCCTGGGTGACCGGTGCCCTGCCGACGGCTCCGCCGTTTCACATCCACTTCTCGCCGTTCGTAGCCATCCCCGTCGCCATCGGCATCGCCATGTTGGCGGGCATCGTGCTCGGCGCGCCCACCTTGCGCCTGCGCGGTGACTACCTGGCGATCGTCACGCTTGGTTTCGGTGAGATCATCACGATCTTCGCGAACAACCTGTACGGCATTACGGGTGGCGCCGAGGGCACACACCCGATTCCGCACCCGGCAATTGACCTGGGTCCGATCCACTAC
Source organism: Acidimicrobiales bacterium (assembly GCA_035530815.1). Lineage (GTDB taxonomy): Bacteria > Actinomycetota > Acidimicrobiia > Acidimicrobiales > RAAP-2 > RAAP-2. The sequence continues at coordinate 80,350 of DATKTZ010000038.1, forward strand.
GACTGGGGGTTGAAACCGGTTCCCTACTACTACCTCACCCTGATCTTCGTCGTCATCTTCCTCGTGGCATTTACCCTGCTCGAGCACTCTCGTGTGGGGCGCGCGTGGACCGCGATTCGAGAGGACGAGGTCGCTGCGGAGTCGGTGGGCATCAATCCGCTCAAGTACAAGGTGATGGCCTTCGCCATCGGTGCGTCGACTGCGGGCTTTGCCGGCGTCATCACCGCGAGCCAGTCCAATAACATATTCCCCTCGAGTTTCACCCTTCAGTTCTCGATCAACATCTTGGTGCTCGTGATCTTTGGCGGGATGGGATCGATCGCGGGCGTCGTGCTGGGCGCGATCATCATTCAGACGGGCTCGATGTACCTGCTGCACACGCCGCCCGCCGGCTATCAGCCCCAGGACCTCTACATCTACCTGGGCGCGTTGCTCATCGTCATGATGATCTTCCGTCCTGTTGGCGTGCTGCCGTCGCGACGTCGGCGCCGTGAGATCAATCTCGCCGAAGCGGGCGAGGGCCACATGAACGAGGTACTGACCGGGGACACACCGTGAGCGACGACAACATCTTTGACGTGCAGAACGTGACGTTGCGCTTTGGTGGCGTCGTCTCGTTGAACGACGTCAGTCTGCAGCAGCGCCGCGGCGAGATTCTGGCGGTGATCGGCCCCAACGGTGCGGGTAAGACGTCGCTGTTCAACTCGTTGACCGGCGTCTACCAGCCCCAGGAGGGCTCGATCACCTTCGTCGGACGCGACAACAAGCCGCTGTCGATCATCGGCATGAAGGCCCACCGCGTGAGCGCCGCGGGAGTGGCCCGCACGTTCCAGGCATCGCGCATGTTCAGCGCGCTCACGGCATTCGAGAACGTGAAGATCGGTGCGGAGTCGCACCGCGGCATCGGCGTGATCGGCGCGATGGTGAGGGGGCCGCACACTCGTCGAGGCGAGCGCGAGTCCGACGAGCGTACCGTTGAACTCCTCGATTTCGTGGGGCTGCGCGAGCGCGCGAACACCATTTCGGCCTCGCTGTCGTACGGTGATCGACGCCGCCTTGAGATTGCGCGGGGGTTGGCGACCAATCCCCAGGTCCTGCTGCTCGATGAGCCCGCCGCGGGCACCAATCCTTCGGAGAAGTTGGAGTTGACCGAGCTGATCCGCAAGGTGCGCGACGAACGAGGCGTGTCGATTCTGCTGATCGAGCACGACATGAAACTGGTGATGTCGCTGGCCGAACGTCTCTACGTGCTGAACTTCGGCGGCGTGATCGCCCAGGGCACGCCCGAGGAGATCCGCGCCAATGAGGCCGTGATCGATGCCTACCTGGGCTCGACGGCCCACGAGACCGAGGAGCGCTCCTAATGCTCGAAGTAAAGGACGCGGTGGTGCGCTACGGCGCCATCACGGCGCTGCACGGCATCAGTTTCGAGGTGCAACAGGGCGAGATCGTCACCCTGCTCGGTGCGAACGGCGCTGGTAAGACCACGACGTTGCGGATGCTGTCGGGGCTGCACGCGCCCGCCGAGGGGCAGATCCTGTTCGAGGGCAAGGACATCTCCAAGACCAAGGCGCATCAGTTCACCTCGCTGGGGATCAGTCACGTGCCCGAGGGCCGACGAATCTTTCCCCAGATGTCGGTGCAGGAGAACCTCGAGATGGGCGCCTTTGGCCGCCGCGGGTCGATCAGCGACGACATGGACAAGATGTACGCGACTTTTCCCATCTTGAAGGAGCGCCGCAAGCAGATGGGTGGCAACCTGTCGGGTGGAGAGCAGCAGATGTTGGCCATCGCGCGCTCGCTGATGGGCAAGCCTCGCTTGCTCTTGTTGGATGAGCCCTCTATGGGACTCGCCCCCATGATTGTCGAGACGATCTTTCGCATCATCGGCGACATTCGTTCCGAGGGCACGACGGTCTTTCTGGTCGAGCAGAACGCCGCGCAGGCGCTGCGGCTCGCGGACCGCGGGTACGTCATGGAGAACGGACGCATCGTCTTTGGCGACACCGCCGAGAATCTCCTGCACGATGAGCGCGTGCGTGCGGTCTACCTCGGTGAAGCGGTCTGAGGTCGCGACAGCGCGAGGGGTCGTGCCAGACAGTTCGGTCCAGTACAGTGCGGTTATGAGCACCCCCGTCGGTGCCGTGCCGAGCGCCAGGGAGCGCATACTCGGCGCGGCGAGTGAGTTGTTCTACGCGCGCGGCATCAACGCCACTGGCGTCGACGCCGTCATCGAACGCGCTGGCACCGCCAAGGCGAGCCTGTACAACAACTTCGACGGAAAGGACGATCTGGTCGTTGCCTACCTCGAGGCGGCGCGCGAGCGCTGGTATCGCGAGGTGAGCGAACTTGATCGACCCGACGCTTCGCGGGTCGAACGGTTGGACGTCGTCTTCGCCGCGCTGGAGCGGCACGTGGCCTCCAAGGATTTTCATGGGTGTCCCTTCATCGCCGCATTGAGCGAGTTCCCTGAGAGCGACGAGGTGCGCGCGGCGGTGGCGCGCTACCGCGCGACGCTGCTCGATCGCTTCGGCGAGATTCTCGGTCTCTCGAGTGGCGACACCCTCGTGGTGGAGATGGGGCTGCTCTATGACGGTGCGCTGACCAGCGCCAAGATCACTCGTGGGCTTGATGGTGTGCGTGTCGCGCGGGCGCTCGCGGGGAAGTTGGCGGCGCATCACGAGTCGGCTGCACTCGAGACGTGTCGGCGCACGAGGGGACACTAGGCGTGCCCGTACTGACCTGTCCGGTGTGCGCCCACGCCCAGGAGGAACCCATGCCCGAACTGGCCTGTCGGTGGAGCTACGTGTGCTCAGGTTGCGCGTCGCGGATCACGCCCGTGAAGGGCGACTGTTGCGTGTTCTGTTCGTACTCGGACACGCCCTGCGAGTACCGCGTGGAGTAATGGTCGGCCCAGCGCCGGTAGGGTCGGGACGGGGATATACTTGCTTATAAGCAAGTAACTTAAATCCTCGGACGGGACGGCATGCTCAAGAGACTTGATACCGTGCACCACGATCGTTACAAGTGGATAGCGCTCACCAACACAACCCTCGGCATCTTCATGGCGACGATCAACGGCTCGATCATCTTGATCTCGCTGCCCGCGATCTTCAAGGGGATTGGCATCAACCCTCTGTCGCCGGGCAACGTAGGCTACCTGCTGTGGCTGCTCATGGGCTACCTGCTCGTGACCGCGGTGCTGGTGATCAGCCTGGGTCGATTGGGCGACATCTTCGGACGCGTGCGCATCTACAACCTGGGCTTCCTCGTCTTCTCGGTCGGTTCGGTTCTGCTCGCGCTCGACCCGCTGCGCGGTGGCCACGGCGCGCTGTGGCTGGTGCTGTGGCGCCTGGTTCAAGGCGTGGGCGGGGCCATGCTCTTCGCGAACTCGAGTGCGATTCTGGTGGATGCGTTTCCACCCGCCCAGCGCGGCCTGGCGATGGGTATCAACCAAGTGGCCGCCATCGGAGGGTCGTTCGTCGGACTCATCCTCGGCGGTCTGTTGTCGATTGGTGATTGGCGTCTGGTGTTCTGGGTGTCGGTACCCTTCGGAGTGATCGGCACGGTGTGGGGCTATCACAGCCTGCGCGACAACGGACTGCGTTCGCCGTCGCGCATCGACTGGTGGGGAAATGCGACCTTCGCGATCGGTCTCACGTCGCTGCTGGTGGGGATCGTCTACGGTATCCAGCCCTACGCGACGTCGTCGATGGGCTGGTTCGCCCCCAAGGTGCTCACCGCCTTCGCGGTTGGCGTGGTCTTCTTGATTGCATTCTTCGCCATCGAACTTCACACCGAGGCGCCCATGTTCAACCTGCGCCTGTTTAGGATTCGCGCCTTCGCCACGGGTAGCGTCGCCGGATTACTTGCGGCGATCGCGCGCGGCGGCCTGCAGTTCATGCTCATCATCTGGCTCCAAGGTCTCTGGCTACCGCTGCACGGCTACGCCTACTCGGCGACGCCGCTGTGGGCGGGCATCTACCTATTGCCACTGACCGCCGGCTTCCTCGTCGCTGGGCCGCTCTCGGGGTACCTGTCGGATCGCCACGGCGCGCGGATCCTCTCCACTGCGGGTCTGATCATCTTCGCACTCAGCTTCGTCGGGCTGTTGACGATCCCGACGAACTTCCACTACTGGGCCTTCGCGGTGTTGGTGGCGCTCAACGGCGTCGGGGGCGGGATGTTCTCGGCGCCCAACTCGACCGCCGTCATGAACTCGGTGCCCGCCGACCAGCGCGGGGGGGCGGCGGGAATCCAGGCTGCGTTCATGAACTCGGGCATGGTGCTCTCCATCGGTATCTTCTTCTCGTTGATGATCGTGGGCCTTACCAAGACCTTGCCGTCGTCGATGTTCAAGGGCCTCAGCGCGCACGGAGTGAGTGTTGCTCAGTCCCACGCCATTGCGCACATTCCCGCGGTGGCGAGCCTCTTCTCGTCGTTCCTCGGCTACAACCCGCTCCAGAGCCTGCTCGGAAGTCAGGCGGCGGCGCACGTGAGTGCGCGCCAGTGGTCAGTGCTCACGGGCAAGCACTTCTTTCCCAGTCTCATCCAGTCGCCCTTCCATCACGGCCTGATCATCGTGTTCTGCACCGCGATCGCCATGTCGGTGGTGGCGGCTGTCTTTTCGGCGTTGCGCGGCAAGCGCTTCGTGCACCAGGAACACTCGCTGGGCGAACACGCCGGTGACGTGGCCAGCACCGTCGGGGCGGTGCCGGGTGAGCCGGCCGTCGAGGGTGAAGTGGTCCGATGAACACCTCCACCCCGCACGCCGATCTGAACGCCCACACGGCGGCCCGACTGCAGGTGGTCGTGTCGCGGCTCATGCGCGCGATCCGGTTTCACGGCGCGGCGGGGCTCACCCCTTCGCAGATGTCCGCGCTGGCCGCACTCAACGAATCGGGCCCGGTGCGGATCAGCCATCTGGCGAGCCGGGAGTCCGTCGGCGCGCCCGCGGCGACGCGCGTCGTAGCGAGCCTGGAGGAGATGGGGTTGGTCAGGCGAGCGGAGGACCCCGAGGACAAGCGAGCGTGGCTCGTTGAGCTGAGCGACCAGGGCCGTCGCACGATCGAGGAACTCTGGAAAGAGCGCACCGTGGGTCTGAGTGCGCGGCTCGCGACGTTGAGCGGCGCTGAGCGCGACGTGCTCGACGAGGCGTTACCGGTGCTCGAGAAGCTGGCTCGCGACTCCGAGGCGTCCCCGGACTGATCCACCCGATGAGGCATCGATTCGGCGAGTGTGCGCACGTCGACGCGCGGCGCGACCGTTGCGGATCCACACGAGGGAGGCCCAATGGAGTTCGAGCAGGTTGATGAGTTGACGCAGTGCTGGCGGGACGTGAGTGACGTGATGGCCTCGGGGTTGTCGAGGGTGCTGCTGTACGGACCGCCGGGGACCGGCAAGACCTTCGCGGCGCTGCACGAGGGAGTGAGCGGTGCGCCCGCAGAGCGTCTGGTCTGCACGGAAGATCTGAGCACCGGCGAGATCACGGGGACCTGGATGCCCGCGGCTTCGGGAACCTGGACGTGGCGTGAGGGGCCCGCCATCCGATCGTGGCGTGCCAACGGCGCACGCGGTGGTCGGCTCGTCGTCGATGAGGTGGACCGCGCATCGGGCGACGCGCTCAGCACGCTGTTGGCCATGACCGACTCGCCCGAATCGGCGCGTTGGCGCAATCCCGAGACCGGCACGTGGGTGGTGCCCGGGGTGGAGTTCTCGGTGGTGATGACGACCAACCTCGAGCAGATCGACGAGTTGCCGGGCGCGCTACGCGACCGGTTCCCGGTGTGCGTGCGCATCGACCAGCCGCACCCCTCGGCGGTGGCGTTGCTGAGCGCCGACTTGCGCGCCCCGGCGCTGGCCGGATCGCTCGGCGAGCCGTCGCGGCGCGTTTCACTTCGCAGCTTCTACGCGTTTGACCAACTGCGTCGGCGTCTCGGCGCGCCACGTGCGGCGCACCTGGTCTTTGGTGTTCACGCCACCAACGTGCTCGACGCCCTGAGCATCGGCGCGTTGCGTTGAGCGTCTTTCCCGAACTGGTCACCGGTCGAGAGGACGGCTTCGGATCCCGCGCCTGGCGCGTTGAGCAGGGCTCAACCTTTCGCGGCGAGGCGAGTTGCAATCTCACCGAGCGAATCCTCGAGGTCCCTTTCGGCGACGATACGGTGTCGCGCGTCGTGCGCGCTCATGAACTGATGCACGCCCGCGTCAGCCCGCACACCGTGGGTTGGCCGCGGCGCTTTGGTGACGTCGCGCCGAGGGCGCTCGAGTGTGCCGAGGAGTTGCGTGTGAACACGCTCATCGCCCGACTCGGCTTCGACGTCGCACTCTTGTGCGACGGTTCGGAGAAGAGCGGGGGCGCTCGCCTGGCTCGCATGGACGAATGGGACCAGGCGGTGTGCTTCCTGCTCGCGGTGCTCGCCACCGGCGCCGAACGCGCCTACCTGGCGGGGATCCGCAGCGAACGTCCCGAGTGGATGGCGGGCTTGCGCGCGGTGCGCAAGCGCGCGCTCGGCCTGCTCGACGGGTGTGGCACCGACGCCATGGGCGCCACGTCACCCGATGACGAGGGCGTGCCGGGCGGTTACGCCCAAGTCACCGTGGTGCTCGCACGAATGCTCACCCAAGCGATGGCCGCGCGCAGTCCCCAGGATCCGGCGGCGTTGCGTCAGTTCCGCCGCTCACTCGAACCCGGGGGGCGACGCGCTCCCACCGGACGCTTCGCGGATCTGCAACTCGACGAGGGCGCCGCGATGGTTTCGCGTACGCGCTCCGGGGGAGTTCGTCGTCGCCGACCCGCCGCCAGTGGTACGGTCATGCGCTACCCGGGTCGGCTGCTGAGCGATCCCCAGCGCCGCGCCTTCGTGGAACGCGCACGCCGTTTCGGTGGCGTGGTCGTCATCGATCAGTCGGGCTCGATGGATATCGATGTCGACGAGTTGGCACGGCTCATGCGTCACGCGCCGAACGCACTCGTGATCGGCTACAGCCACCGGCCCGGCGATCGCGGCTCGACCCCCAACGCGTGGGTGCTGGCCGAGCGTGGCGGCGTCGCGGCCGAGCCAAGGACCGGCAACGTGGGCAACGGCGTCGACGGCCCGGTGCTGCGCTGGGCTCTCAACCAGCGACAGGACCGCGAGCCGGTGCTCTGGGTGACCGACGGGCAGGTCACCGATTCGCACGATCACCCCGACGAGGCCCTGACCGGCGAGTGCGCCCACCTCGTGGTCGGTGGTCACGTCCTCATGGTGCGCGACCTGGCCGGCGCGACCGTGGCGTTGCGGTACCCCCGTGCGCTCCGACAGCGCGACGTGGCTGCTTTCGGACGCGTGGGGCGCAGAATCCTGGAGAATCGAGGCCCATAGGGAGGTTGGCGCGCCCGAGAAATTACTTGCATCGAACACGTGTTCGCCTTAGACTATGCGAACAGACGTTCGTAGGACTCAGGGGTGGCGTATGGCTGCAGTAGAGATGGTTCAGTTCGACGAGGTGCGCGAGGAGTCGGTGGCTCTGCGGATCATCTCGAGTGCGGACGTGGGCACGTACCCGAGAACGGTGCCCCTCAGCGTGCGCCGGGCCGCGCGGGCGCGCATGGTGCGCCGGCGCCGGCGCACCCTGGCGACGTTGGTGCTGGTGGGCTGCCTGGCGATCCTGGCGTGGCCCGGTCACGCCTTCGGGGGCACGACGGGAGCCGGACTCTCGACCGATCTGGCGAACTCGTCGGTCCTGGCCTCGGGCATGGTCTACGTGGTCCAACCGGGCGACACGGTGGCATCGATCGCCAAGCTCATGAATCCGGTGGATCCCGCGCTGGCTCGCAACGTCCTCGTCAGCGAGTTGCGCTCGCCGGTCGTCGTGGCCGGCGAGCACATCGTAATCCCCTAAATTTCAAGGGGTTTTGGGTGTATCGTGACTGAATGCGTTGTCCATACTGTGCGGCCGATGACGACCGCGTCGTCGATTCGCGCCTGGCCGAAGACGGCGTTGCCATTCGACGACGTCGTGAGTGCTCGGCGTGCAGTCAGCGATTCACGACGTTCGAGCGGATCGAGGAGATCGGCGTGTACGTGATCAAGCGATCGGGCGATCGCGAGCTTTTCGAGCGCGCCAAGATCCTTCGGGGCGTGCGTTCGGCCTGCAAGAACCGACCCGTGGACGAAGAGGTGATGGAGTCGCTCTCGCTCGCGGTTGAAGAGTCGATGCGTTTGTTGAATCGTGACGTCACGAGCGAAGAGGTGGGCATGGCAACACTCGAATCGCTGCGCTTGGTCGACGACGTCGCCTACGTGCGTTTCGCCTCGGTCTACAAAGGTTTCGAGGGCACTGACGACTTCGCACGCGAGATCGGCATGCTCGTGAAATCAACCGCACCCAAACTGCGCAGCTGACGTGCGATTGCTGACGCTGCACCCGCGTTCGGTCATGGCCATCTACGCCCACCCCGACGACGCCGACGTGGCCGCCGGCGGTGTGCTCGCCCAGTGGGCGAGTGAGGGGGTGCAAGTGCATCTGGTCATTGTGTGCGATGGGGCCAAGGGATCGCACGTGCCGCTCACCGACAGTGCCTCGTTGCGTGATGCGCGACGAGAGGAGTCTCGGCGGGCCGCGGATCTGCTGGGGGTGAGCACTTCGGTGAACTTGAACCGGCCCGATGGCGACGTGGTCAACGACAATGAGTTGCGCGCGACCTTGGTCGGGCTGGTGCGCACGCACCAGCCCGACGTGGTGCTCGGTCCCGATCCGACGGCCACCTTCTTCGCGGGGGTGTACGTGAATCACCGCGACCACCGCGAGACGGGTTGGGCACTGCTCGACGCGGTCGCGCCCGCCGCGGCGATGCCGCTGTACTACCCCGAGCGCGGGCCGGCGCACCAGGTGAGTGCCTTGCTGTTGAGCGGCACCCACGAACCCGACGTGGTGGCCGACATCACCCGTACCATCGACACCAAGGCCACGGCGGTGCTCGCGCACGTGTCGCAGTTGGCCGGAGACGCCGACGAGATTCGCAGCGTGGTCTACGGGCGCGCCGAACAGGCGGGACGTCCGATCGGAGTTGCCTACGGTGAGGCCTTTCGAAGCGTTGAGCTCAACCGCTGAGGATCCCTCGCTGGACGAGGCACCGATCCTGCACGTCGACCTCGACGCCTTCTTCGCTTCGGTGGAGATTCTCGACGATCCCTCATTGCGGGGTCGTCCGGTGGCGGTCGGTGGCGCCGGCGCGCGTGGTGTGGTGGCGAGTGCAAGTTACGAGGCACGCCGCTACGGCGTGCGAAGTGGCATGGCGAGCGTGGTTGCGTTGCGGCTTTGTCGTGACCTGGTGATGCTCCCGGGCCGATTCGATCGCTACGAGGCTTACTCGCGCCGGTTCCACGAGCTGGTGTGCGAGCTGACGCCTGAGGTGGAGCCGCTGGGACTCGACGAGGTCTTCGCGGATCTTCGAAGTCTGCGCCGGCTTGAGAAGCGCCCGTTGGCCGAGGCGCACGCGCTGCGCACGCGAATTCACGATGAGCTGCACCTGGACTGCGGGGTGGGTCTCGCGCGCAACAAACTCTTCGCGAAGTTGGCGTCCAAGGACTCCAAACCCAGCGTGCATCACGGCGCCCTGCGTCCCGGCGCGGGCGTGGTGTGGGTCAGCCCCGCCCTCGAGCAGCGCTGGCTGGCCGAACTGCCGGTGCGCGCGCTGTGGGGGGTGGGTCCGGCCACCGCGGACAAGCTCGCCAAGTTGGGGTTGCGCTGGGTGCGCGACCTGGCGCGCGTGGACGAATCCACTCTCGCCGCGCACGTGGGGCCGTCGCTGGCGGCCACGCTGGTCGCCTACGCCAGTGGCGAGGACCGCCGCGAGGTGGTCGTCGAGCGCAGCGCCAAGTCGCTCGGTCACGACCAGACCTTCGCGCGGTCCCTCGCCGGGTTCGATGAGGTGCGCGAAGCGCTGGGCCACCACGCGGGCGTGGTGGCGCGAGCGCTGCGCGAGCGCGGTCGGGTGGCCCGCACGATCTCGATCACGGTTCGCTTCGACGACATGACGAGCATCACGAGGTCCCAGACACTGTCGTTCGGCGTGGACGATGAAGTGGCGATCGGCTCGATCGCCGAGGCGCTCGCGGCGTCGCTCGAACTGCAGCACTCGGTGCGTCTGCTGGGTCTGTACGCCTCGTCCTTTCTCGAGCGCAGCGACAACGAGGTGCAGTTGAGCTTCTCGGTGGGCGAGTCGCCCGACGCGCGCGCTCGCGCGGCCCAGGTGTCGCGTCAGCGCCAGGTGGGCGCCGAGGCGTTGCGTGACGCGCTGGACGAGGTTCGTCGCAAGTTCGGCGCGAGCGCGGTGGGTACGGCGGATCAGTTGGGTGAGGACGGCCTGGACGTCACGACCCAGCGGGGACGTCACGCGTTCGGACCCGAGGATAGACCCGGGTCCTAGTGCACGGCGACCAGCGTGCCGATCGGGGTCGAGGGCCAGATGAGCTTGGCCGCCGGGAAGGGCATCTCAACGCAGCCGAGACTCTGGGGCCACCCGTAGGTGGCACGGATGAAGCCGTGCAGGGCATCGCCACCGTTGAAGTACGAGACCCACGGGATGCCCGGGTCGCTGTAGTGGGTGCCGTCGGGGTTGGTGCCCGACATCGTCTGGCTGATGTAGCGCTGGTAGACGGGAAAGATGCCCGTCTGGGTCGGCGCGACGGCGATGCCGGTGTTGACCACCGTGTGGAACGTCGCCTTGCCCGCAACATAGAGGGTCAGGGTCTCGGGGCTCGCCGTGGAGACGTCGACGAAGTTGTAACTGTTCGGGTCCAGTTGGTTCTGGTCGGTCGCGCTGATGAGAGCCTGCCAGGTGGCCGCGTCCGCGATGCCGGTCGTGGGCAATTGATGGTCGTTCTGGAAAGCCATGAGGGCCCCGGTGAGCAGCACGTTGGTGGCACCGCGGTGCCACTGGGTCGCGAGGCTCGTCGCGAGGTTCGGGTAGGACCAGGAGTAGCTGCCCGGTGTGGGCTGGGCGGGGTTGACCTGGGCGATGGTCGGGGTGAAGGTGAGCGGCAGATAGTGCAGGGTTGCCAGGAGCTGGTCTTCCCAACTCAGGTCGGTGAGCGCGGTGGCGCTGTAGGGGCGAAGTCCGGTGAAGCTGCATCGTGTGACGCAGCGCAGGCGCGTGGGCGCGTCGATGGTGTAGTGCGCGAGCGGCGCGAGTGTCGTGTCAGCGACGGCCTGTACCGAGCGGGGACCAATCTGTTGCCACGTCGTGGCGAGTTGGGGATGCACGCGCAGCGCCGGCAGTGACGACGCCGTGACGTCGGCGCTGAAGTGGAGGCGAACGACCGGCATCAGCGGCGAGAGCGAACTGGCGACCGTGGCCTGCACGCGCAGCGAACTCGGGCTTCCCGCGCCCGCGGGGACCGTGCCCACGACCCCCACGACGAGGGCCAGAGCCAATGTGATCGCCAGGGGGGCGCGACGTGCCATATATCGACAATACTGGGCCAGAACAGGAACTTCTACGCGCCTACGATGAGGATCAGGTTACGAAACAGGTTACGAAAAGAGGTCGGCGTGAATGTCGTGAAACTGGTGTTCGCCGTCATCATCGCGATCGCCCTGCTGTCGCTCGTGTTCTCGCTCATCGGTTGGATCGCCTACACGCTGACCGTGATCGTCGAGATCGTGGTGGTCATCGGACTGGGCTATCTCATCTGGTATGCCGTGAGCCATCGTTGAGGGTGGCGACGCCAACTAGGATGGTCACTTCGGGCGGCGTGGCCGAGTGGTTAGGCAGGGGCCTGCAAAGCCCCGTACTCCGGTTCGAATCCGGACGCCGCCTCCAGAAACGGGGTAATGCTGCCTCTGCTCTTGCCCCTGGAATTTCTCTTGGAGCAAAAGCTAATGAAACAAAGCATGTTGGGGTCCGCATTTGGTGTCGGTCTTCGAATTGTTCGACGTCACCTCGTGGTCGGTTACTTCTTGAACTTGCTCATGACATCAGAGTCAGGGGCCCTGCGGGCCCCGTGCAAGAGAACGAGAATCCTCGTGTAGATGGGCTCTTAGGAATTCTGCCTCGGTCCTTGCCCCTGAAAATTTGTCCGGGGGGATACGTAGTGGGCCGCCACTCAGCCAAGTGAAACAATCCGACATTTTTTTCGCAACGGTCTCTTAATCAGCCGCGTCTCTGGAGGCGGCTAGTACACGCTGTACCGGTCAGAACCTAGGCCCAAGATCCTGGAAGCCGATCTCGTGGAAAGGTTCGCGAAGGGAAGCCGAGGATTTGTGATGCCATCTCTGATTAGGCGGGGTGAATCATGGTCTTGAGTTTGGATAATGTTTTGACCTTCCTGGCGTTGGGGTTCACGTCAGCCAATCGACAGGGTCAATCTCCGGTACGTTGGGTCCGATTTCACCAAGCTGGACCTTAAGTGGCAGGATGCGGGGACCACCCGTCAACTAAGGAGAGTCTCCCTGGTTGACGGGTGGTCTTGTGCAACTATTGCTCGGTGGTCGACTGGTTGTCGACGTTGCCGGCGGGGTCCTGGTGGCCCCCAATGCCGTCCGATGCGGTGCCCGTCTCTGTGGACGTTGCGGCCTCTGACGTAGCAGTCTCGGAGGAGACTCCCTCACTGGCTCCAGTCGACGTGGCGTCGACACCGGTCTGAGAGCCGTCCTGCACGTTGAGGCCCTGGTCCGCGCTGGCCGTGACCGACGCTGACGTCGGCAGGGTGGATGAGGCACCCGCTGCACCCGAGATAAGGGTGAGGCCGAACATCGACCCTCCCAGTGCCATCAGGCCCGCTGCTCCTATTCCGAACTTCTTCTTGATGTTCATGTTGGTGTGACTCCTCTGTGATTGCGGTGGGATCCACCTTCGTTGATGGCACCATCACCACGGTGCCAGTTGACCCATGAGAAACCGATGAGAGGGGGTTAGCGGATTCTCATGAGCCAGCTCGCGACCCGTACGATGTTGTGATGATCCGTCCAACTGAACGAGCCCATGACTGGCCTCGGTCGAGAGGCGTGAGATTTCAATGAGGTTGTTGCTCGTAGAAGACGAAGCCAAACTCGCGGCGAGCCTGAAGCGGGGATTGAGCGCCGACGGCTTTGCCGTGGAGGTGGCCGTAGACGGCAAGAACGGTCTGTGGCTGGCCCAGAACATGGAATTCGACATCATCCTGCTGGACCTGATGCTGCCGGGGATGAGCGGATTCAGCGTGTGCAGCCAGTTGCGCGAAGCACGCAACTGGACACCGGTCCTCGTGCTGACCGCGAAGACCGGGGAGTTCGACGAGATTGAGTCGCTTGACGTCGGTGCCGATGACTTCCTGACCAAGCCCTTTTCTTACCCCGTGCTGCTCGCCAGGATCCGCTCGCTGCTGCGACGGGGCGTGCGCGAGCGCCCGACCGTTCTCGAGACGAGTGGACTGCGACTCGACCCCGCGTCGCGTTCGTGTTGGCGGGGCTCGACCCTAATCGAACTCACGCCGAGGGAGTTCGATCTACTCGAATACCTGATGCGTTACCACGGTCAGGCCGTGACCAAGTCGGAGATACTCAATCACGTCTGGGACCCGGAGTACGACGGCAACTCGAACATCGTTGAGGTCTACGTGGGGTACTTGCGGCGAAAGGTAGACCGGCCGTTCGGCACCGAAACGATTGTGACTGTCCCTGGCAGTGGCTATCGGCTGGACGATAGTGACGCCTAAGACAGGAGACGACTGGCCTTTCCGGCGCTCCCGCGGTCCATTGCGGTGGGCCGTCTCGGTGAAAGCCAAGACGGTCCTGTCCGCGGTGGTCGTCCTGGGGGTCGCATTGAGTCTCGCCAGTTTCCTGCTGGTCGCGGAGCTCAGCCATGCGCAATTGAGCGGCGTCGACCAGGCGCTGCGACTGGAGCTGGCATCCGTGTCGACCATCGCGAGGAGCGGAACGCTCGCGCAGCCGCTTCAAATCGCCTCCCAGGAGACGTCGTTCATCCAGGTGATCGACGCGCGTGGTCGGGTGATCGCGAGCAGTGCCGGCCTGGAGGGGCAAGGTCGGATCATGACAGTGGATCCCGGGAACGCCACAGTCTTCTTCACTCGGGGCATGCTGCCCATTGGCTCGGGTGAGCGCTACCGGGTTGCCGCCGTGACCACCTCAACGTCAGCCGGGAAGATGACCCTTTACGTCGGAGAGTCGCTCGTCGTCGTCGACCGGTCAATTCACGATGTGGTCCTGGGTTTGCTGCTCGCCGATCCCTTCTTGCTCGTAGTCGTGGGACTGCTGGTGTGGTGGCTCGTGCGAAAGGCACTGATGCCGGTGGAGGCGATACGTTCCGAGGTGGAGGTGATCTCGGGTAGCGAACTCGGCCGGCGCGTCGCTGAACCGGCTGTTCGCGACGAAATCGGGCGACTGGCGACCACCATGAACCGCATGCTCGACCGACTAGAGAAGGCGAGCTCGCGTCAGAAGTCTTTCGTCGCTGACGCGTCACACGAACTTCGAAGTCCGCTGGCTGCGGCGCAAACCGAACTCGAGGTCAGCCTTACCCACGTCGAGTCAACCGACTGGCCCGAGTCGGCCCGCACCGCCCTCGGTGAACTGGAGCGAGTTCGCAGAATCGTGGACGACCTCTCGCTGCTCGCCAAGTACGACGAGGACGAGGTGGCGGCGGCGATGCTCCCGGTAGACCTGGAGGAGATCGTCATGGATCAGTGCTCACGTCTTCGAAGGATGTTCGATGCGACCGTCGATGTCACCCAGGTGTCCGGCGCTCGAGTATCGGGAGATGATGAACAGCTTGGTCGGGTCGTGTGGAATCTTCTCGACAACGCACAACGTCACGCCCGACTGCGAGTATCGGTGTCCCTGACGTCGCTGGACGGCCAAGCCGTCTTGCGGGTCGCCGACGACGGAGTTGGTGTTAAGCCTGAGGACCGGACCCGCATCTTCGAGCGTTTCGTGAGGACTGACAGTGTTCGAGCGAGAGCCGACGGAGGGAGTGGTCTCGGTCTCGCCATCGTGGCCGAGATCGTTGTCGCACATCACGGGTCAATCGAGGTTGTAGACGCAAATCCCGGGGCTGCGTTCATGGTGCGATTGCCGCTGAACTCCTGAGATTCAACTACCGGCGCAGGCTGGTTCCAAGGCAGACTGCGCACCACG
Organism: Acidimicrobiales bacterium; assembly: GCA_035530815.1. Classification (GTDB taxonomy): domain Bacteria; phylum Actinomycetota; class Acidimicrobiia; order Acidimicrobiales; family RAAP-2; genus RAAP-2. Next base: position 95,470 of record DATKTZ010000038.1, read on the forward strand.
ACTTCAGTCACCGCACCCCGAGCTTGCCGAAGGTGCACGTTCTATAACAAACTCTTCAGGGAAACCAACTGACTTGCCCCTGTATCTGCCCCTGCCTTAGACCACGTTAGGAGGATCCGATAGGTCAGGTGTATAGAGGCAGATCCTACAAGCTCCATATTTCGGCTGAGATTTGGCACGGCTTGGCACAGCCAGTCACAGGCTGCAGGGGCCTGCAAAGCCCCGTACTCCGGTTCGAATCCGGACGCCGCCTCCATTGAGGGTTTGACCGTGCGCTTGCGAATGGTTCAACTCCAGCCTCCAACGCGCCGAGGAGGCCGGGGTCCTTGTGCGCTCAGCGAACCAGGCCGGACGCGCCCTCGGCGCTCGAGGAGTCTCGTATTCTGCGCTCGAGGACCGAAATTCGTCGGTCCCAGGCGAGGGAGTGCTCGTTGAGCCAGTTCGACGCCTGGGTCATTGCCTGGGTCGTGGGCACGTAGCGGGTTTCGCGTCCCTCGCGACGCACGGTGGCCAGACCCGAATTGGCGAGCACCCGCAGGTGCTTGGCGATGGCCTGGCGCGAAATAGTCGCGCCCTGGGCGAGGTGGGTTGCGGTCTCGCCGTTCGCGCTTTCGAGCAGTCGCTGGTAGAGGGTGCGTCGCGTTTCGTCGCCCAGCGCCGCGAATACGCTCGACAACGAGTCGGTCACCGCGCGCCAACCAACTGCGCGCGGGCCTCGAGGGGCGATTCGGTGATCGAGATTCTTGTCCCGGCGCCCGAGGGTGCTAGATCGATCTCGACGAGCGAAGGCGCGTCGGTGAAGCTGGCCCAGCGATACACCAGTCGGCGCTGCTCGTCGACCTCTTCGACCACGAGGTATCGCGTGGTCTCGTGATCGCGCACCCACCCCTCGCCGTCCGGTCGGGCCTCGAGTTCGCCCTCCTCACCTAGCCATGATGGGTCGATGACATGGTTCCACGCCGCCTCGAGGTCACAGGGGACTTCGAACTCTCGTTGCACTCGCTCGATCATGCAACCAGTGTATTGCAGGTTGGGCCACCACGACGTATCATGCAATTGAATAGTTGCACATGGCGTGCCCGGACGAGGAGGTAGCAGTGACCCAAGTGACGCGAAGCGGGGGGCCGGTGCAGTCCCTCGTGCCCATGGTGCTCGAGGAGTCGGCGCGCGGAGAACGGGCTTTTGACATCTACTCGATGCTGCTGCGCGAGCGAATCGTCTTCCTGGGCCAGCCGGTGGACGATCAGATCGCCAATCTCATCATCTCCCAGATGCTCTATCTCGAGGCGAGGGAACCCGAACGCGATATCTACCTCTACGTCAACTCGCCCGGCGGCCACGCCTACGCGGGCATGGCGATCTACGACGTGATGCAACATGTTCGCCCCGATGTCGCCACTATCTGTGTGGGCATGGGAATGTCGGCGGCCGCAATGGTGCTCTGCGCCGGGGCGCCGGGCAAGCGCTTCGCTCTGCCGAGTGCGCGGATCATGATCCACCAGGGCAGTGCGGGCACCCAGGGCGCGCCGAGCGACATGGAGATCCAATTGCGCGAGGTGCTGGCGCTGACCAAGCGGATGACCGAGATCATCGCGTACCACAGCGGGCGCGCCACCGAGGAGGTCGAACGTGACATCAATCGTGACAAGTTCATGACCGCCCAGGAGGCGGTGGATTACGGTCTCATCGACGCGGTCATTTCGCCACGGCGCGGGCTGGGCTCCGAGGAAGCATCACGCGCGGACTGATCGTGCGTCGACGCGAGTAGGGGAGCGGGCGACGCGGCCGCGCTAGTCGCGACCCCTCGGCCACCGGCTCGCGTCCGTAGACTGCGGGCGTCGAGTGAATGGAGCGCGGATGAGCGTTCGTCGCGTGGCGATACGGGTAGCGGGCGTCGTACAGGGCGTGGGCTTTCGGCCCTTCGTCTACGCGCGCGCCGTGGAGTTGGGTCTCGTTGGCTTGGTCGGTAACGACGCGAGCGGAGTGTTCGTCGAAGCCCAGGGGGACGCGGCGCACCTGGAGCAGTTCATCGACGCGCTGCGTGAGGGACCAGCATTGGCCCAGGTCGACGAGGTGGTGTTGCACGATCTCTCCGTGACCGAATCCTCCGGTTTCGTCATCGTGGCGACACGCCAAGATGACGGCGTGACTTCGATCCCGCCCGACACGGCAGTGTGCGACGAGTGCCTCGCCGAGATGCGCGACCCCACGGACCGCCGTTTCGGCTACGCCTTCATCGCGTGTACCAACTGCGGACCGCGCTACACGATCGTCACCGGACTGCCCTACGACCGTCCTCGCACGACGATGGCCGACTTCACGCTGTGCGCGCAGTGCCAGGACGAGTACGACGATCCGCGTTCGCGGCGCTTTCATGCCCAACCCACCTGCTGTCGCGCGTGCGGACCTCAGCTCGATACGGACGTGGCGGCGATCGTCGCCGCACTGGGAGCCGGACTCGTCGTCGCGATCAAGGGGGTGGGTGGCTATCACCTGGCCTGTGACGCACGTGACGAAGCAGCGGTAGCGCGCCTGCGTTCGCGAAAGCGCCGCGGCGACAAGCCCTTCGCGCTGATGGTGGTGGATCTGGCTATGGCGCGGCGCATCGTGGAACTCGACGATGTGGCCGAGTCCGTCCTCATGTCGCCCGCGCGTCCGGTCGTGCTCGCTCGCGCCCGCGACGCCTCCCTGCAGGCCTCGGTGGCCCCACGCATGTCAACGTTGGGGGTCATGGTCGCCTACGCACCCGTGCACCATCTCCTCTTCGACGCCGGCGCGCCCGGCGTGCTCGTGATGACCAGCGCCAATCTCGCCGACGAGCCCATCTGCACAAGTGCCGAACAGGTCGAGGGACGCTTGGGCGAGGTGGCCGACCTCTTCGTGCACCACGATCGTCGAATCCACGTGGCCTGTGACGACTCGGTAGTGCGCGTGTTCGCGGATTCGGTCCAACCCGTGCGACGAAGCCGTGGCTACGCTCCGCTCCCGGTGCGCCTGCCCTTTGAGACGCCCGACGTCCTGGCGGTGGGTGGTGAACTCAAGACCACCATCTGCGTGGCCCGCGGTCGCCTGGCCTGGATGAGCCAACACGTAGGTGACACCGAGAGCCTCGAGACCCTGGGCGTTCTGGCGCGCACCGCGCAGACCTTGGGCGCGCTGCAGGGTGTCGAGGCGACGCTCATCGTGAGTGACGCACACCCCGACTACCGTTCGCGGCGTTGGGCCGAAGAGGAGGCCCAACGTCGCGGCGTCGCACACGCCACGGTTCAACACCACCACGCGCACGCCGCCTCGTTGTTGAGCGAACACGGCTGGGATCCCGGAGCCGCGGCGTTGGTCTTCGCCTTCGACGGCACCGGTTGGGGAGCTGATGGCACCATCTGGGGCGGTGAGATGCTGGTTGGCTCGTACGGCGCAGTGACACGTGTGGGTCACTTGCGCCCCGTGTCGCTTCCGGGAGGTGACGCTGCGATCCGTCGACCCCTGCGCAGCGCGCTGGCCCACCTTCACGCAGCGGGCATCGACGCGCACACCGTGGCGACGTTGGTCGAGCACGCGCGCGAGCATGAACTCGACGTCGTCTCGCGGATGCTTGACACGGGCGTGGGCTGCGTGCGCGCGACGAGCGCGGGACGACTCTTTGACGCCGTGGCCTCCCTGCTCAATGTGCGCCACGACGTGGACTTCGAGGCGCAGGCCGCCATGGAGCTCGAGGCGCTCGCTCAGAGCGTGGAGTCCGCCGAGCCCGATGACTTCGAGGCGTGGGCGCCCCTTGTGAGCTGGCGCGAGGACACGATCGTGCTCGACACCTCGCCTGGCCTGCACGCCGCGCTCGCGGCGCGCCGCGCCGGCGCTGATCGGCGCGCGGCCGCGCGGGCGTTCCACGAGGGACTCGCACTCGGCGTTGCGCGCGCCGCGGTGCAGGTTCGCGCAAACTGGTCGGTGGACGTGGTGGGCTTCACCGGTGGCGTATTCTCCAACGCGGTGTTGACCAGAGCGTGCTATGACAGAGTGAGCAGTGAAGGTTTCAAGGTGCTCGTTCACGAGCGGGTGCCGGCGAACGACGGCGGTCTCGCCTTGGGCCAGGTGGCGGTGGCGGCGTTCGGAGGCGCGTCGTTCACACCTTGAGGCGACGGGAGGTCCCGGAATATGTGCTTGGCGATACCTGGAAGGGTCGAGGAGGTCTGGGAGGCCAACGGCACCCGGATGGCCACGGTCAACTTCGGTGGCGTGCGCAAGGAGGTGTGTCTGGCGTATGTGCCCGAGGTCGAGGTGGGTGACTACACTATCATCCACGCCGGTTTTGCGCTCAACCAGCTCGACGAGGACTCGGCCCGAGAGACCCTGGAGCTCTTTCGTGAGGCGGGACTGCTCGATCAGGAGTTCGGCGTCGTCACCGACGCCGAAGAGTCGTGAAGTACCTCGACGAGTTCTCCGATCCGGTGATCGCACGCCGAATGCTTGACGACATCACGCGCACCGTCACGCGCCCCTGGTCGATCATGGAGGTCTGCGGCGGTCAGACCCACACCATCATCCGCAACGGCATCGACCAACTGCTGCCCGAGGGGGTGGAGCTCATTCATGGTCCGGGCTGTCCGGTGTGCGTGACGCCCCTCGAGACTATCGACCGCGCCCTCAGCATCGCGGCGCGCCGCGACGTTATCTTCTGCTCTTTCGGTGACATGATTCGCGTACCCGGTTCGTCTACTGATCTATTTCGTGTCAAGAGCCAGGGTGGCGACGTGCGAGTGGTCTACTCACCGCTCGACGCCGTGAACCTGGCTCAAGCCAATCCCGACAAGCAGGTCGTCTTCTTCGCCATCGGATTCGAGACCACTGCTCCGGCCAACGCCATGGCGGTGGTCATGGCCCAGCACCTGGGACTCACCAACTTCTCGGTGCTGGTCTCGCACGTGCTCGTGCCGCCCGCAATCTGCACGATCATGGATTCACCTTCGCATCGGGTGCAGGGATTCCTGGCCGCGGGCCACGTGTGCACGGTTATGGGCACCAGTGAGTACGGCCCGCTCGTTGAGCGCTACCGCGTCCCCATCGTGGTGACGGGCTTCGAACCCCTCGACGTCCTCGAGGGCATTCGCCGGGTGCTGGGCCAACTCGAAGGGGGGCGCTACGAGTTGGACAACGCCTATCCGAGGGTCGTGCGCAACGAGGGCAATCCGGCCGCACTCGCGGTCATTCGCGACGTGTTCGTCACCTGTGACCGCGCGTGGCGCGGGATCGGCACAATTGGCGCTTCGGGCTGGAAGCTGAGCGATCGCTACGCGGACTTCGACGCCGAGAATCGCTTCGACGTGGCCGATGTCGTGGTACAGGAGTCACCGCTGTGTCGAAGTGGCGAGGTTCTTCAGGGTCTCATCAAGCCCCATGAGTGTCCCGCGTTCGCCAACGAGTGCACCCCGCGCATGCCCTTGGGCGCCCCAATGGTCTCCAACGAGGGTGCGTGTGCCGCGTACTACCAGTTTCGCCGTGTCGAGAGCAGCGTGCACGCGTGAGCGAGGAACTCGATCTCGAGGGTTGGACCTGCCCGCTGCCGTTGCGCGACCAGCCGAGCATCGTGATGGGTCACGGCGGTGGCGGCCGGCTGTCGGGCGAGCTCATCGAGCACCTGTTCGTGCCCGCCTTCGCCGGCACCGAGCACGCCGAGGTGCTCGCTCGCCTCGGTGACGCCGCGGTGTTCGATCTGGGTGGCGCGCGTCTGGCCTTCAGCACCGACTCCTACGTCGTGCGCCCCCGGTTCTTTCCCGGCGGCGACATCGGCTCGCTGGCGGTGCACGGCACGGTCAATGACGTCGCGATGTCGGGGGCGACGCCGGTGGCGATCTCGGTGGGAGTGATCCTCGAAGAGGGCCTGGCCCTCGAAGAGTTGGGTCGCATTGCGAACTCGATGGGCGACGCGGCACGCCGCGCCGGCGTTTCGATCGTGACCGGGGACACCAAGGTGGTCGACGTGGGCCACGGCGATGGGGTGTACATCAACACCGCCGGGGTAGGCCTGATTCCTCCGGGGGTGGACCTCGGGGCCCACCAGGTGCGGGCGGGCGACGTCGTGATCGTGTCGGGCGAGATCGGTGCGCACGGCATCGCCATCATGAGCGTGCGCGAGGGCCTGGCGTTCGGTTCGGACATCGTCAGTGACAGCGCACCGCTCAACGGTCTGGTGGCTTCCATGATGGCGAGTGGCGCCCAGATTCGCATGATGCGCGATCCCACTCGCGGCGGTCTCGGCGCCACCCTTAACGAGATCGCCCGCGCCTCGCGCATCGGCATCACCATTGCCGAACGCGCGATCCCGGTCGCTGAAGAGGTGCGGGCGGCCTGCGGGTTTCTGGGACTCGATCCGACCGGCGTGGCCAACGAGGGCAAGCTCGTGGCGATCGTGGCACCCGCCGACGTCGACACGCTCCTCGACGCAATGCGCGCCCACCGCCTCGCTCGCGCGGCGACGGTGATCGGTACGGTGGTCCCCGAGCATGAGGGCGTCGTCGTGGTCACCACCGGAATCGGCGGCTCGCGCGTCCTGGACGTGCCGCTCACCGAGCAACTACCCAGGATCTGTTGACCCGATCACGTCAACTGGGCCGAAGTTGGCTCGCGGGGTTTGGGACTTAAGTCCCTTGAGTGCGCGACCTTCCGGGGGTAGGCCGGACGTGTTCCACTCAGTGCGCGTGAAGGGGGAGCGATGTGCATGAATATGGAATTGCCGCGGAGTTGGTCGAGGCCGTAGATCAAAGCGTGCGCTCCCATCAGGGGCGTCGCGCGTCCAAGGTGGTCGTGGGCGTGAGCCCCGGCGCCGTTGAAGAGCAGAGCCTGCGCAGCGCCTTTGACGAGGCCAAGCGCAACACCTGCGCGAGTGAGGCACAACTGGTGCTCGAGGTCGCGCCCCAGGACGTCTACTGCCTGGACTGTGAGGAGCGATTTGTCGTGGGTGCGTTCGAGTCCGAGTCGAGTTTGGCCACGCGAGCGCGCACGTGCACGAACTGTGGCGGCACCGCGGTGCTCGCGTTGAACCTGCCCGGGGTCGTGCTCAGGTCAGTGGAAATCGAGGTGTGACGTGAGGGGTCGAGCGAATTTCGCCGACGCACTCGCCCCCCGGCCGGTGCCGGGGGCGGTCGAGCGCGACGACGCATTCATGCGCCAGTGCGAGCAACGACTGGTCGAGTTGCGAGGGATGGAGCCCCTCTACGGCGTGGACCTGCGCTCCGTGCTCGAGCGACATCGCTTCGGGCGACGCGCGCTGCTCCAATGGGCCGCCGGCATCACCGCCGCTTTGATGCTGCCCCCGATGTTCAACGACAAGGTGGCCGAGGCGGCCGAGCTGACGGGTCGGATTCCCGTGATCTGGCTCGAAGGCCAGGACTGTGCCGGGTGCACGGAGGCGTTCTTGCGCGCCTCGGCACCTACGGTCAGCGAACTGATCCTCCAGACCCTGGCCCTGCAGTATCACGAGACAATCATGGCCAGCGCCGGGTTCCAGTCCGAGGCGGCGCTCGCCAGCGCGACCAAGCAGTACAAGGGCAAGTACGTGTTGGTGGTCGAGGGGGCCGTTCCCGCGGGTGCTAATGGCGGCTACTGCACCGTGGGTGCTGCGGGTCAGACCTTCATTGACAAGGTTCGCGAACTCTCGAGTTCGGCCGTCGCGGTGATCGCGGTGGGCAACTGCGCCACCTACGGCGGCATTCCCGCGGCGCATCCCAATCCCACCGGTGCCCTCCAGGTGTCCGACGTGGTGAAGGGGGTGCCGGTGATCAACATCCCGGCCTGTCCGATGAATCCCGACAACCTGGTGGGCACGTTGGTGCACTACACGCTTACCGGCCAGTGGCCCGCGCTCGATTCGCTGTTGCGCCCCACGTGGGCCTTTGGCACGCTGATTCACAACAACTGCCCGCGTCGAGCGCACTTCGACGCCGGCGAGTACGTGAATTCGTGGGGCGACCAGGCCGCGCAGGACAACTTCTGTCTGTACAAGATGGGCTGCAAGGGTCCCATGACCTACAACAACTGCCCGGCCATTGGCTACAACGACAACACGAGTTGGCCAATCCGTGCCGGACACGGCTGCATTGGCTGCTCCCAGCCAAATTTCTGGGACGAGCTCGCTTTCGAGCGCCCGCTCAGCGGTCAGGCCCGGGCGCCGGGGCTGTTCAATCTGGGCGTGGAGAGCAGCGTCGACAAGATCGGTGCGGGACTCCTCGCGGTGGCGGGCGTGGGCATCGCGGTGCACGCGATCGCGACCGGGGTTTCGCGCCTGGAAGCTCGACGCCAGACGGGTGAGCCGAGTGAGGAGGTACCCGCCGTGGCACCGACCGCTGCGCCGGCGCCCGGCGAGGCGTCCGGGGACGATTTGTGAGGGGTGAGCCCGCGGGGTGCGCCACTCGCCGCGGAAAGGGCGATAGGTAGGAGGCCTGGATATGGCACAACACATCGTGGTCGACCCGGTAACGCGGATCGAGGGACACTTGCGCGTCGAGGTGGTGCTCGACGCGGACAACACGGTCACCAAGGCGTGGTCGTCGAGCACGATGTTTCGCGGCATCGAGACCATCTTGCAGGGTCGAGATCCGCGTGACGCGGGGATGTTCACTCAGCGCATGTGCGGGGTGTGCACCCTCGTGCACTACCTCGCCTCGCATCGCGCGGTGGAGAACGCGTTCGAGATCACGGTACCCAAGAACGCGCGACTGGTGCGCAACCTGAAGTTGGGCGCCCAGTTCATCCACGATCACCCGGTGCACTTCTACGCCCTGAGCGCGCTGGACTACGTGGATTTGTTGAGCGCTTTGAAGGCCAGCCCCGCCAAGGCGGTGCAAGTCGCCTACGAGTACTCCGACAACCCCTACAACGTGAGCGCCGGGCACTACCGCGACGTGCAGTCGCGCCTGACGGCCTTCGCCCAGCAAGACCCTAGCCTCGGGGTCTTCGGCAACGCCTACTGGGGCAACCCCAGTTACAAGCTGACCCCCGAGCAGAACCTGGTCGCGGTGTCGCACTACCTCGACTGTCTGGACGTTCAACGCGTGCCGGCCAAGATGATGGCCCTCTTCGGAGGGAAGAATCCCCATCCCCAGGCTGACGTGGTGGGTGGGGTGACCTGCGTGGAGGATCTGGCGGACCCGTCGCGACTGGCCCGCTTCGGCCAGTGGCTCCAAGAGACCAACGACTTCATCGCGCGCGCCTACATCCCCGACGTGCTCATGGTCGGCAAGGCCTACGCCGGTGAGGCGGTAGCGGGCATCGGTGCCGGCCTACGTTCGTACATGTCCTATGGCGGCTTCGAGCTCGACGACACGCCGGTGACCAGTGCCGCCACCCTCTTTCCCAGCGGGGTCGTGCTCAACGGGGACCTCTCGCGCGTCGTGGCCTTCAACCAGGCCAAGGTGACCGAGGACGTGACCCACTCGTGGTACGCGGGTGACGTGGTGCACCAGCCCTACGAGGGGGTCACCGTGCCCGACTACACCGGCCTCAACCCCCGGGTGAATGGCGTGGCGACACTCAAGTCCGACGAGAAGTACAGTTGGGTCAAGGCGCCAACTCACGACGATCACCGCGTGGAGGTGGGCCCGCTGGCGCGTCTGCTCGTGGGTTACGCGTCGGGCAACACGACCATCCGCCACGGAGTCGACGGACTCTTGAAGGCCGGCGGCTTCCCCCTCTCGGTGCTGTTCAGCTCGATCGGACGCCACGCCGCGCGTGCGGTGGAGACCCAGATCATCGCTGACGCGATGGGGGGATGGCTCAACGAACTCGAGGTCAACACCCAAAGTGGCGACCTTTCGACGTGGACCGACTTCGACTTCGCCAAGGTGTCGGGTGACACCGAGGGCTACGGACTGCTGATGGCACCAAGAGGCTCGCTCGGTCACTGGGTGCGCGTCAAGGAGGGGGCGATCGTCAACTACCAGACCATCGCTCCCACCACGTGGAACGCTTCCCCGCGCGACGGCACCGGCCGGCCCGGCGCGTATGAGTCGGCGCTCGTCGGAGTGCGCCTGGCCGACCCCAGCCAACCGTTGGAGGTGCTGCGCACCCTGCACAGCTTCGATCCGTGCCTCGCCTGCGCGGTGCACCTGGTGGACGCGCGAGGGCGCGATCTCGGCTCGTTCGAGGTCGTCTCCTCGGCGCTGGGCTGAGGGCCACCATGGCTTCGACCCCGCTCGAGACCACCGGGACCCGCGAGTTCGTCGCGCGGCCCACCGGCAACGTGCGCGTGCTTCGTCGCACGGCCACCTGGCGCTGGATCCACTGGCTCGACGCTCTGGCAATCGGCGCCTGCGCGATCACGGGCCTGTTCATTGCCCAGCCCTACTTCGCGGCGAACAATCACATGGTGATGGCCTGGGACCGTTCGATCCACCTCTACGCCGCTGCGGTGCTCGACGTCAGCGTCTTCGTGATCGCGTATCTCTACCTGTTCAGCCGCGCCGAGCGCGGCATCGATCAGTTGAAGCCGACCCGCGAGAACGTCGCGCGCCTGAAGGAGGCGTTGCTTAACGTCGTGACGCTCAATCGCCGCAAGCGCTTCGACTCCGCCGGACCGGACCCGCTCAACGCACTCTTCTTCGCCTTGTTGCACGTGTTGGTGGTGGCCCAGCTGCTCACGGGCCTGCAGATGTACGTCCAGGGCTTCACGGGCAACATGAGCTCGGTCGGTGCCTGGTGGCCGGCGCTGTGCCACTTCTTCACCGACTGGACGGTGCCGGTGCTCGGAGGCAACGTGGGGGTGCGCATGACCCACTACGCGCTGACGTGGTTCATTCTCTCGTGGGTGATGCTGCACGTGTACTACGAGTGGTGGCGAACCTCGATGTGGAAGGAGGGCGACATCGCCATGATGTTCGGTGGCTACAAGCACGTCGCCTCGGCCCTCGACGCGTCTGACGAGGAACGCGAACACTAGTGGCGAGCACCGAGACACGCGAGTCGGGCGACGACGCGGCCGGCTCCTCGCCCCCCGTGATTCTCGGCATGGGCAACATCCTCTACGGCGACGAGGGCGTGGGCGTGTACGCGGCGCGTGCACTCGCCGAGAGCTTTCGCTGCACGCCCGAGGTGGAGGTCAGCGACGGCGCCATGCTCGGCTTTGCGGTCATGGAGTTCTTCTCCTCGCCACGCTCGGTCATCGTGCTCGACGCCATCGCCGTTGACGCGCCCGTGGGGACCGTCTTCAAGGTGCCCGCTGAGCAGTTGCGCGCCCTGGGGTCCGAGATGCGTCCCACGGCTCACGAGGTGGATCCAGTGCAGTTGTTGCGCCTGGCGCCGCTGCTGGGCGGGAGCGAGGACGTCATCTTGATGGGCATCGTGCCCGAGAACACCTCGGAACTGTCGGTGGGGTTGACCGACACGTTGGCTCTGGCCTTCGAGCGCTACGTGCTCAGCGTGGTCGGTGAGCTGCTGGCGCGCGGCGTACGGGTCGAACAGTGCGCGCCGATCTCGCTGGACAGCGTGGTCGCGAGTCTCGTGGGAGGTTTCCAGTGAGTCCTAGCGCCGCTACCGCGCCGGCCCCGCCGTCGGGGCTTCCGGGGCCCAAGGCCGCGACCACGGCGATCTTGGAGCGCTTCGATCGAGTGGGCCAGTCGTGCGCGACGGCGTACCTCTCCTTCGCCGATCCGCGCAGTTGCGTGGCCCTGTACGAATCGGACGGTACCTGCACGCCACTGATCGAGTTTCTGGAACTGCCCGCGCACGGAAGCGAACTGTTCAAGAGCGTGGCGGGCATTGACGAGAGTGGATCGCGCCTCGTGACCAACTACCGGTCGCGCTTCGCCGAGGATGCGGAGCGACTGGACACCTTCGAGCCCGCCCTGGGCGTCGAGTCGACCAGCGCACTGGGCTGGCTCTTCGTGGCCTGCAGTTTGGTGCTAGGGCTCGATGAGCAAGACGTGGGTCGGGCGCTCGAGCCCTCGGTTGAACACCTGGGTCTGGATACCTTCGTGATCGAGATCGGCGGGCGCTACCTGCTGGACGGTCGACGACTCTTGCGTAGTGTGATGAGCTATCGGATCGGCGGCGCCGCCGCGCACGCGATCGCTCGATCGCTGTTCGTCTCACTGGGCTCCTTCGTCGGTGACGCAACGAGCCGAGTGCTTCGAGAGTGGCACCTGGATTTGGCTGTGCTCGGGGGTGACCTCTTCGCCGGGAACGAAATCCTGCGTCACTACGCTCGCGGGTCGCTCGTCCCCTCCGGTGCGCGCGTGCTCGATCCCGTCGAGGGCGACCCTGATTCGTACCCGTCGCGCCCGTACGGAGCGAGCCGGGCGTCCCAGGGCGCGACAAACTCGCGCGTGTCGATACGCGAGCGTGCAGGGCCCCGGTCGGGGTGAGCGCTTCTGGGTCGCCGCGCTACTGCACGGTGACCAAGGTGCCGATGGGCGTGCGTTGCCACACGACCTTGGCCTGGGCGAAGGGCATCTCGACACACCCAAGGCTCTGAGGCCAACCGTAGGAGGAGCGGATGAAGCCGTGCAGGGCGTCGCCGCCGTTGAAGTACGAGACCCAGGGGATGCCGGTGTCGTTATAGGTCTGGCCGTCGGGCAGGGTGCCCGACATGGTGGTGGTCGTGTAGCGCAGGTACACGGGGAAGGTGCCGTTCGCGGTGGGCGCGACCGACACGCCCGTGTTCACCGGTGAGCTGAAGATGGCCTTGCCGTTCTGGTACAGCGTCAACTTCTGGGGCAGCGCCTGGTCGATGTAGACGACGTTGTAACTCATCGGATTGTAGCGATGAGCGAGTGCGGCCGCAACGAGCGCCCTCCACGTCGTCCCATCCATCGATCCGGTGGAGGGCAGATTGTGCAGCGACTGGAAGTGCATGAGCGCCCCCTTCACGATCACGTTGTCCGTGCCCGCGCGCCACTGGGACTTGAACGCGCCGGGCAGGGTGGGAAAGCGCCACACGTAGCGACCTTGGCGCAGCACTGTTGGATTCACCCGGGGTCTCCTCTTGGTGTTGGCGGGGGCAACGGTCGTCGTCGTGGTCGGCGCCGCCGTGGTGGTCGAGGTGGGCGTCGTCGCGGTCGGTGAGGTTGTGGTTGTGGTCGAGGTTGTGGTCGAAGTGGTGGTGGTCGTAGGTGGCGGGATGTGCTGTTTGATGTGCGCTTGGAAGGACACCGGCAGGTAGCGCAGGTACGCCAGGATTTGGTCCTCGAGGGCGATGGAGAACGCGACCGCGTGGGGACGTGACGCGCGTGACGAGTGGGTCTGGCGCAGTCCGCTCGCGTTGGCGGGCAACGACAGCGCGAGCGAGCCCACCAGGACCGACCCGGCCATCAGGTAGTAGGAGGTTGATCGCCGAGCCATTGTCATGGTCAAAGCGTACCGGGATCCACGAAATCACCAACGTCAGGCGTGCACCGCGTTTGAAGCAGCCTCGTCGACCCGTCATGCGGGCTGTACTCGCGCGGGTGCACGGTACATTTGATCGATGAGCAGTTCCGCGCGCGGCGCGCGCCCATGGGTTCCGGCCATCGTGTCACTCGTCGCAGTGACGACCCTGGCGACGCTGCTGGCGGTGACCCCGGCCACGGCTGTTTCGCACGATTCGACCTCTTCGACCTCTTCGACCTCAGCGACCTCTTCGCCGTCTTCAACGTCGAGCTCGACGAGTTCGACGACACCGAGCTCGTCGAGCACCACCAGTGAACCTACGACCACGCCGACGATCGCTCAGCCCTCGCCGTTGCCCTGGCCCGCCCAGGCCAGCGCCGCGATCGCAATTCCGCAACTCTCGGTGGCGGCATCGTCGCCGCGCCAGCCTCGAGTGGCGATCGCAAGTCTGACCAAGATGATGACCACGTGGGTGATCTTGCACCGCATGCCACTCAGTTACACCCAGCGTGGCCCGTGCATCACGGTGAGCGCCCACGACGTGGCGGTCTACGACCACGACGTCGTCACCGGGCAGTCCAACGTCGAAGTCGTCGAGGGCACGCGACTCTGCGAGGGGACGCTGCTTCGAGGACTGTTGGTGCACTCCGCCGGTGACTACGCACAGATACTGGTCGAGATGACCGGATTGCGCACCGGCCAGTTCGTCGCGATCATGAACCGCGACGCCCGGGTACTCGGTCTCACCCACACCCACTACGTGGACATCACCGGCATCGCCGACCGTGACACGTCGACCGCGCACGATCAGGCGACTCTCGCCATTGACCTCATGTCCGCCGAGCCAATCGTGCGCAGCATCGTGGCGCTGCCTAAGGTGGCGCTGCCTTCGGCGGGCGTGGTGTACTCCTACACCCCCTTCGTCGGGCAGGCGGGCGTGGTTGGCGTCAAGTCGGGCTACACCAACCTCGCAGGGGGTTGTGACGTGATGGCGGTCAACTTCACCCTTGACGACACCGTGTATACCGTGTACGCAGTTGTACTTGGTGAACACGGTGCCGGTGCCATCGTGGCTGCGGGCCACGATGCGCTGGTGCTCGCACGCGCGCTTCGCCTGTCGCTCAAGGTGGTCCGCACCCCGAGCGGGCGCATGGTGAGGTGGGCGGGACCACCCAGGTACGTCGTTCCGACCACGACCACGACCACGACCCCAATTACCACCACCTCGACGACGTCAGTCTCGACGACGGTGGCGTCCTCTACGCCCTAGCGGAAAGGGACCCTGCACGTCGGGCGGGACCACTTGTGCCCGCTCTTGACGCGCCCTTGAGTTGCGTATCTCTTGGGGGATGAATCTATACCCGGCGTCGGAACTTGGGTTGTAGGAGCAAGTGTCGTGTCGCACCGCGCCGGTTGGCGGCGCTCACGAGAGACCGCGTGAGCAGACCTTCTCGGTCACGCCGATATTGGGCTTGACGATCCTACGAAGCAGATCTCCAGTTGCGCTGTGGGGGTGGCCAAATCGCAATTCGCCCACAATCTCGTCTTCTGATATGGAAAAGGAACCGGTTCGAATCGCCCCATCACCTTTGCATATGGAGGTCGCGGATATTCTCTATAGAGAATCTTGAGATTGTGTTCCTGCCGGGGACAGAACCGCCTCACCGATCCATCGGCGTTGCGGCTTGGGGGAGGAGTGACGCGGGGGATGGTGGAAGGTTGGGGCCAGATGCGCTCAGCGCGCTGTCGCATGGAACGACCGCAGGAATCTGTGTCCCTGGCGAGCACGACGGACTCGTCTTCACGGGGTGGCCGGCGCGGCCAGATCGGAGAGCGTGAAGCGGGCAAGTTCGTCGGCGAGCATCGCCTGCGAGTCGGACCACACCAGGTGCAGGGCGCACTGGGGAACCTGCTCGCAAGCAATGCCCCGCAGATCGCAGAATTGCGGATTGATCGGGCCTTCGCAGGCCTCGGTGACCGTGCGCATGGTGGTCTCAACCGGCACGCAACTGAGCCAGTAGCCGCCCCGGGGTCCCGATTGGGAGCCAACGAGACCCGCTCGAGCGAGTGTCTGCATCAACTGACGTACGACCGGAGCACTGAGTCCGGTAGCGGAGGCGATGGACGCGGCGCTCGACGAGTTGGACTCGGTGCTCATGAGGAACTTGAGCACGCGGATCGCGTTTTCAACTCGACGAGTTGGAACAAGTTTCACGAAGTCACGCTCCTTTCTGGCCCCGGATCATCCCAATTCAATAGGTCGGGGGCGCATCGGCACGCACGGCGATTCACGTTTTCTGTGCGAATGTTCAAGATAGTGACCGTTGTGCCCCATGACCAGGAAAGACGACGACCAGTGCGTGCGTGTGCCCGGCGTCGGGCTACGCCAGAACCTCGTCGGCTGGGGACGCGCCACGCTCACGCAGCCATCGTGGCGAAGCGAGCTAATCGGCCATGATTCGTCGTCGAGTGCGCGGTCGCGACGGGAGTGAGCCGCCCGCGTCGGGGCGACTCTCCCAACTTGACGGCTGGCATCGCCTGCCCGTTCCGGTGGTGGCCTTTGACATCCAGGGCGCGGTGTGCTGGCTCAACGAAGCAGCGTGCGTGCTCGGTGGGTACCGCGCCGACGACGTACTGGGCTGGCCAATCGAGGAGCTGATGCACGTCGGCGATCCGGGGATACCGGGACTGCGCGAACTGCTCGTGCGAGGAGAGGGCGGTGAGGCGACACGGGCGTACGGCGCGACGCTGCACACCAGTGACGGTCCCGACATCGCTGTTGACGTGGACGTCGGCCCCCTGGTGCTCGACGGTCAGCGCTGTGCGCTCGCACTGTTGCACGACGCTCGCACGCACGCGGTGGCGCTGGCCGAGTCCGAGGAGCGCTTTCGAATTGCTTTCGCGCGCAATCTGGCACCGATGTTCCTCACCGACCCCGACGACCGAATCGTGGACGTGAATGAAGCGTTCTGTGCGCTCATCGGCTTTTCCGCGAACGAGATCGTGGGTCGGAGTGCGGGTGACTTCACGAGCAGCGGGGAGCACGAACGGGTTGAACGAAGTCCCGGTGTTGCGTTCGGGGGCGACCTGCAGGTCACGCGCCGTGTCACGCGGCACGTGCACCGTAACGGTTCGGTCGTGGTGGTGGAAGCGGCGACGTCACCGGTGATCGCTCCGAACGGATCGGTTCGGTACTACGTCACGTCCGAGCGCGATCTCACCCAGCAGGAGGAGCTCAGCGAGCAGTTGGCACGCCGGGCGCTCTACGATCCGCTCACCGGTTTGGCGAATCGGACCCTGTTCGAGGATCGTCTGGGTCAGGCGCACGCCAGAGTGGTGCGTCACGGTGGGATCGGAGCGGTGCTGTTGGTGGACCTCGACGGATTCAAGGGGGTGAATGACTCGCTCGGCCATCTCGCGGGCGACGATCTCCTCGTCCAGGTGGCCGAACGACTCCAGCGCGTGACACGGGCCTCGGATACGTTGTGCCGCTTCGCCGGCGACGAGTTCCTGTACCTGGCCGAGGGCCTGATCACGAGCGACGAGGTCGAAAGTCTCGCCCGACGCCTGCACGAGGCGCTGCGCGAGGCGTTCCTCGTGGGCGATCTCAGCATCGAGCAGCGCGCCAGCATTGGCGTTGTGGTGTGGGACGCGACGACCGACGCCGATATCAGCCTCATCCAGTCGGCGAACGTCGCGATGTACGAGGCGAAGAAGAAACGCCAGGGCGGCGGCAGTCATCACGTGGTCTTCACTCCCGGCATGCACGAGAAGGTGGCGAGTCGCTTCACGCTCCTCCAGGACTTGCGACAGTCGTTGCACCAAGACCAGTTGCGAATGTATTACCAACCAATTGTGAATCTCGCCACCGGCGACATCGTCGGTTTCGAAGCGCTCATGCGCTGGCACCATCCCCAGCGTGGTTGGGTGGCGCCCGACGTGTTCATCCCGCTGGCTGAGAAGAGTGATCTCATTGTTGAGTTGGGCGTGTTCGCCCTCGGCGAGGCGCTGGAGGCGGCGCGAACCTGGACGGACACCGGGGCACCTGGGCCCAGCTTTGTCACCGTCAATCTCTCGGCTCACCAATTCCTCGCCGATGGTCTCATTGCCACGATCGAGGGACTGCTCGCCCAGAGGGGCTTTTCGCCCAATCGGCTAGTGTTGGAAATCACCGAGGGCGTACCCCTGTCGGACGTGGACGAGACGGTGCGGGTGATGAGCGATCTCGCGGACATCGGCGTGGCGGTCGCACTCGACGACTTCGGTACGGGTTATACCTCGCTGTCGTATCTCACTCGACTGCGACCCAACTTCATCAAGATCGATCAGTCCTTCGTCAACCCCACCCACGAGAGCGATCCCGGTGGCGCCGTGCTTGAGAGCATCATCTCGTTGGGCGAGCGAATCAACGTGACGATGCTTGCCGAAGGGATCGAGACCCGCGATCAGTTGGAGCGGGTGCGCGGCTTCGGATGTCAACTGGGCCAGGGCTACCTCTTTTCGCCCGCGGTGCCCGCCGGGGAGGTTCATTCGTTGTTCGCCTTGTCATCCAAGGGATGGTGGTGAGTGATGAGCCCATTGGCCCACCTCTCGTTCGCCCAGTCCGCTACGGCACGTGAGGACGGCACTCGTGCGTAGCGAATGGCGCAGTGGACTGCAGATGCTGATCTTCGATCCGGGTCGGTCGATCAATATCTTCCCGGTGGCGACGGTGCTGGTCATCGTCTCGGTGCTGGTGGGCGTGCACTGGTCGAGCGGTGCACGCGACGCCCTGGTGGCCGTGGCGCTCGCGGCGTGCCTGGCGGTGGGCTTTCGCGTCACGGTGGGAAACCGGCTGCCCGCGTGGTTCCTGCACGTGGACGTTGGCGCGGCCACGTTGTTCGTGAGCGTGCTGGCCGCGCTCGGGCCGGACGGACACGTGAACCTCGCGGTGCTCTACGTGTGGATCACCCTGTACGCCGCGCTGTACTTCCCTCCGGCGCGCGCTGGGGCGCATATCGCCTTGGCCGGTGTGGCCTACGCCGCAGTGCTCTATCACTCGGCCCGCTCCGACGTGGATGCTCCGGTCTTCGCGTGGCTCTCGACCTTCGGGACGGCCGTGGTGGCGAGTGCGGTGGTGCTCGCGCTGGTCGACATGCTGCGGCGATCGAGTCTCGAAGATCCGCTCACCGGCCTCGCCAACCGCCGGTCGTGGGACGAGCGGCTCGAGAACGAGTTGGAGCGCGCCCGGCGCAGCGCGGCACCCGTGTCGCTCGTCCTGATGGATCTGGACAACTTCAAGGATGTGAACGATGAACACGGTCACCAGGCGGGTGATCGACTGCTGCGTCACTGCGCTACGGGCTGGTCCCACGCGATACGCGCGAGCGACTTCATTGCCCGTCTGGGCGGTGACGAGTTTGCCGTGCTGTGCACGGGCACTGGGGCCTGGGAGATCCTGCAGGTGGCGATGCGCCTGCAGGAGAGCTTGCCCGAAGGGGTCACGTGCTCGGTGGGAGTGGTGACCTGGGACGGCGACGAGGCCGCGGCGAATCTTGTTCGCCGTGCCGATGCGGCCATGTACCGAATGAAACGAACCCGGCGAGTTGCCTGAGGTTCCGCGACCTGGACCAAGCGATAGATTGCTTCGAACCGGTGGTCGGGCGTCCATCGAATACCGAAAGTGAAGCATGGTGCACCGCGAGCGCGAGCAATCTGAACTACTGGGCCTGTTCTCGACGGGCGCGTCGCTCGAAGGGGACGCCCTGGTCATCGCGGGGCGTCGAGTGAGCGCGTTGGCCGACGAGTTCGCGACCCCGGCACTAATCATCGACGAAGAGGCTCTGCGATCGCGCGCTCGGCGTTACCGTGATGGGTTAGCGAAGCGATGGCCGAACTCGCAGGTGGTGTGGGCGTCGAAGTCGCTGCCGTGCACTGCGCTGTACCGACTCATGGCCGAGGAGGGTCTCGGGGCGGACGTGGCCGGCGGGGGCGAACTCGTGATGGCGCTGCGCGCGGGGATGGATCCGAGCTCGCTGGTGCTGCACGGTAACGCGAAGACCGACGAGGAGATCCAGATGGCGGTGACGGCGGGGGTGGGCACCGTCGTCATCGACAACTTCGACGACATCGACCGCCTGGAGCGCACGGTGCGTGACGAACAGGGCGTGCTCGTGCGGGTGCTGCCCATGGTCGAGGCAGACACGCACGAGGCCATCGCGACCGGCCACGCGAATTCGAAGTTCGGGCTCTCGTTGGACGACGCGCGCCGCGCGGTCAGCCGCCTGCGTGCCAGCGACCATCTGCGCCTAGACGGCTTGCACGTGCACGTGGGATCACAGATCCTCGACACTGAGCCTTTTGCGCGCGCCGCGGCGGCACTGGCGCCGCTCGGGGAGTTCGCCGTGTACGACCTGGGGGGCGGGCTCGGCGCGCGTTACACCTACGACGACCACCCGCCCAGTATCGAGGAGTACCTCGACGCGCTGGTGGGTGCGGCGCGCGAGCACCTGCCCGCCTCGGCGCGGATCTTGATCGAGCCGGGCCGCTCGCTGGTAGCCGAGACGGCCTGCACCTTGTACCGGGTGGTGTCGGTCAAGCACGGTGGTGCGCGAACCTTCGTCGCGGTCGACGGTGGCATGGGCGACAACCTCGAGGTCTCGCTCTACGGCCAACGCTTCGAAGCGACGGTCGCCGAACGCGTGGGCGGAGGCGCGACGTACACGTTGGTGGGTCGTCACTGTGAGTCCGGCGACCAGCTGATTGAATCGGTAGCGCTCGACGAGCCGAAGGTGGGCGACGTGATCGCGGTGCCGGTGACCGGGGCGTACTGTCTCACGATGGCCAACAACTATAACGGTGCGTTGCGCCCGCCCATCGTGATGGTGCGCGAGGGCGTCGCGCGCGTCGTGCTTCGCCGCGAGACCTACGAGGATCTGGTGGCGCGCGACGTGTCCTAGGCCGCGTCGGGTACCGTCGTGGGACGACCGAGACCCGGTCGGACCACGAGGGGGGAGATCTCGGTGACAGCAGCCTTTGACCTGAGCGGACGAGCGGCGCTCGTGACCGGGGCCGGAAGCGCGAGTGGCATCGGCTTCGCCAGTGCGGCTCTCTTGGGGGCGATGGGGGCGTCGGTGTTGATCACCTCGACGACTGAGCGCATCTTCGAGCGGGTGGAGGAGTTGCGCGGGGCCGGCGTGCGCGCCGAGGGGCTGGTCGGGGATCTGACCGACCCCGCTACCGCCAGTGCACTGGTGGCGCGCGCACACGAGCGCTTCGCCCGCCTCGACGTCGTGGTCCAGAACGCCGGCATGACCTCGGTGTCCAACAGCGAACCCGAGTCTGGCGAACTCGAGGCAATGGACTACGAGCGCTGGCGCGCCGGTCTTTCGCGCAACTTGGACTCGGCCTTCTGGGTGGCCAAGGCATCGCTCGCCTCGATGCGTGCGGCCAAGTGGGGTCGCATGATCATGGTGGTGAGTGTCACCGGTCCGGTGATGGCCATGCGCGGTGAGCCCGCCTACGCCGCCGCCAAGGCCGGCATGGTCGGTCTCACGCGCGCGCTGGCGATCGACGCGGCCGGCGACGGGGTGACGGTGAACGCCGTTGCGCCGGGCTGGATCGCCACGGGCTCACAGACCCCGTTCGAGCACGAGCAGGGACTGAGCACGCCGTTAGGGCGTAGCGCCCAGCCCGATGAGGTGGCGAGTGCGATCGGGTGGTTGTCCTCACCATCGGCCTCTTACGTCACGGGTCAGTGCATCGTGGTCGACGGGGGCAATTCGATCGCCGAAGAGCGCGCGACCCACTAGGCGAGGTGACGGCCGTGCGCGCGCCGGCCCAACCATTTCTCCACCTCGACGGCGACGAAGACGAGTGAGGACGCCGCGAACACGACGACGAGTTCGAGCGCGCTGAGCGGCGCGGTGTGAAAGATGCGCTGCAGCGTGCCGAGATAGACGATCGCCAGCTGCACGGCCAGGGTGGCGCCCACTCCCGCGTAGAGCCAGCGATTCGTCCGCACGGCCAGTGTGAGGGTGCTGTGGGTCTCCGAGCGCACCGCGAGGGCGTGGCCGAGCTGCAAGAGGGCGAGCGTGGTGAAGACCATGGTTCGCCAGTGTCCGCCAGTGGCCCGACTACCCGCCTCCATGACCAGCACGATGGCCGCCATCAACAATCCGACCCACACCACGTGCTGGCCCAGTCCCCGGGCGAGCAACGACTCGTCACGTCGGCGCGGGCGTCGCTGCATCGCGTCGGGCTCGACCGGTTCGAGCCCGAGGGCAATGGCGGGTAGGCCGTCGGTGACCAGGTTCATCCAGAGGATCTGCACGGCCAGCAGTGGTAGTGGAAGGCCCACGATCGGGGCGAGGAACATGGCCCACAGTTCGCCGGCGTTCGTGCTGAGCAGGTAGCGAACCACACGGCGGATGTTGTCGTAGATTCGCCGGCCTTCTTGGACGGCGTCGACGATCGTGGCGAAGTTGTCGTCGCCCAGGACCATGTCCGCGGACTCTTTGGCGACGTCGGTGCCCGTGACGCCCATGGCGATGCCGATGTCGGCCCGACTGAGCGCGGGGGCGTCGTTGACGCCGTCACCGGTCATCGCCACCACGGCGCCACGGCGCTGCCAGGCCCGCACGATGCGAATCTTGTCCGCGGGCGCGGCGCGCGCGTAGATGGCCACGTCGGCCACCCGCGCGTCCAGGGTCACGTCATCGGTCCTCGCCAGCTCTTCCCCGGTCATGATCTGGCTGGGTCGTACGTGCAGGCCCAGTCGCGTGGCGATTGCCGCAGCGGTGACCGGGTGGTCGCCGGTGATCATCACGGTCGCGATGCCCGCGTGTGCGCAGCGCGCGAGCGCCGCCGCGACTTCGCCGCGCGGGGGATCGGTGATCGCGACCAGTCCGAGCAGGCTCAGGCCGTGCTCCAACTCGCCGTCGTGAACTGCGCCGGTTCGTTCGCCTAGCGCGAGCACGCGCGACCCCTCATCGGCCCATCGTTCGGCCACCGCGCGCGCGAGCACCACCTGTGCACTATCGTCCACCAACTCCGCCACCGACTCGAGGGCGCCCTTGGTCGTCACGAGGCGTTGGCCCGAGCAGGCGTGCACGGTGGTCATGCGGCGTCGCTCTGAGTCGAAGGGAATCTCCTCGACCCGCGGGCACTGCTCGCGTGCCACCTCGGCGTCTACTCCCAACTTGGCCGCCACGGCGAGCAGTGCACCCTCGGTGGGGTCGCCCACGACGGACCAGGCGCCCCCGGCGCTCGGTGCCTGGAGTTTCGCATCGTTGCACAGTGCGCTGGCCCGGGCCAGGCGCGCGAGCAGGGAATCCGCCTCGCCGGGTGCGGGTTCGCAGAGTCCCTCGGGGGAGTAACCCTCGCCACTGATGCGGTACTCGCCTAGCGGCGTCCACACCCGCTCGACGATCATTTGGTTCTGGGTCAAGGTGCCGGTCTTGTCGGTGCAGATTACGTCGACCGATCCGAGGGTCTCGACGGCGACCAGCTTTCGCACCAAGGCCTGACGATTGGCCATGCGGCGCGCGCCCAGGGCCAGGGCCACGGTGATGATCGCCGGAAGTCCCTCGGGGATGGCCGCCACGGCGAGGCTGACCGCCGTGATGAACATCTCGCGCACCGCGACGCCACGAATGAGCCCGATAGCGAAGATGGCTCCGCATGCCAGCGCGGCACCGATGGCCATCAGGCGCGCCAGCGCGCTGAGACGGCGCTGCAGCGGCGTGGGCAACTCGCTGTGCGCGGACAGCAGGTCCGAGATGAGCCCCAGTTCGGTGTCCAAGCCGGTGGCGACCACCACGCCGAGTCCGTGGCCGTAGGTCACCGCGGTACCGCTGAAGGCCATGTTGTGTTGGTCGGCGATCGCGAGGGGACCGGGAGCCGCGATGGCCTCGGCCTCCTTGAATGACGAGGCCGACTCGCCGGTGAGCGCCGCCTCGCCCACGCGCAGCGAATGAGCCTCGAGGAGTCGCAGATCAGCGGGCACCACGTCGCCCGTGACGAGTTCGACGAGATCGCCGGCGACGAGATGGGAGGCCGCCACTGTCTGGGTGCGGCCGTCACGGCGCACGGTGACGTGGTCGGCCTCGAGCCGACGCAGGGTTTCGAGTGCGTGCTGGGCGCGAAACTCCTGTACGAAGCCCACCACGCCGTTTAGCACCACGATGGCGGCGATGACAATCGTGTCAGCCGTCTCCCCGGTCAGGGTCGTGACGATCGCCGCAATGATCAGCACCACCACCATGGCGTTGGTGAACTGGTGGGCGAGAAGGCGCGCTGGCGACGGACCCGGCGCGCGGGGAATCTCGTTGGCCCCCCCGTGCTCTAGGCGGAGTTGTGCTTGCGCGGTGCTGAGCCCCAGCACCGGGTCCACGCCGAGGTGCTGGGCGACGAACGCGCCGTCGTGGCGCCACGCACTCTTGAGGATCGGCGTGCGGGCGGTGGCACTCACTGGGGTCCGTTCGCCGACCGGTCCTTCGAGGCGAAGCGCAAGAAGGCCGTCAACGAGCCAACCACCAGTGCGACGCCCGCTCCGAGGAAGAAGACGTCGTTGCCGCCACGGAAGTCGACCAGCACGTCGACGAAACTCACCGCTGCGACCAGGATGATCATCGAGATGACCCGGGCCTTCAGGTCGTCGAGGTCACGCATCTCCAGCCAGGTTGGCAGGCCCAGGCCCGCCCTGGCTGGGTCGACCTTGCTGATGAAGAGCTCGTAGAAGCCAATGGCGGCGATCAACATCGTCGCCCCGACGAGGAAGAAGTCGATGACCAGCATGAGCGACGCGACCTTGTGGCCGACGGGGAACGGATGGCGCACGGTCGTGACGACGGCGTCGACGAAGACCGCAGTGCCGTAGATGAAGGCACCGGCGGCGGCGATGAGCAGGACCAGCACGGGGATGAGGACCAGGCCGCGCGACACCACCAGGCCAAACTCGAAGAGATGCTCGAATCGCTGGCGTTGGCGCTCGGGAGCGGACGTTGCGGGCGGCTCGCGGGGCCGGTCCGCAGGGGTTGTGCTCATCTGACGACTCCTTCTCCCCACTGGCGCGAAGTCATCGGGACCGCCCGACAACCTCGGTCATTGCCAATCTCGTCGAAATCAGCCCTTGGCGCAAGTCTGTGTTCGGGATCGACTATTGGGTCACTTCCGGACCACCCCGGTACGCGGGTGCGCGCTTTGACCCCAGCGCACGTCGGCACTAGACCGGTGATAGGGGCAGCGCCCTATGAGCATTGAGGAAATGAGCAACCATGGCGACCACGAAGATTGACATCGGCATCGACGACACCGCGCGCCACGAGATCGCGAGCGATCTGTCGCGTGTACTGGCCGATACTTACACGCTGTACCTGAAGACCCACAACTACCACTGGAACGTGACCGGGCCGATGTTCCAGACCCTGCACCTTATGTTCGAACAGCAGTATCTGGAGTTGGCCCTGGCGGTTGATCTCCTTGCTGAGCGGATCCGTGCTCTTGGCGAGCGGGCGCCGGCTAGCTACCACGAGTTCGCGATGATGAGCACCATCGGTGAGGATGACGATCGACCGACTGCGACCCAGATGATCGAGCGTCTGCTCGCGGGCCACGAGACCGTGGTGCGAACGGCCCGTTCCGTGCTGGCACTAGCCGGAAGGGTTCACGACGAGCCAACGGCGGATTTGTTGACCCAGCGCATGGCCGTGCACGAGAAGACGGCGTGGATGCTGCGCAGTCTGCTCGAGTGAACCGATCCCTCGCGGGTGCCGGCGTGACCCATGCGCCAAGTCGGGTATTTTTGTGCGCAGCGATGTTGTGTCACACGAATCGATAAGGGTTAGAGACGTGGCCAAGAAGATTGTTCGAGTGCCCGAGTTGCTCGTGGGCTTTGACACCGAGACCACCGGGCTCGACGTCGCGAGTGAACGGGCCATCTCCTACGGGTTCTGCGTCTACCGCTACGGCCTGGTGGAGCGCACGGAGCACTTCTTCGTCGTGCCCGATCGGCCGATTGCCGAGGCGGCGCGAAGGGTGCACGGCCTCTCGATCGAGGACATCGAGGCGATGCGCGATCGCGAGACGGTGTTGAGCGTAGAGGCGGGGCTCGCGCGGGCAGTGAAACTGCTGCGCGAGTTCCATCGGGCCGGTGCCCACTTCGTGGGCGCCAACGTCGTGCGTTTTGACTTGGAGATGCTGCGTCGCAGTTACGAGTCGGTGGTGGGTCGCGACCCGGCCTCGGACGGCTTTGATCTTTCACTGCTTCGCATCATCGACGTCATCGAACACGACCTGCTTATCGAGCCCAATCGCGCGTTGCGTCCCCGCCGGGGGCTCGAGTACCTGTGCCGGCACTACGGGGTCGAGCCCGGCGGTCACGACGCGCTGAGCGACGCGCGCGCGACCGTCGAGGTCCTGCTCGAACAGGTCATCTGCAACAACGCCGGTCAGGCGTCCTTGGATCTGATTGTTGCCCCACGTGATCTCCACGAGGTCCGCGGGGCTCACTGAGCATCATTGGTCTGGTACGGTCGGTCTTTGATCGTTGGCCCAGGTGGTAGAGTCGTGTCCCTAGGGGCCGTTGGCGCAGTCTGGTAGCGCACTTGCATGACACGCAAGGGGTCACAGGTTCAAGTCCTGTACGGCCCACCATTAAAAGCCTTATGACACAAGGCTTTACGAGAAGTGTGGTAGGAACTCCCTAGAGGAAATCGCAGACTTCAGCAGTTTCTTCAGCAAATATTCTGGGGAGGTTGTGTGGCCGGGAGACGAGGCAACCACGAGGGCTCGATCTACCAGCGGGCCTCGGATCAGCGCTGGATGGGCGTGGCACTCGTCGGCTACGACGGACTGGGCAAACCCATTCGAAAGTACGTCAGCGCGAAGACTCGTACTGAGGTGGTCCAGAAGCTCAAGGCCGTGCGTCGCCAGCTCGACGACGGCCTGCCGGTGGCCGATGCCGGCCTCAAGGTCGCAGAACTTTTCGAGCGATGGCATGAGGACATTTTGCGCCACCAGGTGGGACTCGCGGCGAGCAGCAACTATATGTCAGTGGCCCAGCACCACATTCTGCCCACGTTGGGGAATAAGAAGGTCGTCGATTTGAAGGTGACCGACGTTGACCGACTGCTCTCCAAGAAGTTGGACGGGGGACTCTCGGTCTCTACGGTGCGCCGTATTCGATCCGTCTTGGCGCAGTGTCTCGACCAAGGTCTCCGGTGGGGAGTGGTGAATCGAAACGTCGCGACGCTCTCACGGGCCCCGCGGCAGACTCGCAAGGAGGGCCGCACGCTCACTCCCGAGCAAGCCAAGCATCTCCTCGAGTGTCTGAATGGAAGACGTAACGAGGCCCTCTGGGTGCTGATGCTCTCGACTGGTCTGCGCCGTGGAGAGGCGCTGGGGCTCATGTGGAAGGACTTTGATCGAACTACGGGCGTGCTGCGAGTGCGCCGGCAGCTCAAGCGCGAGGGCGGTGGCTTGGTCGTTTCGGACACGAAAACCGCGCGAAGCCGGCGGGCGGTCAACTTGCCGGGGCCGATGCTGGAACTTCTTCTCGAACACGAGCAGTCTCAGCGACTCGAGAAGCAGACTCTCGGGGCCGCATGGACCGACTCTGGCCATATCTTCACGAGTTCGGTCGGTACGCCGATCGACCCTCGCAACCTCTACCGAGAGTTTCAGAGGATATCTCAGGACGCGGGACTCGGGGCGTGGCATCCTCACGAACTTCGTCACTCGGCGGCGAGTCTTATGCTCGCCCAGGGCGTCAAGATTCAGGTCGTGAGTCAAGTACTCGGTCACGCCTCGATCCGCATGACGGCCGATGTCTACGGGCACATTCTCGATCCCGATCGCGAGGAGGCCGCGAACGCGATGGGCTCGATGCTTTGGGGCGACGGGGATCAGTAGTCCTGGGGGAGTCCGTGGAGGAGGCCCCGGACATATTCCTCGAGTCCGTCACGCACGACTAATCGGCGTCGACCGATCTTGACGCTGGGAATCTTGGCCCGCATGACGAGTTCGTAAGTTTGGGTACGTCCGATGCGGAGTTCGCAAGCCGCCTCCTCGACCGTCAGCAGGAGAGACTTCTCTTGTAGCGAGGGGCCCCGGTTAAGCACGGCCGGCGCTCTCACGTGAACTGCAATGTGACCAGATGTGTACGTGG
>DATKTZ010000039.1:0-26653 GCA_035530815.1 Acidimicrobiales bacterium
TCGTGAAGCACCAGGTTGTTGGCGAACTTCGGATCTGTTTGGAAGGCCGCGTTCATTTCATCGTTGAAGAGCACGACACCACTCGTATACCGAGTGCGAGAGGCATTGACTATTGGCACGGTCACCGCGTTCACATCTTTCTGTCCAAATAATTGGTTGGTGCCAACCCAAGCGAAGATGACCGGCGCAACGTGGCCAGACGTGTCGTAGCTAACGAAATTCGGCGGGGCGCCGGGCTCGATCCGGCGGAACGCCAATCCGGTGATCCGGTGGGCGATGGCTGTGTCTCGCGCGATGACAGCGGCTGCATTCCTGGGAGCGCTTCCCAGTTCCACCGAGTAGTAGATGGTCGAGCACGCCGGCCACTTCGTCAGTGCCTTGGTCCCTACGACAGTCGATTCGAACGCGTAGGAGGCTGGCCTAGTTGAAAGTTGGGTGGCGCCCTTGAAAATGAAGATCGCGCAGGTCGAGGCGAGGATGGTCCGCCCCAGCATTCGTACGAGGTGAAGGTTGCAACTCCTCATCATGCGACATCGTGCCTGGCGGCCGATGCCGCACACACGCGCCAAGGATCGGTGCTTAGTGGACATTCGGTTGATTCTGAAGAGAAGGTTCCGCGTTTAGTGGTCGGGTTGACAATAGAAAGGCGAGGTTCGGCGTCAGCCTTGGCATCAAGGAAGGAGGTAATAGCTATGCGCGGTGACCATGTTGTTGTAGACAGAAGCCCTTATCAGCACCATGCCGTTGATTCGAAGGACGCTGAACTGCGGGCAATTGAGCTGTCAGGCCGCTACATCCTGTGTCTGCTGCGCTGACGACCTCCGGCACGACGCACACCAATTGTTTCAAGTGCACTTCGGCGATTCGACGGCCATCCCCGTTCCACCTTGGTCGATGTCAGGCGTCACCTTCTGTTGAGGTACGCCTGAAGCGAAACTTCGTCGACGTGGAACTGATAGTCGGCTGTGCGGAGGATGACGACGTCTTCAGTCTTCAACCCGAGCACCCCAGCACGGTCCAGGCCGGTACGCACCTGCGCCTCACGGATGGGGATAGACCCGAGCGGTCGTTCCTCGGGCAGCATTCGGCGTTGGCTGCGCTCCAGGCGGAGTCTCGCGAGGGAATTCCTCGTCACCATGGTGAAACCCACTGCAGCTGTCGTCGTCGCGTCGAGCTCCAGCCGACCTATCGATATCAAGTGCGTCGCCGTTCGACGAGTGCAGCTCAGCTCGTCCATCACTTCCGCCAGGGAGACGGCGTTCCTTAACGCCTCAGCCTTCTCCTCGAGGTACCGCCGTATCTTGTCGACTTCGCTGTCGAGGTAGCGGTAACCACGCGATGCCGGTGCCTCGTACGCCACAACACCCAGGGCTTTGATGAGGTAGTCAACCTGGTGATACGCCAAGCTGAACTCGAGACAGATTTTCTTGCGAGACCACGACTGTTGGGCAAGTGACATGTGCTCTTGCACGGACGTAACGGTGACGCCGAAGAGCGAGCTTCGGCCCGCGCCCGCGATGCGTTGACGCACGAGGAGTCCGTCACGAGCCAGTTCGGTAACCTTACGTTCACCGAGGCCAAGCAGTGCCGCCGCCTCGGCGACCTCGACAACCTCCTCACCGTCAACGGCGGTGATGCCAATGAACCCGGCCGCATCAAATACCTCCAGCGCATGTTCGCGCTCGTCGTAGTCTGGGCATGCCGAAGCCGGGAGCAAATGACTCGCTGTCACCGGCTCCACCAGGCTCACAATGCTGGACTCGATGAGTGACGTCATTGTTTTGGCGACGACCAGCAAGTGCTCCACGCCCTTCCTCTTGACGGTGTAGGTGGACTCCGTTATTGCCGCTCCGCCGTCGAGGTTCTGGACGTGGTGACCCATGTAGATGGACCTTGGACGAGGCGAGATGTCGTCTAAGTCAGTGGCGAAGAACTTGCGATGGGTGTGCGGTGTCACCGCGAAGCCCACATCCTCAACACCGCAGCCCGCCGCGATAGTCGCTTTCTGCAACGCATCGCGGAACCCTGACTGACCAGCGCCACGAGCCGTTCGCAGCAGCGGCGTCGACAAGTCCGTCTCGCCATCGTGAAACGCCTCGATGTAGCGGTCGATGAGTTCCGCGACTGGCCGGGCTATGGGCAGCACTCGCTGCGAAGCGAGTGTCTTCACCGTGGTCTTGGACTTGACAATTCTCTTGTTCCCCTCCTCGTCAGCAACCTTGAAATTCTTGCCACCTTGTCTCCAGATGCGGATAGTCATCTCACCTTCGTAGCGGTAGATGTCCTCTAACGCGATGCCGTACGCCTCAGAGATGCGCAACCCAACACATCGCAACAGCCAGAACGCCATCTGGTGATAGATGTGGAGTTGCTGCGCGATGCGCTTGGAAGCAACGAGGTCGAACATGTACACGGGTGATGTGGACTTTGAGTTGGGACCGAGCACCCGCGCACCGCGAACCGGGTCCTTCGCCTTGATGCCGGTGGAGGGGTCTTTGTCGAGAAGTCTCTTCCCCATTGCGAACTCGCATATCTGGCGCAACTCACTCAGTAGTGCTCCAACCTGTTTCTTCGAGTAGCCGATGGGGACCTCGGCGGCATTCTCGCCGGGTACGTAGGCGGCATTGATGAGGTCACCGATGGGGATGCGCACGACACCCGCGACGTGACGTGACGTATCGAGGTAGCCGTTCGGGAACTTCCCCATCAACCAGGCCTTGCGAACGGCGGACTTGCTCTTGTGACACCACGCCGCGGCGTCGGCCAGCGTTAGCTCCCTCGCTTCGGCGACAACGGCATGCTTCTGAACTCTCTTCGGACGCGCGCCGGACATGAAGTCGACGAAGTCCTCACAGTGCTCGTAGGTGATGTCACTGATGTGGTCGACACGCGGGGCGAAGAACGGTATCAGGTGGAGCCTGATGTCGCTAGCAACGTCGTCGACACGTTGAGGGTTGGGACTGTTGCTCGGGTAGAACTTCTGCCACCAAGCCCACGCGACGTCGGCGAAGCCATCAAGCAACTCTTCGGGTGCCCGACGGTTAGCCGCCGCGCGATACGGCTCGGGGTCTGGGAGGGACAAACCGGCCTTTCTCGCGGCGAGCGCCGCCGCACGCCAACGTTCACCGACCTCCGTGTTCGGGAAACGCTCGCTGACTCTTCTCTTCGACCCTGGAGACCCGGGGAGTCGTACGGTTACCGTACCGTCCCGGTTCTCGTGAAGAGGTGCTGATAGTGGTCGTCCAGCCATTAGTTGGTCCTTCCTTCGTTGGTGTTTCCAGCGATGCTCAAGAGGCGGTCGACGGTCTTGCGCAGATAACCGACTTCCTCCTTGGCAGCCGAGAAGGCGCGTTCGGCGGCCTCCCGGCTCGTGCGTTCCGCCAGCAGTTCAGCCCGGGTGTCGACCAGCTGGTTGGAGAGGCGGGCGATGTTGGGGTTGAGCCGCAGGTCCAACTCGTCGAGGACCTCGGGCTCACAGAGGCCGACGGCAACGAGCGAAGCAACTGGGATGCGCCACGGGGCGGCATCGGCCAGACCGTCCTGGAAGGCGCCCTCCAGGACGTCGGCGTGAAGGCGGCGACGGATAGTGTCGTCGCTGACGCCGCACAACTTGGCGGCCTCGGTGACCGAGACGGTCGCCACGTCCGACGGGCCAGGGCCTCTGGCGAGGGTCCGGGGTCGGGCTTGTTTGGTCAACGCAGCAACTGTCATGGCAGCTCCCTGGTCGGGTTGAACGTATCCAGCGCTTTCACTGGTGCCATGTGCGAGTTCACTCGCAGTCGAAATAGGTCAATCTCGAGAAATTTCTCAAAAGTTTTGAAAAGTGACGGCACGAAGCGCAGAGCTGCGTAGGCACGAGCCGCACGGCGGCAGCTCAGGGACGTCTCTCCATTGGAATTGCGCCGCGGTAGTGCGGAGAGCTGCGATCGAAAGGTACGCACTTGAATGGCGAAATAGGCCGTTTCAACGGCGAAATGGACCACCGTGCGTAGGCAGGGGCGGTCGACCCGAGGGCTCAATAATCGTGGATTCGGTACCTCGCGCCAGACCTGAAGAAGGTCAAATGGTGCGGCTGGAGGGATTCGAACCCCCGACACCCGGTTCCGAAGACCGGTGCTCTATTCCGCTGAGCTACAGCCGCAACGAGTAGTCAGCCACGAGGATACTTCGTTGACCACCAGCTCCAAGCACGGCCGAAAGAAGGCGTCGTTACGATCGACCACGTGGGACTCGCCCCCCAACGTGGCACGTTCAAGGAGAAGCACGCCGTGCCGCACGTTTTGGTCGCGACGTGACAACGAGTCGGACCGGGTGCTCGAAGTCGCCCGTGAGTACGGTCGTACGCGCTGGCGAGGGTGGTGGTCATCTCGGCGAAGTTCACGATCATCTTCGCCGCACTCCTCATCGATTCGCGTCCGTGGACGTGCCTGGTCGCGACGTTCATGTTGGCGAGCGCGGTGAACACTCGGTGGATCGGCGTGTATCACCGCGCAATGCGTCCGAGGTTGCACCCGTCGCCCATGGTGGGCGCGCTCGACGCCACCAACCCGCGAGGCGGATGAGGGGGCGCCGCAGCACTACATAACCTACGGCGTGGATGAGGAAACCCTCGCGCGACGCACGCCACTTGTCGGACTCCGGGCGACTCGGAGTCGTGTGACCTGGACCGACTTTAGGGTTCAGGTCACGTTCGTGCGGCTGGAGGGATTCGAACCCCCGACCCTCGGTTCCGTAGACCGATGCTCTAATCCGCTGAGCTACAGCCGCGTTGACACTGGTGAACCATCCTAGCCGACCCACCTGCCAGGCGGTTCTGCTCGCTACCATGCGGTGATGGCCGCAACCTTCACGAACGACCTGGCGGTGCTGCTCGATCAGGTCAATGACCCCATGGTCGAGCTTCGTCACGACCTGCACGCCAATCCGGAGCTCTCCTTCGCCGAGTACCGCACGACCCAGGTGGTGCGCGACCGGCTCAGCGCGCTGGGCTGGGAGTTGGCGGCCTGTCCCACCGACACTGGCGCCGTGGCGACTCTCAAGGGCGGGCGCCGTGGACGGCGCGTCATGGTGCGCGCCGACATCGACGGCTTGCCGGTGCACGAGGAGAGCACAGTGAGTTTTCGATCGCGCCACGACGGCGTCATGCACGCCTGCGGTCACGACGTGCACACGGCCAGCCTGCTGGGTGTGGCCGACCTACTCGCGCGCCGGCGCGATGACCTCGCCGGTGAGTTCACTCTCGTCTTCCAACCCGCCGAGGAGAGTCTCGGCGGCGCCAAGGCCATGATCGCCGGCGGACTGCTTCGCGATCATCCCGTCGACTACGTGATCGGCGCGCACGTGACATCCTTGGCCCCCGTGGGCTTCGTCGGCACGCGCGGCGGCATCATCATGAGCGAGGCCAGCGCGATCAACGTGCGGATCGCCGGCAAGGGTGGTCACGGCGCCATGGCCGCCACCGACGGCAACGTGGTCCTGGCGGTCAGCGCATTGGCGCCGCGGCTGAGCGAGGTGGTGACCGGACTCAGCTACGAGGGAACGGACTGCGCCTGTTCAGCCGGAGTACTCGCGGCCGGCACCGCCAACAACGTCGTGCCACGCTACGCGTTGCTGCGCGGGACGCTGCGTACATTCACGCCCGACCAGCGACGCACCGCGATTGCTCGACTCAGCTCGCTGCTGCGCGAAATTGACGACACCTTCGGGGTGACGAGCGTCCTAGAGCTTGGCGAGAACACCCTGGCGGTCACCAACGACGACGAGGTTGCCGCGAGGGTGCTGGCCAGCGCCAGCGCGGTGGTCGGCCCCGCCAACGCCGTCGCCTTCACGCCGGTGTCACCGAGCGACGACGTGTCCGAGTTCCTCTCCCGAGTGCCCGGCTGCTACATGTTCGTCGGCGGCGCGCTGGCTGACGGCACCAGCGGGATGCACCACAGCCCCGACTTCGCCGTCGCCGACGAGTCGTGCCGCGTGTTCGCGGGCGTACTCGCGGCGAGCGCGGTGGATCTCGCTCAGTCCTGAAACAGCCGCGCCGCGCCGCGCAGCGCGGCCTCATTGCCCACAATCGTGATCGGGCACGACACCGACGTGAACATGCCCGGCGAGAGCCTGCGCGCGTTGCCCCCGGCGAGGTGCACCACGTCGGCGCTGAACTCCGCGACGAAACCGATGATGGCGCGCTCGAGCAGCACGCGCCAGCGCGCCTCGTCCAGTCCGCGTCCGTGTTCGCCCAGTGCCTGGTCGTAGGTGAGGCCCTCGGTGAACTCCTCGGCGCCAACGTCACGGACCTTCTGGATCTCGCCGTCGACACTGAGAGCGAGGCCGAAGCCCGTGCCCAGGGTGAAGACGATCTCGCGTCCCTGGTCGGCGCAACAGCCCAGGGCGGCGAGGGTGGCGTCGTTCACCACGCGCACATCATGTCCCGTCACGGTGCACAGCACCTTCTGCAGCTCGAAGCCCTCCCAACGGTGCTCGAGCGCTGGATCGACCGCGCTCGTCACCCCGCCCGAGCGGGCGAGGTTGCCCGGACGCACGACGCGACCCTCGGTGAACTCACCGGGAAAGCCAACGCCCACGCGCGTGCTGGCGCTGCGCGCGATCCGATCACTCAATATTGTGACAAGCCGTTCGGGTGTGCACGGGTACGGCGTGGGTCGGCGCCGACGGACCTCGAGCAGGTTGCCGTCGTGGTCGACCCGGCAGGACTTGATGCTCGTCGCGCCGATGTCGATGGCGAGAATCTCTTCCAGCACCAGATCGTGGGTAGCGGCCATCTGCGAAGCGTACCTAGGGCCACCGATCCCCGCGCACGCGCAGGCGACGTTCGCGCCACCAGGGCCGTACGCGCACGGTGTGCACGGGCTGGTGGCCCGCGACCACGACCGCCGTGCCCGCCGGTCGCTGACGCAGCGGCCGCACCGGCGCGTCCTTGCGCTCGCGCGTCAGTTCGGGCAGGTAGCGATCGAGCGTGGGATCGGCGAGACCGGCCATGACGACTCGGGTGGTGTGGTTGTTCACGATGCTCGACGCGCGCGGTCCCCAGCGCGCGGCGAGCTGCGAGAAGTCCTGGACCACCGTCACCAGGGTCACGCCGAGGCCGCTCACCGTGGCCGCGAGCTGGTCGAGCTCCTCGAGCGGTGCCACGGTGGCCGCCTCGTCGAGCACCACGAGCAGGCGTCGCGCCCTTCGTTGGTCCACGAGACGCTGCTGCTCTTCGAGCACCATGTGCAGTGCGCCGCGAAACAGCGACTCGTAGTACTGCTGCTCGGTGCGTGCCGCGCAGAGGTAGAGGGTATTGGGTCCGGCCACGACCGAACGCACGCGCGCGAGGGGCTGGCGAAAGCGCCAGGGCAGCAACATGGTCTCGGCGGTGGTTACGACCCCGTCGATCGTCCGATCGTCGTGCTCGAGCAGGTCACGCACCACGTCGCGCGCCGGACCGTCACGACCCGAGTCGTGCCACGCGCGAAGCGCGCGCCGTTCGACCACCGCCGCGACGTCGAAGATGTCCAGATCGCGCTCGCGCGCGCCGATGAGCAGTGCCGCGACGAACTTGGAGGCCAACGAATTCCAGAAGTCGGTGTCGGCGTGCGCGCTTGACCGGCTCGTCATGTCGTGCGCGATCCGTAGCGCGTGGCGCAGTGTCGTCACGCCCTCCAGGGGATTCCAGGTGAGGCCGAGATCGCTCGCGGGCTCGAGGACCTGCACGTCGCCGAGCGATCCTCGCCACCGGCGGGTCGCGTCGATAACGTCGCGCTTCACGCTGGTGACGACCATCGCGTCGGTCCAGCGCAACATCGACGGCACGACCAGCGACGAGGTCTTGCCTACCTGGGTCGGCCCCACGATGAGCAGCGAGCTGTGTGCGCCCAGTACCAGGGGGCGACCGAAGGCGACACCCTTCAGCGTGCGCCGTCCGATGGTTGGCCGGTCCGAGCGGGTCACGGCGAGCGCACCCGCATCGCGGCGTCAGTGTCGATGAAGCCCGCGTCGCGCCGATCCGGACGAACGCGCACGATCGAGCGGTACGCGCCGTAGCGCGCGAGCGCCGCGCCCTTGGGCAGCGCGGTAAGGTACTGCCCCTCGCGCGGGTGCAGCCCCAGGGCGAGCGCCATCTCGCGAGCCTCGTCGGGGGGCTGGCGAAACAGCCAAGATGTCTCGCACTCGCGCAGCAGCCCGCGCGCCTGCTCGCGCTGGGCGCTGCCGGCGTCACCGGCCGAGGCGACGTCGCTGAAGCGATGCAACACGAGTACGTGACTGATCCCGCGTGATCGGGCCAACTTCCACGAACCCCGCAGCCAGCTGAGCGCGGTGGCGTCGCCCAGCAGGACCCAGGCCTCATCGAGAACCAGGTAGCCCAACTCGCCACGATCCGCCACCACCTGCTGGGCGGCCGCCACGGTGCTCAGGGCCGCCACCGCCAGGGTCGAGGCCGACCACTGGCGCGAGAGATCCAGCACGACCAAGTCCGTGTCGAAGTTGAACGGCTCGCCTTCGCCGTCAAAGAGACCCGCCAGATCGCCGTGCACGAACCGGTACAGCGTGAGGGCCAGCGTCCGCTGGGGCGAGGGAGCCTCCTGGTCGAGGTGCCCGCGCAACAACTCGAGCAGCGCCCCCAGCACGCGTCGAGGGCGCGGCGCGCCGAGTCGCGGCCAGACCTCGTCAATGGCGAAGTGCACCTCGTCGCTGAGCGGCGCCCCCTGGGCACCCGCGATCATCGCGCGCAACAGATCACGAGCCTCCCGCTCGTCCTCGGGAAAGGGGCTGCACCAGCCATCGCGTCCGAGCGCGAAGCACGCCACGCCGTACGCGTGCGCCAGCGCTCCGTACTCGCCCTTGGGATCGACCACCACGACGCGTCGCCCCCTCGCCAGTGCGCGGTCCAGCACCATCTTCACCAAGGTGCTCTTGCCCGCGCCGATCGATCCGGCCACCACCACGTTGGGGTTGCTCACGAGCCCGGCGTCGTAGGCGTCGAAGGGGTCGAAGACGAAGTCGCCTCCGCCGAGCGCCTCGCCGAGGGGGCGTCCCTCGAGACCAGTCCCGGCGTCGTGCGCAGGCAAACGGAGGCTCTCCAGGTCCTTCGACGTCACCCAGTGCGTCCACGCTCGCGTCACCAGTGCGCCCCGCCCGGCAACTGCGCGCAGAACCAGTCAGCCTGACGGCCCGACCCGCGTTCGCAACGCAGTCCACCCTCGTTGGCGCGAGCTACGACCCGCGCCACGCGCTCGCGCAGTTCCACGAGGGTGGGGGCGCGCACTAAGACGTAGACGCCGAGGCGGGCAAGTGACCGGCCCGAGGCCACGAGTGCCTCGCGTTGCGCCAGTCGCACGCTGACCCGTTCGGAGCGTGACGTGTGTCGAAAGCCGCCGGCACGCGTGAGCGCCCCGTCGCTGCGGTGTTGGTGGACTGCACGTTCCACCCGACGCTGGGCGCGGGCGCGCGGCACGATGTCCAGGTGCACCGCCAGGGTCAGGTGGTCGGAGGCTCCCTGCAGCCGACCGAGCAGCGCGGCCCCGGCGGGCGCCGTCGTGAAGTCGCGGACCCGCAACACCTGCACGAGCTCGTGGGGGGCTCGCAGGTACTCCCAGCGCTCCATCAGCCACAACGCCCCGCCCATCCCTGAACCCACCACGTCGCCGATGAGCTCATCGTCGCGCCGCCATCCCTCGGGCGCGTGGGCGTCGGCGGTGCTGAGCAGCGTGCGCGCACCGGTGGACCCGGTGCGCACGTGCAGTGAGAAGTGCCGGCGCGGCGACGCGGCGAGTGCGTCGGCGAAGGCCGCGAGCGAGCGGGCCAGCACGACGTCACTGCCCGAAAGATCCAGCCGGCCGTGGTGCTCGAGCGCGTGCCCGTACACGCGCACCACGAGCGGCGAGCACACCACGACGGCGTCGCCGTCGGGCTCGACACGCACCGTTCGCCAGCGCGAGCGCGACGCGAAGCGCGCGACGTAGACCAGGTGCTGGGCCCAGGTGGCCCCGTCGGGTCCGGGCACTGCGCTACCCAAGAGGACCACGCCCACCACCACCTGGGCTGGCGCGGTGCGTGGGCCGATCACCCAGTAGCCCACCAATCCCATCCCCATGATCGCGAGCAGCGCCTGGTGTCGGCGCACCCCCACCCAGCGAGCGTCGGCGTCGGCGTCACCCAGCGCCAGGTGATCACTCATCGAAGTGCCAGCCCACGACCGGTCCCACGTCGTCGCTGTAGTAGGCGACGTGGCCACCGCGCGCGCGAGCCTTGCCCACCGGCGCGGGGCCGGGGTCGCCGTCACGCGGAGCCGGGGTCAATTCCGTGTCGCCCTCCCACATCCCCAGTCCCAGGTCCTCGGGCGGCGTGGGCGGTCCCGGAATGGGCGCTTCGGGAGCCAGCGCACGAACCGCGTTCGCGCCTGGCGAGGAACTCAACTGCTGGACACCCCGCGAAAAGCGGCCGCGAAGACCCTCGAGATTGTGCAATGCCGACTGCTCCACGAAGGGGATCACCCGCAGCAACAGGAAGGGCGACGCGGCCGCGAGCAGGAGGCTCACCGCTCCGGTGACGATCTGGGTGGATGACGAGCCCTCGAGCTGATTGAGTCCGAGCGACAGCGCCACGACGATAAGGAACTTACTCGCCGCGACCGCGACGAACGTCTCAGCCAGGCGCCAACCCAGACGTCGCAGGGCCGGAAACGTCGAGAGCGGTACGACGACCGGCACCAGCACGAGCAGCAGCGTCAGGACGAGCGAACGCACTATCAGTTCACACCACAAGAGCCAACACCCCACGACGACCCCGATCGCCAGCACGAAGATACCGAAGCCCGGCGTCGAGCTCGACAGGGTGGTGAAGTCCTTGGCCAAGACGCCCTCGCGACCCACCACTGTCTGGGCCGCCGTCGATGACAGCTGATTCACCGTCGTCAGGACCAGTGCGGCCAGCGGCCGCGCGAGCGCAATACCGGCCACGCAGGCCGGCGCCACGGCGAAGTAGACGCGCGCGAGCGAGGCACTGTCGCCCTGGCGCAATGCCTGGAGGGTCGCGACAAGGAGTCCCACCATCATGAGCGGGGGCGCCAGCGCCACCAGCAACGTGAACTCCTGGTTGGCCGAACGCAGGACCGTCGAGGGCTCGCTCGCGCTCGTCAGGACGCCCCCGGCCGAGCGCAGCAGCCACGCGACGCTCGCCAACACCCAATTAGTGAGGGCCCCGAAGACATCGCCGAGCGTCGACTTGGCGACCGACGTGCCGGCGCAGCGCACCGGTGACAGGAGACAGAACAACGACCCCATCAGTGCACTGCGAGCCCGGTCTTGAAGAAGAAATTGATCAGTGCCGGCGCGGCGCCAATCAGTACCGCTGCGAGCAGCGAGGTGATCACGGCGCGCCGTCCGGCCATTGACTGATGCATGTTCTGGGACTGACTGCCGATCGCCCAGAGCGCGGCGCCGATCACGAGCGCGACCAGACTGCCCACGAGGGCCCACCACGCGATGCCGTTGGCGATCTGTTGCAGTGCGGCCCCGCCGGGCAGCGACGAGACGGATGGATTCAGTTGAACACCGGCAATCTTCATGACAAACTCGCTTTCACTGTGGGGCGCAACGGTCGGCGTCTCCACCCGCGCGCATCGGTCTGCGAGAATGAATCCGTGCTACTTGCCGCTCCCCAGAACTTCGTGTCCCACTGGCCGCCCTACGCCCTCTACCTGGCGTGCGCCGGCGTGGTCGTGGTCGCCGCGCTGATCGGGGCCTTCATCAGCCGCCGACGCGACCACCGGGCCATCGCCCAGCGCCTCACCGCCCTGGGCACTCGCCTGGGCGTCGAGCCCCAGCGTGATGACGGAAAAGTCGAGTCGGCCCTCGCCTACCTCGAGGACGTCACCGGTGCCGCCACCACGGCCGTGAGCGAATCGAGCGCCGAGTCGATTCGCCTACGCCGGTCCCTGGACACCCTGCCGCTCGGCCTCGTGCTGTGCGACGAGGGCGGCGGCGTGATCTTTCGCAACAACCAAGCGGAGGCGCTCATGGCGAGCCGCTACGGCGACGCCATCGCCGCCCAGGCGGTCACCGACTGCCTGACCGAGGGCTGGTCCAACGGCATTGCGGAGCGCACCATCGACATCTACGGCCCTCCGCGGCGCACCCTGACCATTCGCGCCTCGGTCATCGACGACGGGCGTCGGCCGCTCGGAGTGTTGGCCGTCATCGAGGACGTCTCCGAACGCCGTCGGCTCGAGGACATTCGACGCGACTTCATCGCCAACGTCTCGCACGAGTTGAAGACCCCGATGGGCGCGCTGGGCCTGCTGGCCGAGACCCTGCAGTTCGAACGCGACACGGCGGTCGCGCACCGTTTGGCCGAGCGCATCAACGCCGAGGCGTTCCGCGTCAACCGCATCATCGAAGACCTGCTCGATCTCTCGCGCATCGAGAGCGAAGGCTCCCCCTCACGTGAGCCGATTCCGGTCACACTGTTCGTGGCCGACGCCATCGAGCGCATCCGCATGTCCGCCGAACAGCACGACGTGAACCTGGTCTTCAAGGAGCCCTCCGCCAACTTCGTCATCGTCGGCGATCGCCGACAGCTGGTCTCGGCGGTGCACGCGCTACTGGAGAACGCCGTGGTGTACTCCCCCGCCGGCGGCACGGTCACCATCTCCATCGAGCGGGTCGAGGCGAAGATGAATGACGAGGGCGAGTCGATCGGGCCCTTCGTGCGTATCGCGATCAAGGACGAAGGCGTGGGAATTCCCGCCAAGGACCTCGAGCGAATCTTCGAGCGCTTCTACCGTGTCGACCCGGGTCGCGCGCGCGAAACCGGCGGCACCGGACTCGGGTTGTCCATAGTGCGACACGTCGCGCACAACCACGGCGGCAGTGTTGTGGTTGACTCGCGTGAGGGCGAGGGATCCACCTTCGCCCTCGAGCTGCCGATGAGTCCGTGATGGCCAAGAAGTCCGACAATGAGAAGCGAATCCACGTCCTGGTCGTGGAGGACGAGGAATCCTTCGTCGACGCCTTGACCGTTGGACTCACCCGCGAAGGCTTCGACGTCGCCATCGCGCGCGACGGACAAGAAGCCCTCAACGAGTTCAACGCGCATCGCTTCGACGTCATCTTGTTGGACCTCATGCTGCCCAAGATGTCCGGCCTCGACGTGTGCCGTTCCATCCGAGCCTCGAGCGACGTGCCGATCATCATCGTGAGCGCCAAGGGCGAGGAGGTCGACATGGTGCTGATGCTCGAACTCGGCGCCGATGACTACGTGACCAAGCCCTACCGGCTGCGCGAGTTGGTGGCACGCATTCGCGCTGTGTTGCGCCGTCACGAAAACCACGAGGTTGTGTTCGACGAGGACGAGGTGATCGATCGCGGCAAGATTCGCATGGACATCGACGCGCGGCGCTGCTTCGTCGATGACGTCGAGATCAAGCTCCGCAAGAAGGAGTTCGCCCTCCTTCGGCTGTTGCTTGAGAATCCCGGTCGCGTGCTCACCCGCGAGGTCCTCATCGATCGGGTGTGGGGGAGCGACTACGTCGGCGACACCAAGACCCTCGACGTGCACATCAAACGGCTGCGCTCACTCATCGAGGAGAACCCCAAGTCACCCGTCCACATCACCACGGTGCGTGGCGTGGGCTACCGCTTCGAGACTAGCTAGCCCTCGGCGCGATGGTCGTGCGGCCCGCGAAGTAGGGGGCCAGCACCTCGGGCAGGTGGACCGTACCGTCGCCCTGCCGATAAGTCTCCACCAACGCCGCCCAGATCCGTGGCCACGCCAGTGCTGAGCCGTTCACCGTGTGCACGAAGGCGATCGAGCCGTCGGCATCGCGATAACGAACGTTCGCACGCCGGGCCTGAAAGTCGCGGAACCAACTGACCGAGGAGACCTCCAGCCAGCGGTCCACGCCCGGGCTGTAGACCTCCAGATCGAGGGTGCGCGCCGAGGACGTACCGAGATCGCCCGCGCACAGATCGAGCACGCGATAGGTCAGGCCGAGCGACTGCAGAAGCGCCTCGGCCCGGCTCAAGATGTCGGCGTGGGCCGCCTCGGCCTGGTCGGGCGTGCAGTAGTTGAAGAGCTCGACCTTATCGAACTCGTGCACGCGCAACACGCCGCGCGTGTCACGGCCCGCCGCGCCCGCCTCACGTCGAAAGCACGCCGTTTGCGCCGTGAAACGCACCGGTAGATCCTTCTCGTCGAGAATCTCACCGCGGTGCATGGAAGTGAGGGGGACCTCGGCCGTGGGAATCGCCCACAGGCCGTCGCGCTCGATGGCGTACATGTCATCGGCCGATTTGGGCAGGTGACCCGTCGACATCATCGTCTCGGTAAGCGCGAACGTCGGAGGGCGGATCTCTTCGTAGTCAGTCAGGTGCCGGTCCAGCGCGAACGAGCCCAGCGCGCGCACCAGACGGGCCCCGTCACCACGAAAGAGCGGGAACATCGATCCCGCGAGCTTCGCGCCGGCCTCCAGATCGAGAATCCCGAGTTCGGCCCCGACCTCCCAGTGCGGCACGCGCTGATGCTCGGCGAACGACGGGAACTCGGCCCCCTCGTCCATTGCGACCCACCAGCGGCGCAGCTCCACGTTGTCGTTCTCATCCAGTCCGTCGGGCGCCTCGGGCGCGGGCAGGTTGGGGATCATCAAGAGGCGCGCCCGCAGGTCCGTACCGACGGCCTCGGTGGCCTCGGTGGCGAGGCGCTCGCGTTCGCCCAGCAGTTTGCTCGTGCTGGTGAGCTCCTGGGCCAACTCCAGATCGTTGTCACGGCGCGCGTCACCTACCAGACGTGAGATCGCCTTGACTTCGGCACGCAGTTGCTCGGCCTCCTGCAGCAGCCGACGATGCTCGACGTCGAGCGCGATGATCGCGTCCATCGTCGAGGGGTCGACGCCGCGTCGGGCCAGCGCGGCCTTGACGACTTCGGGTTCTCGACGTAGTTGGACAAGATCGATCATGCACGCCAGCCTACCGAGGTGAATCCACCGAGCGTCAAGAGCCGTTAGGTTGAAGTGTCGTGAGCAACGCTGTCGAGATCAATCACCTTCGCGTGACCTTCGGCGACCTCGTGGCCGTGGACGACGTGACACTGCACGTCGACTACGGCGAGATCGTCACCCTGTTGGGACCTAACGGGGCCGGCAAGACCACGGCGGTGGAGACGCTGCTCGGCTTCCGGACGCCCACGTCGGGCTCCGTGCGGCTGCACGGGCTCGATCCACG
This sequence comes from Acidimicrobiales bacterium, assembly GCA_035530815.1. Taxonomy (GTDB): domain Bacteria; phylum Actinomycetota; class Acidimicrobiia; order Acidimicrobiales; family RAAP-2; genus RAAP-2. Next base: position 15,213 of record DATKTZ010000039.1, read on the forward strand.
TCGCGACCACCGCGAGATGGTCGTTCGAACCGGTGCGTTGCTGCAGCGAGGTGGCGTCTGGTTCCCCATGTCACCCGCCGAAGTGCTCCAACTCACCGCGACGTACTACGACGCCCCCCGCGAGCCGGGCGAACTGCTGGCGCTATTGGACCTGAAGCGCTGCGCGCGCACGCCCTGGCGGCGCCTGAGCGGCGGCGAACAGCAGCGCACCCTGCTGGCGCTGGCGCTCATCGGGCGCCCACGAGTGCTGGTGCTCGACGAGCCGACGACCGCGGTGGACCCCGAGGGCCGCCAAGTCATCCGCTCGATAATTCGCGCCGAACGCGACCGGGGCTGTGCCCTGCTGATCACGACCCACGAACTCGACGAGGCCGAACGACTATCAAACCGCCTGGTCATCATGAATCACGGCCACGTGGTCACCCAGGGCACCCTGGACGAGTTGGCCGGACACGCCGAAACGATCGTGGAGACCTCGATACCCGTGGATCCCGAGTTGCTAGCCGCCCGTCTCGGGTGCCCCGTCACGCCCGACGGACCGCGCCAGGTACGCTGCGCGACAGCCTCGACCCCCGAACTGCTCGCGCTGATCAACGACGTGCTCACGGGCGTGGGAGCGAGTTTGGTGTCGCTGCGAACGCGTGCCTCGCTCGAAGAGCGCTACCTGCAACTCATCGCCGACGAGCGCAGCGAGGCCCGCTCGTGAGGGCGTGGTGGGCCCAGACCCGCGCCGAGGTACGCATGACGATACGCCGCGGCGAGACGTTGCTGCTCACCATCGCCATCCCCGTCCTGTTGCTGGTGTTCTTCTCGCTCGCCCACGTGACGACCTCGCCCACCACGCACCGCGTCGACTTCATCGCGCCCGGCATCCTGGCGCTGTGTGTCTTGTCGACGTCACTGGTCGCTCTCTCGATCGCCACCGGCTTCGAGCGTTCCTTCGGCGTGTTGCGGCGCCTGCACGTCACGCCCCTGGGCCGTCGACGACTCATCAGCGCCAAGGTGGCGGGGGTGCTGGTCACCGAGGTGCTCCAGGTGGTGATCCTGTCCGCGGTCGCACTGGCTTTGCACTGGCACCCGCGCGGTGGCTGGAGCGGCGCCCTCGAGGTCGCGGCCCTGTTGCTGCTCGGCTCGGCGGGCCTGGCCGGCATCGGCCTGGCCCTCGCGGGCCGGCTACGCGCCGAGGTGAACCTCGCCGCGAGCAACGGCCTGTACCTGGTGCTCCTGCTGCTCTCAGGCATCGTGGTGCCGGCGTCGTCGCTGCCCTCGTTCCTTCAGCGGATCATGACCGCGATCCCCTCGGGCGCGATGGCCGAGGGGCTGCACCGCGTGCTCGGACTCGGCGTGGCGCCCACGGGTGCGGACTGGGCGTCGCTCGCGATATGGGCCGTGCTCGCGCCGCTGTTCGCCGCGCGCACCTTCCAATTCGACTAGGCGGCCTTCAGACTCGCGATGCCCTTGGCCAGCTGAGCCGTCGGAATGGCTCCGAAATAGACCTTGGTGACCGTGCCCCGGGCGCTCACAAAGACCGTCTCGGGAATCGTCTCGAACTTGAAGATGCCCGAGGTGATCGAATCGTTGGGATCGAAGCCGACCGGAAACGTTACCCCGTTCTTGGCGATGAAGGACTGCGCCGCGCCGCGCTGGTCGCTCGCGTCCACCCCCATGACCTTGACCGGCAGTTCGTTGTGCGCGCGCAGGTAGGCCGCCACCTTGGGCATCTCGCTCTGGCACGGGCCGCAGTAGGAGGCGAAGAAGATCAGCACGGCCGGATGACCGGCGGACCACGGCGAGCTCAGGGCCCCGCCCTTCAGCGAGTCCATCGTGAAGGGCTTGACCGTGGTGCCCACGAGTGCGGTGGTGGCGAGGGTGGTCGTGGTGTGGCCGGTCGTACCACTGGCGCTCGGGCGGTTGCTCGTCGCCAGGGACACGATCGAGATCAATATGACAGCGATCGCCACTCCCAATCCGAGCGAGATGAACATCATGGGCGACGGACGCCGCCTCGGGGTCTTAGCGGAATCGGACAAGGACATCCACCGCCATGAGCACGAAGAGAGCCGTCAGGTACGTGATCGAGAAATGAAAGAGCTTCATCGCTTCACCGACGTCGGCCGTGTTGTGAATCGCGTGTCGGTAGAGACGCAGGGCGTAGAAGGTGAAGAGGGCGCCCAGCACCGTCGCCGAGAGCGCGTAGATCCACCCCAGGTGCGCCGACGGACCGATCAGCATCGTGAGGGCCCACAGGAGCACCGAGTACACCAGGATCTCCAGGGTCGTTCGGCGCAGCGAGGCCACCACCGGCATCATCGGGACGTTGGCCGCTTGGTAGTCGTCGCGGTATCGCACGGCCAGCGCCCAAAAGTGCGGCGGGGTCCAGATGAAGATCACGAGGAACAACAGCACCGGGGTCCAGGTCAACGAGTTCGTGACCGCCGCCCAGCCCACGAGCACTGGCACCGCGCCGGCCGCGCCGCCGATGACGATGTTCTGCTTGGACCGGCGCTTCAGCCACAGGGTGTAGACGAACACGTAGAAGCCGGTCGCCGACAGCGCCAACCACGCGGAAAGTTGATTCACCCAGATGGCGAGAATCGCGAACGCCGCTATCTCGAGGGCGGCCGCGAACAACGTGGCCGCGCGCGGCGACATCACCCCGGTCACCAGTGGACGGCGCTGGGTGCGCTTCATGATCGCGTCGATGTCGCGGTCGATGACCATGTTGAAGGCGTTCGCGCCGCCCGCGGCGAGCGTGCCGCCGGCGAGGGTCGCCACAATGAGCCAGAGTCCGGGAATTCCGTTGGCCGCCACCACCATCGTGGGGATCGTGGTCACCAGCAACAACTCGATGATCCGAGGTTTCGTGAGGGCCACGTACCCCTTGAGGACGTCCGCGACCGAACGCGGGGTCGGGGCCAAAATTGTCATAGGGCGCATTCTACGAGCCCACAATTACCTAGGCTACGAATGTGACTCCCGACCGACGCCGCAGCGTCTCCACCCCAGCTTTTCGTTGGTTCGCCTTCGCCTCATTCCTGTCGATGATCATAATTGTCCTGACCGGAGCGGCCGTACGGCTGACCGGCTCGGGTCTGGGCTGTCCGGACTGGCCCACCTGCTTTCACCACCGGATCACCGGATCGTGGAGCATCCACCCCTTCATCGAGTACGCGAACCGTATCGTGACCATCGCCCTGGTGCTGGTGGCCGGCGCCACCTTCATCGCGGCGCTATTGCGCCAAGTGCGCCGACGCGATCTCGTCGTGCTCTCGGGGATGCTGATCCTGGGCGTCGTCGCCGACGCCATCTTGGGGGCGTTCGTCGTCTACTCCAAGTTGAACCCGTGGCTCGTCTCCTTGCACATGATGTTGTCGCTGTCAATGGTCGTCCTGGGGGCGGTGCTCTATCACCGCTCGAAGTACGTCTACGGCCCGGGGGCGCGAGCGGACGTGCGCGATCCGCACTTCCGCCTCATCGCGCGACTGCTCTGGCTGCCCTTCGTCGCGCTGCTCATCTCAGGCACCATGACCACCGGATCGGGACCGCACGCCGGCTCCTTCCAGGGCCAATTAGTGGCGAGGCGGCTGCCCTTCGCGCTCTCGAGCGCCGCGTGGGTGCACTCGATCGCCGCCGTGCTGTTCATCGGCTTGGTCACCGGGCTCATCTTCGCCATCTGGAACTCGAGCGCCCCCCAGGCCCTGCAGTTCGGCGTTCGTCGACTGGTGGTCATCTCTCTCATCCAGGCGGCGATCGGCCTGACCCAGTACCTAACCCACCTTCCACCACTGCTCGTCGAACTGCACGTCGCGGGTGCGGTGTCACTTTCGATCGGCGTGACCCAATTCCATCTCCGACAAACCGCGCACGACCGCGAACCAGGTACTAAGAAGAGTATTGAAGAAAAGAAGTCCGTGGTTGCAGTTGCGTAAGGGCGTCGGTGCACTCTAGGCCTTTAGTCCCTAGTAGCCCTCCGCATGCCCATGCAACACTGGTGCCTACGGCACGAGCTCGTAGAAATGGGATATATATGGCGTTGTTTTCATACCTAGCGGCGTTAGTTCCGCTGAACAATTACGGGCACTATCTGCATTGGCACTTCATCTACTTGAGTGTCGCCAATCTGATCGTGATTCTGCTGATGGTCGCCACCTTTGTGGCGGCACTGCTGCTTCCGTTCCCCGGACGTAATCGCCGAAAGGAGAGCCAGTGAGCACCACCGAGATCGAGCGTCAATGGACGACGCGCTTACGAAAGCGAGTGGCGGGGAAACTACCCCCCGAGAAATTGCTGCCTGACACCCAGCCCAGCTACGTGTCATCGTGGATCTACGTGTTCGGCGTCACCACGCTGTCGGCGATGATCGTCGTCATCGTCACTGGCTGCGTGCTCGCGCTGCGTGGTCCTCAGTGGTGGCACGGATCATCCTTCGGGCACTTCGTGAATTCACTGCACCTGTGGAGCGTGGAGATCTTCTTCTTCGCAATGGTCGTGCACCTGTGGGGGAAGTTCTTCATGGGCGCCTGGCGCGGCGGACGGTCGCTCACCTGGATGACCGGCGTCATCACGTTCCTCGCGTCCGTCGCCACCGCCTTCACCGGCTACGCCTCACAGAGCAACTTCGACTCGCAGTGGATCACCACCCAAGCCAAGGACGGCATCAACGCCACCGGCGCCGGTTCGTTCTTCAACGTGTTGAACCTCGGCCAGATGCTGATGTGGCACATTGTCCTGCTGCCCCTGGCGGCGGTCGTCCTGACGGCCCTGCACGTGTTGCTCGTGCGCATCAAAGGCGTCGTCCCACCGTATGAAGAGAACGCGGGAGAAGCCCAGTGAGTACGAAAGCATTCCGACCAGACGTCGACGCTCCGACCTACAAGGGCGGCCACAGCCCCTACGACATCATCAAGGAAGGCACCATCGCGATCGTGATCGTCTCGGTACTGACCCTGCTGCTGTCAGTCGTCTTCGGTTCGCCCGACGACGCGGCGATCACGATCAAGACGTGGTCGAACAAGGCACCCGTCGACTTCGCCTCAACGGCGCTCAGCGAACTGAACGGCACGAGTGGCACTGCGGGGTACGGTGCGCCGTACAACACGGCGTCCGACGGCCAGAAGCTGGGGCCATTCCCCCTGGCCAAGTGGGCCGGCGCCACCATCCCGGTGAACTCGGTGCAGGACTTCGTGATCGACCCGCTCAAGTCATTGCCCAACCAGCCGGCGCTGCAGAGCGGACTCGCCACGTGGACCAAGGCGCCCCAGAGCACCCGTGATACGTGGGTGGCGAACTACACCAAAGCAGCGTCGAACATGAAGTTCGTCAACGGCCAGGTGATCGTGAAGGCGAGCGACGCCGGACCGGTGCCGATCTTCATCAACGACCTGACCCAGATGGCGCGAACCGGTGCGCTTGACCAGGCCCTCATCACGGGCAACGGCTACTACACCACCGACTACACGAAGCCGCTGCTGTTCCTCGCCGACGGCTCCTACATCGGTAATCTCGCTCAGAAGCAACACCTGTTGGGCGAGCAGTGGGGCATGATGAACGAGACCGGCAGCTACCCGGGCCAGGCGTGGTTGTGGCTGTACACCTTCTGGTACCAGGTGCCGCCCTTCTCGACGAGTCTCGCCGACAACGCCGACGTCGACGTGTGGGGCATGATGATGCTCCTGTCGGTGCTGCTACTGCTGTTGCCCTTCATCCCCGGGCTGCGCGCGCTGCCGCGCAAGCTCAAGGTGTACCGACTCATCTGGCGAGAGCACTATCGCGGCTGAGTAAGCCCCCCCCCGGCCTTAAGGCCCGGAATCGGACATCGCCTAGTCCGATTCCGGGCCTTTCGTATTCTCGGTCGCCTTCGTAGTATGAACACATGGACCTCGAACTGCGCGATCGCGCCTACCTCATCACCGGCGGCACCGACGGCCTCGGCTTGGCGCTGGCGCGCACCCTGATCGACGAGGGCGCGCGCGTGGCGGTGTGCGGACGCGACCTGGATCGCCTGAACCGTGCTCAGCAATTTCTAGGTGACAACGCGCTCTGCTTCGAGGCCGACGTCACCGATTCCGTCCAACTCGATGAGTTTGTCGACACCACCCTGGCCCGCTTCGGTCGTCTCGACGGCGCGGTGAACAACGCCGGACGTTCCGCCGCCGCGCCCGTGAGCGCCTCGAGCGACGACCAGTGGCGTGAGGACTACGAGCTCAAGGTCATCGCCGCGTTGCACGCATCGCGTCGAGTGTTGCCCGCGCTCCAAGAACGCGGTGGTTCCATCGTGAACGTGCTCGCCATCATGGCGCGCGCACCCGGGGCCTCGTCCACCCCCACCGCGGCCTCGCGTGCAGCGGGACTGGCGCTCACCAAGGCCATGTCGCACGAGGTGGCCCACGCAGGCGTACGCGTCAACGCAGTGCTCATCGGTCTCATCGAATCCGGTCAGTGGACCCGGCGCGCGGCCGCGGCGTCGATGGAGCTCGACCAGTTCTACGAACACCAGGCCGCGACCGCGCACATACCACTGGGACGGGTGGGGCGCGCCGAGGAGTTCGCGAGCCTCGCTGCCTTCCTGCTCTCGCCTCGCGCGGCCTACATCACGGGCACCGCCATCAACCTCGACGGCGGGCTCTCGCCGGTGATCTAACTCGAGACGTGGCGCGCGGCGGCGGGCCTCTGGTGGAGACGATGGGGATCGAACCCACGACCTCAGGCTTGCAAAGCCCGCGCTCTACCAACTGAGCTACATCCCCGTAGGGACTCCATTCTACCAACTAGGTCCGAGTGTGATGATGTCGCGATCCCGTCAGCGCGCAACTGCGATCCGGCCCTCGCGCACCGCAAGCTCGAGATTCACGTAGTCGGTGAGGTTCCGATCGCGGTAGGCGATCGCGAAGTCACCGATCACGCGCGCGAAGCGGTCGTTACGCCCCAGATACCCGGCAATCTGGGCGGAGCGGCCCGAGCGCGCGTGGGCTCGCGCGAGCACCCAGGCACACACCTTGGCGTAGGCGAGCAGCCGCGATTCATCCATGCGAGTCAGGTCCACACTCGCCTTGTGGTCGTAGAGCTGGCGCACGTAGAAGCTCGCGCCCACGCCGCTCTCGGCGACGGCGTGCCAGCCCAGGAAGGCGTCGGTCGTGGCCTGCATGAGTTGTTGGCCGTGCACGACCCGCTCCGCGCAGTTCATCGAGTTCGTACTCGATCGGGCGAGCGCTACCGACGAGTCGCGAGCCTCCTTCACCTGGAGCACGAAGGGATCCGATTCGTCGCGTCCCGTGAACAGGACGATGTAGCACTCCGTGCCGACTGACCCCACACCCATTACCTGACGTGCCACGTCCGCCACGCTGAACTGGTCGAGCAGCACCGCTCGGTCGTAGGGCAGCGAGCCCCGGTAGTGGGCCAACACCTCGCCGAGGGTGGCGGCGATCGCGTCCGTGGGGCTATCGAGGTCGCGCAGCGCCACGACGTGAGGGGCGCGTGAACGGATCCGGATGCCGTTCGCGTCACGCTCGATCAGACGCTCGTAGGCCACGTGCGTCGCGGTACTCCTGGCGCTTTGAATCACGTCGTACGCCTCGGCGAGCACGGTCTGGGTGAAAAAGCCCCGCAGTTCGCGATCGAGCCGTCGCACGTCGAAGCGCGCGTACCACACCTGCAGACGGGTCATCGCGGCGAAGCGGCGCATCGAGCGTTGGTACTCGCGGGCTGTCTCGCGGGCCAGTGTGACCTGGAACGTCTCGTCGTGGCCCAGTTGGTCCGACGCGATGACGACTGAGCTCGCGAGGCGCTTGAGGTCCCACTCGAACGGCCCCCGCTCGGTCTCGTCGAAGTCGTTGATGTCAAAGACCAGCCGACGCTCGGGTGAGGCGAACACACCAAAATTCGCGAGGTGCGCGTCACCGCACAGCTGGACGTCCAAGGTGGTGCTCGCGCTTCTCTCCAGATCGTCGGCCATCACCAGGGCCGCGCCACGCAAGAAGGCGAGCGGCCCCTCGAGCATGCGCTGGTGCTTGATCGCGAGCAGTGTTTCGTCACGGCCCTCGTCGCGCCAGGCCAGCCGGGCCAGCGCGTCGTAGGACGCTGGCCTATCGGCCAGAACCCCGAGCGAGCGCCTCGGCGCACCGGCGCGGGCGGCGCGACCCTCCTCGCGCCGTTGCTCGGGCGTCGAGGGCCGGTCCATCAGCCCAGACTCACGTTCACCGGCGCCTCGTCAGCGCCGCGAAGTCGCGGTCCGATACGACCCGCGACGAGGATCGAGATCATAAGGTCAGTGACCAGGATCGCACCGGGAAAGAGTGCACCCGCGGTCGTGAAGTGCTGCAGGGTCAAGAGCGTGATGCCCGCGTTGAGGACCCCGAGGGCGAAGACCCACGCCGACTCCGAACTCGGCTTCATCCACGACTTTCGCAGAGTGGGCAGGGCCGCCAGTTGATCAGCGATCACGAACGAGATCAACGCGACCGTCGCTTCGTGCACGAACGCCCAGAAGACGATTCCAAGCAGTGAGAGCGCGCCGCACACGATGTCGAAGGGGCCGATGCGCCAGATGCTGTGCGAGTTGCGAAATGACGCGACCAGCACCGCCAGCGGCACGAGACCGAACACCAGGGTCATGACCGCAGCGGTGCCCACGTGCTGTTGCATCTCGTTGATGAACGCCAACACACCCTCGAGGCCCCAGAGCCCCCACGTCACGCGGTTCGGCGCGGTCACGCCGCGCAGCGTGTCGCGGATGTAGCCCGCCGCGCCCACGAACGACAGGGCGGCGGCGAGATAGACGAATCGCGGATCGATCACCCCCCAAGTCTGCCCCGTTGGATCGAGGTGCGTACACGGTCCAAGGTTGCTCCGTCCTGTAGCCTCGGCGTTCGTGGACGCAAAGAGCTTTCTCGCCATGACCCGACGAGACGAGCACACGTGGACCTTCACGGTCACTGAGCGCCTGATCACCCCGGGACGCTTCCTCTTCGGTGGCTGCGGCCTCGCCAGCGGGCTCGTGGCGCTCGAAGAGGCCAGCGGCCGTCCCACCGTATGGGGCAGCGCGCAGTACCTCTCCTACGCCCCCCTGGGCGCCGAAGTGACGGTGCGCACCGACCTGGCCGTCGTGGGCGGCCACGTGACCCAGGCGCGCGCGACGACCTACGCCGAAGGCCGCGAGATCCTGACTGTCAACGCCGCCCTCGGTACCGGCACGTTGTCGGCGCCCTCGCCCTGGTTGACGATGCCCGAAGTCCCCGACCCCGAGGACTGTCCCCCACGCCAACTCCCCCAGGGCCTCGGCAACTCGATCTTCCAGCACGTGGACAGCCGGGTGGCGCTCGGACGGACCTTCGAGGAAATGGACAACACGCCAGGCTCACCGGTGTCGGCGATCTGGGCGCGCGTGCCGGGACACTTCGAGCCGTCCGCGGCGACGCTGGCCATCTTCGGCGACTATGTCTCGGGCGGAGCCACCCAGCCCATGGGGCGACGAATGATGGGCCGCAGCCTCGACAACACCATTCGTGTGGCGACGCTGGAACCCACCGAATGGGTCCTTTGCGAGATTCACATGCACGCGCTCGCCGGGGGATTCTCCCAGGGAACCGCCTACCTCTGGAGTCGCGACGGCACACTGCTCGCGACCGCGAGCCAGTCGATCGCCGCGAAGATCTGGGAATCGTCCCCCAGTTAAGGCTGTCGCGTCGCTGGTGTAGATTGGTACGCCTTGGGGCTATAGCTCAGTCGGTTAGAGCGCGTCACTGATAATGACGAGGTCGTAAGTTCGATTCTTACTAGCCCCACCAATTTGGACCGCGGTCGCGAGCAGCGCGACTCGGCCAGTCCAGGAAATCTTTCAATTGATCCCTCGAGAGTGCCTAGGCACCGGAGGCGGTATCTCGAATAGATCGAATGGTTTATCGAACAAGGGTGTTCATGCGCGCATACCCGCCTATGCAAGAAATGGGACTCCTCGGGTTCCCGTGGGTAACTTGAAGATCTGAACGAGGCGCGGCGTCCTCGAAAGGCCAGTCCCCACTTGGGTTGACGGCCACTGTCCCAAGCGCTTGATTCTCGTCAAATGGCGCGCACGTAGTTCTCGTAGTTTCGGAAGCGTTCAAACACCCGAAGCCAAGAGGAACTACATGCGCGCCACCACTGCATTTAATCGCATCATCGCCATCGACGGCGTCGTCGTTGAAGGAGTGAGCTTCACGCCCGAGGGAGTGGTGCTGAGGATTCGCCGGCGAAAGCGTTCCCACCAGTGTCCCTGTGGCTTTTCAACCAAGGTGCACTACGACCGCTCCATTCGTCGCTGGCGTCACCTCGACCTCGGAGCGGCGAAGTGCTTCCTCGAAGCCGAGATCTGTCGGATTGACTGTTCCCGGTGTCGGCGAGTTCGCACCGAGGACGTTGCCTGGGCTCGTCCCGGTGCTCGTCACACGAACGCCTTCTGCTCGGTGGTCGCGTGGCTCGCCCAGCGAACCGACAAGACCACGATCACCAGGTTGCTGCGCATCAGCTGGGAGGCCGTGGCTTCGATCGTCACCGACGTCGTGGGTGACGTGCTCGACGAGAGTCGCTTCGACGGACTGACCCGCATCGGGGTCGACGAGGTCTCTTTCCGCAAGGGTCACCGCTACCTGACCGTGGTCGCCGACCACGATCAACAGGGTCGAGCCGTCTGGGCCCACGAGGGCAAGAACGCCGCGACCCTCGCCCTCTTCTACGACGAACTGGGACCCGAGCGAGTGGCGAAACTCGAAGCCATCAGCCTCGATATGGGACTCGCCTTCGAGAAGGCGACCAACGAGAAGGCGCCCCACGTTCGCCAGTGCGTCGATCCCTTCCATCTCGTGAAGATGGCCAACGAGGCCATCGACAAGGCCCGACGTTGGTCCTGGAATGAAGAGCGTCGTCGCACGCCTCCTCCTCGACCCCGAGGTCGTCCGGGGAACGACGAGCCTGCGCGACCCCGTGACGAACCACGCTGGGTGAAGCACACCCGCTGGGCCCTGTTGAAGGACCCGGACAACCTCACTGACGATCAGCTGGGCGTGCTGCACGAGATCCGAAAACACAACTCCGTGCTCTACCGCAGCTGGCAGTTGAAAGAGGGGCTGCGCGACCTCTACCGGTTACGCAACCCCGACGACGCACCCGCGCACCTCGAGTGGTGGCTGCGCTGGGCCAGCCGTTCTCGCATACCCGCGTTCGTGAAGTTGGCCAAGACCGTGCGCAAGAATCGCGAGCGGATCCTGGCGGCGGTCGAACTCAACCTCTCGAACTCGAAACTTGAGGGCCTGAACTCCAAGATCCGGCTCATCAACCACCGCGGCTACGGACACCACTCGGCCGAGGCAGTCATCGCCATGGTCTACCTGTGCTGCGGTGGTCTCACCATCGAACTACCGACGACGACTTTCGCCTGATGATCGAAATTCACCCACACAAACCCGAGG
>DATKTZ010000040.1:0-5497 GCA_035530815.1 Acidimicrobiales bacterium
AGATCTGGGAATCGTCCCCCAGTTAAGGCTGTCGCGTCGCTGGTGTAGATTGGTACGCCTTGGGGCTATAGCTCAGTCGGTTAGAGCGCGTCACTGATAATGACGAGGTCGTAAGTTCGATTCTTACTAGCCCCACCAGGAAGGACATACAAAAGTCGGCCATTCTGGTCACGAAAGTCCTGGTTTGAGAGATCCCGAGCGCGGTTCGTAGCCGTTTCGAGGTTTTGACACTCTCCTCTGTCGAGGCTGGTGCGCGTCGAGACTGTTTGCGCGCGTAGAGATACCCACTGGCACGTGGGGTCCCAGTGGGTTAGCGGGTGTTGCGCTCAGTGAGCGGGTATCAGGTTCGCATCACGAGGTTGGCCGAGTCGGTCGTCGCGAGCAACTCAAGCGAGGTCCAAGCTTGACGACGCGGGCGACCCTTCGGCTTCTTCGACTTTGCCACCACCGGCGGGCGCCGGTCCCACGCGAGCGCAAGTCGGCGATTCGTACTGGCCAACGCGAAGGCGACCATCAGACCTGTCTTCACGATGCCTCGCACGCGGAACTTCCCACGACGAAGACCCTCGGCGGACTCGTCCTTCAGGGCACCGAAGTGGGGCTCGATGCTCGAACCGCGCCGGGCGTAGCTGTGAAACCATTCCTTCGAACCGTAGAGATGACGCTGGTAGAGCGGCAGGTCTGTCATCTCGAAACTGCGAAAACGCTTGGCGCACACGGTGTCCGCAACGACACGCTTCGGCGGACTCGCCGCTGGCAACAGGCCGAGTCGCACAGGTCTCGCCGGAGCCTGGAGTGGACAGCCGAGCTTGCCCGCAGCGCTGGGACACTGGAACACCAACGTGCCATTTGGGCGACGCGCTTCGTTCAGCACCAAGGCGTACACCGAACGCGCCTTCACCTTGGCCTGGTACTCGGCCAGAGCTTCGGGTGAGGGCTTGTACACGTCAGTGCCCTTGCCCGATGGTGGAACCAGCTTCTTCAGTGCTGTGGGCATCGACGGCGAGAATGGCTGTCCGTCGATGATGATGGCGCCGTGAACGACACCCGAGGGACCCACCTGGTTCTGCTTCAGAGCGAAGACCGGTTCACCGCCGAGTATTCGCACCGGGTTGAGAAAGTCCTCACCGTGCTTCGATTGGGTGTACTCCCGGTCAATGAGCACGTCACCGAGGCGGCCCCGCTGGTTTTTCACCTCTTCGATGCACGCCAGAGCGGCTTCGCGACCATTGACGTTGCTCGGGCGGAACCGCGCGGCCAGCGCAGCCCGAGGAACTTCACCGCCCGGCTCATCACGCACCGACACGGCGACCGTCACCTCGTAGCCGAAGACCGGCTTCTTGTACTCGTGGTCCTTCGCACCACGCCACGCCGCGTCGGGGTCCGTCACTCGCAACGCCTTGGCATAGCTCTCTTCGCCGGTCTCGGTGTTCACGACCGGACAAAACACGTTGCGTGACGTTCCCCACGAAGGAATGTCGGACGCGTCCACCGCGACAGACGAGGACTTCGTGGCGTCGGGGTGAGCGCCGGCCTTCGCAATGGCGCTGAAGATAGCGTCGAAGTCCACGTACCGGCTCTCGTCTCTCATTAGCGTTGTCGTGAAGTCACGGCGCAGTGCCGCGTCGATGCGGTCGGTGAGGTACTGGACCTGCCGGTTCGTGATGGGGTGCCCGCTCGCGCGAATGAGGCCGAGTCGTTCGCGGGTCGGACGGCTGAGACCGTTGAGGACCTTGGCGACGTCGTTGAGGTAGTACCTACCGGAAAACGCCATTAGCTGCAGGGCGACGAAGAGTGCCTTCACGGGCAGTTCTCGTGGGCGACCTCCTCGACGGTGCATCTTCGCCAGCAGTGCCTCCACGTGGGAATAGATACCTGCCTCATCGACCAGCCTCTCTGCTTCCTTCTCCAGTAGTCGTTGCTCTTGGCGTGTCTCGGTCACAATGGACCTCCTGTGTCGAAGGGGCACATCAGAGTTGGACGAGGGACGTGCGCGAGGTAGCCGTCGAGCGACTCCGCGCCCGAGAGTCCGCACCACGCCATCACGTCGAGGACGGCTACGCCTTGGTTGAGCAATGCGCACACGTACGTCGCGCGCAACCGGTCCACGGAGAGGACCGGCACACCGTGCTGGAGCTTGAGCCACTCCGACGCCCCGATGGTGATGCCAGCTTCGTTTTCCATCTGACCGCGCAGACGACCGACCGGTCGCTCCGCGCAAACTTCGCTCAACAACTCACTGAGTTCAGGTCGAACGAAGGCGCAGTAGCTCGACGCGCGAAAGAATGCGGATGTGCCGTGCTGGTGCAAGTGGCTTGCTTGCGCGTCGCGCGCGGCGCGGCGCGTAATGCCACAGCCAGCACCCAGGGCGATGATGGCGAGCAACGTGACACGCCGATGCGCTGTGGACTGGTTGCGACCCGCGAGCAGGAGCATCTCGAGCTCGTAGTCGGAGTAGGGCGCGCGATAGTCCGGGCGGGCCACACCGTCGCGAACGCTCGCGTCTTGTGGCGTGAGACCCCACGACTTCGATAGCCGCCAGAGTTGCGGCTCGTCGTCGGGCGCCCCCGTCGCAACACTGGCCAAATACGCCTGAACCATCGCGGGGGCAAGCAGTGTCTGGGGAGACAGCAAGTACCCGAGCGAGTTGGCCCACGCGGCAAAACGAACCATCGCGACTTGAAACCGCCGAAGGGTGATGGGAGACAGATGCCACACCGGCGCCAAGCTCTCGAGTACCACGGGGCCGATGACGCGCCACACGGCGGGCGTCACCAGAGGGTGAGGACCCAGGGCCGGGTTGTAGCGCACCGCGCTGGCTGGGGGGACTTGGTTCTTTTCTCGTGTCACGCCTCTTCCAGTGCCGCGTAGATCGGCTCAAACACTCGAACGACGTAAAATACGCTCTTTTGATAGGCTCCTGACGTGGGAAAACCCAGATTTCGGCCCGCTGCCCTCTTTATTCGCTCCCGCGACTTCGGTCGAACGAGCAAACCTGTCTTCGCTGAGGACACCGGACTAACTCCAGGTGAGAGGGCGTGGGCGTTGTTCCAACACAACGCGGCGTCCGCCGTTTTAGTGGAACTCAAAAAGCGGGGCTGGCGCGTCGCCCAGCTGGCAAATGAACTTGGAGAGAACTACGACTGGCTGTGCCGCAAGCTCTACGGGCGCGTGCCCGCCGACTTAGGTGAGATGTACGAGTGGACTCTTCACCTCGGTCTGCTCGCCAAACCTGAAGCCGCTCCCACCCTCGGTGCGGCGACACGCTCGTCAGTCGCCCAACACACCTCTCCTCCGTGTGATTGCGGGGAGATAAACCCGGTCCTCTCGTGACAACAATGTGAGGTTGATTGGGTTTGGCAAATAGGCTCTGGAAACTGTCGTCCGCGGTCCGGAATACCCTTGATGTGAAGACGCGTGAGGAGTAGCGATGCGAAGACTGACGCTGCTGTGGTCTATTGCGGGGCTCGTGTGCCTCGGCGGCGTGATGCTCCTTCTCCTGGGTGGTAGCGAGCGGTCATCTTGCTTCAACCCAGGCGGCCCGATGTTGACTGCCGGTCGCACCGACACCTGTTCCAGGTATGGACCCACCCTCGTCGCCGGTCGCGTCACGGTCGGCCTCGGCATTGCCTTGCTACTCGTTGGCTTCGGAGTCCTTTGGGCAAGGCGCTCCGCTGCGACCGGTCCGAGAACTCAAGGGCGGAGACTCGGGTAGCCCTTGCGGTCTTTTATCGTCATCTGTTTGGTGAGCGCGCCGCCCGCCTCGAGGTAGGCACGTATGTCGTGCGAGTAGGTGAGTTCGTCATCGGCGTGGTTGAGCCGCAGCCTCACGAGCTCGAGCATCAACGCCGTTCGCCTTGCGTTGCGCAGACAGAAGGCGCGACTCCCGATGACGGACTTGACCTCCTGTAGCGCCCGTTCGACGGTGCCGTTCGAGTAGTGCGCGGGCAAGACACCGGCGCTGAACTCGGTGCGCAGGTAGTCGTCGTGTTTGTCGATCCAGGTGAGCAGCTCGAGATCGCCATCGCGTTTCGCCGCCGCGCCGAACTTGCGCCACGAGCCCAGGTCGTCGAGCGCCGTCTCGGACTTATGCGTGACTTCGTGGGTCTCGTCGTAACCCGCCTTCGTCAGTTTCGCGCTGAGGTTCTTTTTCAGGTGCCAACGACAAAGGCGCAGGGTCGTCCCCGGCCAGGCGTTCGGAATGGACGGCAACACTGCACGCCCCTCGTCGGAGATGGTCAGACGAGGCACGCCCGGCTTGGAACGCAGCAGTGCAGTCCAGGTGCCCTTGTTTTCCTTGTTCACGGGATGCAGGGCCAGTACCTGACTGGGCTCACCCGCCTCGTAGCCGCAAACTGCCATCACGTAGAACGCGATGCCGAAGCGCGGTCCAGGGAGGTTGGCCCAGAAGGGCGACGCGTCCACGACCACCGTCTCTGGCCAAGCTTCAACGGCCCAGCGCGCCGCCACGACGGGCGTGAACACCTCGACCCAGTTGAGCACGACCTGCGCGTCCGACGCACTCGCGGCCCAGCGCACGCCGCAACGTTTGGCCGCCTCGGTGTAGCTGACGCCCTGGCCAACCAACACGAGAGCACGCGCGACCTCCTGGACTGGGAAGTCGTAGTGACGAGCCGTGTGGGGACCCTGGTGCGGTGCGAGTGACTGCTCGCAGTGGTCACAGGTCGCGCCGGCATCCAACACGATGCCGGCCAGTGGCCCCGAGAAGTTGTGTGGCGCCACTGCGCCACCGGGAATGCAGCGGTATCGCTGGCGACGGTGCGCCCCGCCGTAATGCCCGTTGAGGGTCACGCGTCCGGAGGCGTGACGGGGACAAACTGGAAGGTTGTGGGCCTTACTACCGATGGGGCGCGCCATCGAGTGAGCCTACTTCAGGGGTGTTCGTTTATCTCCCCGCAATCACACGGAGGCAGCGGTCACTTCGCGGAACGCCAGCGCTCGTTCACGTGAGCCGATTTTGAGTTCTTCGGCGACCCGCCTACGCTCGGCAAGCTCGTTGAAGAGCTTCGCCAGCTTCGCCTCGTCAGCATCAGTCAAGGTCACGACTATCACCGCAAACCTCCTCGTTGTCCAAATAATAGCGAGTGGTTTACTTGACTTTGGGCAACAAGTCAGTCGGGTTCTGAACCACCGGCAAGACGTGCACTCCCAGGCGTAACGCCCACTCGAACATCTCACCGAGGTTCGCGGGGGCCTGGCCCCGGAGTTTGCGCTCGAGCCACGCCTCGTCTTCATCGACTCTGACGGCAAGGAGGCTCAGCGGTATCCGGCGAGCCTTCAGCTCCGCTCTGACGGCAAGGGCCGCTTGATGCTGGTACCAAGCCCAGGCCATCTCACCTTCGCTCCAACCTTCGACCCGAATGGCCACCGCATCACTCGAGCGACCGAAGTGTCGGGGGTTCTCAACGACCTGTGAGGGGCGAAAACGCGGTTTTCCCACGGTTTTGAGACTATCAGAACTGACGTACTTTACGTT
>DATKTZ010000041.1:0-13129 GCA_035530815.1 Acidimicrobiales bacterium
CTGGGAACGGGAGTGAGTCGCGCCACACCCGGCACCGTCGACAACCTGCTCGCCCTTCGTGGGGCACTCTCCACCTGGCTCGCCGAGCACGGCGTGCGACAGTGGATGGCGGGGCACTTTCGGCGCCACATCTTCTCGATCAGATCGCCGACGGTGCCGTCTACGTCGTGCGCGACGCGGGCACGCTGGCGGGCTCGGTCACAATGACCCACGAGGACCCAAACGTCTGGGGCCACTCACCCACGCGGGCTGGCTACCTCCACCGACTCATGGTCGATCGCGACTACGCGGACCGCAGACTCGGCGCGCGGTTGATCAACTGGTGCGAGGAGGAAGTGCGCCGTCGCCACATGAACACCGTTCGTCTCGACTGTGGTGAAGCCAATATCACACTGCGGCGCTAGTACGAGCGGGCTGGCTACCGCTGCGTGGGCGTGCGTCCACTGGTGGGCGTGCCCCACGAGGGAGGCGTGGCACTCTACGAGAAGGTCCTGGGGTCCGAACACGACGCACCAGTGCCTCGGGCCTGGTGACGTACGAAAAGTCGAGGAGCCGCACGCGTGAGAGACTGAGGTATGACCACTTCAACCCCGACCATCGTCGTGTGCGACGGCGACCAGACCGGACAGGAACTCCTCGACGAGTCCCTTCGCGTGATGACCCGCGACCTGCTCGGTATTGAGCTCGCCTTCGAGCACTTCGACCTCTCCCTCGCGAACCGACGCGCCACGAACAACGACGTAGTGCGCGAGGCCGCCGTCGCGATGGTGACAACGGGCCTAGGACTCAAGGCGGCCACGATCACACCACCCGAGATCGGCGGCGTCGGCTCACCTAATCGAATCCTGCGCGAGGGCATCAACGGCTCGGTGATTGTGCGAACCGGGCGGCGCATTCCGGGCGTCTCGCCGGTGGTCGCTTCGACCAAGCCCATCATCGTGGTGCGCATGGCCGTGGGTGACGCGTACGGCGCGGCCGAGGGCCGCGAGGGGCCGGCGGGCCAGTTCGGCGAGTCCGCCTGGCGCACCGAGCGCATCGAGCGATCCAACTGCCGCTTCGTGGCCGAGTATGCCTTCCAGGCCGCCGAACAGACCGACGGGATGGTCTACGGCGGGCCCAAGTGGACCGTGTCACCCACCTACGAGGGGATGCTGAAAGAGGAGATGGACGCGGCCGCCGAGCGCCACCCCCAGGTGACCTATCGACCCACCCTCATCGACGCCACCTACGCCGGCCTGGTGACCGACGTGCACGAGCACACCTTGGTCATTCCCACGCTCAACCGCGACGGCGACTGCATGAGCGACCTCGTGCTCGCCCTCTTCGGCTCCATCGCCGGTGCCGAATCGGTGCTGATGTCGCTGGACGAGAACCTGCACCCGATGGTCGCCATGGCCGAGGCTCCACACGGGACCGCCCCCGCGCTGGAGGGCAAGAACGTCGCCAACCCCATGGCCATGCTCCTCGCCCAGGCCGCACTCTTGGACCAGGCCGCGGTGCACTTGGGTAACGACGACTACCGCCACGCGGGCGAACGTCTGCGCACGGCGACCCTCGAGGGGGCCGCCGCGGGGGTGCGAACGTTCGATCTCGCCGGCGAGGCCACCACGAGCGAGGTGGTCGACGACGTGATCGAGCGCCTGCACGCGACGCACTAGCCCGCGGCGCCCGGTTCGGCGTCAGAGCACGATTGGGACCTTGGACCCGCCACCTTCACTATACCCCTGGGGGTATAGTGAAGGTACGACCTGAGGAGGTTCCCGTGGGAAGAAACGTTGGATCACTTGACCGGATTGTGCGAATCGTGCTGGGCGTCGGCGCGGTCATCTGGGCGCTGGCCGTCGGTTCGAGCAGCGCTCTGGGCATCGTGCTCTGGATCGTCGCCGCGATACTCGTGCTCACGTCGCTGAGCGGATTCTGCCCGCTCTACCGCGTGCTTAAGATCTCCACAAGAGGCGAGTAGAGCGCGAGGTGGCACGATGAGTGAACTCACGATTGTCGTAGGGAAGTCGCTCGAGGCGACCGAGGAGCTGGTACGGGCGGCGCTCAAGGAGCAGGGCTTCGGCGTGCTGACCGAGATCGACGTCGCGCGCGTGTTTCAGGATCGTCTGGGCGTGCAGCGCACGCCGCTGAAGATCCTGGGAGCCTGCAATCCCGTGATGGCCAACGAGGCGCTGACGCGCCTGCCCGAGGCCGCGCTCATGTTGCCGTGCAACGTGGTGCTCGACGGCTCCTCGGAGAGCGAGACCCGGGTCTCGATCGCCGATCCGACGGTGCTCATGCCCGAAGTCGTGCTGGCCGACCTGGTCACCGACGCCAAGGCCCGCCTGCGCGCGGTACTCGACGCGGTCGCCGACTAGCAGTTTCGCTCTACCTGGACGGACGGATCACCCGGGAAAGAAAGTAGGTTCGCTCCATGGGCCTGTACCGTGAGCGAATCGTCCCCCACCTCGTCAACTGGGCCTGCGCCACGCCGGGAATGGAGCAATGGCGCGAGCGGGTCTGCGACGGGCTTCACGGCGACGTGGTGGAGATCGGCTTCGGTTCGGGACTGAACATCGTGCACTACCCCGACGCGGTTCGCCGCGTCTACGCGGTGGAGCCCTCCACGCGCTCGCTGCGCATCGGTGAATCCCGAATGAAGGACTCGCCAGTGCCCATCACCCACGTCGGCCTAGACGGGCAGTCGATCCCGCTGGACGCTGCGACGTGCGACAGCGCGCTCATGACCTTCACGCTGTGCACCGTGCCCGACCCCGAACAGGTCCTGCGCGAATTGCGCCGGGTGCTCGTTGCGGGGGGCTCGCTCCACTTCCTCGAGCACGGCGTGGCGCCCAGCGCGGGTGTCGCGCGCTGGCAACGACTGCTCGATCCCCTGGAGCAGCGGATTGCCGACGGCTGTCACCTGACCCGCGACGCCCCCGGACTGATCCGCAACGCCGGCTTCGACATCACGTGGCTGGAACAGCGCTTCGCCAGGGGACCCAAGCCGTGGAGCTACTTCAGCGTCGGCGTGGCCGTGTCGAGAGGCTAGGGCACCTCGCGCCGACGCCCACCGATGACGCGGCCCAAGCGCTAGTTCGAGCGGCCGCGCGACCCGGCGCCGGACTGACCCCGATGGGGCGGACGGCCCAGACCCTTGAGTGCAACTTCTCGCTTGGCCGTTGCGCCAGCCACCGCGTTGCGAAACTGGGTTCGAGCGGCGAGCTTGTCGGCCGCCGTCCTCGCGCTCACCAACGAACTGACGAACTGACTCTGGGCGGCCGCCACGCTCTGTTCGAACTCGCGGTTGATCGTACGCAACGCGTCGCGGTACTGGCGTTGAAGCTGACCGAAACTCTTCTTGGACGACGGGGGGGCGCTCCGGTCATTCGCGTTGAGCGACGAGTGCGCCGCGTGATCGACCGAGGAAGCGGCGTAGGCGTGCGGCGATCCACCGTTGGCGTAGGCGACACCCGAGGCGGCGACCCCAAGTGCCGAGCACAACGCCACCGCGGCGACACTGCGCGTCAGCAGGGACTTCATTACCACTCCTCGTCTCCGGATATCTGTAGCGTATCCACCCAGGTTGTGAGGAAACTGTGAGGACGTTTTCGCTTGATTGTGAACCCCCGCCGCCGCCCGAGCCGGGCTGGTGGGCGCGCCGACGGGTACGCTCACCACATGGAGGATGACTGATGGCGACGATTCTGGTCGTCGACGACGAGGCTGGCGTGCGTGAATTGCTCGGTGACGCCCTGCGGATCGCCGGCTACGAGCCCGAGATGGCTAGCGACGGCGTCGAAGCCCTCACGATCTGGAAGACCAAATCGATCGACCTGTGCATCGTGGACATCAACATGCCCGCAATGGACGGGTTCGAGTTCGTCGAGACCGTGCGCAAGGTCGACGCGACCCTGCCGATCCTGCTGCTCTCGGCTCGCGACGCCACCTCCGACGTGGCCAAGGGCCTGCGCTTTGGCGCCGACGACTACGTGCGCAAGCCGTTCAGCTTGGAAGAGCTGCTGTTACGGGTCGCCGCTATTCTGCGCCGCACGTCGGGCTCACTCGACGATGAGCGTCGCGTGCAGTGCGGCCCGCTGACGATGAACATCGACCGCCACGAAGTGCGCTTCGAAGACAAGATCATCGACATGTCCGCCACGGAGTTCCGCCTTCTCGAAGTACTGATGACCCGCAAGAATCGGCTCCTGACGCGCGAGCAGCTCCTGAGCGAGGTGTGGGACATCGACTTCGACTCCGAGACGTCCGTGCTCGACACCTACATCTCCTACCTGCGAAAGAAGATCCATCGAGGTGACTTCGCGCCGATCACCACCGTGCGCGGTGTCGGCTTCAAGCTCGTCGATACCAGCACTTAGCAGTGAAACTCTCGACACGCCTGACGATCCTGCTCATCACCATCACGGCGATGGTCGCGCTGGCAGTGGGCTCCTTTGCGGTCGTCACCAGTTCTCGCACGCAGTACGCCTCGCTCGACGATTCGATAAACGCGGTGGCGGCCAGCGGGACGGGCCATCCGCTCACCGCGTTGAGCGACGCCCTGAACCTCGTCCAGCAGGACAACCTCGACCTCACGCTCGACGTCGTGGACTCAACGGGTCGGGTAACTCAGATCTCCACCAGCCAGGTCCCGTTGACCGCGCGGCCCACCCTGGCCAACATTCGTGACTCCCTCGACGCCATCCGCACCGCGCCCAACCTCGCGGGATTTCGCTTTCGCTCGCTGCCCATCGGTGGTGGCAGCTACCTGCTCATCGCGGGCTCCACGTCCAACGTCGCCGGACGCATCCACCAGCTGGTGGTCCGCACCATCCTCGTCGGACTGCTGGCCGCTCTGGCGATGGGCATCATCGCCCGGCTCTTCATGCGCCGCGATCTTCACACCATCGACCGCCTCGTCACCTTCGCCAAAGACGTCGCGCGCGGCGATGTCGGCCAATCGGTACCCCCCGCGGTCGGCAGCACCGACATTCGCGAGTTGCAGAGCGCGCTCGCGCACATGGTGGCGTCCCTGCAGCAAAAGATCGAGGCCGAAAAGCGCAGTTCGCTGACCATGCAGCGCTTCATCGGCGATGCCTCCCACGAACTGCGCACGCCGCTCACCGTGATCAAGGGCTACGCCGAGCTCCTCGCCAGGACTGCGCCGTCGGATCCCCAACAACAGCGCGCGCTCGAGCGCGTGCAGAAGGAGGTCGCCAGGATGGACTCCCTGGTGAGCGACCTTCTCTTTCTCGCCGAGGTGAACGAGGTGCGCACCCACGACACCGCGATCATCGACCTGAGCCAGCTCGCGGCCGCCAACGCCCGCGACTTCGCCACCGACCACACCGAGCGCGACGTGGAGATCGGCGTGGCGCCGGGGGTGTACGTAGCCGGCCACCGCGACTACGTGGAACGGCTCATCATTAACGCCTTCTCCAACGTCGCACGCCACACGTCGTCGCGCGACCCGGTGCGCGTAACCCTCGAGCGACTCGGCGACAACGTGGTGTTGAAGGTGGAAGACGGCGGTCCCGGAATGCCCGAGGGCACCTACGGGGTGCGACCCGAGCAGTTTCAGCGCTTCGACCCCTCGCGCTCTCGCACCTCAGGCGGCTCGGGCCTGGGGATGAGCATCATGGCCGACATCGCCACCTCCATGGGCGGGGTCCTTACGACATCCAAGAGCACGTTGGGTGGGCTCGCGCTCACCTTCATCCTCCCCGCCGCAGCACCGCCCACGTGAAGTGCTGCACGGCACCCGAGGGGGTCAAGTGCTCCTCGCGCTCTTGGTGCTCGAGGGTGAAGTGGTCCTGGAAGCACCGCGCGAGGCCCTCGGCGTCGTACTGGTGAACTAGCAGCCCCGAGCAGTGTGTGGGCCCGTCGAGGGCGAATGTGGCGAGGATGAGCGTCCCACCGGGCTTGATCGACTCACTCGCGAGCGACGCGTAGCGCTCAGCCTCGTGCTCCCCGCTCAGAAAGTGAAAGACCGCCCGGTCGTGCCAGAGATCGTAGGGGCGCCGGGGGCGCCAGAACAGGACGTCGCTGCGCACGAAACTGACCGACTCGCCCGCCGGACCCAGGCGGTGGGCTACCTCGTCCAACGCGTGCTGGGCGACGTCGACCAGCGTCACATCCTGGTAACCGCGTTCGAGCAGCCGATCGACGAGATAGGACGTCCCCGCCCCAACGTCGACAACCGACGACGATGGCTGCGCGTGCTCGAGCACCAGGCGTAGCGACACGGAAGGATCGCGCTGGTACCAACTCACCTCGTCCGACGACTTGGTCGAGTAGATCCTCTCCCAGTGCTCGGTTGAGGTCGTCACTCGTCACCCCTCGTGCCCGAGCGGTCTCGCGTGGAGCGCGCGCGACGACTACTTCGTCTCATCGAGCAGCGCGCGACGTCGTTTGAACTCCTCCTCGTCGATCTCGCCGCGCGCGAAGCGCAGTCGCAGAATCTCGAGCGGACCAGCTACCGACGGCTCCTCGCGCCGGGGACGGCCGAAGTACTTGATGGCCACAACGAGTCCGCCGATGAGCAACGCCCAAAAGACGATCATGAAGATGACCATCGGGAACCATCCGCCGCCGTCTTGGAACTGCCAGCCGTACATAACCGACCTCCAGGCTCTCTCTCCCCCTGAGGGGCACCCTATACCCTCGATCCCGTGGGCCTGGCCACCGGTCGCGCACGCCACGCGGCGTCGCGTACGGCGTTGCTACATTACCGACATGGCCTCTATCCACTTCTCCCTCGTCGCGCTGGACTGTCCCGATCCACTCGCGCTCGCCGACTTCTATTCGAAGCTCACGGGTCTCGCGGTCGAACCACTCGGCGACCTCGCCCCCGAGGAGGTCTCCTGGATCGAGCTCGTCGCCTCGCCCACGATCGCATTCCAGAAGGTGGCGTCGTACACGCCGCCCACGTGGCCCGAGGGGCCGGTACCCCAGCAGTTGCACCTCGACTTCGACGTCGACGACCTCGACGAGGCCGAGGCGCGCGCGTTGGCCATCGGGGCGACCAAGGCCGAGTTCCAGCCGGCCGAGACTTTTCGCGTCTACCTCGACCCCGTCGGCCACCCGTTCTGTCTGGTGCTGCGCCAACACTGAGCCGGCCGCCGTAGCATTGCCTCATGACTCTGCGCGTACTCGGCACTTCGTGGTGCAGCGACTGCACCCGCTCCAAGGCATTGCTGGATCGACACCAGATCGCCTACGACTGGATCGATATCGAGACCGACGAGGATGCCGCACGCGAGGTCGAAGCGCGCAATGATGGCGTGCGCGTCGTGCCCACCATTGTCCTGGAGGACGGTTCGGTCCTGGTCGAGCCCAGCGACGAGGAATTGAGCGCGGCGCTGGGCATCGCCTAGTTCGCCGCGGGCGCCCGCCGGCCCCGGCGCGGTCTTCCCACCCTCCGTGGGGTGTCGGCGCACCGTATAGACTTACACTTCGCGTCTCGGGGTCTCGACTCCGAGAACACCGAGGACCTGTGGTGCAGCTCGGAGTGCACGCCGCCCTGTCAAGGCGGAGGTCGCGGGTTCAAATCCCGTCAGGTCCGCTCGACACCCGCAAGGGTGACGAGGTTAGGTCGAGTAGCTCAGTTGGTAGAGCGCGCGCCTGAAAAGCGTGAGGTCACCGGATCGACGCCGGTCTCGACCACCGAACCCTGCGCGGCGCCAGCGCGGCGTCGCTACTCGCGCGCGCGTACCCGGATACGGGTGTGGCGGCGACTCGCAGTCGAGTCCCACGGCCCCACCAACACCAGACCGCGACGCAGGCCCTGCACGGCGACCTCGGCGTCCGAGAGCGCGCGCGGCACCAGTCCGAGTGACTCGATTCGAGCCACCACGCTCGACGATCCCAACCGCTCCACCAGGTACATGGCGACGGCGCGCCGATGACGGGGCGACGGACGCGCCGAGCGGTAGAAGTACAAGTCGCCAGAGCGCTGTTCACGTCGGTCCATCTGCGCACCGTAGCCACAACGTGTCACACGGGCGACCGGGCGGGTGCAACAATGCGTACAGGATGGAGGGCCCCATGGACGAGAGTGACCGCATCACCCCGGCCTACGCCGCCCAGCCCGCCGAGGTGCCCTGGCCGAGCGAGCAGTGGCCGCGCGCGGCGCACGCGCGCGCGGACGAGTTGAACCACGTGGTCGGCGATGCCTTCGACGACGAGCGCCTCGCGATCACCAACGCCGTGGTCGTCATCCAGGGCGGCCGCGTGCTCTACGAACGTTACGCGGGCACCCAGGACTTCTTCGACCGACCAAGCGAACCCGTCGGTCCCGAGAGCCCCCTCCTGTCGTGGTCAATGGCCAAGTCCGTGCTGCACATGATCATCGGCACGCTGGTGGACGAGCGACGTCTCGACCCGGAACAGCGCGCACCCGTGCCCGAGTGGCGCGACCCGAACGATCCGCGCCACGACATTCGAATCCGCGATCTGCTCGCCATGCGCGACGGTCTCGCGTTCGTCGAGGCCTACGAGCTCGACGGATTCAGCCACGTTATCGACATGCTGTTCGGCGAGGGCAAGGACGACGTCGCGGGTTACACGGCTCGTCTCGAACTCGCCCACCCGCCGGGCACCTTCTTCAACTACTCGAGCGGGACCACCAACGTGCTGAGCCGCATCGTCGCCGACGAGGTAGGTTACGGCGCCGCCTATCACGCCTACCTGCGCGACCGACTCTTCGCCCCGATCGGCATGCGTAGCGCCGAGCCGACCTTCGACGCCACCGGGGTCTTTATCGCGTCGAGCTACCTGCACGCGCACGCGCTGGATTTCGCCAAGTTCGGGCTGCTGTACCTGCGTGGCGGGGAGTGGGACGGTCGCCAGCTGGTGTCGCGCGCGTGGACCGACACGGCCCAGATCCCGCTGAGCCGCGACGAGGAGAGTGGCAACCTCTACTCGTGGCAGTGGTGGGTAACGGGCGACCCCTACGGCACGTACTGGGCCAGTGGCTACGAGGGGCAGAGCATCAGCGTGGCGCCCGCCCTCGACGCCCTCGTGCTGCGCTTTGGCCACACCCCCGAGGAGCACTACCCCAACCTCTACGAGTGGCGCCGGCGCGTCCTGGACGTGCTGGCCGGTTAGCGGCTAGGCGCCCTCGTACTCGAAGCCCAGGTCCGTGGCGCGGTAGATCGCGTCGAAGCGGAGCCCCTCCTTCTCGGCCATCGCGGCCGCCGTACCTCCGCGGTCGACCAACGCGACCAGCGCCACCACCTCGGCGCCGAATTCTCGCACCACCCTGGCGGCCTCCAGCAGACTGGTACCCCGAGTGACGGTGTCCTCGGTAATCACGACCCGATCGTCCTCGCCCAGCGAACCCGCGATGCGACCGCCGGCCCCGTGATCCTTCACTTCCTTGCGCACACTGAAGGCGCGCAGCATCCGGCCCCGGGTGGCGGCGACACCGGCGGTGATGAAACTCAATCCGTCCGCGCCCATCGTGAGACCCCCGATGGCACTGGCGTCGGCGGGGATCCGCTCGAGCATGAGCAGCGCCACGTCGACCATGACCTCAGGCGACGTGATGGTCTGCTTGGAGTCGATGAACCAACTTGAACGACGTCCCGACTTCAATGTGAAGTCGCCCCGGCGCACCGAGTGCTCCAAGAGGTGGCGACGCACCCGTTCGCGTGCGTCGCTCACCCCAACACGACCTGACCCGAGCCCGCGCGAACGTCGCCCACGACCGAGGCCAGGACGCCGGTCGCCCGACTCAGGGTAAGCGCGGCCTCGACGGCGCTGGGGTCGAGTGCCAGCACCATGCCCAGCCCGCAGTTGAAGACGCGCACCA
The DNA here is from genome assembly GCA_035530815.1 of Acidimicrobiales bacterium. Lineage (GTDB taxonomy): Bacteria > Actinomycetota > Acidimicrobiia > Acidimicrobiales > RAAP-2 > RAAP-2. Next base: position 9,797 of record DATKTZ010000041.1, read on the forward strand.
TCTCGTCGGCGCCCACGTTGCCGCGGCGCTGGATCTCGAAGAAGATCTCGGGCGTCGTGAAGCTCTCCATGTCGATGTGAGCGTCGAGCGTGGTGCTCAAGATGCGCGCCACGTTGCCAACGATGCCCCCGCCGGTGATGTGCGCGCACGCGTGCAACGCACCGGCCAACTCGCGCACGAGCGCCACAACCGTGGGGGCGTAGATCACCGAGGGCACGAGGAGCTCATCGGCCAACGTTCGCTCGGCGCCCTCGAAGGCGGGCTCGCCCAGCGCGGCTTCATCGCTGACGAGCACTGCGCGCGCCAGGGTGTAGCCGTTCGATCGCAGCCCCGGTGATGCGAAGCCGATGAGCACGTCGCCCTCGCGGACCCTATCGGGGCCCAGTTCGCGGCCGCGTTCGACGACCCCGACGGCAAAGCCCGCCACGTCGAGGTCGTCGGGCTTCATCACCCCGCCGTGTTCGGCGGTCTCACCTCCGAGCAGCGCGGTGCGCGCGAGGCGGCACCCCTCGGCGATGCCACCGACCAGCTCCTCGAGCCGCCGCGGCTCGAGCGCGCCGACCGCGACGTAGTCCAAGAGAAAGAGCGGCTCGGCGCCCACGCACACCAAGTCGTCAACCAGCATGGCTACCAGGTCGATGCCCACCGTGTCGTAGCGTCCAACCTGACGGGCGACTTCGAGCTTGGTGCCCACACCGTCAGCCGAAGCCACCAGCACCGGCGCCTCGTAAGCCTGCGTGTCGAGGGCGAACAGACCGCCAAAGCCGCCGATTCCGCCGAGCACCTCGGGCCGCGTGGTGCTAGCCACCGCTGACTTGATGCGCTCGACCACCTCGTCGCCGGCTGCGATTGACACGCCCGCCGCGGCGTAGGTCATGCCACCGGACTGCTCGAGCAGTCGGCTCACCAGCGGCCGCCTGAGCTGCCCAGCGCCACGGGGATCGGTGCGGGGTAGTCGCCCGTCAGGCACGCGTCGCAGCACTCGCCGTTCAACTGGATCGCCGCGCGCAGGTTGGCCAGGGTGATGAACTCGAGCGAGTCGCATCCGATGTAGTCGCGCATCTCATCGACCGTGTGGTTTGCGGCCAGCAACTCGTCGCGCGACGGGGTGTCGATCCCGTAGAAGCAGGGCCAGGTGAACGGAGGCGAGGAGATACGCAGGTGCACCTCACTCGCACCGGCGTCGCGCAACATGCCCACGAGCGCCCGCGTCGTCGTGCCGCGCACGATGGAATCGTCCACCACGATCAGGCGCTGACCCTCGATATTCTCGCGCAGCGGATTGAGCTTTCGACGCACGCTCGCGGCGCGCATCGATTGGTCCGGCGAGATGAAGGTTCGACCGATGTAGCGGTTCTTCACCAGCCCGTAGCCGAAGGGTATGCCCGAGGCCTTCGCGTAGCCCTCGGCCGCCGGCACACCCGAGTCGGGCACGCCCATGACGAGATCCGCCTCCACACTCGACTGACGCGCCAGCAACTCGCCCATGCGCCGGCGAGTGGTGTGGACCTGGTGGCCCATGAGGTACGTGTCCGGGCGCGCGAAGTACACGAACTCGAAGATGCAGAGCTTCTCCTTGTCGCCCGCCGGCGCGAGCAACTGCACCGAGGTGACCCCGGTGCTCGTGATGCTCACCATCTCGCCGGGCCCGATCTCTCGAACGAATGCGGCGCCCACCACGTCGAGCGCGGGTGACTCCGACGCCACCACCCAGCCCTCGGGCGCGTCCTCGGTGCCGAGTCGTCCCAAGCACAGGGGCCGAAACCCGTGGGGATCGCGCACGGCGTGAATCGCGTTCGCCTCGAGCGCCACCATCGAGAAGGCACCCTCGGCGCGAGCGAGCACCGACGCCAGGGCGTCGACGAACGACAGGCCGGACTCGACCTCACGCGCCAACAGCTCGGCCACCAGGTCCGAGTCCGAGAGCATCGAGGTCATCGCCAGACCGACCGACTCCGCGAGGGCGGTCGTGTTGGTGAGATTCCCGTTGTGCGCCAGGGCGAAGCCCGACGCGCCCGCGGAACGGAACACGGGTTGGGCCGCCGTCCAGTTCGCCGAGCCCGAGGTCGAGTAGCGGGTGTGACCAATGACCAAAGAGCCACCGAGGGCTCGCAGCGTGGTGTCGGCGAAGACGTGGCTCACGAGCCCGTTGTCCTTCACCACGGTGATCTGGTGGTTGTTGAACGTCGCCATGCCGGCCGATTCCTGGCCGCGGTGCTGGAGCGCGTACAGCGCGTCGTAACACAGATGGGATACGTCTCGTCCCGCGGCTACGATTCCGACAACGCCACAGGCCTCTTTCATGCGACCTCTAGTGTACGGGTCGTTCGATGGCACGGCACTGCGACATTCTCGCACACTCCTCACCCGCCACGCGGCTCGCTACGCTGCTGGGGTGATAGATCTGCATACCCACTCCTCGTACTCCGATGGCTCGGACACGCCCACCCAACTGGCCCGTCAGGCCCACGAACTGGGCATTTCGGTCATTGCCCTCACCGACCACGACACCACTTCGAGCCACGAGGAAATGCGTGCGGCCTGCGACGAATGGGGCATCGAGTACATCACCGGCGTCGAGATCTCGCTGCGCGATAACGAGTTCCCGCGTCGGCGCGGGGACGAGATCACCGCGCGCAACGTCCACGTGCTGGCCTATTTCCCCCCGCTAGCCCCCGAGCATCCACTCCAAAAGCGCCTCACCGACCTGCGCCACGGCCGCGATCAGCGCAATCAAAAGCTCGTCCGCCTCCTGCAGGGCTACGGCTTCGAGCGCCTGTCGTTCGAGTACCTGACGACCCTGGCCCGAAGCGCCTACTCGGTGGGCCGGCCCCACTTCGCCCAGGCCATGTTCGACCTGCACCCCGAGATCGTCGGTGAGCAGAACGAGGAGAACTGGCGCCGCGTGTTCGCCGAGTGGCTGGGCACGAGCGGCAAGGCCTACCTGCCCAAGTCCGACATGTCGATCGAGGACTTCACCGACGCCGCGCGGGGCTCGCGGACCGTCTTTTCCATCGCCCACCCGCTGCTCAACTACCTGGACGACGCGGACGGCGCCACCATCGAGTCCACCATGCCGCGCGTGCTCGGCTCGCTTCGCGAGCGGGGATTCAAGGGTGTCGAGGCCTACTACGGCGCCTCGAGCCCCGAGGTGCGAGCGCTGATGGTGAAACTCACCCGCGACGCGGGAATGATCCCCACCGGCGGGTCGGACTACCACGGCACCTTCAAGGAGAACGTGTCCCTGGGCCGCGGGCTCACCGGCGACCTGCGCGTTCCGCACGAGGTGCTCGACGAGTTGAAGGCCGCGCGTTAGTCCAGCGAGGACAACGC
>DATKTZ010000042.1:0-78892 GCA_035530815.1 Acidimicrobiales bacterium
AAGAGCGTCAAATCCATGACCCCCACCTCCCAATCCACACCCGCAGCACGGGTGGCCCTGATGGAATTAAGGCATTTCGGAACAACATTTCTAAACGTATGGCGGGGCCCCAGCGCACCCGGGGATGCGAGTGGGGACTTAGTACCCTTTGTGGCTAGATGCGCTCGGGCACCATCTCGATCGCCCCGCAGGGACACTCACGCACGCAGATACCGCACCCCTTGCAGAAGTCGTAGTCGAACTCGTAGCGGTTGTCGCCGCCGAGCTTGATCACCGCGTTGTCGGGACACACGCCGAAACAGTTGTCGCACTCGAAGCAGTTCCCGCACGACATGCACCGGCGGGCCTCGAACAGGGCGTTCTCTTCGGTGAGCCCCAAGATGACTTCGTCGAAGGTGTCCTGGCGCCGAATGCGCTCGAGCTCGGGGCGCCGGGTGCGCGGCGCGTCGGCGTAGTACCAGGTGTTGAGTTTGTCGAAGTCCGCGAGCTCGTGTCGCTCGGGTCGCTCGGCGTGCCGGTCGCGCACGAAGTCGTCGATGCCGCGCGCGGCGCGCTTGCCGTGACCCACCGCCACCGTGGCGGTGCGGTCCGCCGGTGTCACGTCGCCACCGGCGAAGACACCGCGCAGCCCGGTCATCATGGTGGGCTCGACCTGAACCACGCCGTGGTCGATCACCACGTCGTGCGCCGCGTCGAGCAGTGAAAGGTCGGTGTCCTGGCCCAGCGCCAGCACCAGCGCGTCGGCGTCGAGCTCCTCAAATTCACCGGTCGGCTCGGGAAAGCCCTCGTCGTTGAGCCGCATCGTCTCGATCACCAGGCGGTCCTCGTCGAAGCGGCTGACCGTCGAGAGCCAGCGCATCGTGACGCCCTCGCCCAAGGCCTGTTCGAGCTCCTCGCCGTGCGCGGGCATCTTGTCGCGGTTGCGCCGGTAGACGATCACCGCGTCGGTGGCCCCGAGCCGTTTGGCCGTGCGCGCGGCGTCAAAGGCCGTATCGCCGCCCCCGTAGACGACGACGCGCCGCCCGAGCAGCGGCGGGTCGTCGTCGGCGACCTGGTGCAGGAAACTCACCGCGTCGATGACGCGCGACGAGTCGCCCGCAGGAATCGCCAGACGCCGTCCGAGCTGGGCACCCACCGCCAAGAAGACAGCGTCAAAGCCACCGTCGTCACGCTCACGCTCGACATCGGTGACGTTGTGGTTGAGCCGTACCTCGACGCCCATGTCGAGCACGCGTGCGATCTCGGCGTTGAGGACCCCGCGCGGCAGGCGGTAGGCGGGGATGCCGTAGCGCATCATGCCGCCCAGTTGGGCCGCGGAGTCAACGAGGGTGACCGCGTGCCCGAGACGGCGCAGATGGTAGGTGGCCGAGAGTCCCGCGGGGCCCGAACCCACCACGAGAACCTTCTTGCCCGAGTCGGGCCCGGGCGCGGGGAGCGACCAGCCGCGCTCGATCGCCAGGTCGCCGAGAAAGCGCTCGACGGCGTTGATGCCGACGGCCTCGTCGAGCTGGATACGGTTGCAAGCGCTCTCGCAGGGGTGAAAGCACACCCGACCCATGATCGCGGGCAGCGGATTCTCCTCCACCAACGTGCGCCACGCGGCCTCGTAGTCGCCCGACTCGGCGTGATAGAGCCAGCCCTGGATGTTCTCGCCCGCCGGGCACGCGTTGTTGCACGGCGGCAGCCGGTCCACGTAGACCGGTCGTTCGACGCGCCACGAGCCCGTGTGGTTCGCACGGCTCGTGCCAACGTCGAGGGTGATCGCAAAGGGGATGTCCATCTAGCGCACCGCCTGTCTCGCGCCGAGTTCCTCGGTCTCTTCGTTGACGAGCCCGTAGCGCGCGATGTTGTTGTCGGCGATCTGCTGGAGGCGCGTCACCACGTCGGGGCGTGGGGAGGCACCGAACAAGTGCGCGTAGCGCCGTTGCGGTCGCAGGTACTCCTCGACCGGCACGCGCCGGCGGATCGGGGTGACCGAGGTCACCACGCCGCGCTCGGCCTCAAAGACCGGGAACAGCCCCGACTCCTTGGCGAGGCGCGCGAGACGGATCGTATCGTTCGAGGCCGCCCCCCAGCCGAGCGGGCAGGGCACCAGGATGTGCAGGTAGCGCGCGCCGCGAAAGGTCATGGCGCGCTCCACCTTGGCCTCGAGGTCGTGCAGGTCCGCCACGGTCGCGGTCGCGACGTAGGGGATGTCGTGGGCCATCGCGATGCGCGCCAGGTCCTTGCCCTGGCCGAACGCGTTGCCCGGCTCGGGACCCACCGCGTCGGTGGTCGCGGTGCGCGCGGCGGGCGGCGTGGCCGCCGAGCGCTGCACGCCGGTGTTCATGTAGCCCTCGTTGTCGTAGCAGATGAACAGGACGTCGTCGTTGCGCTCGAACATGCCCGACAGGGCGCCGAAGCCGATGTCCACCGTGCCGCCGTCACCGGCCTGGCCGACCACGCGCACGTCGCTGCGGCCCTTCACGCGCATGGCGGCGGCCACCCCGGTCGCCACCGCGGGCGCGTTGCCAAAGAGTGAGTGCAGCCACGCGATGCGCCACGACGTCTCGGGGTACGGCGTCGAGAAGACCTCGAGGCACCCCGTCGCGTTCACCGCGACCAGCTGGCCGTTGGTCGCGCGCATCGCCGCGTCGAGGGCGTAGCGCGCGCCGAGCGCCTCGCCGCAGCCCTGGCAGGCGCGGTGTCCCGAGTCGATCGAGTTCGAGCGGTTGGGGTTGGACTGCTCGGTGCGCTCGTCGTCACTGAGCAGGCGATTGCCGACCGCGAAACTGCCGACCTGGTAGAAGCGGATGGGCCGTCTGGTCATGAGTGCTCTTTCATCGACGCGAGGATCTGCAGGTCGCGCAGCACGTTCTCGGCCGAAGGACCCGATCGGCGCACCGCCGCCATGCGCTCGCGCTCGCGGGTGACCACGTCGTTGTCCAGGTCGAGGAAGGTGAACTCGCCGAGCTCGCCGCTCGAGGCCGCAGCCAAGAGCGTCTCGAGCGAGGCCCGGGTAATGGGCCGTCCGCCCAGGCCCGCGATCACGTTGTGCAGTGCGAGTTCGCGCCCGCGCGTGGCCATGACCACGTCGCCCATCAGCACTCCTTCGGCTCCCAGGCTGAAGGCCTTCTCCAGCACGAGCACCCGAGTCGCGCCGGCCAGCGCTGCGCGCAGCGCCGCGCGCGGGAAGGGGCGAAACGTGGTCACGCCCACCACGCCGATCCGCTCGCCCGCCTCGCGGCGCGCGTCGACCGCGTCCTTGATGGTGCCGAGCACCGAGCCCAGCGCCACCACGATGGTCTCGGCGTCCTCGGTGCGATAGGGCCGCACCAGTCCGCCGCTGTCGCGCCCGGTGAGCGCACAAAAGTCCTCGTAGATGCTCGGGATCAGCTCGAGCGCGTCGAGCTGGCGCAGATGGGCGAGGTAGCGCACCTCCTCGAAGGCCTCGGGGCCGACCATCGCGCCGATCGAGACCGGGGCGGCCGGGTCCACCACCTGACGCGGCTCGTAGGGCGGGAGGAAGTCGTCGACCTCGCTCTGGCTCAGCAGATCGACGCCCTCGACGGCGTGGGTCAAGATGAACCCGTCCATGCACACCATGACCGGCACCGAGAGCTCCTCGGCGAGGCGGAAGGCCTGCACGTGCAGGTCGGCCGCCTCCTGGTTGGACTCGGCGAAGAGTTGGATCCAGCCGGCGTCACGTGCGGCCATCGCGTCGGAGTGGTCGTTCCAGATGTTGATCGGCGCGCCGATGGCGCGATTGGCGAGGGTCATGACGATGGGCAGCCCGAGCCCCGCGGCGTTGTAGACCGCCTCGAGCATGAAGAGCAGGCCCTGGCTCGCGGTCGCGGTGTACGCGCGCGCGCCCGCCGCCGAGGCGCCGATCGAGACCGACATGGCCGCGAACTCGGACTCGACGTTGATGTATTCGCAGTGTTCGAGCTCGCCGGACTTCACCTTCCGCCCGATGGCCTCGATGATGTGGGTCTGGGGCGAGATGGGATAGGCGCACACCACCTCGGGTCGGCACAGCGCGACCGTCTCGGCGATGGCGCGCGAACCCTCAATTTGTTCCAGCACTGGCCAACCTCACTTCCTCGCGGCGCACGAACTCGTAGGCGGCGGCCGCGGCCTCCGCGTTCTTCTCGCCCACCGCGCCCGCGAAGCGCTCGCGCACCGCGCGGGCAATGGCCTCGAGGCTGACCTGGCCGGTCAGGGCGGCGAACCCACCGAGCAGCGCCGCGTTGGGCAGCGGACGCCCGAAGTGCTCGAGGGCGAGCTCAGTCGCCGGACAAGTCACGACCCGCTCGGGGTGCAACAAGGCAGTCGCCTCGCCCAGGCCGAGCTCCTCGATGCTGCGCGAGGTGTTGATGAGCACGTAGCCCTCGGACGAAAGTCCCGCGAACAGGTCCACCTGGTGCAACAAGGTCACGTCCTGGATGATGACCGCGTCGGGCGCCATGACGGGCTCGCGCGTGCGGATCTCGCGATCGTCGATACGACAGAACGAGACCACCGGCGCCCCGGTGCGCTCGGAGCCGAAGCTCGGAAACGCCTGGGCGTGACGGCCCTCGTCGAAGGCGGCGACCGACAGCAACTCCGCGGCGGTCACGACACCCTGGCCCCCGCGACCGTGAATGCGAATTTGGAACATGTGCCTGTTGCGCCTTTGTCCGTAGCCGTGCGACGCACCCGACGGCCCGACAACGCCACCCGCACCGTCGATGTGGTGTCGTGCACTCCACACTATTGAGTGCGCACCCGCGCGCACGTGGGTACAAAGTCCCTGCTTGGACGCATCTTCGCTCGCCGTGGGTCAAGTCGTGTCCTAGGTCCATAGTGGCGCGCACGGCCTCCGCCGTACGCTGACGCCTTGTGCGACAGGGTGCAAGCGACGCGTCAGACAACCGGCGCGCGCCCGCACTCGGGTCGAACCCGTCGCCGCGGCGCTGGGCACGTGGCGCCGCGATCCTCGCGCTGATAGGTCCGGGAATCATGGTCATGCTGGCCGACACCGATGCCGGCAGCGTGATCACCGCGGCCCAGTCGGGTGCGCGCTACCGCTACATGATGGTGCTGCCCCAACTCGCCCTCGTGCCGGTGCTGTATCTGATTCAAGAGATGACGGTCCGCTTGGGTCTCATCACCCAGCGCGGCCATGGTGCACTCATCCGTCAGCATTTCGGCGAGCGCTGGGCCCTGCTCTCTGCGGGCACGCTCTTCGTAGCCTGTCTCGGAGCGTTGGTCACCGAGTTCGCTGGCGTCGCGGGCGTGGGACTGCTCGTCGGTGTACCACGATGGCTCTCCACCGGCGGCGCTGCGGCGGCGCTGATCGTCCTGGTCCTACTCGGCCGCTACCGACGAATCGAACACGTCGGCATTGCCATAGGTGCGCTTGAACTGCTGTTCATTCCCGCCGCCGTCATGTCACACCCTCACGTCGCCATGGTGATCCATGACCTCACTCACCCCGTGCACGTCACGAACTCGTTCATGTATCTCCTCGCGGCGAACGTGGGTGCCGTGATCATGCCGTGGATGATCTTCTATCAGCAGGGCGCCGTCGTCGACAAGGGCCGTCGTGGACTCAACCTGGCCCCCGCCATTCGCAGTGAGCGACTCGACACCGCGGTGGGTGCGGTCGTCACCCAAGTGATCATGGTGGCCATCGTCGTTGCCTCGGCGGCCACCCTGGGCGTCGCCCACGCCGGCCAATCGTTGAACAACGTCGGCGAGATCGCGTCGGCGCTCACCCCATTTCTCGGTCACCGTAGTGCCGTGCTCCTCTTCGGCCTCGGCATGATTGGCGCTGCGGTCGTGGCCGTCCTGGTCGTCACCCTCGCGGGCGCGTGGGGCATCTCGGAGGTGCTCGGGTGGCGTCATAGTCTGAACGACCCGCCCGCCAGGGCCCCAGGCTTCTACTCCTTGGCGGTCGCGAGCATCGCGCTCGGTGCGGTGCTCGTGCTCGTGGCGCCCAGTCTGGTGACCCTGTCGGTTGACGTCGAAGTCGTGAACGCATGCCTGTTGCCCATCGTGCTGGGATTCCTACTCAGCTTGGAGCGCCGCGCCATCGCGCCCCAGTGGCGCATGCGCGGGGTACGCCGAGCCGTCACGTACACGCTGACCATCGCGGTGATCCTCTTTGGTCTGATCACCACCGCCATGAGTCTGCGGACCGTGTTCTGACGCCTCGTGAGGGCCGGACATCGAGACCACGGCCGGGTCACGCCACGACGCCACTGACCACCTGATCCGCCGCACTGAGTCAGGGGTGTCTCGTGTTGACACCTCAACCAACCAGGTCGCTTGCCTTATTTATCCATTCATCAGGAATAATTAGCATACCCGCGCACTATGGGCTCCATAGAAAGAATCAATCTAAATCTTGACTTTCATCGTAATTCGAGATGTAATGTTCCGCTTGTGACACTTCGGACATGTCCCCCGGGGTATTGCGAGAAGGAGATTCACGAGCGTGAGCACGAGCGGGCAACAGGGCCCGAAAGGAAGGGTTGGCCATGACAATTACGGTCGATGAACTGCAGGATGTGAAGGTCGATGCGGTGGTCGACGCGAGGGGAACCTCGTGTCCCGGACCGATTCTGGCCGCCAAGAAGAACATCGGTACGGTGCCCGCGGGTGGGGTGATGGAAGTCATGGCGACCGATTCGGGCACGCTGAAGGACCTTCCCGCCTGGTGCAAGAAGATGGGTCACGACTTCCTAGGCGTGCTCGAAGAGCCGGGCTACCTGCGCCTGTTCTTGCGAAAGGTGTGAGCGGTGGGAGCCACCGGCACGAACGACGATCGCGGAGCCTCGCCGAGGATCCTGGTGTTTTCAACCAACAACATCTCAGACCCCGGCATTGACCTCGCGGGGAGCCGACACTTGCACTACCCCGCCACGGTCTTCACGATCAACCTGCCGTGCAGCAGCTCGATCAAGCCTTCGTGGATCGTGCGCGCCTTTCAAAGCGGATTCGACGGTGTCTTCATTGCCGCCGACGGCGACGAGTGCGCCTACCTACCCGACTGCAACCCGAGGACCGCGCGCATCGCGAGCGAGGCGCAAGAACTGATGAAGTCCGAGGGATTCGACCCCCAACGAGTCTTGATGGCGGCGCTGTGCTCGGTGTGCGCCGAGCCGTTCGTGAAGCACATGCGCGAATTTTCACAGAAGTTGGCCGCGCTCGGCCCGAGCCGAGCCGTCGTGGCGGCCTAGCAAAGAAGAAGGCAGGGTGACATGGCAGACACGTCCAAGAAGACGATCATTCTTTTCAGCGGCGAACTGGACAAGGTACTGGGAGCTTTCGTCATCGCCAACGGCGCCGCCGCAATGGGTGACGAGGTCACCATGTTCTTCACGTTCTGGGGACTCAACTGCCTGCGCAAGGCGCAAAAGACAAAGACGAGCGACAAGACAGCGCTGCAGAAGATGTTCGCCGTCATGATGCCGCGCGGTCCGAACAAGCTCGAGATGTCGCACATGAACTTCGCCGGTATCGGACCCAAACTCATGCGACGCGCAATGCGCCAACAGAACGTCTCGTCGATTGACGAATTCATCACGATGGCCAAGGAGCAGGACATCAAGATGATTGCCTGCACCATGTCGATGGACGTGATGGGCATCAAGCCCGAGGAACTCATCGACGGCTTGGAGTTCGCGGGCGTCGCCACGTACCTCGGAGAGGCCGACGAAGCCAATGTCAACTTGTTCATTTAGTGCGGATCGCTACATCAGTGGAGGTGGATAGATAGATGGACTACGACGTCCTCGTTATAGGTGGCGGCATCGGCGGCATGGAGTCGTCGCTGAAACTCGGTGACATGGGCTACAACGTCATGCTCGTGGAAAAGGAACCGAGCGTCGGCGGGCGAATGATCCTGCTCAGCAAGGTCTTTCCAACCCTCGACTGCGCGAGTTGCATCTCGGGTCCCAAGATGTCCTCCACCATCAACCACCCCAATATCGCCACCTCGTCCTCCTCGGAGGTCCTGGGCATCAAGAGCAACGGTCACGGCGGCTTCATCGCCACGGTGCGCCACAAGGCCACCTACGTGGACCCGAGCGCGTGCACGGGGTGCCAGGACTGTGAACCGGTGTGCACCGTGGCGGTGCCCGACCAGTTCAACGCCAATCTCGTGCCACGCCGGGCAGCCTTCCTCGCCTTTCCCCAGGCCGTGCCCAAGAAGATCGTCATCGAACGCGAGGGAACCTCACCGTGCACCGACACCTGCCCGGCGGGCATCAAGGCGCACGGGTACGTAGCCCTCATCCGCAATGGACTCTACGAAGAAGCCTTCCAACTGGTGCTCGACGCGACACCGCTCGTGGGCACGCTCGGCAGGGCGTGCTACGCGCCGTGCGAATCCGAGTGCAGCCGGGGCGAACTCGAAGGAACGATCCCCATCCGCAAGCTCAAGCGCTTCATCGCCGAGCGGCACTACGCCGAGCACGACGGTCCGGGCATCGCGGTCCCGGCACCCAACCACAAGAGCGTGGCCATCGTGGGCTCGGGCCCGGCGGGCCTCACCGCGGCGTGGCAACTGGCGCGCGCGGGCTACGGCGTCAGGATCTTCGAGGCCGCCGCGCAGGCGGGTGGTTTCCTGCGCTACGCGATCCCGCAGTACCGTCTGCCCCAAGAGGTGGTGGAACGTGACATCGCCAACGTGACGGCCCTGGGGGTCGAGATCGTCACCGACCATCCGGTCGCCGACCTGGAACTACTCAAGAGCGAGGGCTATGACGCCGTCCTGGTCGCCACCGGTACGCCGATCTCGACGGCCCTGGACATTCCGGGCGAGCAGCTACGCGGTGTGCGTAGTGGCCTGGATCTACTTCGTGCGGTGCGCAGTGGCGATTCTCCCTCATTCGAGGGCACGCGAGTGGTCATCGTGGGCGGCGGCAACGTCGCCATGGACGCCGCGCGCACCGCACGACGTCTCGGCGCGCTCGACACCGTGGTCGCCTACCGGCGTGGCCGTGAAGAGATGCCGGCCCACGCCAGCGAGGTCACCGACGCCGAGAGTGAGGGCGTGCAGTTCGAATTCCTCGTGGCCCCGATTGAGGTCGTGGCTGACGCCAACGGCGAGGTGACCGGCCTACGCTGTCAGCGCATGCAACTGGGCGAAGCCGATTCGTCGGGCCGTCGCCGTCCCGAACCCGTGGCGCACAGCGAGTTCGTGATCGAGTGCGGCGCGGTGATCACCGCCATCGGGATGGCGCCGGATACGGCCCACTTCGCCACCTCAATGCCGGTGGACTCCAATCGCCATCTGCGCGTCGACCCGACCACCCTGCAAAGCGACGTCCCCTTCCTCTTCGCGGCCGGCGACGCCGTGAACGGCGCGAGTGACATCACCCAGGCCGTCGGGGCGGGGCGGAGGGCGGCCCACATGATCGACCGGTGGCTGAGCGGGCGCGAGCTCGACGGCTTCGAGGCCCTCGACGACCGCCTGGGCGTCGTCGACAGGGCCACGGTCCTCGCACGTCAAGAGCACTACACGCACCGCGACCCGGTGACGGTTGCGAACGTGTACTCCTCGAGTCCGCGGGACTTCGAAGAGATCGAGCGCGTGCTGACCGAGGTGGAGGCGCTCGCCGGTGCCGGCAGTTGTCTCGACTGCGGGGTGTGCTCGGAGTGTGGGCAATGCGTGAGTGCGTGTCCGGCCGACGCCATCAACTTGAACATGCACGAGCGCGTCGAGGACGTCGAGGTCGGCGCCGTGGTCGTGTCGACGGGCTACAAGCTCTTCGCCGCGGACCTCAAGCCCGAGTACGGCTGGGGCACGTACCCCAACGTCATCACCGGCATGCAAATGGACCGCCTGCTGGCGCCCACGCGGCCCTTCAACACGGTGCTGCGACCGAGCGACGGGAAGATCCCCGAGCGGATCGCCTTCGTCTCGTGCACGGGTTCTCGCGACAAGACCGTCAACAACCCCCTCTGTTCAAAGCTCTGTTGCATGTACTCGATCAAACAGAACCAATTGATCATGGGCACGCTGCCACTGGCCGACGTGACAATGCACTACATCGATATCCGCGCGGCGGGCAAGCGCTACGACGAGTTCTACGAGCAGTCCAAAGACATGGGCGCCGTCTACATCAAGGGACGGGTCGCCAAGATCACCGAGAAGGACAACGGCAACCTGCTCTTGCGCTACGAGGACATCGAGAACGGCGGTGGCCTGGTGGACGCGGAGTACGACCTCGTGGTGCTGGCGGTTGGCGTGCAGCCGAACCGCGACACCGAACGCCTCTTCACCGACGAGCACCTGGACCTGGACGAGTACTACTACGTCGCCGAACAGAACGACGACCTCAACCCGGGGCGGACCAACATTCCCGGTGTCTTCGTGGCCGGCGCCGCCTCCGGGGCCAAGGACATCGTCGACTCGATCACCCACGCGGGTGCGGCGGTCTCCCAGGTCGCCGCCTACCTGCGAAGCGAACACCGTGACGCCGTGGCGGAACTGTCGCGCACGACAATGGAGGTCCCCGCATGAGCGAACGTCGAATCGGTGTCTACATCTGCCACTGCGGCGGCAACATCTCGGACTATGTCGATGTCAACGAGGTACGCGAGGCGGTGAAGGACGTGCCCGGCGTGGTCCACGCCGCGACGTCCATGTTCGCGTGCTCCGACGGCACCCAGCAGGACATGATCCGTGACATCCAGGAGAAAGACCTGGACGGACTGGTTGTGGCCTCGTGCTCGCCCAAGTTGCACCTCTTCACCTTCCGAGGGGTCTCCAAGCGAGCCGGGCTCAACCAGTTCCAGTACACCCAGGCGAATATCCGCGAACAGTGCTCGTGGGCCCACACCGACGACCACGCCGGCGCGACCACCAAAGCCATCGGTCTCGTCAAGGGCGCGATCGCCAAGACCCGTGAATCGGTGGCCCTGGACCCGATGGCGGTCGAAACGACACCCACCACGTTGGTCGTGGGGGCGGGCATCGCCGGGCTGCGCGCCGCCCTCGGCCTCGCCGACCTCGGTCTCAGCGTCGTGATCGTCGAGCGCGAGAGCGAACTGGGCGGTTGGGTCGGCAGGTTCGCCGCCACGTTCCCCCACCAGAGTGACGGACGCGAACTCATCGCCGGTCTGGTCCAAGAGGTACAGGGTCGCTCGAGCATCACGGTCTTCACCAACGCGCAGCTCACCGCCAAGTCCGGCAGTTTCGGCAACTACGACGCCGAGGTGACGATCCAGTCCGATCCGCCCCGGGTGATCCACCGCCAGGTCGGATCGATCGTGGTCACGACGGGTTTTGACGCCTACGAGCCCGAGGCCGGCGAGTTCGGCTACGGCATCGACGGGGTCCTCACCCTGGCGCAGTTCAAATCGCTCGTCGACAACAGCGAGGGTCCCCTCATCTACCACGACCGGCCCGTGCGCACGGTGGCGTACATCTACTGCGTGGGCAGTCGCCAGAGCGGCGCCAACGAGTACTGCTCCAAGTACTGCTGCACGGCGACGGTGCACGCGTCGCTGCAGGTCAACGCGCTCGATTCGAGCGTGCACCAGTACCACCTCTATCGCGATATCCGCACGTACGGAAAATACGAACTGCTCTACGAGCAGTCGCGCAAGCAGGGATCGGTGTTCATGAAGTTCCCCGACGATACGCCACCGGCGGTGGCCCGAAACGACGACGGGACGCTCTCGGTCACGACCCGCGACACCCTCACGACGGGAGCCGAGCTCACCATTCCCGCCGATCTCGTGGTGCTCGTCACCGCGATGGTGCCCGCCGACAACGCCGAACTGACCAAGATGCTGCACCTCCCGGTGGGCAGTGACGGATTCTTCAGTGAGATCCACCCGAAGCTTCGTCCAGTCGAGACTGTCGTCGATGGCGTGATGATCGCCGGCGCATGCCAGGGGCCCAAGACCTCGGGCGAGAGTGTCGCCTCCGCGCTCGCGGCCGTGGCCCAGAGCGGCGCGATGTTGATGAAGGGCGTCGCCGAGCTCGATCCCCTCGTGTGCAGCGTGCACGAAGAGACCTGCACGGGGTGCGCCGAATGCATCGCGGTCTGCCCCTACGCCGCCATCTCGATGGTCGAGGTCGACGGGCGAAGCGTCGCGACGATTGACGCCGCGGGCTGCAAGGGCTGCGGGGGTTGCACATCGTACTGCCGCGAGAACGCCATTGACCTGTTCGGAGCCACCGACGCCCAGA
Organism: Acidimicrobiales bacterium; assembly: GCA_035530815.1. Taxonomy (GTDB): domain Bacteria; phylum Actinomycetota; class Acidimicrobiia; order Acidimicrobiales; family RAAP-2; genus RAAP-2. The sequence goes on from DATKTZ010000042.1 coordinate 12,173, forward strand.
TGCACGCCATGATCGAGAACCTGCTGGAGGAGACACCCGTATGAGTACGAGTCTGAACCGCGACGTCCGCGAGATCATCCGCGAAGAGCCGCTGATGCATCGACAGATCCTCTCGGCGCTCGTCGACGGGCCACTCACGGTGCCCGAGATCGCCCGAGCCATCAACCAGCCCGCCGACGAGGTCGTGTTCTGGGTGATGGGGATGCGCCGCTACGCCAAACTCGTCGAGTTGCCCGAAGCCGATGACGATGGCTACTTCCAGTACGAGATCAAACAGCAAGGATCGCGAGCATGACCACCCAGACGATTCACGGACCCCTCACGATCGATGCCAATCTGCTCACGGACATCCAGCGCTACGGCGCACCGGAGGTGTCGGCCTGTTTCAGTTGCGGCAACTGCACCGCCATCTGTCCCATGGCGTCAAACGACGGGACCTTCCCGCGACGGATGATCCGTTACGGGCAGGTCGGCATGAAAGACGCCCTCCTCTCGAGCAAGGAGTTGTGGTCGTGCTACCACTGCGGCCTGTGCTCACAGAGTTGCCCCCAGGAGGCGGACCCCGGCGCCTATATGGCGGCGGCGCGGCGCTACGCCATCGCCAACTACGACAAGACGGGCATCGCGCGCACGCTCTACACGAGACCGGTGCTCGGCTCCTTCCTCGAGGTCGCTGTGGCGGGGCTCATCGCATCTCTGCTCTACAGCGCCCACGGCGCGCGCAGCACCTCGTCGCTCGCTCTGTTCAAGTTCATACCCGAACCCGTGATCCACTGGAGCGGCATTGCGATGATTGCGGCGGCGGCACTCGTCGTTCTCGTAGGCGTCACCACGATGGTGCGAGGCATCGCACGAAACGAGGGTGTGGGGCGCTCCGCGCTCTTTGGCGGTCGCGACGCGCTCGCGTCATCGCGACGGGCCCTGTGGGAGGCGGTAGGCGTGGAGTCGCTCGGTCAGCGTCGGTTCCGAGATGACTGTGCGAACGAAAAAGAGCCCGAGCCCTGGTACCGGCGTCGCTGGCTCATTCACGCGGCGACCATGTGGGGATTCCTCGGACTCTTGACGGCGTCGGGGCTCGACTACGGCCTCGCGTTGGCGGGGATCAGAAAGACCGGCGCGCCGGTGCCGATCTGGTATCCGGCCCGGTTGTTGGGCACCGTAGCCGGGGTGCTCATGGTCTACGGCGTCGCCATGCTCATGCGCAATCGCCTCGCGCGTTCGGGTGAGGCCGCCAAACACTCGGACCAGTCGGACTGGGTGCTGCTCATCATGCTCATGGTCATCGGCGCGAGTGGGTTTCTCACCGAATCCGCCCTCTACCTGACGCACGCTCCCGCCTGGGGATACTGGATGTTCCTCTTCCACGTGAGCGTGGCACTCGAGTTGTTGGTGCTGTTGCCCTTCATGAAGTTCGCCCACGTGATCTACCGACCGGTGGCGCTGTTCTTTCAATCCCTGGCGTCGAGCACCACCAAACAGGGCTAACACCGCGCTCCACTGCCACGGCGTGGTCAGCACAGACTCGCCACGTCGGTTCACGGCGTTGCGAACTAGTCCGACCGGCGGTCGATCCTAGGCGGACCCGGCCGATGGCGCGTTACAACTAGGACGCGGTCTGCTTGTCGTTGCGCTCGGCGATGCGGCGGTGGATGTCCTCCATGTCGAGTTCGCGGACCTTGCCGATGAGCTCCTCGAGGGACTTGGCCGGCAGCGCGCCCGCCTCCATGTAGACAATGACGTTGTCGCGCATCACCATGAGCGTCGGGATAGACATGATCGAGAACGCCGCGCCGAGCTCCTGCTGGGCCTCGGTGTCGACCTTGGCGAAGGTAATGTCGGGGTGAGTGACGGACGCCTTCTCGAAGACCGGGGCGAAGGCCCGGCACGGTCCGCACCATTCCGCCCAGAAGTCCACGAGCACGATGTCCGTGCTGGTCATCAACTCGTCGAAGTTTTCCTTGGTGGCGGTCACGGTGGCCATAGGCTCTCCTTGCAATATACCCTAGGGGGTATAGTACACGCTACTCCTCGCAGCGTGACACCCTCTGAAACCAACCTAGCCCGTGGGTCCCGCGCCCACCAGCCGGCCCTAGATCGAGAAGTCTTCCCTGGTCCAGTCGGTGCGCCGCGAGTGCTCCTCGTGGTGCACCTTGGTGACGCTCTCGAGGCGGTGCAAACGATTCGATAGCGACTCGATGTTGAGTCCCATGAGCTCGTGCTCGAGGCTCTCCTCGGGCGCCGGGGCCTGGGGGCGACGGTTGCGGGTCGTGATGCGCCCGGGAACTCCCACGACGACCGACTCGGCCGGCACCGACTTGAGCACCACCGCGTTGGCGCCGATGCGGCTGTCGTCGCCGATGGTGATCGGGCCGAGCACCTTGGCGCCCGCGCCGATGGTGACCCGGTTGCCAATGGTCGGGTGGCGCTTGCCGTGGCTCAGGCTGGTGCCGCCGAGGGTCACCCCCTGGTAGATCGTCACGTCGTGACCCACCTCGGCGGTCTCGCCGATTACCACACCCATGGCGTGGTCGATGAAGACGCCCGCGCCGAGTTGGGCACCCGGATGGATCTCCACCCCGGTGAGCACGCGCGCGAGCGACGAACCCACGCGCGCCGCCAGCTTGGCGTGGTGATGCCAGAGCCAGTGGGTCAGCCGGTACGCCCAGATCGCGTGCACGCCCGGGTAGGTCAGCGCCACCTCCAGGGCGGAGCGGGCCGCGGGGTCGCGCGTGCGGGCCGCGTCGAGGTCGCGTCGAAGCGTCGCCAGCATGCTCAGTCCGTCAACCCGGCGAAGAGCGGCGTCGAGAGATAGCGCTCGCCGAAGGAGGGAATGATGACCACGATCTGCTTGCCCGCGTTCTCGGGCCGCGCGGCGACCTGGAGCGCAGCCCACAGAGCCGCGCCCGAGGAGATGCCCACGAGCAGCCCCTCCTCGCGCGCGGCGCGGCGCGCCGTGGCGAAGGCGTCGTCGTTGGCGACGGTCACGACCTCGTCGATGACCGAGGTGTCGAGGTTGGCGGGCACGAAGCCGGCGCCGATGCCCTGGATGGGGTGCGGGCCCTTGGCGCCGCCCGAGAGCACCGGGGAGGCCGCGGGCTCCACGGCGATCACCCGCACCGAAGGCTTGCGCTCCTTCAGGACCTCGCCCACGCCAGTGATGGTCCCACCGGTGCCCACGCCGGCGACGAAGATGTCCACGCCGCCGTCGGTGTCACTCCAGATCTCCTCGGCGGTGGTCGCGCGGTGGATCGCGGGGTTCGCGGGGTTCTCGAACTGCTGGGGGATGAAGTAGCGCGGGTCGCTCGCGGCGAGTTCCTGGGCCTTGGCGATGGCGCCGCCCATCCCCTCGGGCCCCGGGGTGAGAATCAACTCGGCGCCGTAGGCGCGCAGCAATGCGCGCCGCTCGACGCTCATAGTCTCGGGCATGGTGAAGGCGCTCTTGTAGCCGCGCGCGGCGGCCACCATCGCCAGCGCGATGCCCGTATTGCCGCTGGTCGGCTCGAGGATGATCGTGTCGGGTCCGAGCAAGCCGGCCCTCTCAGCCGCGTCGATCATGGCCACGCCGATGCGGTCCTTGACGCTGTGGGCGGGGTTGAAGTACTCGAGCTTGGCGAGGATCTCGGCGCCCGCCTCGCCCTGGAGGCGGCGCACGCGCACCAGCGGTGTGCCCCCGATCAACTGGGTGATGTCATCGGCAATCTTGGTCATTGATCGGGCCATCCTTCGTCGTCGTCGAGTTCAATGCTAACGGGATCCTAAGTATATATTCCCGATGGAACAACTCAACATTCGTGACACCATGCGGCGCCGTGTGGCGAAGCAGGGGCGCGACGTAGGTTCCGCTCACGAGCGAAGACGGCATCGTATGAATGCGGTTCCGTCCATCACGAACTTCGCACTCACGGTCAGTAACCTCGAGCGCAGCGTCGCCTGGTACGAGCGCCCGTTCGACGCGACGCTGTTGCCCGACGGGGATGCCGGTGCGTTCCACCTCGTCGTGAGCACTCGAGAGCCAGACGCTGGTCGGGCTCCACCAGTCTCGCGACCGAGCCGACGACGCGGCCTTCGCTGGGCACCCCATTGGCTTGGGCCATCTATCCTTCGGGTGCGCGAACCGCTCGGGGCTCTTGTTTCGTGATCCCGACCACATCACGCTGGAGTTCTGCTTCCCCGTCCTGATGCGTCGAGCGTGGCGCGAGGCGCGAACGCTCGTCGTGGCGGGCTCGCGCAGCGGCACTGCTAGGCGAGCGCGCCCGCCAGTGAGCTCTCGACGCTGCGCCACTCGTTCAACTTGCGCAGGCAACCCCCGAGCAATCGGTCGTTGAAGCCCGCCAGGTCATTGACCCGCGGGAACTCGACCTCGGGTACCGCGACACCGAGGAAGGCGCACAGCGGCTCCCAGCCGTCGGTGAAGGACCACACGAGCAAGCGCTCGGCGGGCACGGTATCGATCACCTCCTGGTTGTAGGCGCGCATCCTCTCGGCCAGTTCGCCCGAATCGAGGTCGATCGCCTCGGCGGAGAAGAGTCCGCTCCTCTCGAGCATTCGGTGCACCAACTGAGTGAATCCCATCCACTCGGGATCGATGTGTCCGCGCGCCCTCGACAGGTCCCGCATGATCGAGTCGCCGTAGAGGAAGTCCCAGATCGTGTTCTTGATGCTCTTCGCCCACGCGTCGCCGTCGCGCACACTGAGCAGCACCTTGGCGTCGGGGTACGCCTCAAGCAGTTCGCGCCAGTAGAACGAGCCCGGCCAGTCCACGCTGGAGCCGAAGCCCGCGAGGACTTCGTTCCAATCCACCCGGCCCTCGAAGGCGTCGGTCCAGGTTGCCACGAGTTTCGTGTTCCCCAAGACCTCGTCCATGTGGTAGCAGGGCCCAAAGCCCAACAGTTCCAAGGCCACCTTCTGGGAGAGCGTTCCCGTTCGCGGCAGGCCCGCGCCGATGATCTGAAATTGCGTCACTCGTTCCCCTTTGAGAGTCCAATGTCGCCCAGTCTCGGGCACGCAGCTTCCAGGACTCTGTGACGATCCTGTGCGAAGCCTGTGAGACGTCGGCCGGCGCGATGCCTCGACGCATCAGTGCGCGAAGAGTCGAGCGAAGGTGGTCGCGCCACGGGACCGGCCCAAGCGCGCCAGCCCGAGGGCGTCATCAATCGTCGCCAGCAGCGAGTAGTGATTCAGGGGCACCGCCGTGCTCGCGCCGCGCGCGAGGCCCGGCGCCACCACGAGCGTCAACACGTGGCCTCCCCCACCGCTCGTCACAACCCTGCCGGTGCGCACGCCCGAGGCGTCGCCGTCACCCTCGTCCCACGTGACAAAGAGCACACCGCCGTCGCGCCACGCGGCGCTCGCGGTCACCTCGCGCACGAACGAGCTGAGCCACGCGGCCGCGGTGCTCGGCGCGCAGTCGTGGCCGTCGTGACACAGGTTGGGCGTCACCCAGACGAAGCGGGGCACCGCGGACGAGCCACGGCCCAGCACGCCGGCGAGCTCGCTCATCGGTCGCAGGTGCGAGCACAACTGGTGCGAGGAGCGCACGTTGACGAAGTAGCGAAACGGGTTGTGCTTGCTCGCGTAGTCGTTCCCGCCCCATGGATCCAAGTAGCACGAGGACGGCGCGCCCTCCAGGTAGGCGTCGAAGCTCACGTGGCGCCGCGCCAGTTGACTGAACAGATTGGGCGCGCGCACGTAGCAGGTCACGCAGTCCGAGTTGACCGCGAAGGTGCTTCCCGCGCTAAGCGCCAGGTAGTTCGGCAGACTCGGATGCGAGACGCCGTAGTAGTTCGACGCGTAGGCCCAGCGGTGCGCGAGCGCGGCCAGCGCCGGCGTCTGCATCGCCTGTTGGTAGCCGAGGTTCTCCATCACCACCTCGAACACGTGCGAGAAATGGGGCACGCCCGTCGTCGAGGCGCTCGCCGGGGCGCGGGTCCCCGGAACCCACCACGAGAACGCCATCAGCAACGCCAGCGACCAAGCAATCCAGTGACGCCGGCGGCGAGTCAGTGAGCCCATCTCGAGAGTCTGGAGCACGCGAGAGTCCGGGGCAAGTCGGCCCCGCGTAGGGCTAGGGCGTGGATAGGGCGGCAATCACCGCCGCGCGCAAGACCGCGACCGACTGCTCGAGCGCCATCTCGCCGGTAGCGAGGACGAGTTCGGGCGCGAGCGGCGCCTCGTAGGGGTTGTCCACGCCGGTCATGTTGTCGATCTCGCCGTCGCGAGTACGCCGGTAGAGGCTCTTAGGATCACGCTGCTCGCAAATCTCGAGCGACGCATCCAGGTACACCTCGAAAAAGCCCACACCTTCGTCAGCGTGGCGTGCGCGCACCGCGTCGCGCGCACCGCGTCGCGGTGATACCAGGCTCACCACCGTGATGGCTCCCTGGTTCGAGAGCAGCAGGGCGATCTCGCCGGCGCGCCGGACGCTCTCGTCACGGTCCTCGTTGGTAAAGCCCAGATCGCGGCTGAGACCCCGGCGCAGATGGTCGCCGTCGAGGACCACCACGAACTGGGCGAGGTGATCGAATTCACGTCGCAGCGCCATCGCCGAGGTGGTCTTGCCCGCCCCGGGCAGCCCGGTCAGCCACACCGTAAGACCCGGTGGCGTCGCGTCGGCGAGCGCAGCCGTGCTCGCGGCGGTCGCCGCGAGCACCTGATTGGTGCCCTCGGCGACCTCAGACCAGCGTTGCGCAGAGTTAGAGATGGTGCACCCCCGAGATTCCCAGCAGGTTACCCTGCGCGTCGAGCGCCTCGACCACGACGTAGGGGGGCTGTTTGGGGGCGATGATCCGGGTCTCGAAACCCTTCTTTCGCACGGTCTTGATCGCCGCGAGCTGATCCGAGGAGGCTCCGGCGAGCACCCGCCACCGGGCGACCCCGGTCGCCCCGTTCCAGCTGACGTAGATGAGGGTGTTGGCCCCCGAGCGCGCGAGCGTCACCGAGGGCGGATCGCTCGGCGTCGCGCTCCAGGGCTGCAAGAAAGCCCGGTACGAGATGAGCCCGGCCCCCACCAGGTTGCCGTCGAGGATGAGGTGCCCGTTGGCGTCGTACTCGGAGAAATACGGCTTGGCGCCCCAACCCACGAAGGTGCCCCCGTCACCCAGCACCTGCACGGTGCCCGAACTGCCCGCGACGAGCGGCGGCACGTGGATGAACGCGCGCACGAAGGTAGCGGTGCGCTTGGTCTCATCCACCTGAAGAAACAGCGCGCGTGACGGCGGGTGCACGAGGGGCGCCGACTCGTTGTCGAAGATCGAGTACGCACCCTGGCCGTTGGGGATGACGTGGTGCTGGAAGGCGAAGTGCGTGTCGGGACCCATGGAGAAGTCGCTCTTCTTGCCGCCCAGTCGCCACAGGAGCTGGCCGGTGGTGCGATGCACTTTGTAGAAGGCCCAACAGTTGCGCGACGAGATGACCAGGTTGCCGTCATCGGGGTCGATGGCGACCGAGTTGAGGTGGAAGTAGTCCCAGCGGACCGAACCGTTCCTCGAAGGCGCGACGTGAGACTCGTCGAGGTGGATGTAGCGGTCGGTACGCCACGAGAAGAGCAATTTGCCGGTCGCGACGTCCACCTCTTGGACCTCGCCGTAGAGGTAGTTGCCCTGGGTGGAGCCGCCGTAGGCCGAGAGGTTCGCGTACTGGATGCCGTAGGTCGAGAAGATTGCGGTGCCCTGGTCGGTCAGGAAGAACTCGTGCAGGTCGCCCATGAGCCCGTTGCCCGCGTGCACCGTGGCGATCGTGCGATACGAGGTGTCGGCAATGATGTAAACGCCCTCGCCGTGTCCGCCCACGACCGGGCCCTGGTACCAGGTCAGCACGGGTTGACCCTTGTAGGTTTGGACGCGCAGATTCATCGCACGCAACGTCGGGGTGCCATTGTCCGACACGGGCCGGAACCAGACGAGGTCGCCGTTGGGGTCGATGATCATCGGGCCCTGCTGGCCCGAGCCGTCGTGGACGTCAGTCATGATGAGCCCGGGCACCGTGCCCGGGCGCTCGACGGTGATCGCGATGGGCGGTGGGCGGAAGTTCGCGATCGAATGGTAGGCGGTCACCGGCCGGTTCTTGGTGGAACCGGTGTTGGTGCTGGCCTGGGAGCAGCTGGCGAGTGTGCTCGCCGCGACCCCCACGCCCGCCACCCCGGCGGCACCGCGAAGCAGCGTGCGACGACTGATCGCGCGTTCCTGGTCTGTCACTGCTTCCTCCTCGCACCAGCGGGTTCGCCCCGGGTACCTTCGACCTAGCCCCTCGGCTGTGGTCCCTCGAACATCTCGATTCCGTGTCGTGGACCCGTCGAACCGTCGGCTCGACGCGCGACACCCGCTGACACGGACGTCAACCCTTCACGCGAAAAGATGCCGAAGTCCCCAACACCCGTCCCTGCGCGTCGAGGGCCTCGACCTTGAAGATTTTACTCCCTGGCGCCACCGCGATGGCCGTCTCGAAGCCGGTCATGGCGTGGGTGGCAATCGGGGTGAGTTGGTTCGCGTCGGCCCCGGCGAGCACGCGCCAGGCGCTGACCAGGGTCGCGCCGTTCCAACTCGCGTAGACCGTGGTCGCGCCGTTGCGAGTCAGCGCCGCGGCGCTGGGTGGGTAACTCGGCGTGGCGACCCACGACGCGATCTTGGTGGCGCGGTAGCTCAGATCAGGATTGGGCAGCACCGCGTCGAGCAGGAGTTGGCCCGACTTGGAGAACTCCGAGAAGTAGGGTAGGTCACCCCAGCCAACGAAGACGTTGCCATTGGCAAGGGTCTGGGCGCTGCCCATGTAGGCGGCCGACTCGCCCTGGTGCTGGTACTGGGCAACCACGTTGGCGGTGTGAGTCGCCGGATTCAACTGCAGCGTGAGCGCACGTGAGGCGCCGGTGGCCGCCAGGTAGGTGTTGGCGCCGGTGATCTCGCAGCAGTGGTCGTCGAAGAGCGTCAGGGTGTTGTTGGGGGCGAGCATGACGTCGTGCTGCCACTCGAACTCGGCGTGGGGTCCAAAGGTGTAGCTGGAGTTCTTGCCACCGATCTGCCAGGTAATCGCGCCGGTCGCTCGGTTGACCTCGTAGGCGGCCCAGGTGTTGCGCATCGAGGTGAGGAACGTGCCGTTGCTCGCGACGTCGATCGCGTTGATGTGGTACGCGTCCCAGGGGAAGCCGTTGGTCGGCGGCGGGATCTGGGAGTCGCTGAGCGGAATGTGCTTGAGCGCGTCCCAGGTGTAGAGCAGCTTGCCCGTGCGCAGGTCGTACTCCTGGACCGCGGAGTCGTCAAGGGCCCCGTTGATCGCCCCGCCGTACTTGACGAGGTTCATCGGCACGTTCTTGTTCGCGCTGACCCAGATGTCGTGACCGATGATGTGGATCGAATGCAGCGTCAAGATCCAGCCGTCCTTGCCACGAATGGTCGCGACGGTGCGGTAGTGCTGGTCGACCACGACGTCGGTGCCCGACTCGGTCGCGCCGGTGTTGGAGATGACGCCCTGCCACCAGGCGAGCACGGGCTCACCCTCGTAGGACTGCAGCGTGGTGTTCGACGCCACCACGTCGGTGGGTAGCGGCTTGAACCACACTGGCTGGAGCGCGTTGTTCACGATCAGGGGCCCGCTCTGGCCGACCATGGGCGGGGTCGCCAGGTTGTAGAAGTTGGCGAGCAGGATGTAGCCCGGCGCCAACTGGCTGGTCTTGGTCGCCACGTCGGTGGTGATCTTGGGCGGATGCAGGTCCGGCGCCGACACGTAGCTGTAGGTGTTGCTAGTCACGAAGCGCCCGATGGGTGGGCCGGGTGCGCCGGCCGCCACCAGGTCGACGCCGACGAACGCGGCCACGACGATCACCACGGCGAGGGGCGCGCGCAGGCGCACCAGCGCCGCCACGGGAGTGGCCGGGCGCTCGGGCGCGGGCAGGCGCACGTAGGTGAGCACCGCGGCGATTGCGGCGAAGGCCGCACCCAACAGGTACGCCACGCGAAAGCCGTCGGTCAGGGCGATCGACACCGATCGGTTCTGACCGATCAGGTGGCTCGAGTACTGGCTCGCCACCGAGATCAACAGGGCGATGCCGACCGCACCGCCCACCTGGCGCGACGTGTTCACCAGGCCCGAGGAGAGTCCCTCGCGCCCGGCGCCGGCACCGTGGGTGGCCGCAATGGTCGACGGGACGATCGACAGTCCGATGCCGATCGCCACCAGCATGCCCGGCAGGATCACGTAGCCGATCGCGCTGCCGCTCGAGTTGATTCGCGCGAACAACAGCAGACCGCTCGTCATCATGACGAGGCCGCCCCCGAGCACCGCGCGCACACCGAAGCGACTCACCAAGCGCCCGGCGCTGCGCGCGGCGATCATGATGACCAGCGACATGGGCAGGAACGCCAGCCCGGCGTCGAGTGGCGAGAGACCCAGCACCTGTTGGAGATAGAGCGAGCTCACGTACCACATTGGAAAGAGCGCGGCGCTGAACAACAAGACGATGAGGTTGGCGTCGCGCAGGGCCCTGGTAAGCGCCTTGGGCGGAACCAACGGCGCGCTGGCGCGCGACTCGATCCAGGGGAACAGACCAAGCAGCACCAGACCAAGCACGACCGGGACCACGGTGAGCGGCGCCGCCCAACCGAGTGCACCGGCGTTGACGATGCCGTAAACGAGCACCATGAGCCCGAGGGTCATCGAAAGCGCGCCCGCCAGGTCGAAGGTGCCGCGCGACTGGTCGCGGGGACGGTCCACGATTACGAAGGCGGCGACCACGGCGGCCGCCACGGCGATGGGGGGATTGATCAACAGCACCCAGCGCCAGCCGAACCACTGGGTGATGACACCACCAAACAGCGCGCCGGCCGCGCCGCCGGCGCCGTTCATCGCCCCCCAGAGACTGATGGCGCGGTGGCGGGCCGGGCCCGGTTCGAAGCTCGACGTGATCGCGGCCAACGAGGCCGCGGCCATGAGCGCACCGCTCAGGCCCTGGACGCTGCGCGCGACGATGAGCAGCAACTGGGTGGGTGCGCTGCCGCCCACGAGCGACGCGATCGCGAAGACCAACAAAGCCGCCACGAGCGTGCGCCGCTGGCCGAAGTGGTCCGCCGCGCGTCCGCCGAGCATGAGAAAGCCCGCGAAGGCGATGGCGTAGGCGTCCACGACCCACTGGAGGTTGATCGCGCTGAACGAGAGGCTGACCTGGATCGAGGGCAGCGCGACGTTGACGATGCTGAGATCGAGGATCACCATGAACTGCGCGACGCAACTCACTACGAGCAGCCACGCCAGCCGTCGAGTCATCCTGTCAGCACCTGATGTTGACTCCACTGAGGACTGCTCAGTGCCCCGCGCTGGCGCCGGCGTCCTGGGCGGTGAGCCACTCGTTCAACTTGGCCATGCACCCACCGATCATCAGGCCACTGAAGCCGGCCGAGTCGTTGACGCGCGGGAACTCGGCCTCAGGCACCGGTACGTCGAGGAACGCGCAGAGCGGACCCCAGCCCTCGGCGACCGACCACACGAGCAGGCGATCGGCGGGCACCGTGTCGATGACCTCCTGGTTGTAGCGCTCCATGGCGCGGGCCAGCTCGCCCGAGTCCAAGTCGATCGCGTCGCTCGTCAAGAAGCCACGCCGCTCCCACATTGAGCGCATCAGGTCCGTGTAGCCCTGCCACTCCGGATCGATGCGCCCGCGCGCGCGCGAGACGTCTTCCATCAAGGAGTCGCCGTAGAGCACGTCCCAGATGGTGGTCTTCATGCTCTTGGCCCACGCGTCACCGTCGCGCACGCTGAGCACGACCTTGGCGTCGGGGTAGGCCCCCACTAGTTCCTTGTAGTAGTACGAACCCGGCCAGTCGACGCTGGCGCCGAAGCCGTCGAAGATCTCGTGCCAGTTGGCGCGGCCCTCGAGGGCGTCGGCCCAGGTGGCCACCAACTTCGTGTTCTGCAGTACCTCGACCATGTGGTAGCAGGGATTAAAGCCCAGCATTTCGAGGGCAATTTTCTGCGAAAGTGTGCCCGTTCGCGGCAGACCCGCACCAATTACCTTGAATTCCGTCATTCACCTCTCGCTTTCGCTGAGCACCAACGGACCCCAGTCTTCGACGACAAACTGTGAGACTCCTGTGAGGCACTTGTGATTCGCTTGTGTCGGCCATCCTAGGTCACCACCGACCGGACGATCAACGGCCGAGGCCCCAGCGGTGGCGCACGTGCACGAGTGCACATTCACGAAATCACAAATGAAGCGCGCAGTGCTGCACGAATTTCGTGAGGTGTTGTGGCCACGTTGGGTCGAGATCCGCGACGAAGCACCGCAATGCCACCCAACTAAAGTGAACCAAGACAATCAGTCACGAGTGCTGAATGTCCGAGACGGACGGCGCGACGACGACGCCCAGAGAGTGGTGAGCGACGCACGATGGATTCTGAAGACCGCACACCGCTGCTGGGCGAGCCCGCCGACGAGCAGGCCCCCGCAACGATCAGTCGACGCCGGTTCGTGCTACGCACCCTCGGATGGTTCGCGAGCGTGGGCGTGGCCAGTGCGGTCGGCTACGAGTGGCCCCGGCCCCAGGTCGCGGCCAGTCCCGCCTCCAACGGCGCGCTCGAAGCGGTGCGCGACTTCGTCAGCCGACCCGACCTGCACCCGCCGCGCATCCGCTTCACCATCACCACCGCGGGGCTCGAGGTGCTCGGGCGCGAGGCGCTCCAGGGCGGCGACCAGCCGCGCTACATCTTCGTGTCACCGCGCACGACGGGCGAAGACCCCAGCCAGCCCGGGCTCATGGTGCTCGACCGTCAGGGGCGGCTCATCTGGTTCGAGCCCAAGCTGACCTCATCACCCTTCGACATGAACGTCCAGACCTACCAGGGCCAGCCCCACCTCACCTGGTGGGAGGGCGACGTAGTCCACGGTCACGGTGAGGGCGTCGCCAAGATCGCCAACGAGTCCTACCGCGAGGTGAACACGATTCGTGCGGGCCACGGCCTGCAGGTCGACCTGCACGAGTTGCGCCTCACCAACGCCGGCACGGCGCTGATCACCGCCTACGAGAACACGACCGCCGATCTCACCAGCGTCGGTGGCGCCAAGGGCGGGGCGTTGCTCGCGGGCCACGTCCAAGAGATCGACCTCGCGACGGGCGAGGTGCTGTTCGACTGGAACAGCATCGAGCACGTCGGCGTGGACGAGAGCTACCAGAAGGCACCAACCAAGGCGACCATCGCCTACGACTACTTCCACATCAACTCGATCGCCGAGGACTTCGACGGCAACCTGCTCGTGGGCGCACGCAACACCTGGGCCGTCTACAAGATCCACCGCCAGACCGGCGAGGTGATGTGGCGCATGAATGGCAAGCGCTCGGACTTCTCTATGGGGCCGGGCGCCGCGTTCTACTGGCAACACGACACCACGATGCCCGAGCCCTCACTCATGTCGGTCTTCGACGACGGCGGCTATCCCAATGAGGAGAAGCAGTCGCGCGCCCTGCTCCTGCACGTCGACACCCAGGCGATGACGGTCACCTTGAAGAAGGCCTTCGAGCACCCGGCCGGCTTCGTCGCCGCCAACCAGGGCAACGTCGAGCTCCTGGCCGACGGTCGCGTCTTCGTGGGCTGGGGCAACCAGCCCTACTTCACCGAGTTCGCCGCCGACGGCACCCTGCTCTTCGACGGCGAGTTCCCCTCGCCCGTACGTTCCTACCGTGCCTACACCCACCAGTGGGAGGGCACGCCACTCGAGGCGCCGAGCGTGGCCGCACGATCGAACAACGCCGGTGGATCGATCGTCTACGCGAGCTGGAACGGGTCGACCGAGGTGCGCCACTGGATGGTGCGCGCGGGCAAGGAGCGCAGCGCCCTCGCGCCGGTGGGATCTCAGGAGTGGACCGGTTTCGAGACCGCCATCGCGGTCAACACTCCGGGCCGCTACTTCTCAGTCACCGCACTGGACAAGGACCAAAAGGAACTCGCCACCTCGGCGATCGTCGAGATCGCCTGAGCCGTCGCGCGCGACGTTCCTAGTAGCCCGGGACGTGGGTCGTGGTGGTGTTCGAGTTACCCGAGCCCGAACCACAGGCCGACAGCACCAGCGGGCTGACCGCCAGGGCCAGCGCCGCGACGACCCTGCGCGTGCGCCGCGTCCTCGATACCGAGTTGTTCTTGCCAGGCATGATCACGCTCTCAATCAGGCTGCGCTTGCGGAGTGCGCGCCCGACACACTCTACCGCGCCCGATTTTCATCTCCGCGAGGCTGTTCGCGGCGAGAACCCCGGTCATAGACTCACGCCTATGGCGGAACTCTTCTGGGTGGTGGTCGTACTCGTGGGTGTCGCCCTCGAGGTGCACACCAACCAGTTCGTCACCCTCTTTCTTGCCCTGAGCGGCGTGCTTGCGTTCCTGCTGGCTCTGCTCGGTGTGCCCTTCGACGTGCAGGCCCTCGTGTGGCTCGCCGCGTCGGGAGCGATGATCGCCCTCCTGCGACCCTTCGCCGTGCGATCGTTCTCGCGTCGCTCGCGCGCGCATTCCCTGTCGCGACCGGCTGACAACGCCATGACCGGACTGCGCGGCGTGGTGGAGCTCGCGGTCGGCGACGAGGGCCACCCGGGGCGAGTGCGCATCCAGGGCGAGACCTGGCGGGCCGTCACCGAATGGCCCGACGCGCTGCCCGACGGCACCGCGATCGTGGTGCGCAAGGCCTACGGCACGACGCTCTGGGTCGAACCCGCCTGACCGGCTAGCCGGGCGAGCCGGGCACGCTCTCCATCACGCTCCTGATCGCCTGGGCCGCACCGAGCAGCGCCGAGCTCTCGGCCGGGATGATGAGCTTGGTGTTCGCGCTCTCGGCGAACTTCGCCAGCGTGTCGAGTTGCAGGATCGCGACCAGCGTGGGATCGGGTGCCTGCTCCTTGATCGCGGCGTAGACCGACGCGATCGCCTGGGCGCGACCCTCGGCCTCGAGGATCAGCGCCTGGCGCCGTCCCTGGGCGCGCAGGACCGCGGCCTGCTGGGCGCCCTCGGCCTCTTTGATCGAGGCCTGCTTCTGGCCGTCGGCCACGTTCACCGCCGACTGCTGTTGACCCTCGGACTCGAGGATGCGCGCGCGCTTCTCCTGGTCCGCCTGCTTCTGGAGGGCCATGGCCTGGAGGATCTGCTCGGGGGGCGTGATCTCGAGAACCTCGACGCGGTTGATGCGCACGCCCCACTTGTCGGTGGCCTCCTCCATCTGGGTCTGCAACATGGTGCCGATGCGCTCGCGCTGGGAGAAGGCCTCGTCGAGGGTGATGCTGCCAAAGACGGCGCGCACCGAGGTGCGCGCCAGGTTGTCCACGCTCACCAGGTAGTCCGAGTTGGTGAACAGGGCGAGTCGCACGTCGACCACCTGGGAGAAGATGGTCGCGTTGACGATCACGGCGACGTTGTCGCGCGTGATCACCTGCTGGCGATCGCCCGTGCGCGGCGTCTCGCGCACGTCGACGATCTTCATGACCTCGATGAAGGGGACGATGAAGGTGAGTCCGGGGTTCTTCACGTCCTTGAACTCGCCGAAGCGTGTGACCACCCCCACGAAGCCCTGCTGGACGATGCGCACCGCCTTCACGAGCCCCGCGACGACCACGAGCACGACGACCCCCGCCACAATTGCCAGAACAAGACCCATCATCCGCCCCCTTCACAAGAGCAACGCGCGTTTCCGCGACCAGACAATTGCCTGTGATCGCGAGTGTAGTTGCCCTCATTTGCGGCGACCCCTTGCGGCCAATTCCCCGTTGCCTCTATGTTCGGATGCAAGGGTTGAAAGGAGTGACGTGGACATCGCCACCTTTGTCGCCTCCGTCTTCGGCGGCGAGCTGCCATTTCGGGTCGAGGCCTACGACGGGAGCGTCGCCGAGGCCAGCGCCGACTCGCCCGCGCGCGAGGTCACCCTCAAGATCCTGCGCCGCGAGGCGATCACGCGCGTGCTGACCCACCCGGGCGAGCTGGGCCTCGCGCGCGCCTACGTCGCGGGCGACATTGACGTCGACGGCGACCTCGACGCCGTATTTCAACTGACGGTTCCCCCGGCGCGCCAGCTGCTGAAGGCCGCCAACGTGCGCTCGTTGCTGTCCGTGGTGGGCGCCGACGCCCTGCGCCCCCTGCCGCCACCGCCCATCGAGGCTCGCCAACGCGGCGTGCTGCACAGCCGCGGACGCGACCGCCAGGCGATCTCGCACCACTACGACGTCTCGAACCGCTTCTACGAGTTGGTGCTCGGTCCCTCGATGACCTACTCGTGCGCCGTATTCCGATCGCCCGAGGAGACCCTCGAGGCCGCCCAGACGCGCAAGGTCGACCTGGTAGCGAGAAAACTCGACCTGAAGCCGGGTATGCGACTGCTCGACGTGGGCTGCGGGTGGGGCGCGATGGGCATCCACGCGGCCACCCACTACGGTGCGTCGGTGGTGGGCGTCACGCTGTCCGAGCCCCAGCGGCGCTACGCCACCGAGCGGGCCAAACTCGCCGGGGTGAGCGACCTGGTCGAGTTCCGGGTCCAGGACTACCGCGACGTGAGCGACGGGCCCTTCGACGCCATCAGCTCGATCGGCATGTCCGAGCACGTGGGCCGACGCTCCCTGGGCGCCTACACCCAGAACCTCTTCGACCTGCTCGTGCCCGGCGGGCGCTTCCTCAACCACGCGATCGGCCGGCCGGTCTCGTTCGACGAGGACCCCCAGCCCTCGCGCGGCTCCGAGCTGAACCGCCAGATCCAGATCGCCCTGGGTATGCGCGGCCCCTCCAAGACCGGCAGCCAGTTCATCGATCGCTACGTCTTTCCCGACGGCGAGTTGCACGAGGTGGGCACGCTCGTCTCGATGTTCCAGGCCCACGGCTTCGAGGTGCGCCACCTGGAGAGCCTGCGCGAGCACTACGCGCTGACCCTGCGCCGGTGGGTCGACAACTTGGTGAAGCGCTTCGATGAAGCGGTCGAGGAGGTCGGCGAGCAGCGGGCACGGGTGTGGCGGCTGTACATGGCGGGCTCGGCGGTGGCCTTCGAGCGTCACCACCTCGAGATCCACCAGATCCTGAGCGTGCGACCCCACGAGGGGGCGAGCACCATGGCCCTGCGCAACGACTTCGAGCCCACCTCCTAGGGCGCGACTGCGCGCCGCAGCCGCGACGCGAAACTGAAGTGATTCTCAATCGTCAGAACTTCACACCCGATTCTTTCGCGCTTCTTACCTTGTTTCGTTACGGTGCTCGCATGGCTTCGACCGATCAACTGACCACGGGTGAGTATCCCTGGACCAGGGCCGCCGCCCCCTCGCGTCCCGCGCCCGCACCGATCCCCTGGGTCGCCGACGCGCTCGGCGTGGCGGCCGGGCTGGGTCTGGGCGTCATCGTCGCCATCCTGGTCGCCAACGAGTCGCGCGCCACACTCGCCGCACCCGGCGGGGTGCTCACCGCCCTCGGCCGGCTCACCGGGTTCACCGGCACCTACCTGATGCTGATCATGATCGTGCTCATCTCGCGCCTCCACTGGCTCGAGCGCGTCGCGGGCCAGGACCGGCTGGTGCGCTGGCACCGGACCATCGGCGGCTGGCCCATCGTGCTCATCGCGGCGCACATCGTGTTCATCACACTCGGCTACGCCCAGACCACCAACGTGGGACCGCTGCACCAGTTCTGGACCATCCTCGCGCACTACCCCGACATCCTCGCCTCGTTGGTGGGCTTCGCCCTACTCGTGCTGGCCGGGGTCAGCTCGGCCAAGATCGCGCGGCGCCGCCTCAAGTACGAGACCTGGTGGGCAGTGCACCTGTACATGTACCTCGCCCTGGCGCTGGCCTTCGCGCACCAGATCAAGATCGGCGTGCCCTTCCTCGGACACCCCCTCACCCGCGACTTCTGGATCGCGCTGTGGGTTGTCGTCGGCCTGGTCGCGCTCTCGTACCGCGTCATCACCCCGCTCGTGAAGAACCTGCGCTACCAGTTGCGCGTGGCCAGCGTCACCGAGGAGGTACCCGGGGTCTACTCGCTCACCTTCACCGGCAGGAACCTCTCACGCCTGGCCGTCGCGGGCGGTCAGTTCTTCCAGTGGCGCTTCTTCGCGAAGGACCTCTGGTGGCACTCGCACCCGTTCTCGCTCTCGGCGATGCCCCAACCCCCCTACCTACGCATCACCGTCAAGGCCGTCGGTGACCAGTCCTCGGCCCTCGCGCGGGTCCGGCCGGGCACCCGGGTATTCGTCGAGGGACCCTACGGCACCTTCACCAAACACGCCCGTTCGAGCGACCACGTCACCCTCATCGGCGCGGGCGTCGGCATCACCCCGCTGCGCGCCATCCTGGAGGACCTGCCGGCTCAGGTCAACGTCTCGGTCATCATCCGCGCCTCGAGTGTCAACGGCGTTATCCACCGCGACGAGATCCAGGCTCTGGTGGAGGCGCGCAACGGCGACTACCACGAGGTCATCGGCCCACGCGCGCGCGTGCGCCTCGACGCGCGCGCACTGCGCAAGATCGTCACGAACCTGCACCACGGCGACGTCTACATCTGTGGCCCCCACGACTTCGCCAACGACATCGAGACGGCCGTGATCAAGGCCGGTGTCGGCACCGAACGAATCCACCGCGAGCAATTCGCCTTCTAGAACTACGAGGTAACCATGACCCCACGAACCGCGAGCGCGACGTGAAGAGGGCCCCGTTCATCATCACCGGCACCATCGTCGGCCTCGCGGGTGTGCTCAGCTTTCGCTCCACCCCGGCCAAGATCAGCCTGGGGGCGCTCCCGACGAGCGCGGTGGTGAAGAACGCCACGACCAGTCAGTCCACCACCACCGCTACTGGTTCGCCAGGGTCTTCGACGACGAGCCCGCCGAGCACGACGCGCGCCACGACGTCACCCCCCACGACGGTGCCCACCAGACGTGCGAGCACCACCACGACACCCACCACGACGACACCCACCACGACGGTGCCGGTCACCACGGCGCCCACCACCCGCACCGCGGTGGGACCGAGTGTCAACTACTACTTCGGCATCCTGTCGGTCTCGGTGACCGCCACCGGGACCCGCGTCCAGAAGGTGACCATCCACTCGATCAACGACGGCGGCAATCCGCGATCGCAGTACATCGACCAGGCGTCGATCCCGATGCTCGAACAGCAGGCGCTCGCGGCCCAGAACGCGAACATCCAGGGCGTCTCGGGCGCGAGCTACACGAGCGCGGGCTTCAAGATGTCGCTCCAGGGGGCTCTCAAGCAGCTGGGCATCAAGTAGATGTCGCGCACGCGACCCCAGACGACGCACGCGACCCTGCACTTCGAGCACGAGGTGATGGGCACGGTGGTGACCTTCGACCTCTACCGCGCCGCGGGTCTGTCGCGCGAGGACCTCGAGACCCGGCTCGTTCGAAGCGTCGCGACACTGGACGAGGCGGACACCGTATTCAGCACGTGGAAGCCCGACAGCGCGCTGAGTCGGCTGCGCCACGGCACCATTAGCCTCGGTGAAGCGCCACCCGACGTGGCCGAAGTGCTCGCTGAGTGCAAGGACACCAAGCATCTCTCGGGCGGCTGGTTCGACCCGTGGGCCGTGCCCGGCGGTGTGGACCCCACCGGTTACGTGAAGGGGTGGGCGACCCAGCGCGCGCTCGGCCACCTCGTCGACGCGGGACTCGACGGCGCGATGATCAACGCCGCGGGCGACATCGCCAGCTTCGGCGGGCCCGGCCGCGACACGAGCTTTCGCGTGGGCATCGTCAATCCCGCCTCACCACTGCAGTTGGCGTGCGCGGTCGAGCTTCGCGGCGCGTTGGCGACGTCGGGCACCTACGAGCGCGGGTCGCACCTCGTCAACCCCTTCACCGGTGTGCACGAGACTCGCGTAGCCTCGGCCAGCGTGACGGGCCCCGACCTTGGCGTCGCCGACGCGCTGGCCACCGCCTTGTGCGTGGGCGGCGATGAGGTGCTCGCCATCATCGAGCACCTCGCACACTACGAGGCGTTCATCATCGGCCACGACGGCCACCGCCAGTGGACGAGCGACTTCGCCTTCGCCCCGCTGTAGTCGCTACTCGCCGCTCCACGCTTCGAGCTCGCTTTCGAAGTCGTCTAGACCCATCGGCCCCAGGTTGAGCGCGAACGCGTGGAAGGCCTTCAGCGAGAACGCGGCGCCCAGGCGCTCGTTCGCGCGCTCGCGCGCTCGCAGCCACGCGCGCTCGCCCACCTTGTACGAGATGGCCTGGCCCGGAAGGCCGAGGTACCGGTCAACCTCGGAGACCGCGAAGTCGTGGTGCTCGAGCGCGTAGGTCTCGAGCAGCGCGACCGCCATCTCGGGGTCCCAGGTCCGGCCCGAGCAGTCGCCCAGCGCGCCGAGCTCGCCCAAACCTACGGGTGCGCGCAACCCCAGGTGCAGCCCGATGTCGACCACGACGCGCGCAGCGCGCAGCGCCTGACCGGCGAGGAAGCCCAGTTCCTCGCCGGGGTCGGCGAAGAACCCCAGTTCGTCCATCAACCGCTCGGCGTACAGGGCCCAACCCTCGCCGTAGGCGCTGTACCACGCGTCCAGTCGCTGGAAGCGACTCTGGCGCTCGGCCGCGAGCAGCGAGATTGCGTTTTGGAGGTGGTGACCCGGCACGCCTTCGTGGTACCAGGTGGACGCGTGCTGCCACCACGAGAACGTGGTGGCGCCCAGGGTCGGAAACCAGGTCGTGCCGGGCCGCGACAAGTCCTCACTGGGACCGATGTAGTACGGGGCCGCGGCCGAACCCTCGGGCGCGAGACGCGCGTCACAGAAGCGCACGCGCGGGTCGATGTCGAAGTAGGTGCCCTCCAGTGCCTCGACGGCGCGCTCGGTGAACCCGCGCAGGCGAGTCAGCAGCTCCTCGGTGCCGTGGATCTGGCGCGACGGATCGTGCTCGAAGTACTCGGCCGCCTGGGTGAGGCGGGTCGCGCCCGGCACCACCACCCTCGCAATCTCCCACATGCGCGCGCTGATACGACCCAGGTCCTCGGCGCCCCACGCGTAGAGCTCCTCGAGGTCCAGCTCGGCGCCGGTGTGATAGCGGGCCCAGAGCGCGTAGCGCTCCCTCCCGCAGGCGTCGCGCTCGTCGGCCGCGGGCACCAGCGCGTCGCGGATCCACGCGGCGAGTTCGATGAAGGCGAGCTGCGCGTCGAGCGCGTGGGTGACCAGCGCGCTCGCGTCGTCGGCGTCGGGGGCGATGCGGCCCACGAAGTCGACGAACGCGCCCTCGCCGTAGAGCTGGGCCTGGTCCGCGACGCCCACGAGGTGGCGTCGCGACGGCAACGTACGGGTGTGCGCGAGTTCCTCGAGCGTCTCTCGCCAACTCGCCAACGAACGGCGAACGCGCGCGAGGCGCTGGGCCAGCACGTCGTGCTGCTTGGGCGTGTCCACGCTCATGAGCTCGAAGACCTGGCGGATGTCGGCGACCGGGGACGCGATGACCGAGAACGTGCGCTCCCACTCTCCCGATTCGATCAGGAGCAGTCGGGCGCGCAGTCGATCTTCCAACACCAGGGCCGCGACGCGGTCGACGTCGTCGAGCACGGTCATCTGGGCGAGCGTCGCCAGCTGCACGCGCAGCCGGTCGATGTCCGCGTCGCGCTTGGCGGGCGAGAAGTCGGTGAGGAGGTGATCGAAGCCGCCAACGCCCGCCATGGTCGCGAAGATCGGATCGGCGGCGGCGTCCGCGTCGACCACGTCGCTCGCGAACTCGAACATCGGTGAGCGGTGCTGTGCTGAGCCCATGGCCATTCCCTTCGACGCGTGCGGCGCCTCTTGTGGAGTGTAGAACGCGTCGGGGGCCGCGTCACGAGACGCCGGGACTTCACTCGGCGTCGTCGAAGTGGAGCTCGCCCAGCACCGCGCGCAGTTGGCGACCCATCTCGCGCGGATTTCCCGACACGGTGGCGATCACCTCGCCCTCGATCTCGGTGTTGTCGCCGGGCTGAAAGAGCTCGACGCGAAGGCCCCGGCCGGCCTTGGTGGCCTGGACCACCCACGGCAGCCCGATCTGGCCCGAGTCGCGCGTCGCCATGATCTGGCCGCGCCGACCCAGACCGAAGCTCCACTGGGGCGATCGGGCGGCGTCCATGATCCGCTCGAACTCACCATTGCTCGAAAGTCCCGATGTTCTGGCCACGGCGACACTCTAGGGTGACGCTGTCACCCTGGCGGCGGCGCTGACTCGAGTTCGTCCTTCAGTCGTTCGAGCGTGGTGCGAATCGACTGCTTCGTGAACTCGGCGCGATCGAAGCTGGAGTCGGATCCTCGCCGCATCATCGCGTTGCGCCGGTCCAGCCAACGCTCCTCGACCCGGCAGCCCGTGGGCGTGGGTGTGATCTCGAATTCCCAGCGCGAGATGCGAAAGGCCTTGAATTTGACCTCGAAGGCGAAGCGTCGCGGTGCCTCGAAGTCGGTCACCGTCGCCACGGTCGACCACGAGGACTCACCGTGGGTGTTCGTACCCCGGAACTTGGCGCCGGGCGCTGGGCCCCCGCCCAGCCACTGGCCGCCAGTGTTCTCGGGGGAACGACGCCCCATCGACGCCAGGTCGCTGACCGCCGCGAAGGCCCGCTCGGGCGCGACGGCTATCTCTATTGAGTCGCTGTGGTCCATCGCGAAACCATAGACGACCGCGTTGGCCGCCGCTTGGCGAGCGGCCAGCACGCGAACAGTCTGTTACCGGGGTCGATAGCGTGCGCCACTTCAAAGAATGCACCACACGATTTGCGTCCAACTGATCGCCGAACGTCACCTGCGAGAGCGGACACGCCAGTGAGATTTGACCAACTCGGCCGCCGGTACCAGCCAGGTAGTTCAAGCGAGCACACTCGCTTGAACTACCTGGCTACTGCGGCAACTATTCAAACATTGGACGGGTCGTTGCCGTGACTCACCACGTAGGAGACGCAGTCGCCCTGATTCTTGAACGGATTCCCATTGGCGTCGGCCCAGTTCTGCCACCCGCCGTGCTTGCACGACGCCGTGCTCGTCAGCGAGGACGTCACCGTAAGGCTCGCCAGGACTCCCGCCGGATTGCAAGTATCACCCGAGCACGGCCAAGCGGGGTTGGTTCCCGTGATTGCGATCGTGTTGCTGCCCGGCAAAAGCGCGCTCGTGACGTCAATGGTGACCGCATTCTCGAAGTTGGCGGCATCGACACTCGACGTATTCGTCCCACCAACGAGAGTCCCATTCACCGTGACGCTGGCCCAGTTGTCCGCTGCAAGAAGCAGGGTTCCACCCTGGGGCATTCCAGTGACATCAAACGTCTTGGTGAAGGTGACCGACTCCGCAGGCGCGTTGCCCGGCGTGCCGGGAGAAGTGCCCACACACGACGTCACGTCCGGCGCCCAAATCCACGACGCGCCAGAGATGTTTGCCGTCCAGGCAGAGTTCGGGCACTCCACCACCGCGGGGCTCGTCCCGGATCCGTTGGTTGCCATCCACGTGGCATCGGTAACGTAGGTGTTGGTCAATGTAGCCGTTGCCGCGACGGGCGGTTGCCCCGCTGCAGCGGTCCCGACGGCGATGGGGCTCAAGAGTGTCGTTACACCCATGCCCAACGTCACGACGAGCACTCCTACACTCCGGAATTTCCTCATACCAGCCCTCCATGTCAGTCACGCGAGGAGCCGGTTTCGCCACTCAGCTCGTCGCGGACGTCATGGCGACCATTCAGGTCCGCAAGTCAAAGCATCTTCCCCACAATCAGGAATTCTTCCTGTCAGAGGGAAACTACAGGCACCGTCGACGAGCCGCAAGTTCGAATCTCTACCCAACTGCCGACTGACAACCCAATGGACAAAGGAACACCACGTGTCCGCTGACACCTCCTGCGGACGATGGCGACTCGTTCAATTGCGAAATCACAACTGCCCCAATTGCGATACATCGTGCAACGCGCTGCGAATTGCTGGAGTGTGATGCTCCTTTAAATTCGCCACTCGGCCACGTCATCTCAAGGAGCATCACCACGGGTCACGGTCTCGCAATGCCCAAGTGCCGCTGGACAAGCGCCCAGCGCCAGCGCTAGGAGTTCATCGTCTTCTCGATGGTCGCGACGATGCGCTCGATCGAGGGGATCGCCAGGTCCTCGAGCGAGTCGGCCGCGGGCAGGGGGATGTGCGGGGTCGTGATGCGCACGACCGGGCCGTCGAGGTCGTAGAAGATCTCCTCAGCGACGATCGAGGCGAGCTCGCCGCCCCACCCGCACAGGCGCGGGTTCTCCTCGACGGTGAACAGGCGTCCGGTGGCCGCCACCTCACGCAGGATCGTCGTGGTGTCGAGGGGCACCAGCGAGCGCACGTCCACCACCGTGCAGTCGATGCCCGTGTTCGCCAACTCCTCGGCCGCGGCGAGCGCGCGCGGCACCATGAAGCCGAGCGCGACGATGGTCGCGTCACTTCCCTGGCGCAGCACCTTGGCCGAACCCAGGGTGTCGACGATCTCACCGTCGGGCACCTCCATCTTGCTCGGATACAGCGCTTTGGCCTCGAGGAAAATCACCGGGTCCTGGTCGCGCACCGCCGCGGCCATGAGTCCAATGACGTCGAGGGCGTTCGAGGGCGCGACGACCTTGAGGCCGGGGATCATCATCGCCCAGTTCTCGACGCTCTGAGAATGCTGGGCGCCGAAACGCAGCCCCCCGCCATTACCCGAGCGGATCACCAGCGGGAAGGTCATCTGCCCGTTGGTCATGTAGCGGCTCTTGGCGATCTCGTTGACCACGATGTCCCAGCACACGGCGAAGAAGTCCGCGAACATGATCTCGGCGATCGGGCGCATGCCGGTCATCGCCGCGCCCATCGCCGCGCCCAGGATGGCCTGCTCGCTAATGGGGGTGTCGCGCACGCGCACGGGCCCGAACTCGTCCAGCACGCCGACCGTTCCCTTGAAGACGCCGCCGGCGGCCCCGATGTCCTCGCCCAGCATCACCACCGATTCGTCACGTCGCATCTCTTGCGCGATGCCGCGAGCGATCGCTTCTCGATACGTCAGTTGCGCCATGAGGATCCTCCGTCTGCCCATACGTCCTTCATCAAGAGGTCTGCGCCCGGGATCGCGCCGGCCTTGGCCTCTTCGGTCGCCTGCTCCACCTGGGCGGCGACCTCGACTTCAATGGCGCCGAGTTGCTCTTCGCTCGCGCCGAGTTCCACCATGCGTGCGCGGTAACGCGGGATCGGATCCTTGGCGAGCCACGCCTCCACCTCCGCGCTGGGGCGGTACTTGCCCGGGTCGGCCCGCGAGTGGCCGCCGTGGCGGTAGGTCTCGGCCTCGATGAGACTCGGTCCCTCCCCGGCGCGCGCTCGCGCGATCGCGGTCGCCGCCACCTCGTACACGGCGTCGGCGTCGTTGCCGTCGACGATGATGCTCTCGAGTCCGTAGGCACTCGCCCGATCGGCGGCGGGATGCGCCACCGCGGTCACCTCGCTGGTGCGGGTGTACTCCATCCAGAGGTTGTTCTCGCACACGAACACCACTGGCAGTTTCCAGATCGCGGCGAAGTTCAACGCCTCGTGAAAAGCACCGATGTTGGTCGAACCGTCGCCGAAGAAGCACACCGCCACCTGATCGGTGCCGCGGTACTGCGCGCTCCACGCGGCCCCGCAGGCGATTGGCAGGTGCGCGCCGATGATGGCGTACGAGCCCATCACGCCGTGCTCGACGCTCGTGAGGTGCATCGAGCCGCCCTTGCCGGCCATGAGGCCGTTCGCGCGCCCGAGCAACTCGGCGAGCACCGGCGTCATCGGCACGCCGCGCGCCAGGGTGTGCGCGTGGCCACGATAGGTCGCAAACGTCCAGTCCGTGGGCTGCATGGCGAACGCGAAGCCGGTGGCGATCGCCTCTTGACCCAGCGAGAGGTGACTCGTCCCCTTCACCAGGTTCTCGAGGAACATGTCGTAGGCGCGCTGTTCGAACAGACGCAGTGCCAACTGGCCGCGGTACATGTCGAGTCGGGTGTCGAGATCCATCGGGGCAGCAGAGGTGGTCGTCATGTGCTCTCTCCTAGTACTTGTTGGCGATCATGAGATCTTGGGCGGGGAACTTGGTGAGGATCGCGGGGCCGTCGTCGGTCACCACGACCTCCTCCTCGATGCGCGCGGCCGAGACGCCGTCGCTCGCCGGACAGTACGTCTCGAGCGCGAAGACCATGCCGGCCTTCAACTCAATGGGATCCTTCAGACTGTTGAGCCGGCTGATGACCGGGCGCTCGTGCAGCCCGAGACCGAGGCCGTGGCCGAACTGCAGGCCAAAGGCCGCCATCTCGTCGGCGAAGCCGAACTCGGTCGCCGCGGGCCAGGCCCGGGCGATCTCGTCGGTGCCCACGCCCGGCTTGACGAGGTCGATCGCCTTGTCCATCCACTCGCGCGCCTGGGTGTAGGCCGCGTGCTGGGGCGCGGTGGCGCTACCGACCGACAACGTGCGGTAGTAGCACGTGCGGTAGCCGTTGTAGGAGTGGATGATGTCGAAGAAGGCCTGGTCCCCGGGGCGGATGATGCGGTCAGTGAAGTTGTGCGGGTGCGGGTTACAACGCTCTCCCGAGACGGCATTGACGGCCTCTACCTGGTCCGAGCCCATCTCGTAGAGGCGCTTGTTAGCCAACGCCACGATCTCGTTTTCGCGCACGCCCGGCTTGAGCGCCTCGAAGATGTCCTGGTAGACGCCGTCGACCATCGCGGCGGCCTGGGAGAGCAGCATCAACTCGTCCTGGTTCTTGATGACCCGCGCGTCGAGCATGGTCTGCTGGGCGTCTCGCACCTCGATGCCCGCGGCCTGCATCTCGAACAGGAAGGGCAGCTCAATGAGGTCGATGCCAATGGGCTGGTCGGCCACGCCGTGGTCGCGCAGCAGCCCCACGATCTCCTTGACGGCCGACTCGAACAATCCGGCGCGCGGCGCAATGGCCCCGCGCAGGCCGAGCATGCCCGCGCGACAGTTGTCCGGCTCGAGCCAGGGTGCGAACAGCTTGTGGTGACGCGCGGCGGAGCCGAAGTCCCACACGATTGGCTCGCCGCCACGGGTCAACAGGCAGTACCGCGTCATCTTGTCACCGAGCGCGCCCGCGACCCAGGTGCCCGACACGTAGCGGATGTTGTAGAAGTCGAAGAGCAGCAGCGCGCCGAACTCGCTCGCCTCGAGGGCCTCGCGCGCCCGGGCTAGGCGGTAGTTGCGCAGCCGCTCGAAGTCCACCCTCGTCTCGAAGTCCACGCCCATGTGTCCAGGCGTGTTCATCGTCGGTCCAAAGCCCTCTCTCATGATGCCCCACCTAACCCGTCGTCCACTTCAATGTGCTCGGGCTCCATGACGAGGCCCGAGTTTCGAGCTTGCTCCAGCAGTAACACGGCGAAGTCCTCGCTCACGTGGCCCGCGCCGATGGCGGCGGCGACCAGCTCACTCGACAACGAGGAGACGGGCATCGACACGCCCAACTGCTTGGCTGCGGCCATGCCCAGGTCGAAGTCCTTGCGCAACAGGACCGGAGTGAAGGTAGGCGTGAAGTCGAGGTTGACGATCGCCGGTGTCTTGTAGCGCGAGAAGGTCGATCCCATGACCGAGCCGTTCAGGAACTCCAGCCACGCGCTGCGCTTGATGCCGCCCTTTTCAGCGAGCACCGTGATCTCGGCCATGGCCTGGATCACGACGCCCAGCATCATGTTGTGACAGATCTTCACCAGTCGCGCTACCTCGTCGTCGCCGACGTAGGTGGCGCCCTTGCCCAGCGCGGCGAAGTAGGGCTGCACGCGTTCGAAGGCGTCCTGGGATCCCGAGATCGCCATCGTCAGATTGCCCGAGGCCACCACCTTCGGATTACCACTCACCGGCGCGGCCAGGAACTGTGCGCCGCGCGCCGCGCAAGCCGCGCGCACCGTCGCCGAGGTTTCGCTCGACACGGTCGAGCAGTCCACAACCACCGAAGGCGCCTGCGTTGGGTCGCTCAGCACACCGCGCTCACCCGTCACCACCTCCACCAAGTCGGCGTTGGCCGAGACCATCACGAACACGATGTCGCACGAGGCGAGGTCCCTCGGATCGTCGACGACCATCGCGCCCAGTTCGCCAAGCACCTCGGCCTTGGCGCGGGTGCGGTTGGTCACGGTGACGTCATGGCCAGCGAGCACCAGTCGGCGCGCCATGGCGGCGCCCATCCGGCCGCAGCCAATCCATCCGATGCGAACGCCCTCTTCAGTCATCCATTATTCCTCTACTCATCGCGGACTAAACGGCGCGGGTCGTCTCTTCGATCGAACCGCCCAGGTACAGGGCGCCGATCTCGGGGTTGTTGAGCACGTCGGCGCCAGTGCCCTTGAGCCGGACCTTACCGTTCTCCAGCACGACTCCGTCGTGGCTCATCTTGAGCGCCTGGCGAGCGTTCTGCTCGACTAGCAGCACCGTACGGCCGACGGAGTTCATCATCCTGATCGTCGCGAACATGGACTTGAGTGTCTTGGGGTCTAGGCCCATCGAGGGCTCGTCGAGCACCACGAGTTCGGGCTCGAGCATGAGACAGCGCGCAAACTCCACGAGACGCTGCTGGCCCCCTGAGAGGCTGCCCGCCTTGTCACGGGCCCGCTCGGCCACAATGGGGAACAACGCGCAGATGGCCTCCTTGCGCTGAGCGATGATCTTCTTATCCTTTATCAGGTACGCACCGAGTTCGATGTTCTCGTCAACGCTCATCTCGCGAAAGAGGCTGTGGTTCTGTGGCACCTGGACGATCCCGAGGTGCAGTATCTGCTTGGGGCTGAGCCCAACCAGCTGGGTGCCCTTGAACCAGATGTTGCCCAGACGCGGGCGCACCAGTCCGCTGACGGTCTTGAGCAACGTCGACTTTCCCGAACCGTTAGGGCCGACGATGCAGGTGACCCCACCCTCGTTGACCTCGAAGTCAACGCCCTTCAAAACGTCGCCACCGCCGTAGCCCGCGACCACGCCCTCGAATCGCAAGAACGGAATCGATTCAGCCATGGTGCACCTCCTGGGAAAGTTCGTCCTCGTCGTCGGCGCCACCGAGGTACGCGTCAAGGACCAGGGGATTATTACGCACCTCGGCTGGGGTGCCCGAGACGAGATTGGACCCCTGGTGCATCACAGTCACCGCGCCGCAGAGGTTCATGACGAACTCCATGTTGTGCTCCACGATGAGAAAGGTCTTGCCCGACTGGTTGAGCGTGCGGATCTTCTCGCTGATCTCATTGATCAGGGTGAGGTTCACGCCGCCCGCCGGCTCGTCGAGCAGAATGACGTCGGGATTGGCCACCAGCACGTAGGCGAGTTCGAGCAGTTTGCGCTGACCGAACGACAGGGCATCCGCCTGTAGATTCGCCAGACGCGCAATACCCACGAAGTCCAACCACTCCATGGCGGCCTTCACTTCACCCGTCGAGGACATCGAGCGCGTGAGACCTCGCAGCCAACTCTCCTCACGCTGGGTGGCGACGAGCATGTTCTCCAACACGCTGATGCGCCCGAAGATTCTCGTCAACTGGAAGGTTCGACCCACACCCAGGGCGAAGACCTTATCGGGACGAGCGTTGGTGATGTCTTTACCGTCGAAGCTCACGGTGCCGGCGTCGGGCCTGACGTAGCCGGTCATCACGTTGAACAGCGTGGTCTTGCCCGAGCCGTTGGGTCCGATGAGCCCGGTAATGGAGCCCTTTTCGACCTCCAGTGAGCAGTTGTCGAGCGCCTGCACGCCACCGAAGGCGCGCGAGATGCCCGAAGCTTTCAACAGGGTCGTCACTGGTTCACCCCTCCGAGTAGCGCGGCCTCGTTGCTGGTGACGGCCTCACGCTCGCGCTCGGCCTTCTTCGTCACCCGGTCTCGGATCGCCACCACGACGCCCTGGGGCATGAAGAGGATGACGATGAGAAACAGCGCACCAAACAGGATCAGGTAGAGCGAGCCATTGGAGTACGACACGGTCAGGTACTGCTGAAGTGACTCGAGCACCAGCGCTCCGAGCAGTGGGCCCACCAATGTGCCGAGGCCGCCCAGAAAGGCCATCAGCGCGATGGAGATGTCGAAGAGCGGGTCGAAGACGAACTGCGGGTAGATCTGGCCAATGAACATGGCGTAGAGCGCGCCCATCATCCCCACCGTGAAGGCCGACATTGCGAAACCAGTCAACTTCACGGCCGAGACCTTGACACCCAGACCGAGTGCACGGTCCTCGTCATCACGAATCGCCAGAAGTTGAAGTCCGAACCTCGTGCGTCGCACCGCGGCCGACAGCACCGTGATGAAAATGACGATGACCAGCGCCACATAGTAGAAGGGCACGTTGTAGTAGCTCGCGCCCCAGGTGATGAATGGCAGGTTCAATCCGGCCGTGCCACCGGTAAAGCCGGCGTTAATGGCCGACAGCTGCGCCACGAAGAACACCGCAATGGTGATGACGACGAAAGTGTGTCGACGCACGCGTAGCACGACCACCCCGACAGGTATCGCCACGATCATGGCGAAGAGCCCTCCGAGCGGCACCAACCAGAACATCGCGGCGCCCGCCGCCATGTTCATGTGAATCGAGAACAGGGCCATGGTGTAGGCACCCACGCCGTACCAGACACCCGAGCCCAGGGCGATGTACCCGGAGTAGCCCGAGAACATGTTCCACGACGTCGTGCAGCCCATGAAGATGAGGGTGAACACGCCGATAGTCGTGTAGGTGGGGTTCGACACGATCAGTGGGAACACTACGAACGCCGCGAGGGCGAGCGGCCACCAGAGATTCTTTCGCTGCAACATCACGCGGTCCTCGCTGACTGCTTGCCGAAGAGGCCCTGCGGACGCACCAGCAGCACAAGGACCAGAACCAAGAAGAACGACATCGTTGACCACACGGGCGACCACGCCACCGCGACGATGTCCTCGATGGTGACCATCGCCATACCCGCCACGAGGGCTCCGCCGAGGCTGCCCATACCGCCGAGGACAATGATGATCAAGAGACGCGAGATGAGGTCGTAACTCGAACTCGCATTGAAGGCGTTGGTGGCACCGTAGATCATGCCGCCAGCGGCCGTCACGGCCACGCCAATGCCGAAGCAGATCGTTGAAACTCGACGAACGTCGATGCCGACCAGTGCCGCAGCAGTCTGGTCGGCAAGCGACGCTCGCACACTCGCACCAAAGCGAGTTCGATACAAGATGTAATACAGCGCACTCAAGAGCACCGCCGCCAGAATGAATCCGAAGACGTAGATGTAAGGAATCCAGATTCCGAAGATCTCGAACGAACGGTTCACGTACCACGTCTGGATCTGCACGTTGTTAACCGTGAAGATCATGTTGAGTGCGC
Organism: Acidimicrobiales bacterium; assembly: GCA_035530815.1. GTDB lineage: Bacteria > Actinomycetota > Acidimicrobiia > Acidimicrobiales > RAAP-2 > RAAP-2. The sequence continues at coordinate 43,434 of DATKTZ010000042.1, forward strand.
CCTCGATGAGCAGGGAGACCGCGTAGGTAACCAGAATCGACATCGCTGTCTTCTCGGGCCCCTTCAGTCGCCGAATGAAGGCCCACTCGATTACGATCCCGACGACGAACAGCGTCGGGATCGTAATCAAGAGACCGACAAAGGGGTCAATCCCCCAGTGCACGGAGAGCGCGTAACTCAAGTAGGCGCCGAGAATCACCAGGATTCCCTGAGCGATGTTGATGATGTCCATCACTCCGAAAATGAGGGTGAGACCCGTTGCCATCAAGGCGTAGACCGAACCGGTCAGGACGCCATCTATCAGAGCGTGGATGAGTGCGCTGCTATTCAAGGGTCTACTTCCCCCAGACTGGCTTCGGGTAGAGCACCTTGACTGAGTTCGGGTCAGACGTCGGGTTCACCTGGAGGAACTTCCCATTTTGCCACTGGAAGGTGAACGCGGTCGCACTGAAGCTTTCGCCCAGTTTGTTGAACTTCTCGGTGCCGAGGACGGACTTGATCGTCACGCCCGAGTGGAGGTACTTGATGATCTTCGAGTTGTCGAAGCCCTTCGTTGCCTTCACCGCGTTGGCCATGACCTGACCGACCGCGTACGCCTCAGCGACGTCCGCACTCACGCCTGATGGCGTGCCACCGTACTGCTTGACGTACTCGGCGACCATCTTCTTGCTCTGCGGGTTGGAGGAGAGGCCGTACCAGGTGTCGGGAACCATGATGCCATTGGCGTTCTTCACACCAACCGCCTTGATGAACTGGCTGCCCTGGTCGGGACCACCGGTCGCCACGATGTTCTTCGGGTTGTAGTGCGCCTGTTCAAACGCCTGCATGAAGCCCGAGATGATCGGGATGCCGTTGGATCCGATGATGACCGCCTGGGCCTTCGAGGCCGCGACGGCGTCGGCGATCGCGGTGAAGTCGGTGACCTCAGCCGGGAACACGGAGTTGTACACGGTCTTGATGCCGGCCTTCTTCAGAATCTTCTCCACCACCGGAATCTGCGGCTGGGTGAACGGGTCGTTCGATGTCACGTACGCCGCGGTCTTGGGTCGCTGCGACTTGGGCAGGGACGCCATCCAGTGGGCGTAGGGCAACATCCAGCCGATGACCGGCAACTCCACGTCAAAGACGTTGGTGAGTCCTGCTTGGAACACCGAGGGTGCCCCACCGGCTCCTTCAACCATGGCGTAGCCGTAGCGTGACACCGCCTTGGCGGCGGGCAACGTCAGCAGTGACGAGAAGGGCCCGAACGTCAGGTTCACGTGGTCGCTTGAGATCAACTTCTGATAGTTGGTAACCACCTGGGTCGGGCTGGACGCGTCCGAGACGATGTCCAACTTCACCTTGTGGCCCAAGAGTCCGCCCTGCTTGTTGACGTCGGCCGCCCACAATTCGTAGCCTTGCTTGAACGCCAAGCCGTCGCCCGAAAAGTCTCCGGAGAGCGAGAGCGAGACGCCGATCGTGACTGGCTTACCCTTGGCAATCGTTCCGCTCGACGCGCCACTCGTCGTCGCCGTCGCCATCATCAGCATCGACGACGCAGCGACCGAAGTCACTCCGAGCGCGCGAAAAAACTTCCCTCGTTTAATCATGAATTCCCCCCTGCAATTGTGCGGCCCGACGCTTCCCCCAACTCCGTGGCGCTCGGTCCGATCACTCGGTGAGTGATTGGGCAACGATAACGATGCTCAGGTGCCTCGTCAACCGCATAGGGGCTGAAATTTCTTCTAAGACCGTGAAAAGAATTAAAGCGACGCGCCCTGCTCACTGGTGCACATTGTCAGTTACCATCAGCACCTATTCGATGTAACTGGGGGGGGGAACGATGGCCGATGCGCTGCTGGAGACGGCTATCGCGAATTGGGAACCACGCTTCTGCGTCAACGGGGTCGAGACCAGCGACTACGCACGTATCACGAGCGGCCTGGAGCACTGGGACGACTGGTGCGACGCCTGGTGCGCTGGAGCCGAGGTACACCTGGAACTCGCTGTGCAGGCCCTCAGTGAGGGCCGCACGCGCAGTGCCGGCGAGTCATTCGCGCGCGCCGCGACATACTTTCACTTCGGCAAGTTCCTCTTCGTGCACGACCTCGATCAGGCCCGCGCGGCCCATATGCGCGCCGTTGACGCCCTCAACCAGGCACTTCCCAACTTCATACCGCCGGCCAGTCGCGAGGAGATCGTCTTTGAGGGGTCGCGCCTGGTGGGCATCTTGCGCGTGCCCGGCAACCAGGGCCCCCACCCGACGGTCATCCTGATCCCCGGCCTGGATTCAACCAAGGAGGAGTTTCGCGAGGTCGAACGCACGTTCCTCGACCGGGGCATGGCGACCTTCGCCCTGGACGGCCCCGGGCAGGGCGAGGCCGAGTGGGACCTCGCGATTCGCCCCGAGTGGGAACGGGTCGGCGAAGCCGTGCTCGCCCACCTGCACACGCTGGCTCAGGTGGACGCGACCCGTGTGGGAGTATGGGGCGTGAGCCTCGGTGGCTACTACGCCGCGCGCCTCGCGAGCGCGGGACTGCCGATCAAGGCCACCATCGCCCTCGCCGGCCCCTATGACTTCGCCGCCGCGTGGGACAACCTCAACCCCCTCACTCGTCTTGCCTTTCAGGTTCGCGCACACACCGCTTCGCCTGACGAGGCCCGGCGCCGGACGATGGACTTCACGATGCAAGGCTACGCTGCCAAGATCACGACACCCCTTATGGTGATCATGGGAAAGCGCGACCGGCTCTTCTCGTGGCACGATGGCGAACGACTCGCCAGCGAGGCGAGCGGTGCCACGCAACTGGTGCTGCTCGATGAGGGCAACCACGGCTGCGCCAACGTCGTCTATCGACACCGCCCGCTCAGCGCGGACTGGATGGCCCAACAACTCAACGTGCCCGTCGAACGTCGATGAGTACTCGCGATCACAAGGATTACCACTGATGCCCAATGTCACAATGCCCCAACTCGGAGAGACCGTCGCCGAGGGCACGGTCACCAAATGGATGAAGCAGGTCGGTGAGCAGGTCGTGCGTGGCGAGGTGCTGTTCGAAGTGTCAACCGACAAGGTAGACACCGAGATCCCCGCCCAACACGACGGTGTGCTGACCCAGATCCTCGTGCCCGAAGGCACGACGGTCGACGTAGGCACCGTGCTAGCGGTCATCGGCGACGCCGACGGGCCCATAGCTGCAGCGCCAGTCGCGGCTGCCGCCACCGGCGCTGCGCCGAGCACCGCGTCGTCGACGCCCGCCCCGCGCCCGGCCGCCAGGGGTGACGACGCACAACTCTCGCCCGTGGTGCGACGCCTGCTCAGCGAACACCACCTCGACGCCGGCGACGTCGTCGGCACCGGCCCCAAGGGGCGAATCACCCGCGACGACGTGCTCGCCCACGTCGCCGCATCCGCGCCATCCACTCCCGGTGTCGAGGCGCCGCTGTCGCCGGTCGTGCGCCGACTGCTACGCGAGCACAACCTCGACGCTGCGTCGATCAAAGGCACGGGCAGTGACGGACGCGTCACCCGGCGCGACGTCGAGGCGGCCATCGCCACGCAACCGAGCGCCCCCGAGGGAGACGAGGTCATCGCCTTCTCCAAGATCCGTCGGCTCACCGCCGAGCACATGGTGCGCTCCAAGGCCACCTCGGCGCACACCCTGATGGTCAAGGAGGTCGACTACGAACGGATCGACCGGCTGCGTCGCGCCCAGGGCGCGCAGTTCAAGGAGCGCGAGGGCTTCTCGCTCACCTACCTCGCCTTCAACGCACTCGCCGCGCTGAGCGCGCTGCGCGAGTTCCCGCACCTGAACGCGTCGGTGGGCGAGGACGCGCTCATCGTGCACCACGACCTCAACCTGGGCATCGCGGTCGACATCGAGGGAACGGGCCTAGTGGTGCCGGTCATCCGTCACGCCGACACGCTCTCTTTGGTGGCGATGGCCCGGGCCATTCGCGACATGGCCACGCGCGCGCGCACCAAGCGGCTCACGATTGACGAGACCACCAAGGGTACGTTCACGATCACCAACCCGGGACCCTTCGGTACCCTGATCACCGGCGCAATCATCAACCAGCCGCAAGTAGCCATTCTCTCCACTGACGGGGTGCAACGAAAGCCAGTGGTCGTGACGGGCCCCGACGGCGAATCGATCGCGATCCACTCGGTGGGAATGCTGGCGCTGAACTTCGACCATCGCGTGATCGACGGCGCCTACGCCGCTCGATTCCTCGCGCGCACGGCGGAAATCCTCCAAACGCGTGACTGGGCCACCGAACTCTAGCGAGGCCGCAATTGTTAGCGAGGTAGTCTCTCGTCGTGACGCGAGACAAGATTCTTGAAGCCGCCGCCCACGAGATCGAACGTAATGGCCTCACCCAGTTCCGCGTCAAGCGGGTCGCCCTGGGGGCGGGCATTTCGGTCGCCCTGCTCTACAGCTACTTCGAGGACCGCGAGGATCTCATCGCGGCGACCATGGTGCACCGCTACCGTCAAGTCCTGCTCGGCAACGCCGAGACCTTCACCACGCCGCTGCGCGGCGTCGAGACCACCGACGACCTGCGCCGTGCGATCATCACGATCATCGCCGACGCCCAGACCCCCGAGCGCACCGAGGCGCGCGAGCTGCGCATCGAGGGGATGTCCTTCGCCCAGCACAACGTGACCGCGTCCAAGGGCATCGCCGCCGCCAAGGAGGAGGCCGGCGAACTCATCGTCAAGCACGTGCAACCCCTGGTCGACAAGAACCTGCTCGCCGAGGGAATGAGCGGCGTCGCCTTCGCACGAATCTGGTACGCGCTCTTCTTCGGCCAAATCGCCCTCGAGGGCGAGAAGAACCTCGCCATCACCACCGAGGACTGGCTGCGGGCGCTGCACGTGATCGCCTACTCGATGGTGCGCTCGGAGTCGTAAGACGCACGGATCGGCTCACCCGCGCGCGCGAGCGAGCCGATCCACACGAACAAGATGATGCCGAAGCCAACCTCGTAGATCATCTCGCCCAACAACAGGTACGGGAAGTGCCAACTCGGCAGCGACGCCGCGGCGAGCAGCCCCCCGCCGAACTGCACCGCGAAGGCCACCAGCGCGAGCGCCGTGCGCTGGCGCGCGACGAGGGCGATCGCGATCGCGAGTTGCACCAGCGCCATGACCACTCCCGCGATCATGTGAGTCCAGTTCAGAAAAGTGCCCTGATTGTAGGGGGTCGCGAGCAGGGCGAAGAGGCCGAGCCCCACCGCCCGGGTACCGCCCACCATCGGGGCCGGCGCACCCGCGTCGGCGTAGTACGAGGACACCCGCCACAGCCCCAGCGCCGCGATCGAGTACCCGACGAGCAGGATCAGGATCGTGCGGTGATAGACGCCGTAGAACGAGATACCGTCGGTCTCGGCGATGGCGGAGTGATCGATGGTGATGCACCAGACGAGCGCGAGAAAGAAGGACAGCTGGGTCAGCGCCAGCACGCGACGGGCACTGCGCGCCGCGTGCTCGGACTGCGCGAGGTGCTCGATGGTCACTCGCTCTCGCCGCCGGGGCCTAGGCCTGGTATCGGACCCGCGCCGCCTCCAGCTCCCGCAAGGCCTCGTCGCGCCCGACCCAGTTCTCGACCTTCATCCACTTGCCCTCGTCCAGGTCCTTGTAGACGGTGAAGAAGTGGCTGATCCGGTCTAGATCGGCCTTGGGCACGTCACCGATGTCGGTAGCCGACTTCCAGCGAGGGTCGTAGTCGGGCACGCCGATGAGCTTCTCGTCGGGACCGTGCTCGTCGGTCATGATGCACATGCCCAGGACCTTCACCTCGATCTGACAGCCGGGAAACGTCGGGAACTCGGTGAGCACCAGTATGTCGAGCGGGTCACCGTCGCCACCCAGGGTGTCGGGGATGAAGCCGTACTCGGCGGGGTAACCCATCGAGACCAGCAGGTGACGATCCAGCTTGATCGCGTGGGTCTCGTGGTCGTACTCGTACTTGTTCTGGCTTCCTCGCGGAATCTCCACAATCGCGTTCACCGTCTCCATGTGCGTCGCTCCTTCTGGGAATGGCTGGCGCACCCTGACGCCTCGCGTGCCCATCGTAGCGAGACTGGCCGGGACGAGGCGGCGGCCACGAGGAGCGTCCGACAACCCAGTTAGACTTTCAACGCGCGACAGGCAGTCGACATCGGACGAGGAGGTCCTGGTGGAACGTATTGGAGTAGTTGGCTGTGGTCTGATGGGCTCAGGCATCGCGGAGATCGCGGCGCGTTCGGGGGCTGACGTGATCGTGATCGAGCGCAACCCCGAGGCACTGGCCGCGGGCGTGGAGCGCATCGAACGTTCCTTGAACCGCGCCGTGAGTGCGGGCAAGGTGCCCGAGGAGGAGGCGAACAAGGCTCGGGGGAACCTGAGTTTCACCGAGGACTTCACCCGTCTGGCCGACCGCCAGCTCGTCATCGAGGCCGTGGCCGAGGACGAGGCCACCAAGGTCCAGGTATTCAAGAAGCTCGACGCCGTGGTCAGCGACCCCGAAGCGATCCTCGCCACCAACACCTCGTCGATACCGATCATCAAGCTCGCCATGTCCACCCGCCGTCCCGAGCAGGTCATCGGCATGCACTTCTTCAACCCGGTGCCGGTGCTGCGCCTGGTCGAAGTGATCTCCTCACTGCTGACCAGCCACGAGACCACCGCGCGGGTCCGCGAGTACGCGAGCGGACCGCTGAACAAGCAGGTCATCACCTCACCCGACCGTGCCGGCTTCGTCGTGAACGCCCTGCTCATCCCCTATCTCCTGTCGGCGGTGCGGATGCTCGAGTCGGGCTTCGCCAGCGCCGAGGACATCGACACCGGCATGGTCGTGGGCTGCGCACACCCGCTCGGGCCACTGGCGCTGACCGACCTCATCGGGCTCGACACCACCCTCGCGGTTGCCGAGTCACTGTACGAGGAGTTCAAGGAGTCGCACCTCGCGACACCACCGCTGCTCTCGCGCATGGTTCAGGCCGGTCTGCTGGGCCGCAAGAGCGGCCAGGGCTTCTACTCCTACAAGAAGTAGGCCCGCGCTGCGGTCCCGGTCGCCCCTCGAGAACTCCTAGCCTTATCCGAAAAGAGAGGTTCGCGTGTCCACCTACGTCGTGACGCTGCAGTGCGCCGATGCCCCGGGCATCGTGCGCGCCGCCAGCAACGCCATCTTCGCGGTGGGGGGCAACATCCTCGAGAATGACCAGTTCACCGATCCGGTGACCGGTCAGTTCTGCATGCGCACGCGCTTCGAGAGCGAACTCACCGACGAGGACGCGGTGCGCGAGCAGCTCGAGCGCGACCTGGCGGGCTTCTCGCCGACCCTCGGCATTCGCTTCGAGCAAGAGCGCCGCCGCGCGCTCGTGATGGTGTCCACCTTCGACCACTGCCTGTCGGACCTGCTGTACCGCCGCGAACAGGGCGACCTGCCCCTGGACATCGTGGCGGTGGTGAGCAACCACCCCGACTGCGCCCCGCTCGCCGAGCGCTACGGCGTGCCCTTCTTCGAAATTCCGGTGACCCCCAGGACCAAGTCAGCCGCCGAGGACGATCTGCGCTCACTGCTCGAGCAGTTCGACGTCGACTTCGTGGTGCTGGCGCGCTACATGCAGATCCTCTCGCGCGAACTCTGCGAGGAGTTGAGCGGACGCGTCATCAACATCCACCACTCGTTCCTACCCGGCTTCAAGGGCGCGCGCCCGTACCACCAGGCCTACGAGCGCGGCGTCAAGCTCATCGGCGCCACCGCGCACTTCGTGACCGCGAACCTCGACGAAGGACCGATCATCGAACAGGACGTCGTACGTGTCACCCACGCCCGCCGTCCCGCCGACCTGGTCGCATTGGGGCGCGACATCGAGCGCACCGTGCTGGCGCGCGCCGTGCGCCTGGTGGCCGAGGACCGCGTCACGATCGTGGGCAGTCGAACGGTGATCTTCTCGCAGTGATCAGGTGACCGGGTTGCGCAGCGCGAAGCGCGCGGCCAGGTAGGCCTCGGACTCCATCACCTCGACCAGGTGGTCGACGGCGTCATAGACGTCCACGTAGCGCAGAAACAGCGGCGCGAAGCCGAAACGCGCGATAGCGGGGTCACGAAAGTCGCCGATCACACCGCGCTCGATGAGCGCCTGAACGACGCCGTAGGCGTGGGTGTGGCGCAGCGAGACCTGGCTGGCGCGCTTGGCGTGTTCGCGGGGGGTGACGAGCTCGAAGACCCCCGCCAGACGATGCTCGACCAGGTCGATGAACAGGTCGGTCATTGCCAAACTCTTGGCGCGGGCCTTCTCGATGCTCGTGCGGTTCCAGACCTCGAGCGCCCCGTCCAGCGCGGCGAGCGCGATCATCGACGGCGACGACGTGACGAAGGCCTGCATGCCGGATGCGGGAACGTACTCGAGCTCGAAGTCGAAGGGCCGCGCGTGACCCAGCCAGCCCGGCAGCGGGTTCTCGAGCACCCCCTGCCACGACGAGCGCACGTACATGAAGCCCGGCGCGCCCGGTCCGCCGTTGAGGTACTTGTAGGTGCAGCCCGCGGCGAAGTCCACGTTGGCGTCACTCACGTCAAGTGGCACCGCGCCCGTGGAATGGGCGAAGTCCCAGAGCATGAGGGCCCCGTGGGCGTGGACCCGCTCGGTGATGCCCTTCATGTCCAGCATCTCGCCGGTGCGAAAGTCAACGTGGGTCAACATCACCAGGGCGACGTCAGCGCTGAGCTCGGCGTCGAGCGAAGAGCGCTCGATGGTCTTGACCACGACGTCGCGCCCGGCGCGCGCGGCCATCGCGCGCACGATGTAGAGGTCGGAGTGGAAGTTCGCCACGTCGGTCAGCACCACGTGGCGCTCGGGTAGTAGGGCCAGCGCGCCACCGATGAGCTTGGCCAACGCCAAGGTCAGGGTGTCGGCGACCACCACTTCCCCGGCACGGGCGCCAATCAGGGGGGCCAGGTGATCGCCGATGCGCGTGGGTGCGGCCATCCAGCCCGCCGCGTTCCAACTGCCCACCAGCCCGTGGGCCCACTCGGTGTCGATGACCTCCAGCACGCGTCGGCGCGCCGACGCCGACACCGGACCTAGTGAGTTGCCGTCGAGGTACACAATGTCATCAGGCATGATGAACTCCTCGCGCAGTGCGCGAAGTTCATCGACCCCGTCGAGGGCCACACAGTCTTCACGAGTAGTCACCACGCCGACCTCACCTTCATCGCCGCGCCCGCGCGGGCACGATTCCCAAGATACGCCACAGGTGGCGGGTCGGCGCCGCGCTAGGGGCGAGTCAGTGGCTTGTAGTGCATACGGTGTGGTTGGTCGGCGTCGGTGCCGAGACGCTTGTGACGCTCGACCTCGTAGTCCGAGAAGTTGCCCTCAAACCAGCGGACCTCCGCATCGCCCTCGAAGGCCAGGACGTGGGTCGAGATCCGGTCGAGGAACCATCGGTCGTGGCTGATGACGACTACGCAGCCCGGGAAGTCCAAGAGGGCGTCTTCGAGCGCGCGCAGGGTGTCGACGTCCAGGTCGTTAGTGGGCTCGTCGAGCAGGAGCACGTTGCCCCCGCTGCGCAGCACCTTGGCGAGTTGAACCCGGTTGCGCTCGCCGCCCGAGAGCTCACCCACCTTCTTCTGCTGGTCGCTGCCCTTGAAACCGAAGCTGGCCACGTAGGCACGCGCCAGCAGCTCACGGTTGCCCACCACAATCCGATCCTGGCCCGCGGCGATCTCGTCGAACACCGTCGCGTCGGCGTCGAGGCCGTCGCGCGACTGGTCGACGTAGGCGAAGACCACGGTGCTGCCGACTTCGATGGCTCCCGAATCGGCCTTCTCCTCGCCAATGAGCATCTTGAACAGGGTGGTCTTACCGGCCCCGTTGGCCCCGATGACCCCCACGATGCCGCCGGGGGGCAGCAGGAACGATAGGTCCTCCATCAAGAGTCGATCGTCGAAGCTCTTGACCAACTCCGACGCGTTAACCACGACGTCGCCCAGGCGTGGACCCGGCGGGATCGCAATCTCGAGCCTGTCAGCACGTCGATCGGCCGCCTCGGACTGCGCGACGAGCTCCTTGAAGGCGCTCAGACGCGCCTTACCCTTGCTCTGGCGCGCGCGCGGCGACATCCGGATCCACTCGAGTTCGCGCTCCAGCGCGGCCTGACGCGCCTTGTCGGCCTTCTCCTCGGCCGCCAGCCGGGCCTGCTTCTGCTCGAGCCACGACGAGTAGTTACCCTCCCACGGAATGCCCCGGCCGCGATCGAGCTCGAGGATCCACGACGCCGCGTTGTCCAAGAAGTAACGGTCGTGAGTGATCGCTACCACGGTGCCGCTGTAGTCCTGCAGGGCGCGCTCCAGCCAGGCCACCGATTCAGCGTCGAGATGGTTCGTGGGCTCGTCGAGCAGCAAGAGGTCGGGCTTGGACAGCAGGAGCCGGCACAGCGCGACACGGCGACGCTCACCACCCGACAGTTTGGTCACATCGGCGTCGGCCGGGGGCAGGCGCAGGGCGTCCATCGCGATCTCCAGAGTGCGCTCAAGGTCCCACGCGCCCAGTGCGTCGATCCTAGTCTGCAGGTCCGCCTGTTCGCCGAGTAGCGCGTCGAAGTCGGCGTCGGGGTCCGCGAACCCGGCGCAGACCTCGTTGTAGCGCGCGAGCAGGTCACGCTGCTCGGCGACACCGTCGGCCACGTTGCCCACGACGTCCTTGGCGGGATCGAGCTGGGGCTCCTGGGGCAAGTAGCCGACGCTGAAGCCGGACGTCAGGCGGGCCTCGCCGGTGAAGCCGTCGTCGAGGCCCGCCATGATGCGAAGCAGCGATGACTTGCCCGATCCGTTCGAGCCGATGACGCCGATCTTGGCCCCAGGATAGAAGGAGAGGTTGATGCCCTTGAGCACCTCGCGGTCGGGCGGATAAAAACGGCGAAGGTCTCGCATCGTGTAAATGAACTGGGCAACCATGCCCTCCAGTGTGGCGCAAAACCCGCGTGACGATGACACAGCCAGACGCTTGAACGATCAAACCGCACCGATACGCTCACCCCCATGCCCTCAAGCACCACCCACGCGCACCGTCACGCCCCCGATTGGATCATCCTGTCGATCGCGTGCCTCGCGCAGTTCATGGTCGTGCTCGACGTCTCGATCGTGAACGTGGCCCTGCCCTCGATGCAGCGTGACCTGCACTTCACGATGGCCAACGCCCAGTGGGTGGTGAACGCGTACGTCTTGACCTTCGCCGGGTTCCTGCTGTTGGGGGGACGCGCGGCGGACATCTTCGGGCGCCGGCGCGTCTACCTGGTCGGCCTCGGTCTGTTCACCCTGGCGAGTGTCGGCGCCGGATTCGCCACCAACGGTACCGAGATCGTGAGCGTGCGCGCGCTCCAGGGTATTGGCGGGGCGATCCTGTCGCCCGCCACCCTGACCATCATCGTGACGACTTTCCACGGAGCCCGACTGCCCAAGGCTCTCGGCGTGTGGAGCGCCGTGGCCGGCGCCGGCGGCGCGGTGGGTGGTCTGCTGGGTGGGATTCTCACGGGCTGGGTGTCGTGGCGATGGGTCTTTTTCATCAACGTGCCCATCGGCGTGATGGCCACCGTGGTGGCGCTCATGTATCTGCGTGAGATGCGCAACCGCGACGCCACCGTCAAACTGGACCTCACCGGCGCCGCCCTCGTCACCGCCTCGCTGGCGGCGCTGATCTACGGCGTCGTGAACACCACCACCCAGGGCTGGTCCTCATCGCCGACCCTGACCTGGTTCGTCGGCGGCGGTGCCGGGCTCATCGCCTTCGCGATCTGGGAGACCCAGGTCGCTTCGCACCCGCTGGTGCCCTTTCGGATCTTCCAGTCGCGTGGTCTGGCCACCGCCAACGTGGTCATGTTCCTCATCGGGGGGGCCTTCTTCGCGATGTGGTACTTCTTGACTTTCTATTACCAGTACATCCTCGGCTACGGCGCCGTGAAGGCGGGCTTTGCCTTCTTGCCGATGTCGGTCGCGGTCATCGCGGGCGCCCAGATCAGCTCGCGGCTGCTCGCGCGCGTACACGCCAGACCGCTGTTGATCGTGGGCACCACGTTGGGCACCGTGGGCTTCGTGTGGATGTCGCTCATCGAACCGCACAGTTCGTACTGGGCGGCCGTGCTCGCGCCGTCGATGCTCTGCGCCTTCGCGATGGGGTTGCTCTTCACGCCACTCGCCAGTGCCGCCACCACGGGCGTGGACCGGGCCGACGCGGGGCTTGCTTCGGGCGTGCTCAACACCGCGCGTCAGCTCGGTGGCTCGCTGTCGCTCGCCATCCTGGGTACGATCGCCGCGGATCAGAGCGCGCGGTTCCTGCACCGCACCTCGAGCGCGGCACTCGTGAGCGGTTACCAGCGAGCGTTTCAGGTCTCAGCCCTGATCACCCTCGTCGCCCTCGCGGCGAGTCTGGCTGTGCCGCGGCTCATCGAGCCCCACCCCAACCACTGAATTCTTGGTCGCGCGGACCCTCTCTCGCCCCTCCAATCAGGGCTAGTGTCGCCTTGACAAGAAACCAACCGTGTGGACTACCAAGTCGGGGCGAGCACACGGCCCAACCAATCCTGTGGAGGAACTGCATGCAAAAGGAAGAAGCAATGGCGAGCGTTCGACGCATCGGCTCGTGGCTGGGAACCGTGACACTGGTTCTCGGGACACTCACGATGGGTGTCGCATCGACGGCCGTGACGGCATCGGGCGCCACCAAGTTCAAGGCCTGCGTGGTCACCGACACCGGCGGCATCAACGACAAGTCGTTCAACGCCTCAGCGTGGAAGGGCATGGAGGACGCCAAGGCCAAGAACAAGAACATCGAGATCTCGTACCTCTCGTCGACCTCGTCATCGGACTACGCGCCCAACATCAACAGCTTCATCCACAAGGGCTGCGGCATCATCGTCACGGTGGGCTTCTTGATGGACAAGGCCACGAAGAATGCCTCCAACGCGAACCGCAAGCAGAAGTTTGCGATCGTTGACGACGCGCCCCAGACCAAGTCCAAGAACGTGCTCGCCCTGCAGTACCAGACCGACCAGGGCGCCTTCCTCGGCGGTTACCTGGCGGCGGCCTCGACCAAGACCGGCACCGTGGCCACCTACGGCGGTATGCAGTTCCCCAGCGTCACCATGTACATGAACGGCTTCGTGGCCGGCGTGCGCTACTACAACAAGACCAAGGGCGCGTCGGTGAAGGTGCTCGGCTGGACGCCCGCCAAGGGAAAGTGCACCCTCGCCAAGTGTGACGGCTCGGGTCAGTTCGTCGGCAACTTCACGGACCAGACCGCGGGCCAGACCATCACCGCGAACGACTTCGCCGGTGGCGCCGACATCGTGTTCCCGGTCGCCGGCTCGGTCGGCCTCGGTTCGGTCGCCGCGGCTCAGAAAGCCGGTACGGGTCACAGCGTGATGTGGGTCGACACCAACGGTTGCGTCAGCGACAAGCAGTACTGCTCGTCGTTCATCGGGAGCGTGGTCAAGGGCGTCGAGCCCTCAGTGCGCGACGCCGTGCTGTTGGCCGCGTCGGGCAAGTTCAAGGGCGGCACCTACTTGGGCACGCTCAAGAACCAGGGCACCGGCTTCACCTACGGCGGCATCAAGGTGCCCGGCTCACTGAAGAAGATGATCACGAAGATCACCAAGGGCATCATCGCCGGGAAGATCTCGGTGAACCCGAACTCCTATCCCGCGAGCTGACCCTCGCCCACGAGCACTAGCCACGACAACAGCCCGGGTCTCAAGGACCCGGGCTGTTGTCGTGGCTACGATAACCCTGATGCGATTGGAACTGCGCGGTATCACCAAACGATTCGGATCGTTCACCGCCAACAACAAGATCGATCTCACCGTCGAGCCCGGCCAGATCCACTGCCTGCTCGGCGAGAACGGCGCCGGCAAGTCCACCCTTATGAACGTGCTCTTCGGACTCCTGCACGCCGACGAGGGTGAGATCCTCATCGACGGCGAACCGGTCAGGTTCGCCAACTCCGGTGACGCGGTGCGCCGCGGCATCGGCATGGTGCACCAGCACTTCATGCTGGTGCCCGTATTCACCGTTGCCGAGAACGTGGTGCTCGGCTTCGAGCCGACCAAGTCGTTCAACCGGCTCGACTACCGACGCGCGAGCGAGGAGATTCGCGAAGTCTCGCGCACCTTCAACTTGGAGGTCGATCCCGACGCCGTGATCGAAGGGTTGCCGGTGGGTCTCCAGCAGCGTGTGGAGATCCTCAAGGCGCTCACCCACGACGCGGAACTGCTGATTCTGGATGAGCCCACGGCCGTGCTCACCCCCCAAGAGATTGACGCGCTGATGGCCATCATGCGATCGCTCGCCGCGGCCGGCAAGTCGATCCTGTTCATCACCCACAAGCTCAAAGAGGTCCGTGCGGTCGCCGACGTCATCACCATCATCCGCCAGGGCCAGGTGGTGGGCAGCGCAGAGCCCACGGCCACCGAGGCCGAGCTCGCCTCGCTCATGGTGGGCCGCGACGTCAACCTCGTCGTGCACAAAGAAGAGCGAACCCCAGGCGAGAACGTCATCGAGATACGCGATCTCGTGGTGCGCGACGATCGCGGTCTCGCCGCGGTCAACGGCGTTTCGCTCGACGTGCGAGCGGGCGAGATCGTAGCGCTCGCGGGTGTCCAGGGCAACGGCCAGACCGAGCTCGTCGAAGCGCTGGCGGGCATGCGGCCCATCGAGTCGGGGACCGTGACCCTGCGCGGCCGCGACGTCACGAACGCGTCGCCGCGCCACATCCTCGACGCGGGTCTCGGCCACATCCCCGAGGACCGCCAGCGCAACGGACTCGTGCTCTCAATGTCGGTGGCCGACAACCTCATTCTCAATACCCCGCGCCGCACACCCTTCGCACGCCGGGGCACGCGCAATCTCGCGGCGGTCGAGACCAACGCCGCCGAACAGGTCAAGAACTTCGACATCCGTACGGGCTCAATCGACGATCCGGTCGCCTCGCTCTCGGGCGGCAACCAGCAGAAGGTCATCGTCGCGCGAGAGCTCTCACGCCCGCTGTCGGCGCTCGTGGCGTCCCAACCCACCCGCGGCCTCGACGTCGGTTCGATCGAATACGTGCACCGCCAAATCGTCAAGGAGCGCAACGAGGGGCTGGGCGTGCTTATCGTGTCGTCGGAGCTCGACGAGGTGCTCGCGCTGGGCGACCGCATCGCAGTGATGCACGCGGGCAAGATCAGCGGGGTCGTCGATCCGTCCACCAGCCGCGAGAACATTGGACTGTTGATGGCCGGGGCCAGCGAGGTCGGCGCGGGTGCCTAGTTCACCGTTCAAGTCCATCGGCGCGTTGTGGAGGCGACTCACCTCGCGCGGCCCCGTCGTAGTCGCAATCTTCGCGCTGGTGCTGGGTCTGGTGGTAGGGGCGATCGTCATCATCACCACCAGCCCGGTCATCCTGAGCGCCTGGCGAGGGATCTTTCATGGCTGGACAGCACCCGGCCACGCCCTCAAGGTCACCTTCGACAACGTGGGCGCCGCCTACCGCACGATGTTCACCGGCTCGGTGATCGACCCCCAGGGGTTCTGGCACTCGCTCACCACCGGAAAGAGTTGGTCCACCACGCTCACCCCGATCTCCGAGACGCTCACCTACGCGACGCCGCTGGTCATTGCCAGCATCGGCGTCGGTATTGCCTTTCAGACCGGCATCTTCAATATTGGCGCCAACGGGCAGGCGATCCTGGGCGGCGTGCTCGGCGCGGCGGTCGGCTCCTTGTTGCACATGCCCACCGTCGCCCACATCCCGCTCACGCTGGTAGCCGGCGTCGCGGGCGGCATGCTCGTCGGGCTGGTGCCCGGGGTGCTGAAGGCCTATACCGGCGCCCACGAGGTCATCGTCACGCTGATGCTGAACTACGTCATCAACGGCGTTCTCTACCTCTCGCTGTTCTCGACCGCCCTGCAACTGCCCAACCAGAGCAACGACGTGTCGCGCACAATGGATCCGTCGGCCCAGCTCGCCCCGATCTTCGGCACGGCGTCGGGCCTGCGGGTGAACTACGGCCTGTTCGTCGCGATAGCGGTCGTCGCCTTCGCGTGGTGGTTTCTCGAACGCTCGTCGCTCGGCTTCGACTTTCGAGTGACCGGCGCGAACCCGCACGCCGCACGCGCCTCGGGTATCAACGCGCGCACCGTGATCATCGTCGTCTTCGTGATCTCGGGCGGTCTGGCCGGGCTCGCCGGCATCGTCCAGGCCGCGGGCACTACCCACTTCATCGACGGGGGCTTTCTCATCGGCAACGCGGGCATCGGCTTCACGGCGATCACGGTGGCGCTGCTCGGGCGCAACCGACCGATGGGCATCGTGTGGGCCTCACTCTTGTTCGCGGCGCTCGGAGTGGGGGGTCGTGCGATGCAGGCGGCCACCGGCATCCCCCTGGATCTGGCGACGATCATCCAGTCGGCCGTGGTGCTCTTCGTGGCGACGCCGGTGCTGGTCACCGAGATCTTTCGACTCCGCACCACCTCCACCAGCGCGGTGCAACTCGCGACCCAGGGGTGGGGATCGTGAGCGAGGTCGCGCTCACCACGCCGCTAGCCCCGAGCACGCGGGGCACGCCGCTCATCTCGAGCACGCGCACCCGTGTCATCGGCGCAATCATGGCCGTGATCGGCGTGTTTACGTGCCTCGCCTTCGCCCTGGGTTCGGCCGCCAACGCGCACTCCGCGCTCACGTTCAATCCGGTGGACCTGAGCGCCAACGCGCCCTGGCACGTGGGTACCCTGACGGTGCTGACCCGCTGGACAAACCTGGCCCTCGGGCTCGTGATGGTGGCCCTGGGCGTCGAGGTCATCCTGCGCCAGCCACGCCGGGGCGTCATGGTGCGCTTCGGGGCGATCGCCGTGCTGTTCTTCTTCGCCCTGATGCTCTGGGCGGTGCGCACCCCCGGACCTTCCCAGATCAACTTCTTGAATCTCACCTCGGTACTCATCGGTAGCTCCTCGGTGGCGATGGTGCTGGTCTTCGGCTCGCTCTCGGGGGTGATGTGCGAACGCGCGGGGGTGGTCAACATCGCCATCGAGGGCCAGTTCGTCGGCGGTGCATTCATTGGCGCCATGATCGCCTCGACCACGCACAACTACATCTACGCGGGTCTCGCCGGCGCGGTCGTGGGCGCGCTGCTCGGACTGATCCTGGCCTTCCTCTCGCTGCGCTACCTGTCGGACCAAATCATCGTGGGCGTCGTGCTCGCCACCATGCTGGCCAGCCTCTCGTCGTACCTGAACCTTCAGGTCTTCACCCCGTTTCCCCAGTTCAACATCGGCTCTCTGGCGCCGAACTTGCCGATCCCCTTACTCTCGAAGATCCCGCTGCTGGGTCCGGTGCTGTTCAACCAGACCGGCTTCTTCTACCTGATGATCGTGCTGGTGGCGCTGGTGAGCTTCGGACTGTTCAAGACCCGGTGGGGTCTTCGAGTGCGAGCAGTCGGCGAACACCCCGAGGCCGCCGCGTCGGTCGGCATTGACGTCGTGCGCACGCGTTATCGCAACGTGGTTCTAGGCGGCGCGATTGCGGGCGTGGGGGGTGTGGCGCTCATCGCGGGCCAGGGCCAGTTCCAGCCCGGCATCACCTCGGGCTACGGCTACATCGCACTGGCGGCGCTCATCTTCGGCCGCTGGCGCCCCTCGGGCGCGGTGGTGGCCTCAGTGCTGTTCGGCGTCTCGCTCTACGTCTCGTACATCTTGAAGGCCTATCAGGTCGCGGTGTCGATCTACGTCTTGGGGATGTTCCCCTACCTGATCACCATCGCGGTGGTCTCAGGGCTCATCGGACGGGTCCGCCCACCAGCCGCCGACGGGCTCCCCTACCACCACGACTAACCCCGAGCACCCAACTCGCCCACCACGGCACTGGCGCGGTGCATCGCGCGACCGAGCGACTCGAGCACGTCGTGGCCGCTGAGTCGTGCCGCGAGGTACGCGCCGGTGGCCGCGTCGCCCGCGCCGGTGGTGTCGAGTACCTCGACCCCGCGCGCGGCAATGCTCGTCGTCGCCCCGTCGCACACCGCGCTCGCACCGAGCGCACCACGGGTCACCACCGCCTCGAGGAAGCGCCGTCCCAGCCACTCGATCGCGGCCTCAACGTCGCGCGCACGCGTCAGCGTCAGCGCCTCCTCCTCGTTCGCGAAGAGCATGTCCGACGCCGCCGCGACCTCGAGGAAGACCTCCGGGGTCACCTCGGCCAGCGGGCCCGCCGAGCAGACGTCGAGCGACGTGGCCACGCCGCTCGAGTTTGCGAGCGCGAGGATCGCGCGCGCGACCTCGCGGGTGCGCTCGTCCAACACCGTGTACCCGGACACGTGCACGTGGCGAGCGTGCGCCACCAGCGCGGCGACGTCCTCGTTCATCTCGAGCAGGGCGTTGGCACCGCGGTCGGTCATCATGGCCCGCTCGCCGTCGGGCGCTACCACCGCGACGACCACGCCGGTGGAGCGATCAACAACCTGCAGGTGCGCGACAACCCTGGCGCGAGCCAACTCGGCCCGAAAGAGCTCGCCCAACGGATCATCACCCACCGCACCGATGTAGGTGACCCGATGGCCCCGGGAGGCGAGCGCTACGGCGATGTTCGCTCCCGAGCCGCCGCGGCCCACGCGCACTCGCGAGGGGGTGTCACTGGTGGGGGCCACGGGGGCCGTGGGCTTCACCACGACGTCAACCATGACGTCGCCGACCACGAGCACGTGCTCGCTCACCGGTGTAGGGCCGCCATTTCGGACGCGACCCGACCGGCCAGCGCGGCGTTGGCCACGACGAGGTCGCGGTTCACCCGCACGCTCTCGCCCGCGGTGTGCCGCGCGAACTCCGCGAGCATCACGGGTGTGACGTCCTTGCCGCTCACGTCGGCGCCGTTCGCCGCGTCGAGCGCCGCGGTGAGGGCCGTCTCGTGCAGCACCGCGTCAAGCTGGCACTCCGGGGTGACCGGATTGGCCAGCAGAAAGCCCGTCGCGGAGAACTCACGGTGCGCCAGGAACGTCGTGGCGGCCTCGAGCTCGCTGTGCACGGTCCAGTCGATCGCGAGTCCGCTGTCGCTGCGGTAGAAGCCCGGAAATCGGGTGGTCCGGTAGCCCACCACGGGTACGCCCAGACTGTCGAGACGCTCCAGGGTGGCCGCGATGTCGAGGATGGACTTGACGCCCGAGGCGACCACCAGCACCGGAGTGCGTGACAACGTCGTGAGGTCCGCCGACTCGTCGAAGCTCGCCGCGGCGCCGCGGTGCACGCCGCCGAGTCCTCCAGTCGCCATCGCGTCGATGCCGACCCGGTGCGCGATGGCGATCGTGCCCGCGACCGTGGTGGCCCCGTCGCGGTGCAACGCTGCGGCAACGCCCACGTCGCGAGCCGAGAGCTTCGCCGCGTCGCGCGAGGGATCAGCCAGCCGTTCGAGTTCCTCGTCGGTGAGTCCCACCACCACGGTCCCGCCGGACAGGCCGATCGTGGCGGGCACCGCGCCACCCGCGCGCACGGCCGCCTCACAGTCGGCCGCGACCTCGAGGTTCACCGGCGAAGGCAGTCCCTGGACGACGATCGTGCTCTCGAGGGCGACGACACCGCGATGCTCGTCGAGTGCGGTGGCGACTTCGTCGCTGATAACGACCGAGGTATGTCGAAAGTTGTTCACGCAACGCGAAGTGTACTGTTTAGCCGTGAGCACCCCCGCCGAGATCCCCTGGGATGATCTGCGCGCGCGCGCCCTCGCCGCCACCGTGCGCTCGTACGCTCCGTACTCGAAGGTCACCGTCGGCGCGGCGGGGTTCACCACCGAAGGCCACCTCCTCGAGGGGTCCAATGTCGAGAACGCTAGCTACGGACTGACCCTGTGCGCGGAGTGCTCGCTCGTGAGCGATCTCGTGCGCTCGGGCGGTGGACGACTCATCGCGGTGTCGATCGTGGCCGGCGACGGCGAGCCGTTGGCGCCGTGCGGGCGGTGTCGTCAGGTCCTCTACGAGCACGGGGGCGCGGACCTGCTCGTCGACGCGGGCCCCGAGCGGGCGCCCACGACGCTTGGCGCCCTGCTGCCCGAGGCCTTCGGTCCCGGCGACGTCGCCGCACGGAGCAATCAGTGAGCTTCGCCGCGGTGGATGTCATCGTCGCCAAGCGCGACGGCTACGAGCTCGGCGAGGACGCCATCACCTGGATGCTCGACGCGTACACGCGTGGCGAGGTCGCCCACGAGCAGATGTCGGCCCTGTTGATGGCCATCTTCTTCAACGGGCTGAGCGCGGCGGAGTTGCGCACCTGGACCGACCGCATGATCGCCTCGGGCGAGCGGCTCGACCTGACTGGCTTGTCACGACCCACGGTCGACAAGCACTCGACCGGCGGCGTCGGCGACAAGACCTCACTGATCCTGGCGCCGCTGGTCGCGGCGTGCGGCGCGGCGGTGCCCCAATTATCGGGGCGCGGCCTCGGTCACACGGGCGGCACCCTGGACAAGCTCGAGACGATCCCGGGATGGCGCGCCACGCTGACCACCGACGAGATCCGCGAGCAACTCGAGACCGTGGGCGCCGTCGTGTGCGCCGCGGGCCAGGGCCTCGCCCCGGTCGATCGTCAGCTCTACGCATTGCGCGACGTGACCGGCACCGTCGAATCAATTCCGCTGATTGCCTCGTCGATCATGTCCAAGAAGATCGCCGAGGGCACCGGCGCGCTCGTGCTGGACGTAAAAGTGGGTCGGGGCGCGTTCATCAAGCGCTACGACCTGGCCCGCCAGCTCGCGCGCACCATGGTCGATCTCGGCAACGATCACGGCGTCGCCACCGTCGCCCAACTCACCTCGATGGACACTCCCCTCGGGCGATGCGTCGGCAACGCGCTTGAGGTCACCGAATCGCTTGAGGTGCTCGCGGGCGGTGGTCCGAGCGACGTGCGCACCCTCACGCTCGAACTCGCCGCCGTCATGCTCGAACTCGTAGGCATCAACATCGACCCCGTCGCCAAACTCGACGACGGATCGGCGCTCGCGACGTATCGCGCGATGATCCGCGCCCAGGGCGGCGACCCCGATGCACCACTCGCACGCGCGGCCCTCAACGACGTCGTGCTCGCGCCGCGCGAGGGTATCGTCCAGTCGGTCGATGCGCTCCAGGTCGGACTCGGCGCATGGCGACTCGGCGCGGGGCGAGCCCGCAAGGAGGACCCCGTCAGTGCCGGCGCGGGCGTGGTGTGTCTGGTCCGCGAAGGTGAGGCGGTGAGCGCCGGCCAGCCGATGTTCGAGTTGCACGCCGACGACCCCGAGCACCTCGCGCGAGGGCGCGCCACGATCGAAGGAGCCTTCGAACTGGGCGAGGAAGCGGTCGCGCCGTCGCCCCTCCTGTACGAACGAGTCGCCAAGTAGGGGGCTCACGTCGATTAGCCCCTACCGCTCACGGCAATTCGGGTGCTCCCGGTGAGCCGGCCAGCAGCACGGTTTGGAGGCGGTTATCGGCCCGAAAAACTACAGTTCGTGGTTCGAAAAACTACAGTTCGGGGTTCGAAAAACTACAGTTCGTGGTAGCATCAACTCATGGCCGGACAGTACTCACCCATGAGAGAACGAAGGGCGCTAAGCCGCGCCGAACTCCTGATGCAGGATTCCCCCGTCGTGCTCTTGGAGGGGCCTCGCTCAGTTGGGAAGTCGACGCTACTCAGACAAATAGCGCGTTCCAGAGACGGAGACGTTGTTGACCTGGACGACCCTTCGATCCAGGACGCTGTGCGGGCAGATCCATCCCGCGCGGTGGCTGGCCGCAAACTTGTCTGCATCGACGAGTACCAGAAGGCGCCGATCGTCCTTGAAGCCATAAAGACTGAACTGAACAAAGGAGCGATGCCGGGAAGTTTCGTACTCACTGGATCGGCCAGGCACGATTCCCTGCCGCCCGCGGCTCAAGCACTGACTGGGCGCCTCACAACCTTTTCGGTGTACCCACTTTCGCAAGGAGAACAGGGAGGAGTGTACGAAAACTTCCTCGAAGTTGCCCTCGCAGAGCCCAACGCCGTCGTCACCACGGATCTCTCATCCACAACATTGGATGACTACGTCGGCCGGATCTGCCGGGGTGGGTTCCCCCTGGCACTGGGTTCGGCATCGGACGCTGCGCGCCGCCGGTGGATTCGCGACTACATCAATCTCACACTCGAGCGTGACGTGCGTGAGCTCAGCAACCTACGACAAGGAGCCAAACTCTCGAGCCTGCTGGGGCGTCTCGCCGGACAGACCGCGCAGGTCCTGAACGTCGACAATGCCGCCACCGCCGTAAGACTGCACCCGGTCACTGCCGAGAGTTATCTGAGTCTCCTCGAGAAGGTCTTCCTGCTCTACCGGCTCGAGTCCTGGGGCAAAACTCTCATCGCGCGATCAGTGGCCAAGCCAAAACTTCACGTTCTCGACTCGGGAGTCGCCGCCGTGCTGCTCAGGCTCACTCCAGAGAAGCTCGCATCCCTCAACGCAACCGCCAGCAGCGAGTTTGGACATCTCGTCGAGACGTTCGCCGTTGGCGAACTGCGCAAACAGGCATCGTGGGTGGATGGCATCGCGGGATTCGGGCACTGGCGAACCTACGAAGGAGCGGAAGTGGACCTGGTGGTTGAGCGTGATGATGGTGGCATCGTGGGGTTCGAGATAAAGAAGGGCTCTCGTGTCCCCGGGGACGAGCTCAAGGGCTTGCGTGCCTTGCGAGACGCTGTTGGCGACAACTTTGTTGGAGGATTCGCCATGTACCTTGGTGAGCGGTCCTATACCTATGAGGATCGCATCCACGTGGTACCGCTCGACATGCTCTGGAAGCCCCTGTCTGGACTCACCACTGGTCAGCGGTGAGTTGCTGGCCCAAAGGAATCGCGCCTAGGAAGAGGCCGATCCATTCAGACGGTGCTTACGGTGGTGTCTGTTCATGGGCACCAATGCAGGGTGTGCTCCTGTGAAGACTCGTGGCTTGAAGTGCGAAGACCTACGACACGAGCGAACGATCCTCGGTCGGCGCTGGGCATTTGGAATTCCCGTACGTCCCTGCCAACTCAAACCGAGCCTCCAGTTTGCGGGTGCGGCGAAGCAGGGTGTGCGACTGTCGCCCCACCCTGATCACCATGGCCGCACCGCTCAATGATGAATCCTTCGTGAGTCGACTCCCTCACGGATACGCGAAGCGCACCCGACACATCGAATTGGGAGTTGAGAGAAGTTCCGAAGGGTCGGATCCGCAAACTCGGGCGCGGCAAGAGTTCCAGTGTCTCTCCGAACCGCAGGGACGACTTCGCATCCCAAGATTCATTGAGTTTGAAGAATCCGTCCCCAGTCGTCGGTCAAGACATTGGCTACGGAACTTCCATGAGCCCCCAAGTAGCGCCGGAGGCGGTGAGTAGCCTTGATGCATGTCAGGCCCGCCGCTCACCCCTGAACTCATACGACGGGCTCCCAAGGTTCTTCTCCACGACCACCTCGACGGCGGGTTGCGTCCCGCCACCGTGCTCGAGCTGGCCAGCGACATCGGCTACGAGGGCCTGCCGACCCGGGACCCCGACGAGTTGCGCGACTGGTTCGTCGCCGACGCGCCGGGCAGCGATCTGGTCCGCTACCTCGAAGGCTTTGCCCACACCACCGCGGTCATGCAGACCCGAGAGCAGCTCGAACGCGTGGCCGCCGAGTGCGCGATCGACCTCGCGCGCGACGGCGTCGTCTACGCCGAGGTTCGCTTCGCCCCCGAGTTGCACACGCGCGCTGGTCTGGCGCTGGACGATGTCGTGACCTCGGTGCTCGCGGGTTTCGAGCGCGGTACGCGCGACGCCGCGCTCGAGGGTCACGTCATCGTCGTGCGCGCCGTCCTCTCGGCCATGCGCCAAGCCAAGCTCAGCGAGTCAATCGCGGCGCTGGCGGTAAGTTTCCGCGACGACGGGGTCTGCGGCTTCGACATCGCGGGACCCGAAGACGGCTTCCCGCCGACCCAGCATCTGAGCGCGTTCCACCTGGTGCAACGCGAGAACTTCCACATGACCATTCACGCCGGCGAGGCCTTCGGCCTCCCCTCGATCTGGGAGGCCGTCCAGTTCTGCGACGCCGAGCGCCTGGGCCACGGCGTGCGAATCGCCGATGACATCAAGCGGGTGGGTGACGACTTCGAGCTGGGCCAGCTGGCCAACTACGTGCGCGACCGTCGCATTCCGCTCGAGGTGTGCCCGACTTCCAACGTGCACACCGGCGCCGCAGTGTCCATCGCCCAGCACCCCATCGAGCTGCTGCGCACACTGCGCTTTCGCGTCACGCTCAACACGGACAACCGGCTTATGAGCGGCATCACGCTCTCGAGCGAGTTCGAGGCGTGCGCTCGGGCCTTCGACTGGACGCTCGACGATATGGAGTGGTTGACGCTCAACGCCGCCAAGAGCGCTTTCTACCGCTTCGACCACCGACTCGAGATGATCAACGCCGTGATCAAGCCCGGCTACGCTGCGCTGCGCGAACTCTAGAACGCGAGCAGGCGCGCGAGGTCTTCGCGCACGGCATCGATCACCGCGCCAGCTCGTTGGCGCTCGAGAACAACCTCGCCGAGATCGATGGGTGCGCCGCGCACCTCGAGATACGCCTTCAACTTGGCCTCGGTGCCCGAGGGGCGCACGACGACCCGCGCATTCTCGCCCAGCGCGATGAGGACACCCTCGGTCGACTCGAGCCCGTTCCATCCGCGAGCCAGATCGACCACCCCGGTGACCGCGAGCGGGCCGAGCCGCGACGGCGGAGTGCCGCGCAGCCGCTCAAGTACCCTGGCGATGTCGTCGTGGGCCGTCGGCCCCTGGGCGCGCAGAGCCAACTGCGCGCCGGCGTGCACGCCGAAGTGTGCCTCGATCTCGTCGAGCCGGTCGGCCAGACTCTGGCCCGCGCTCTCGAGTTCGTGGGCCAACCGACACAGCGCGAGCGCGGCGGACAGTCCGTCCTTGTCGGCCACCGCCGGATCCACGGCGTAGCCGAGGGCCTCTTCGTAGGCGAAGCGCAGCGTGCCCGCGCCGGCCGCGCGCGACAGCCACTTGAAGCCCGTGAGCGTGGTCACGTAGCGCACGTGGCGCTCGCGCGCCATCGCCTCGAGCATCGTCGAGGACACGAGCGTGGTCGCCACCGTATCGTCGCTCGCCACCACGCTGTCCCACAGCGCCGACGCGAGCAACCAGCCGATCTCGTCTCCGCGCAAGACCCGCCATCCACGAGGGCCGCGCACCGCGGCGCCGAGCCGGTCGGCGTCGGGGTCGTTGGCGATCACCAGCGACGAGGACGTCTGCTCGGCCACCTGCATCGCAAGATCGAGCGCCCCCGGCTCTTCGGGGTTGGGAAACGCCAGCGTCGGAAAGCGCGGGTCGGGCTCGAACTGCGCGGCCACCGGCGTTACCCGCTCAAAGCCCGCAGCCGCGAACAGCGACATCATCGACGCGCCACCCACGCCGTGCAGGGGCGTGTACGTGATCGCCAGGTCGCTCGCGCCCACGCCGAAGCGGCCGACGAAGTGGTCGCGGTACGCCTCGAACAGTTCTGGGCCGACCACCCGGTGCAGCGCGCTCGACCGGTCGCCCAGCGCCGGCGCCGGCGCGCTCGCCGCGTAGCGCTCGACGACCGCGTCGTGGGGCGCGATGATCTGCGCCCCGTCGCCGGCGTAGAGCTTGTACCCGTTGTCGCCGGGCGGGTTGTGGCTGGCGGTGATCATGATGCCGGCCACCGCGCCCAGCGCCTTGACGGCGTAGGCGACGTAGGGGGTCGGCAGCGGACCCGGCATCTCGTGCACGCGTACGCCCGCGCCAAGCAGCACCGCCACCACTTCGTCGTTGAAGGCCTCTGATCCGTGGCGCGCGTCGCGGCCCACCACCACGCCTCGTTCGAGGTCCACGCCCAGCTCGGAGAGCCAGGCGACCACGCCCTGAGTGGCACGCCGGACCGTGTAGCGGTTCATCCCCGCCGGGCCCGCCATCACGGGGCCACGCAGTCCCGCGGTGCCGAAGCGCAGCGGTGCCGCGAAGCGCCGCTCGAGCTCGGCCTCGGCCCCGTCGCGCACGAGCAGTTCCAAGGTCTCGCGGTCCTCGATGTCGGGATCACCGGCGATCCACTCGGTCACCCGGTCGATGAACTCCTGGTTCACAGCACCGCGACGAGCTTGACCAGTAGTTCGCCCAACGACTTGGCGGCCCGCTGGCCCGCTTCGAGGACCTCGAGGTGGTTGAGCGGCGCCGCAGCGACACCCGCGGCCGCGTTGGACACCAGGCTGAGACCAAGCACCTCGCAGCCCAGGTGGCGCGCCGCGATGGCTTCGAGCACGGTCGACATTCCCACGAGGTCCGCGCCCACGGTGGCGAGCATGGCGATCTCGGCGGGGGTCTCGTAGTGCGGGCCGCGAAGACCCGCGTACACCCCCTCAGCCAGGCGTGCGTTCTCGCGAACGATGGCGCGCAGGCGTGCGCTGTAGAGATCGGTGAGATCTACGAAGCGTGACGCGAAACCCTCGGGTGGAGCGGCGCCCTCGAGCGGCGAGGTGGCCGTCAGGTTCAGGTGGTCGCGAATCACCACGACCGAACCCGGCGAAAAGGAAGGGTCGATGCCGCCGCTCGCGTTGGTGAGGATCACCCGACTCGCGCCCGCGGCGATCATCGTGCGCACGGGGTGGACCACCTGGGCGGGCGTGTTGCCCTCGTAGAGATGCACCCGGCCCGACACCAGGGCCACCGTGCGGCCCGCGACCTCGAGAGTGAGAATCTGACCGCCGTGGCCCGCGACGGTGGGGGTGACGAAGCCACTGAGCGAAGCCGTGTCGATGACGCTGGTGGGCGCACCGAGTGCGAGCGCCCCCTCACGCCAGCCCGAGCCCAGCACGATGGCGATGTCGTAGGCGTTCACGCCGCTGCGCTCGCGCACCTCATCGGCGGCGCGCTGGGCGAGATCGAAGGGCGACTCCATCACTGTCCGATCGTGTGCCACACCGTGGCGGTCTCGACGAAGGCGCGCAGGCGCCGGGTGGTGGAGGCGTCGTAGACCTCGTCGACCGGGCGCAGCACGCGCTTGATCGAACCGGCGGCGCTGGTCGCGAGCTCGCCCGTCAGCCCTCCCGCACCCTGCAGGTCCAGTCCATCGATATCCTCGTGCGACGCCAGCGTGGGTGCCAGCTCGCTCGTGATGCCCGCAATGACGTTGAGCACCCCGGCGGGCAGGTCAGAAGTGGCTGACATCTCGGCCAGCAGCAGCGCGGGCGTGGGCCGGCGCTCGCTCGCCACGACGACCACGGTGTTGCCGACTGCGAGTGGGGCCAGCACGGTGTCGACGAACCCCTCGAGCGACGACGCCTGGGGCGCCACGACGGCCACGACGCCGCTCGGCACGGGTAGCGAGAAGTTGAAGAAGGGCCCCGCCACCGGGTTCGCCCCGCCCAACACCTGGGTGACCTTGTCGGTCCACCCGGCGTACCAGACGATGCGATCAATCGATCGCGCAACGCTCGCCGCCGCCTCGGGCGCGCTGGCGTCCTCGGCCGCGGCGACGTGCTCGGCCAACTCGTCGCGACGGGCCTCGGCCATCTCGGCCAGTCGGTAGAGCACCTGACCCCGGTTGTAGGCGCTAGCCCCCCACCACGGGGCCTGGGCCGCTCGCGCGGCCCTGACGGCGTCGCGCAGATCCTTGCGCGAACCCTGAGCCACGTTCGCCCAGAACCGACCCGAGGCGGTGGTGACCTCGTAACTGCGACCCGACTCCGAGCGCACGAACGCGCCGTTGATGAGCAGCTTGTAGGTCTTTCGAATCTCCAGACGATGCTCAGACATCGAGGTACCCCTCCAGGCCGTGTCGGCCGCCCTCACGGCCGAAACCCGACTCGCGCACCCCGCCGAAGGGGCTGGTGGGGTCGAACCGGTTGTAAGTGTTGGACCAGATGACTCCGGCGCGCAACCGCTCGGCCACCCACAACGTGCGACTGCCCTTCTCGCTCCACACACCGCACGCCAGGCCGTACTTCGTGTTGTTCGCCTTGGCGACCGCCTCCTCGGGGGTGCGAAACGTCAGCACCGACAGCACCGGACCGAAGATCTCCTCCTGGGCGATGCGGTGCGACTGGGCGACGTCGGCGAAGACCGTCGGCGCGAACCAGTAGCCGTGCTCGGGCAACGCGCACGAGCTGGTGTAGCGCGTGGCGCCCTCCCGCTCGCCCACGTCGCTCAACTCTCGAATCTTTTCCAGCTGCGCGAGCGAGTTGATGGCGCCGACGTCGGTGTTCTTGTCGAGAGGATCGCCGACGCGCAACTGCTCCACACGGCGCACGAGTCGGCGCAGCACCTCGTCGGCGATGTTCTCTTGGACGAGCAGCCGCGAACCCGCGCAGCACACGTGACCCTGGTTGAAGAAGATGCCGTCGATGATGCCCTCGATCATCTCGTCGATCGGCGCGTCATCGAAGACGATGTTCGCGCCCTTGCCGCCCAGCTCTAGGGTCAGGTGCGTGCCGCGTTCGGCCACGCGCTGTTGGATCAGTCGGCCAACCTCGGTCGAACCGGTGAAGGCGATCTTGTCCACGCCGGGGTGCGCCACCAGTGCGGCGCCGGTCGAGCCGTCGCCGGTCACGATGTTCACCACGCCGGCCGGCAACTCCGCCTGTTGGAGGATCTCGGCGAGCACCAGAGCGCTCAGCGGCGTCGTTTCGGCGGGCTTGAGCACGCAGGTGTTGCCCGCCGCGAGCGCCGGCGCCAGCTTCCAGGCGGCCATGAGCAGAGGAAAGTTCCACGGAATGATCTGGCCCGCGACGCCCAACGGAGCCGGGTGGGCTCCGAAGCCCGCGTGCTCCAACTTGTCCGCCCAGCCCGCGTAGTAGAAGAAGTGCGCCGCGGCGAGTGGGATGTCGATATCGCGCGACTCGCGAATGGGCTTGCCGTTGTCGAGCGTCTCGACCACGGCCAACTCCCGAGCGCGCTCCTGAATGAGCCGCGCGATACGAAAGAGGTACTTCGCGCGCTCGGCGCCGGTGGTCGCGGACCACACGGTGTCGTAGGCGAGTCGAGCGGAGGCGACCGCCCGGTCCACGTCGTCGTGGCTCGCCTGGGCGACACCCGCGAGCACGCCCTCGGTGGCCGGGTTGATCGTCGCGAACTGCTCGTGCGATTCGGGATCGGTGAACGCGCCGTCGATGAAGAGCCCGTAGCGCTCGCGCAGCCGCGCCAGCGAGGCCGACTCGGGCGCCGGGTCGTAGGCCAGGGCGCCGAGACGCGACGCGGTGAGTTCCTGATCGGTCACGTCAGTCTGCACTGAATTCGTCGGGGCGCACGTACGCGCCGCGCAACTGCTTGGTCCGCTGCATCAAGAGATCGTTCAGCAGCGACGAGGCACCGAAGCGAAAGAGCGCCGGGGTGAGCCACGTCGATCCCACCGTCTCGTTGACGAGTACGAGGTAGCGGATCGCATCCTTGGCGGAGCGAATGCCGCCGGCGACCTTCACTCCGACGAGCAAACCGGTGGACTCGGCGAAGTCACGGACGGCTTCGAGCATCACCAGTGCGACCGGTGTCGTCGCGGCCACCGGCACTTTGCCGGTCGAGGTCTTGATGAAGTCCGCTCCGCCCAGCATCGCCAGCCAGCTGGCGCGACGCACGTTGTCGTAGGTCACCAGCTCGCCGGTCTCCAAGATGACCTTGAGGTGGGCTGGGCCGCAGGCGTCCTTCACGGCGACCACCTCGTCGTAGACCTGTCCGAGACGTCCGGCGAGGAAGGCGCCCCGGTCGATCACCATGTCAATCTCGTCGGCGCCGGCGGCCAGCGCCTCGCGCACGTCAGCGAGCTTCACGCCCATCGAGGCCCGGCCCGAGGGAAAGGCCGTCGCCACCGACGCCACGGCCACCGCGGCGTCGCCCAGCGCCGCGCGCGCTGGCGCCACGAGATCCGGGTAGACGCACACGGCCGCCACGCTCGGCACGCGAGCGTCGTGCGGATCGGGTCGCAGCGCCTTGGCGCACATCGAAGCAACCCGCGCGCTGGTGTCGGCGCCTTCGAGCGTGGTGAGATCGACCATTGAGATGGCCAACTCCAGCGCCGCCATCTTGGACGATTGCTTGATCGACCGGGTGGCCAGCTTCGCCGCGCGGGCTTCGGCGCCCACGGCGTCGACCCCCGAAAGACTGGTGAGCAGCGCGCGCAGTTGCGCCTCGGAGTCAATGGTCGGCAGGCGGCTCGCGTCGGGCATACGCACGCCGTGGTCCAGCTCGGTCACGAGTCGTAACGGCGAGGCACTCACCTCGACCACGCTACCAATGAAGCGCTGGACGCTCCCATTCGAGGCTAGGGCCGATAGAGCGGAAGTTGCTGGGCAACCCGGCGGGCGTCCAGCGAGGGCGCCGCGCGATCCTTGTCGCTCACGATCGGCTCGCCCGTGATGGTCCACGGAACATTGAGCTCGACGTCGAAGGGGTCGATCTCGAGCTCATAGTCCGCGTTAAAGGGTGAGGACAGCAGATACGACAGCACCGCCACCTCACTGGTCACGCAGAACCCGTGAGCCACTCCTTCGGGCAGGTAGACAGACCGGCCAGCGTTACCTTCGAGGTGGACCACCTCCACGCGGGCGAAGGTGGGTGAGCCTTCGCGGACATCGACGATGACGTCGTCGAGCGCGCCGTGCACGCAGGTAACAACCTTGGCCTGACCCTCGGGGGCGAGCGAGTAGTGCAATCCGCGCACGACGTTGCGCACCGACTGGGAGAGGTTGGCCTGGCGAGCATGGAAGTCCACGCCGTGGGTGACGAAGTCGGGCAACTTGAACCACTCGCGAAAGAAACCCCGATCGTCGCCCCAGACCGGCGACTCGAGTTGCCACGCGCCCTCGATCGAGAGTTCAATAATGTTCACGACTGGGCTTCCTTCAGCAGTCGCCACCAGGCCTCGTGTTCGTGATACCACTGCACGGTGTCAGCCAGTCCATCCTCGAACTTGACCTGGGGCACGTAGCCCAGCTCCGCGTTGATCTTGGACCAGTCCACCGAGTAGCGACGGTCGTGGCCCAGCCGGTCGACGACCGGCTCGATCATCGACTCGTGCGCACCGCACAGTTCCAGCAGGCGATTCGTCAACTCCATATTGGTGAGCTCGGTGCCCCCGCCGATGTTGTAGATCTGGCCGGGTCGGCCGCCCTCGAGCACCGCCAGCACGCCGCGGCAGTGGTCGTCCACGTGCAGCCAGTCGCGCACGTTGAGCCCGTCCCCGTAAAGGGGCACCTTGCGCCCGTCCATCAAATTCGTCACGAACAGCGGAATCACCTTCTCGGGGAACTGGCGCGGACCGTAGTTGTTCGAGCATCTCGTCACCATGACGTTGAGCCCGTAGGTCGAGTGATACGCCAGCGCGGCCAGGTCCGAACCCGCCTTGGATGAGGAGTAGGGCGAGTTGGGCTCGAGCACGTGGTCCTCGCGCCACGAACCGGTCGCGATCGATCCGTAGACCTCGTCGGTCGACACGTGCACGAAGCGCTCCACGCCGGCGTGTCGCGCGCTCTCGAGCAACTGCTGGGTGCCAAGCACGTTGGTCTCGTAGAAGGCGCGCGCGCCGGTGATCGAGCGATCCACGTGGCTCTCGGCGGCGAAGTGCACCACGGCGCTCGCGCCGCGCAGGGTGCGCTCGGTGACCTCGGCGTCGACGATGGAGCCCTGCACGAAGTGCGCGCGCGAGTCGGCGAGCACCGCGTCGAGATTCTCGCGCCGGCCCGAGTAGGTGAGGGCGTCGAGGATGACGATGTCGCCGTAGCCCAGACGCTCCGCCTGGTCCAAGAAGAGTTCGGCGAATCGAGATCCAATGAACCCCGCAGCCCCTGTGATCACGACACGCATAGCGAAACCTCGGCTCTGGGTAGGGGGTGAATGGACTTCTATACTAATGGGGTGAAGGGAATCATCCTGGCTGGCGGTAGTGGTACGCGCCTCTACCCCATCACTCGCGCGGTCTCCAAGCAGTTGCTGCCGATCTACGACAAGCCGATGATCCACTACCCACTCAGCACCCTCATGCTGACCGGACTACGTGAGATCCTGATGATCACCACGCCCCACGATCAGGACGCATTTCGCCGGCTGCTCGGTGACGGTTCCCAGCTCGGCATGCAGATCACCTACGTCGTCCAAGACCACCCCAACGGTCTGGCCGAGGCGCTGATCCTGGGTGAGGAGTTCCTCGACGGCGACAAGTGCGCGTTGATCCTTGGCGACAACCTCTTCTACGGACCGGGGCTGGGCACTCACCTGCGACAGAACACCGACGTGGATGGCGCGCTGATCTTCGCCTACCAGGTGAGCGATCCGACTGCCTACGGCGTTGTGGAGTTCGACGACGACGGTGTCGTGCTCTCCATCGAAGAGAAGCCAAAGCGCCCCAAGAGCTCCTACGCCGTACCGGGTATCTACTTCTACGATGAGAAGGCATCCAAGCTCGCGCGAGAACTCACGCCGAGCGAGCGCGGCGAGCTGG
This sequence comes from Acidimicrobiales bacterium, assembly GCA_035530815.1. GTDB lineage: Bacteria > Actinomycetota > Acidimicrobiia > Acidimicrobiales > RAAP-2 > RAAP-2. The sequence continues at coordinate 75,879 of DATKTZ010000042.1, forward strand.
AGATCACCGCGCTGAACAACGCCTATCTCGACAACGGCGAGTTGCGCGTCGAGGTCCTCTCGCGCGCCACGACCTGGCTCGACACCGGCACCCACGAATCGCTCTACGAGGCTGGCGGCCTCATCCGCACACTGCAGCACCGCATCGGACTGCGCATCGGCGACATCGAGCAGATCAGCCGCGACCAAGGCTGGATCTAGACCTACCCGCGGGTAATCACTCCTCACGCCCGCGCGGTGCCGACTCGCATAAAGTGACCTCAACGCAACCTCAGGAGAACGTCCATGTCGTCCATCGCCCTTTCCACCCAACGTCCGCGCGTGCTGGCTGACGCGGTGCCCGCCTCGATCCTCGCTGACGCCGTGCTCGTCGTCGGCGCGGCCGCCCTGGTGGGCGCGCTGGCCCAGATCAGCATCCCCCTCGGCTTCACGCCAGTGCCGATCACCGGCCAGACGCTCGGCGTCCTGCTCGCGGGCGCGGCGCTCGGATGGCGTCGAGCCGGTGCGGCGATGGGCCTCTACGTAGTCGCCGGCGTGCTGGGCGTACCGTGGTTCGCCAACCACTCGAGTGGCGTGCCGATGGCGACCTTCGGCTACCTGCTCGGCTTCGTCGCCGCCAGCGGCGCGCTGGGCTGGCTCGCCTCGCGCGGCGCCGACCGCACGGTAACACGCGCCGTTGCCTCCATGGTGGTCGGCGAAGTGGTCATCTACGCCATCGCCGTGCCGTGGCTCGCCGTGTCACTGCACGTCTCACTCGCCACTGCGTTGTCGCTCGGCTTCACGCCGTTTCTCCTCGGCGACCTCATCAAGGCCACCCTCGCGGGAGTCGCACTTCCCGCGTCGTGGCGCCTCGTGGACCGCACCACCTCGCGCTAGGGCAAGTTACAGATACTGGGCGAAGCCCAGCAGATCGGCCGTCTGGGCGTAGGCGATGCGCTTGTGGCGCGCCAGCACGTCGCGATCCTTGCCCGCCATCACCGACGCCACCTCGATGGCGCGTGGCACGAGTTCGGCCTCATCGGCCACGTCCTCGACGATGCCCGCGGCCAGCGCGTCACGCGCGGCGAAGCGGCGCGCGGTCAGCATCGCGTCGATGGCGGTGGCGCGCGGCAGTCGGTTGAACAGGATCGCCGCCAGTTTCTCGTCCAGCGCCAGACCGATCTCGGCTTCGTTCATGCACCAAAAGCCGCGGTCCTCTCGCATGATCCGGTAATCAACGGCGCACGACAACAGCGCCCCGCCGGCGAAGGTGTGGCCGTTGAGCGCCGCCACGCTGTAGGCGGGGTACAACAGCAGACGCGCTACCGTGCGGTGCAACGCGCGCAGGGTGAGAGTGAACTCCTCGGCGTTGTCACCGAAGCGCGCGAGATCAAGGCCGTTGGAGAAGAACTTGCCGACCCCCGTCCACACGAGCGCCAAGGGCCCCTCGATCGTCTCGAGTTCGTCCAGGATCGCGTGCAGACGACCCAACGAGTCGAGGTTGATGCGGTTCTCGCCGTCGTCCCACGTGATGACGGCGACGAATCCCTCCTGGGTGACGGTCATGGACATTCCACGAGACTACGTGGCGGCGCCGCGGCGCACGAGCCGCAGACGCGTCGATGCGAAAAACGACTCGAATCAGGGTAAGTTGAGCGTCATGGCCGAGAGCAGCGCACCCATTCCCGAACCCGACGTCAACGCCGAACACCCGATCTCAGAGCATTGGGTGTGGGTCGGCGCGCACCGCCCCGCCGTGCCGCGCGTCCTGGTCGAACACATGACGGGCAACTGGGCGCCCGCGTCGCCCGAGGCGGGAGTGCACCCCGCCGCCGCGTTCGCCGCCGAGCGGCGCCGCGCGCTCGGCGAGCACTTCGCCGGATCGACTCTGGTCATTCCCACCGGCAATCCCAAGGTGCGCGCCAACGACACGGACTACCGCTTCCGGGCGGGCACGGACTTCTTCTATCTGACCGGGTGCAGCGAACCCGACTGCGTGCTGGTTATCAACCCCAGCGCGCAGGGCCCGCGCTCGACGCTCTACGTCGCTGCGCGACGCGACAACCAGACCCACCAGTTCTTCACCGACGCTCGCTACGGCGAGTTGTGGGTGGGCGCGCGGCGCGGCGTGAGTGAAGCCGGCGCGTACTACGCCGTCGAGACGGCCCCCCTGGACTACCTGGAGAAGGACCTGGCCTCACTCCAGGACACCGACATCCTCACTCTGCGCGGCTTCGACGCGAACCTCGACGCGATGCTCGAGGCGCACCCGAACGATGAGCGGCTCGCCACCTTTCTGGGTGAGATGCGTCTGGTGAAGGACGACTTCGAAGTCGCCCAGCTCGAGCTCGCCATCAGCCACACGGTGAAGGGCTTCGAAGACGTCGTGCGCGCCCTGCCGGCGGCCGTCGGCCGAGGTGAGCGCGTCATTGAGGGGGTCTTCAACCTGCGCGCTCGTGTGGAGGGCAACGACGTCGGCTACGACACCATTGCCGCCAGCGGCGCGCACGCGACCATCCTGCACTGGACGCGCAACGATGGGGTGGTGCACCCGGGGGACCTGTTGCTGCTCGACGCGGGCGTCGAGTGCCACAACCTCTACACCGCAGACGTCACGCGCACCATGCCCGTCAATGGACGATTCTCCGACGCCCAGCGCCGCATCTACGACCTGGTGCTCGCCGCCCAGGAGGCGGGGATCGCCGCGGTGAAACCCGGCGTATCCTTCTCGGCGCCCCACGAAGCCGCCATGCAAGTCCTCGCCGAGGGACTGCACGAGTTGGGCATCCTCAGCGAAGAGCCCGCGAGCGCGCTGCGCCGCGAGCGCCAACTGCACCGGCGCTACACCCTGCACGGCGTGAGCCACATGCTGGGCCTGGACGTGCACGACTGTGCCAACGCCCGCAACGACGTCTACCACGGCGAGTTGGCCGAGGGCTACGTGCTCACCGTCGAGCCCGGCCTCTACTTCCAGGCCAACGACCTGACCGTGCCCGAGGAGTACCGCGGTATCGGGGTGCGCATCGAGGACGACAT
>DATKTZ010000043.1:0-49516 GCA_035530815.1 Acidimicrobiales bacterium
CCATTGATGGTCCTACTGATGATGGAACTGCTGACGCCAGCGCGACGAGCGACCTCTCGGACCCCGTGCTTGTCGGTGATGGTTCTGAGTTTGACGGCGAGCAGCCGAGCGACCTCGGCCACGGGGTCGGAGCAGCGGTCGTTCGGCCAGTTCTCACTGAAGGTCCGGGGCGCGGGCCTGACGGGGCGGGACACGACCCAAGCATAGAGCCCTCAGAGAGTCATGCGTTGCATTCTACGAGCACTGATGTCACAGTCTCTTCCTACGGTGTTCTTAGTAAGCAACACCCTAGTGAGTTGAGGTCCCTTGTGGATGAGTATTACAAGAAATTCGTTCCGATGATTCCTGCCGATCACTGGGAGGCAATCGGCGATTTCGTCCGTTCGTGCATGGACGACTCTGGCGTGGTCGCGTACAACACCGCGAACAGGGCAATGGGTGCGGTGACGAAACTGGTGCACTGGGCGTGGCAACTCGGATACGAACTTGACCGCCAGGTGATCTTTCAGCGGTTCACCATCGAAGAGTTCATCGCCGGTGGTTGCCCACGCAACTGGTCAGAGGGCACGCGAAGGAACGCCCGTGCACAACTGTTCAGCGTTGGCTATGCCTTGATTGGCACTGACGCTCACATTCCGCGAATGAATGCACTAGGTGGCGATCACCCATCGAAGCCGTATAACGCAAACGAGATTGCATCCCTGCGTTCCTGGGCGAAGGGTCAGACCACACCACGACGTCGTCGAGACGCGACCGTCTTGTTGGCCACGGCGTTGGGAGCGGGCGTGAAAGTCCAAGACCTCTTCCGCTTGCGTGCACGCGACATTACCGTCGTAGATGAATTCGTGGTCATCAACGTTGCCGGAAACTGTCCTCGTGAGGTGACCGTATTGGCTGAGTGGGAAGACGACCTGCTTGGTGCGATTTCTACCATGTCTCCCGAGACCTACCTCTTCCGAGAAGGTCGCAAGGAAACTATCCCAGTAAGGAATGCGGTCAATACGTTCCTCAATGAGACTTCTTGGGAATTCAGACCCAGCAGCCAACGAATGCGAGCAACGTGGTTGGTGCACCACATGACCATTGCCACACCGATCAAATTGCTGTTGAAGGCGGCTGGGATTACATCGGCTCACGCCTTGGTCCGCTTCATGCCATTTGTTCCTGAAGTGAGTGACGTTGAAGCGCGCCACCTGTTGAGGGGTGAGTAGCAAATGGTTGCGATCACTCCCTACGAGGAAATGGACGGAGAACTGGAGCGGTGTCTTCAGATGGGCGCGTTCGGCGGTCATCGGGGCATCGTTCACTCGATCAGCGATTCGACCGTGACCGGCGCTCTGAGCGTCGTTGGTGCGTCGGGGATGACAGGTCGGATTCAGACTTGGCGGTACGAAGATGCGAAAGATCGCCATGCCGGAGGTCGGACTGCGGCAATTGATGACCGAGCCATCATCGCGTTGCTGGTATTGCTCGCCCTCGAAGGCTTGCCCCTTTTCGTCTCCAATGTCGCTGATTTGATTCAGAATCGACTGAGCGACAACGCACGGACGTTGCTCGGAATCCGGCAACTTGCCGCCGATGGTGATGACTGGTACGACCGGTCGTGGCGAGCGGTCCACCGACTCCTGTCTGTCATCGACCCGTACCCGGCTCCGCACAAGAGACGGGTGAGTGCAGAAGAGTTTAAGAAGATTGAAGCCCAACGCGACCCTGTGGAAGTAGAACGTCGTGAAGCCCGGTTGAATGAGTTGTCCAACGCGCTGGTCTTGGCAACCTGGCAGATGCTCCCTCGCGAGATTCGCCGTCGATGGAAAGGCAACGTCTGTGTGGACGGTACGCCAGTCAAGGCGTTCGCCCGTGGCTACTCACCAAAGGCTCCATATACGGTCGAACCCGACGCTGGGTGGTACATGCGTACAGGAGACCATCGCGACACTGGCGACAAGAAGGGTCGTGTTCACACCAAGTCCCTGTTTGGTTGGGATGCAACGATTGTGATTGCTACCTCGAACGACCCGAGTAGGTCAGCGGACTTTCCGCTCCTGGCGACAGGGGTGACATTCGATAAGCCCGCTTTCCGAGTCGCCGAGAATGCGATGACGATCTTTCGCTCAATGCGTGATCTCGGAATGCCTGTCGGCCTCGCAGCGGGTGACCGAGCGTACTGGTCAAATGCGAAGATTGAGAAATTGCAACTCCCGATGCGTGCTCTTGGCTATACCAACGTGAACGACTACAAGGAGAATCAGTTGGGAGTGCAGGCGGGCCACGGCGGAGGCATCATGGTCGAGGGTGCGTGGTATTGCCCCTCGATGCCCACACCACTCGTCGAGGCATCAATTGACTACCGAGTCAAGAAGACGATTGACGAAGCGATGTGGAAGAAGCGAATTGCCGCTCGCACGCCGTACATGTTGCACGCCAAGGAGTCCTCAGACGCTGACGGACATCAGCCCCTCCGTTGTCCTGCAATCGGAGCGTCGGCAACCGTCGCGTGCCCCCTTCGTGCTGACTCCATGAAGGGTCAGAAGGTCGTCCTACGTTCCAGGGTTTCGACGTCACCAGAGCACCCTGACAAAATCTGTCGTCAGACGTCTGTCTCTTTCCCGCCCTCAGCCGGGGCCAAGTACCGCCAAGATATTCAGTACGGGACAGACGAGTGGCATGAGATGTACGCCACCGCGAGGAACACCATCGAGAGTTTCAACGGCTTCATCAAGGACGGCGCTCACGAGGCACTCGCCGACGCGACGCGACGGCGGCTGCGAGGGAGGGCTGCGCAGCATCTCCTGACTGCCCTCTTGGTGATGGCTGCCAACGTTCGCAAGATTCGTGTCTTCATGAAAGGTTTGAAAGCGACGCCCACGGAAACGCGGCAGAAGGCGCAGCGACGCCTACGGCGCAAGCGCGAGTCGTTGACCAACTTCCTGCCGATCATGGCTCGGCCACCCGATGACGATGGGGTCACCGCTTCGTAGTCGAGTCCGATCCATCACCCAACACGCCCCGACCTCGGTTCCTGCCGAAGTGTCGGGGCGCTTTGCATGATGGTGCCGCCTTGGTGTGTAGCGGCGAAGCATCGAAGGTCATTTAGAAGCCCAAAGTCGCTCTACGGACTTACTTCGGTGGAGTTTCGCGAACAGATTGAGTCGGTTTCGCGATCAACCCTTCGCGAAGGGCGCTTTGGATCTCGTTCGCTCGTCGCTCGAGGTTGCGCTCTCGTCCGGCGCGCCTCAAGGCGGCGACGATCTTCGCCTTGGATAACAGGCGCCCGAGGGCCGGCGTGGGGGCAACCTCGAGAATCGCCACCGCGTCGCGGTCGTCGAGGTCGGTGCCGAAGGCCGCAAGAGCACCCGGGTAGTAGTCCTTCAACGCGTTGCGCAGCGCGTTCGCCTCTCGCTGGCGCGCCCAGATAGTGCTCTGGTGGGCCCGCGCGAGGATCTTCACGGCCTCGGCGTTCGCAGAGTCGCCGGCCGCCTCGCGGTGATTGTGCCGATCGGTGCGCACGAGGTCCGCAAGCACCTTGGCGTCACCGGGGTCGGACTTGGACCCCGAGGTGACGTGGCGTTCGCGGTAGCGGGCGGCGGACATGGGGTTGATCGCGTAGACGCCGTAGTTAGCGCCCAGCAAGGCCGTAACGATGAGTCCCCGGTCCTTCTCGATGCCGACGACAACTTCTTCGGGTTCTTCGGCGTGCGCGCCCAGCAGTTCGTGCAACGCTCGAACACCGAGAAGCGTGTCAGGGATCCTCTTGCGCGCGAGAACCTCTCCCGCCTCGTCGAGGACGCAGATGTCGTGGTGGGCCTCGGCCCAGTCCACTCCGACGAATATCACTTGGTCACCTCCTATGATCGATGGAACTCGAGCCCCGAGGCAACGGCGGCGACCTAATGGATCAGTGCTCCCGGCACGACACCCCTCCAGCCTTCTCCGTCAACCTCACCGACTGGCCGGGGCACGATCTAGCTATAGAGCTCAAGGCTCAGGAGCCATGAGTGCTCACCAGTCAGCGGCTCGGTGGAAAGCCTGCCTCATCGGAACCAAACCTTCCAGTCCCATTAGGAGACGAGACGGAAGATCAACTCGAGCAGGGACGCCACGCCCAGCCCAAGCACCCAGGCGTAGAGGCGTACGCCGTCGCCGCGTCGCATCTGCACGACGAGTGCGGCGCCCATCATGACCGTCAGACCCGCCGCACCTATGTCATTGACAATCGCGGGCAACGACGACCCGGTGGAGGAGAGTCCGATCATGAGCGCGATGCCGCCCAACACCTCGAGCGCGCCGAGGCGCTGGTAGGCCCGCTTCGTGTAACCAAGTCGCGACGCACTCGCCGAGACCAGGGGATTGAATCGAATCTTCTGCACGCCCGTACTCACGAACGCAAGGAACAAAGCTATTGAAAGAATGCTGGCGAGCGCCGTCATACGAACTCCTTGTCGTCTGGCTACTCTACTAAAACCGCCCACGCGCTCCGTTCAGCGCGGCCGGTTCAAGGCGCCGCCCGTCACCGATTCGTAACACTCACGCGTGCTGAGACGCGAACTCCAGCAGTGTCGAGAACGTCGCCTCGCGCTCGTCGGGCGAACCGGTGACCGCGCCCGAGAATTCGGTCACGCCCGCCTCGGCGAGCAGTCCAAGTTGCTCGAGGACCTCGCCACGCGAGCCCACCAGGCTCACGTCGGCGGGCTGGGTCGCGCCCTCCTTCTTCAGCATCGCAGCGTAACTCGGCAGGGTCGCGTACACGGCGAAGACCTCGTTGATCCGCCGGCGAGCACCCTCGGCGTCATCGCTCACCGTCACCGGCAACGAGCACACCACGCGCGGCGCGCTACGACCCGCCGCCGCAGCGGCGGCGGTGATCGTGGGCACGACGTGCGTGGCGATCGTGCGACGCCCAGTCATCCACAGGATCGTTCCGTCGGTCATTGTGCCGGCGAGGCGCAGCATCTTGGGTCCCAGGGCCGCCACCACCAGGCTGGGCGCGTCGACGTCCTTGGGTCCCACCGGACCGGTCGCCACCGCGCGCACCTGCTCGCCCGCGGTCGCCACGGGCTCACCGGCCAGCATGGGCGCCAGCGCCTCGACGTACTCGCGCATGTACGACGCCGGACGGTCGAATGAGATTCCCCAGAGCCCCTCCACGATGACCTGATGCGAGAGTCCGATCCCCAGCGTCAGGCGCCCACCGATGGCTTCTTGGACCGTACGCGCCTGGGCCGCGAGCATCGAGGGGTGTCGGGGCTGGACGGGTACGACCGCGGTACCCAGATCCAGGTGAGCGAGTTCGCGACCCACGATCGCCAACACGGTGAGTGTGTCGGGTCCAAAGATCTGAGAGGACCACATGCTCGAAAAGCCCAGATCGCTCAGCATCCTCGCCCGCTCGAGGGTTCGCTCCAGCGGTCCGTCGGTGTCCAGTCCTACGCCAATCCTCATTCCCCGTCCCCCTCGTTCGACCAGTATGGTGACGGTCGTGTCGACTGAGCCCCAACCTAGTGCTCCGCACCGTGTCGGCGTCGTGGGCGGTGGACAGCTGGCGCTCATGATGGGTGAAGAGGCTCGCGCCCAGGGAGTGTGGCTGTGCGTGCTCGCCAGCTCGCACGACGATCCGGCCGTGTCGGCCTGTGACGAGGCCATCATCGGGGGCCCGGGGGATCCCGCGGCGCTCGCGGCGCTGGCCGAACGCGTCGACGTCATCACCTTCGACCACGAGTTGGTCGATCTGGAACTGCTGGGACAACTCGAGACGCGCGGCGTCGTGCTGCGCCCGGGCACGCGAGCCCTGCGCTACGCGGTTGACAAGGCCTACCAGCGCCAGCGCTTCTTCGAGGCGGGCCTCGCGGTGCCGCGCTTCGTCTGCGTGCGCGACGCGACCGATCCGCGACTCGACGGCTTCTTGGACTCGCTGGCGGGGCCACCGGTCATCAAGTTGGCGCGCGGCGGCTACGACGGGCGCGGGGTCTTGTTCCCCCGCAACCGCGCCGAGGCGATGGCGCTCATCGCCGAGGCGGGCGACGAGGTCGTGGTCGAAGAGCGCCTCGAACTGCGCGGCGAACTGGCCCAGCTGCTGGTACGCGGGTCGAACGGAGCCACCCAGCTCTACCCGTTGGTCTCCACGGTCCAGTCCGAGGGCATGTGCGTGGAGGTGCACTACCCCGCTCTCAACACCGAGCGGTGGGGTGATGACGCGGCGAGGCTGGCGGCGCGCATCGCCACGCTCACCGGGGCGATCGGCATCGTGGCCATCGAGCTGTTCGTGACCGACGACGGCCTGTACGTCAACGAGATCGCCCTTCGCCCGCACAACACGGGACACTGGAGCATCGAGGGGGCCCGCACCAGCCAGTTCGCCAACCACCTGCGCGCCGTGAGCGGCCAGCCGCTGGGCGCCACGACGCCCAGCGCCGCGTGCGCCGCAATGGTCAACATCGTGGGCGCCGACGCGCCCGGATCGCCCGAAGTGGCCCGCGCCATCGAAGGGGCACACGTCCACGACTATCGAAAGGCCTGGCGTCCGGGCCGCAAGCTGGGCCACGTCACCGTCGTAGGCGCCGACGCGCACGCGGTGCACGTGAAAGCATGGAGGAGTGCCCGCGCCTACGGCACCTCAACCAAGGAGGCGTAATGCAGCCACTCATCGGTGTTGTCATGGGGAGTTCGTCGGACTACGAGGTCATGGCCGACGCCATCACGGTGCTCGACCACTTCACCCTCCCCTACGAAGTGCGCGTCATGTCGGCGCACCGCACGCCCGAGGCCATGCTGGACTACGGGCTGAACGCCCGCCCGCGGGGACTGCGCGTGCTCATCGCGGGCGCCGGCGGTGCCGCGCACCTGCCCGGGATGCTGGCGTCGGTGACCACGGTGCCCGTCATCGGCGTGCCCATCTCGCTGGCGCGCCTCGATGGCATGGACTCGCTGCTCTCGATCGTCCAGATGCCACGCGGGGTGCCCGTGGCCGCGGTCGCGATCAACGGTGCGGCCAACGCGGCCCTGCTCGCGGCGCGGATCCTCTCACTGGAGGACGAGAAGCTGTCGCGCGAGCTCGACGACTACCGCCAGGACCTGGCCGAGCAGGCGCGGCGCCAAGACCGTACACTCCCAAGGGACTGATCTGGGCGAAATCGGCCGTTCGCGTGGCGCGCGGCCCCTAGGCTGGACGAGTAGCAAAGGAGGCCCTGCATGGGTTTAGCGAAGCGGTTTACGACCATTTTCAAGGCCAAGTCGAACGCGGCCCTCGATAAGTTGGAGGACCCGCGCCAGACGCTCGATCTTTCCTACGAACAGCAGCTGGACAACCTCACCAAGGTCCGGCGCGCGGTGGCCGACGTCGCGACCGCGCGCAAGCGCGTCGAGATCCAGGCCGAGCAGCTGAAGTCCCAGGGCGACAAGCTCGCCGCCCAGGCCAAAGAGGCGCTCGCCCAGGGCAACGAGCCGCTGGCGCGCGAGGCGCTCACGCGTCGCGAGGGCATTGCGGTCCAGTTGAAGGACCTCGAAACTCAGCACGCCACGGTGGTCGAGCAGGAACAGAAGTTGACCGAGACCTCCCAGCGCCTCCAGGGCGAGGTCGAGGCGTTTCGCACCAAGAAGGAGACCATCAAGGCCACCTACACCGCAGCCGAGGCCTCCGCGCACGTCTCCGAAGCCGTCAGCGGCATCTCCACGTCGATGGGCGACGCGGGAGCCGCCATGCAGCGCGCCCAGGACAAGGTCGCCGAGATGCAGGCGCGTAGCGGGGCGCTGGACGAGTTGCTCGCCTCAGGGGCGCTCACCGATCTCACCAGCCCGCGCGACGACATCCAGGCTCAGCTCGACAAGGCCGGCACCTCCACCAACGTCGACGCCCAACTCGAGGCCCTCAAGGCCGAACTGGGCACGGGCGGAGCGGGACAACTTTCCTCGGGCGACGGGGCGTAATTCGTGGCCACCACCAAGATCGAAAGCGACCACGGACTGAACGTGAGGATGTTCATCACGGGCTTCGCGCTCGTGCTGCTCTACGCGATCATCGTCACCGTTTTGATCCGCGTCGGCCTCTCAATGGGCCTGGTGATCGTGATCGCCATGGCGATGATGTTCTCCCAGTACTACTTCTCGGACAAGATCGCCATGTTCTCGATGCGCGCCCACGAGGTCACCCCCGAACAAGAACCCCGCCTGCACCAGATCGTGGACCGCCTGTGCCTGCTCGCCAACATGGAAAAGCCCCGCGTGGGCGTGGCCGAGATCGACATCCCCAACGCATTCGCCACCGGCCGCAGCCCCAAGCACGCGGTGATCTGTGCCACGCGCGGCGTGATGAACCGACTGAGCGACGAGGAGCTCGAGGCCGTGCTGGCCCACGAGTTGAGCCACGTCGCGCACCGCGACGTGGCGGTCATGACCATCGCCTCGGGCGTGGGCATGCTGGCCGGGCTGGTGAGTCGCATCGCGATGTGGAGCGCCATGCTCTCGGGCGGCGGTCGCAACAACCGCGACGGCCAGAACATCGTCCTGCTCGAGATGGCCACGTGGCTGATCTCACTGGTCATCTACGTGATTGCCTACCTGTTGACGATGGCGCTCTCGCGCTACCGTGAACTGGCGGCGGATCGCTCAGGTGCGATCCTGATCGGCAAGCCGAGTGTTCTCGCGAGCGCCCTGGTGCACATCACCGGCGACATCGGACGTATCCCGCGCACCGACCTGCGCCAGGCCGAGGGGATGAACGCCTTCTTCTTCGCTCCCGCGCTCGCCAGCGGCACGGCCGCGTCACTGTTCTCCACGCACCCCTCCCTCGAGCGGCGCCTGGACCAGTTGAACAAGCTCGAGCGCCAGCTCAACGGCTAGTGGGCCTGCGCGACACGCTCTTCGGGCGCACCAAGCAGGTGGCGCCGAAGCTGGACAACCTCTTCGCACTGCCCACCGCGGCGCTCACCCTGCAGTCAGAACTGGACCTGGTCACCTCGGGCCAGGCGGGACTGTGCTTCAAGGCCGGCAGCGGCGAGACCTCGCTGTCTAGCGACGAGGACCTGCGCTCGCTGTTGAACTTCGACGAGGACAACGTCGCGATCACCTTCAGCACTGACGACCTCGGCTTCAAGTGGCTGGTCATCCACGACGCCGACATCGCGAGCCTGGTCACGCGGATCCACGGGGCGAACACGACCCTGGTCGAACACGGGCTGGGACCGCGGCTCTTGTGCGCGGTCTTCGGCTTTGTGCCCCACACGCCCCCCGGCGAGGGCTCGGTGCGACTCGTCTACCTCTTGAAGCAGGGCACCTTCTACCCCTTCGCCCCCACCGGCGCCAGCCAGCGTGACAACGAGCTCGAACTGCGCGTGCGCTCGTTCCTCGAGGGCGACCTGCCGATGGAAAAGGACCTGGGGCGCTGGATGGCGCTGTGGAACCTTCCGGTTGACTAGCTGACGACCACGTCGGCGAAGTGGCTCGCCACCAGCTCGTCGAACGCCTCGGCGTAGGCGAGATCCAGCGCGGTGAGCGCGTTGCGATCATGCGTCCACAACTCCACCCGCAGACTCCGGTAGCCCACGCAGAGCAGCGGATGGTGGTCCAGGCGTTCGGCGATCTCCACCTGGGAGCGCACGATCTCGACCGCGTCGCCGTAGTGCCGGGTGGCGAACTCGCGCACCAGGTGCGCGTCAGCGAGTTGCCAGGACGGGTGCGCCGCGAGCCACTGGTCCACCTCGTCGCTCTCCAGGCGGCTCGGCCGGCTCACGGATGGGTCATGTCCTCGGGCACCACCGCGGCGTCGAACTCCTCGGCGCTCAGAAAGCCCAGCGCCAGCGCGGCCTCGCGTAGGGTGGTGCGCTCCGCGTGCGCCTTCTTGGCCACCTTGGCCGCCTTGTCGTAGCCGATGATCGGGTTGAGCGCCGTCACGAGCATCAAGGAGTTGTTGAGGTGATGGGCGATCTGGTCGTAGTCGGGCTGGAGTCCCTCGACGCAGAACTCGCGGAAACGGTCGCACGAGTCGGTCAACAGGTCGATCGAGTTGCAGAAGTTGTGAATGATGACCGGCTTGCAGACGTTCAGTTCCAGGTTGCCCCTCGAGCCGGCCATGGCCACCGCCGCGTCGTTGCCGTACACCTGGATCGCCACCATGATCATCGCCTCGGACTGGGTCGGGTTCACCTTGCCGGGCATGATCGAGCTGCCGGGCTCGTTCTCGGGCAGCTGCAGCTCGCCCAGTCCCGATCGCGGACCCGATCCGAGCCAGCGCAGGTCGTCGGCGACCTTGAACAGGCTGGTCGCCAGGGTCTTGAGGGCGCCGTGGGCGAAGACCAACGCGTCGTGGGCCGCCAGGGCGGCGAACTTGTTGGGGGCGGTGACAAAGGGCTTGCCCGTGAGCTGGGCGATCGCACCGGCGACGCGCTCGCCGAACTCGGGGTGCGTGTTGAGTCCGGTTCCCACCGCCGTGCCGCCGGCGGCCAGCTCGTAGAGCCCGCCCAGCACCAGGCGCAGCCGGTCGAGGTCGGCGTCGAGCTGGGCGACGTAGCCCGAGAACTCCTGGCCCAGGGTCAGCGGCACCGCGTCCATGAGGTGCGTGCGTCCGATCTTGGTGATCGCAGCGAAGGCCGACGCCTTCTCGTCGAGCGCGCCGCGCAGTCGTTGGACCGCGGGAATCAACCGGTCGCTGATCTCCATCACCGCGGCGATGTGCATCGCGGTGGGAAAGGTGTCGTTGGACGACTGGGACATGTTCACGTGGTCGTTGGGGTGCACCGGGTCCTTGGAGCCGCGCTCGCCCCCCGCCAGCTCGATCGCCCGGTTCGAGATGACCTCGTTGACGTTCATGTTGGTCTGGGTGCCCGAACCGGTCTGCCAGATCCGCAGCGGGAACTCGTCGGCGAGCGAACCGTCGATGACCTCGCGCGCCGCGCGCTCGATGAGATCGGCCCGCTCGTCGTCCAACTTGCCCAACGCCTGGTTGACCTGGGCCGACGCCAGCTTCAAGATGCCAAACGCCCGTATGAGCGCGGCGGGCATGGTCTCGGTGCTAATCGCGAAGTGATGCAGGCTGCGCTGGGTCTGCGCGCCCCAGTAGTGCTCGGCCGGCACGTCGATGGTGCCCATCGTGTCCGATTCGATGCGTACGTTACCCATGGTGTCTCCTTGTTACCTCGTGCTCAACTTGTGCTCTGACCCGTTCGACCCGAGCTGTGCGTCGTAGAGTTCTGCGCCCATCTTGAGGACCTGGCGGGCGTCGACGATGTCGCGAGCGCGCGGTCCATCACCGTCGCCGGGCACCTCGAGCACCAACGCCAGATCGCGGATCTTGGGATGACCCACCAGCGGCGCCAGTCCCCTCGCGCCGATGGTTCCCTCGTCGATGTTGGCGTGGCGATCCTTGTTGGCCCCCAGTTCGACCTTCGAGTCATTGAGGTGCAGGCACCCCAGTCGCTCGATACCGATGTGCTCGTCGATCTCACGCACCAGCGCCTTGGTGGCCCCGACACTCGAGTAGTCCACTCCGCTGGCCCACAGGTGCTGGGTGTCGAGGCACAGCCCCAACCGCTCGTCACGCCCGCAGGCGTCAATGAGAGCTCCAATCTCTCGGAGGTTGCGTCCCACGGTCCCGCCCGCGCCGGCCGCGTTCTCGATGAGGATCGGGCACTCGCGGCCAGCGAGCGGGGGTGCCGCATCCTCGAAGACGCGCTCGAAGGCCTCGGCGACGCGCACCACCGCGTCCTCGAAGCCTGCGCCCTTGTGGCTACCCACGTGCACCACGACGCCCGCGGCGCCCATGGCTCGGGCGACCGAGAGGTTGTTCGTGAGACACTCGACCGACTTCTCGTAGATCTCGCGGTCGGCGGTGGCCAGATTGATGAGATAAGTCGCGTGCGCGAATACCTGGATGATGCTCGGATGCACAGCCAGCGCCTCACGGAAGCCAGCCAGCACCTCGGGAGAGTACTGGGACGGCTTCCAGGTTCGCGGGCTCTGGACGAACACCTGCACCGAGGTCGCCCCGATTTCGGCACCCGCCTGCAGCGAGGGGACCAGTGTGCCGCCGCCGCGAACGTGTGCACCGATGTTCATTACAGTAAAACTAGTTCCGTTTGAAACCCCCACCGAGAGGACCACGCCATGACCGAGACTTTCACGCCGGCGGCACGCACCATCTTCGCCAAGAAGGTGCTCGCCCACGTCGCCACTCTGGGACCCGACGGCGAACCCCACGTCTCACCGGTGTGGTGCGAACTGGACAATGACGAGATCGTGATCAACACGGCGCTCGGACGGGCCAAGGCGCGCAATCTCGCCTCCGACGGGCGCGTGGCGGTGTCGCTGACCGACCCCGACAACGACTACCAGACGATCATTGTGCGCGGCACGGTGAGCGCGTTCACCACCGACGGGGCCGACGAGGTCATCGACCGTCTCGCCAAGAAGTACCTCGGTGTCGACTCCTACCCGATGCGCCGCGAGGGCGAGGTGCGCGTCACCGTGCGGATTCGACCCGAGCACATCGCGAGCCAACCCGAAGGTGACTAGGCGAAGTCAGACACCACGCCGGAGCTGACCTCGCGCCGCGACGCGAGGTGCAGCGCGGCGCCGGGAGTGGCGAGTTCCTCACCGTCGAAGCTCCACACCGTGATCGCGTGCGGGGGTGCGGGACGGTTGTAGGCACCGCGCAGCGCGGCGACCTCGTTGGCGAAGTTCACCTCATGGTCACCCAACAGCGCTCGCACCACCTCGGCCTGGGCTCGCGCGTGCTCGCCGGCGACGACCACGTGGTCCAGATTCACCAGCCAGGCGAGCGTGGAAACGTCGCGCGCGGCCAGTTGGGCCAGGTAGTCCTCGGACACCTCGAGCCACACGCCCGCCGGCGGATGCTGAGCGCGCAGGGCCGCTGCGACCATGACGGTGTCCGCATCGGCACACGAGAGCACCACTGGGACCCGCGACTCGCCCACGTAGCGGTCGATCGCGTCTAGGCGGCCCAGGCTCGAGTGCAGGCGCGCCAACTCCATGGGCTAGGGCTGCAGGTCCTCTTTGGGCAGACGCTCGATGTTGACGTCGCGAAAGGTGAGGATGCGCACCGAGGGGACGAATCGGGCCGCGCGGTACATGTCCCACACCCACGCATCGTGCAAGGTCACCTCGAGCATCGTCGGCGCGCTGGTTGAGCGCACCTGGACGTCCACGTCATTGGCGAGATAGAAGCGTCGGTCGGTCTCCACGGCGTACTCGAACATCCCCACGACCGCCTTGTACTCCTGCACCAAGGCCAATTCGAGGGTCGACTCGTAGTCGTCGAGCTCTTCTTCGCCCATGGGGGCTGCTACGCGCGCTCGGTGACGCGCAACTCCTTGATCTTGGCGGCCTTCCCGCGCAGATCACGGAGGTAGTAGAGCTTGGCGCGACGCACGTCACCGTACGAATCCACTTCGATCTTGGCAATGGTCGGCGCGTGCACCGGGAAGGTACGCTCCACACCAACGCCAAAACTGATCTTTCGAACGGTGAAGGTCTCCTGCAAGCCCGAACCCTGACGGCGGATAACTACGCCCTGGAAGATCTGGACACGCTGGCGCGTGCCTTCAACAACGCGCACGTGCACCTTTACGGTGTCGCCGGGACGAAAGGCGGGGATGTCGTCGCGAAGCGAGTCGCGGTCGATGAGGTCAGTCGGATTCATGAGCGGTCCTTTCCGGATCACTGGGGCTTTTGAAGTTTAGCCGTTGTGGGCCGGGTCATCCACCACCGGGAATTCCTCCAGCACGGCCCGCTCTCGGTCACTGAGCCCCCCGCGGCGTTCGATCAGGTCCGGTCGGCGTTCGAGCGTGCGCGCCAGGGACTGGGCGAGGCGCCAGCGAGCCACCTTCGCGTGGTCGCCCGAGCGCAGAACCTCGGGCACCTCCAGGTCGCGAAACGTGGCCGGCTTGGTGTACTGGGGGTACTCGAGCAGCCCGTTGGCGAACGACTCCTCGACGCTGGAATCGTCGTTGCCCAGCGCACCGGGCACCAGTCGGACCACCGCCTCGATCACGCACAACGCCGCCAGCTCGCCCCCCGCCAGCACGAAGTCGCCCAACGAGACCTCCTCGGCGCCGACCAGGTCCAGCGCCCGCTGGTCGATACCCTCGTAGCGTCCACACAGCAGCGAGAACCCCCCGAGCGCCGCCAACTCGTGCGCCACGGCCTGGGTGAAGGGACGCCCCGAAGGCGTGAGGGCGATCAACGGACGGGCCAGGGCGGGCACGGACTCGACGGTGCGCACGATCGGCTCGGCGCGCAGGACCATGCCGGCGCCGCCGCCAAAGGGCGTGTCGTCCACGCTGCGATGCGGATCATCGGTGGCGTCACGAATGTCGTGCACGACCAGCTCCCACACGCCACGCTCACTGGCGCGCCCCAGGATCGACGTCGAGCAGTAACCGGTCACCGCCGCGGGAAACAGCGTCAGGACGTCGATGCGCAGGCTCACTCGAACAGGCCCTCGGGGACCTCGACGTCGATGCGCTCGTTGGCGAGCACCCTCGTGACGAAGGTGAGGGGCACCAGGAAACCCGTATCGAGCACGAGGATATCGCTCGCCGGGTTGGACTCGACGTCGACAACCACGCCACGCGTCACCCCCTGGGCGTCGACCACCACGGCGTCGAAAAGCTGATCGATCCAGATAACGTCATCATCATCGTGCTCGAGTCGCGGGGCTGAGAGCACGACACCGCGCCAGTGCTCGGCGTCCTCACGAGTGGCAATACGGTCGAACGTGACGATGTAGCGGTCCTGGTGGGCGGCGGCGGCCTTCACGACGAGAACGCCGCGCTCGCTCAGCAGTTCGTTGCCCGCATCCAAACGCTCGACGCGATCGGTCCACAGGTCAACGAGCACCTGGCCACGCAGACCATGTGCCTTGATGATGCGCCCGACCTCGAGCGTAGGGCGCTCGTCGGCGCTCACGGCTAGTCGATGATGTCGACGGAGGTGGTCACGCCGTCGCGTGCACCGGCCGCACCCACCAGGGCGCGGATCGCCTGGGCCGTGCGGCCGCGGCGTCCGATGATGCGACCCATGTCGTCGGCGCCGACACTGAGCGACAAGACCACCTTGCCCTGACGTTCGCTGACCTCGACGTCCACGGCGTCGGGTTCGTCGGCGAGCGAGCGGGCGATGTAGGCCAGGACCGCGCTCGCGGTGGCGGCGCGCTCGAGGTTGTCGTCGACGCCATCACCCGCGTCGAGGGTGTTGATGTCGCCGGCTTCGTAGTCGTCGTTGAAGTCGCTCACTTGGCCACCTTCGAAGCCTCGAACGCGTCCAGCGCCCCGCTGGCCTTCAGCAACTTGGCGACCCGCTCGGTGGGCTGGGCACCGTGCTGGAGCCAGTGGACGACCTTGTCGTTATCGATTGAGAAGATGGTCTCGGGCTCGGCGAGCGAGAGACCGCGGGGCTGGTAGGTGCCGAGGATCTCGAGAAACGCCCCCGAACGGGCACGACGACTCTCCGCGGCCACGACGCGATAGGTCGGCTGCTTCTTCTTACCCATGCGCACCAAACGAAGTTTCACTGCCACGACGAATTCCCTTCAAACCTTTCGCCCCGGTCCGACCGGAACGGGGCGATATACCCGAGCGTCAAAGTTTAGCGTTGTTTGGGAGGGGTGACTCGCCCGCCCTTCTTCTTCTTGTTTTTCCCGCCCGGGCGCACCGGTGGTGCGCCGGACCTCATACCCACCCCGAGGGCCTCGAAGCCGGCGGGTAGCTGCTCGTCGCCGCGGCCGGCGCGCGCCGCCAGCGCGGCCATGCGACCCACGCCGCCGCCCATGGCGGGTCCCGCACCCGAGCCCATCTGACGCATCATCTTGCGCATCTCCGCGAACTGCTTGAGTAGTTGGTTCACCGCGGCGACGCTCGTCCCCGAGCCGTTTGCGATTCGAGTGCGTCGCGACCCGTCGATGAGCGACGGCTCGCGACGCTCGCGCGGAGTCATCGATCGAATGATCGCCTCAACCTTGTTGAGTTCGCCGTCGTCCACGTTGGCCGCCGCGTTGCGCATCTCCTTGGTCACCCCGGGCATCAGCTTCATGAGCCCGCCCAGCGAACCCATCTTGCGCACCTGGTTCAACTGAGCCATGAAGTCGTCCAGGGTGAACGTGCCACTCATCATCCGGCCCGCGGACTCGGCGACCACGCTGGCGTCCATGGTTCGTTCGGCCTGTTCGATCAACGAGAGCACGTCGCCCATGCCGAGGATGCGCGAGGCCATTCGATCGGGGTGGAAGAGATCAAAATCCTCGAGTTTCTCACCGGTGGAGGCAAAGACCACCGGACGACCCACCACCCCGCGCGCCGAGAGCACCGCGCCGCCGCGCGCGTCGTAGTCCAGCTTGGTGACAATCACGCCCGACAACGCCAGGGTCTCGTGGAAGGAGCGCGCCGTGTGCACCGCGTCCTGGCCGGTGACCGCGTCGATCACGAGGAAGGTGTAGTGCGGCGAGGTCGCATCGGCGATGGCGCGCACTTCTCGCATCAGCGCCTCGTCGATGGCGAGGCGCCCGGCGGTGTCGATGATCACGACGTCGCGACCAAGCCGCGCCGCCTCGGCCACACCACGGGTGGCGACCCCGACCGGGTCGGAGGGCTCGCTGTAGAGATCGACCCCAATCTGAGCCGCGAGCACGCGCAACTGCTCGACCGCCGCGGGGCGCTGCAGGTCAGCGCCCACGAGCATCGGCTGGCGCCCCTGCTGTTTGAACCAGCGCGCGAGCTTGGCCGCGGTCGTGGTCTTGCCGGCACCCTGGAGTCCCGCGAGTAGCACCACCGTCGGCGGGCGCGAGGCGTAGGTGACCTTCAGCGGCTGCGCGCCGAGCACCTCGACGAGTTGATCGTGCACGGCCTTGATGACCTGTTGGCCGGGCGTCAAGCTCTGGCGAAGCTCCTGACCCTCAAGGCGCGAGCGCACGGCGTCGAGGAACGCGCGCACGACGCCCAATTCCACGTCGGCCTCGAGCAGGGCCGCGCGCACCTCACCGAGGGCGTCATCGAGATCCGCGTCACTCAGACGCCCGCGCGAGCGAAGCGACGCGCCGAGTCGTTCCAGTCGTTCGGTAAGGGCGTCAAACATCGTTCTTGAAGGCTACCGTCACGCCTCGAGGAGCGAATCGACGAAGTCGACCGGATCGAAGACTAAGAGATCCTCCACTCGTTCGCCCACGCCCACGAACTTGACGGGAATGGCAAGTTCGCGTTCGATCGCGACCACGATGCCCCCCCGAGCGGTGCCGTCGAGCTTGGTGAGCACAATGCCGCTGACCGCGGCCGCGGCCAAGAACTCGCGGGCCTGACTCAACGCGTTCTGGCCCGTGGTGGCGTCGAGCACCAAGAAGGTCTCGACCACCTGACCGGGCTCGCGGTCGGCGACCCGGCGCACCTTGGCCAGTTCGTCGAGCAGGTTGGTGCTGTTGGCTCGGCGTCCGGCGGTATCGGCGAGGACCAGGTCCGCCCCGCGGGCCGCCGCTCGACCCAGGGCGTCGTGAACCACCGAGCCCGGATCGGCGCCCTCACCCGAGCGCACGATGTCGGCGCCCGTGCGCTCGGCCCACAGCGCCAACTGGTCGGCCGCGGCGGCGCGAAAGGTGTCGCCCGCAGCCAGCACGACCGAACGACCCTGATCGGCCGCGCGCTGGGCGAGCTTGCCAATGGTGGTGGTCTTGCCCACGCCGTTGACACCCACGAAGAGCCACACCGGCACCCGTCCGGGCGCCGCGCTGTCGTGCACCGAGCGGTCGCGATCGAGCGAGTCGAGCAGGAATCGGCGGACCTCGGCGGCCACACCTCCGGGCGCAGCATTGGTCTTCAGATCGTCCAAGATCGCCTGGGTCGTCACCACGCCCACGTCGCTGCGCAACAGCACCTCCTCGACCACTTCGAGTTGCTCGGCGCTGGGTGCTCCCTCACCGGCCAGGGCGCGCACTCGTTCGAAGACGCCTCGAGTCGAGCCGAGGCGCTGCTTGAGCGAACCCGCGTCGACGTCGATCGACGGGCGCGGCGCCACTTCGCTCACCAGCACCTCAGGCATTGGAGCCGGGGCCAGCACCGCCACGGGTCGACGTCGGACGCGACGCACCACGAGCACCGCGAGCACCACTACGATCACCGCCGCCGCCACGATCACGAATGCCGTCACGAGCCGACCTCCTCCTCGCGGCGCACGCGCTGGCTGACGACCTTGGAGGAGGCGCCGGGAACCATCGTGACGCCGTAGAGCGCGTCAGCGGACTCCATGGTGCGCTTTTGGTGCGTGACGATCAACAACTGGGCCTCATTTCTGAACTCGTCGACCAAGCTAAGGAACCGCTGCAGGTTCACGTCGTCGAGTGCCGCCTCCACCTCGTCCATCATGTAGAACGGTGAGGGGCGTGAACGGAAGACGGCGAACAGGAACGCCAGGGCGGCCATCGATCGCTCACCACCCGACAGCAGGGAGATCCGCCGGACGTTGCGCCCCATCGGGCGCACCTCGATCTCGACCCCGGTGTTGAGCGGATCGTCGGGTTCGGTCAGCAACAAGCGACCCTGGCCGCCCGGAAAGAGCATGCCGATCAGACTCGAGAAATGCTCGTTCACGTCCGCCACGGCGCTCGAGAACGACGTCATGATCTCATCGTCCAGCGCCCGGATCACCTCTTGCAGTTCGCGCCGAGCGGTCCGCACGTCGCTCACCTGGGCGTCGAGCTCCTTGTAGCGCTCCTCGAGCGCGCTCAACTCCTCCAGGGCCAATGGGTTGATCGGACCGAGCGAGGTGATGCGGGCCTCGAGTTCACCCACCCGCTGCTCGAGCGAGACGCCCTCAGCCAGGGCGACCTCGGGGGCGGGGCCCATACGGCGCGCCTCGAGGCCCAGGTCGCGCTGGACCACCTCGTGCAGGTTGGCGATCTTGACCATCAACTCGGCGTGCTCGATCTCGGCGGCGCGCTTGACGTCGCCCAGTGCCGCGAGACGCACCTCGGCGTCGTGGCGCGCCCGGCGGGCCCGCTCGAGACGCTCGGCACCCGCGCGCGACGCTTCGAGCTGCTCACGGTAGGTCGAATCGAGTGTCTCCTGGGACAGTTGGATATCGTCACTCGCCAGGCTCACCATGGCGGCCAAGCGTTCAAGGACGCCCAGATCGAACTCCAGCGACTCACGTCGGCGCGCGGCCTCGGCGCGTTCGCCCGAGTGACCCTCGAGCCGCAGTTCGATCTCCGCTCGGCGCGCCTCGATAAGTCGGCGGCGCTCACCGAACTGCGCTTCGCGCCGGGCGAGCTCGGCGCTCAAGGTGATCACCTTCGCGCGCAGGGCGTCGATAGCCCCGAGCGCCTCATCCATCGCGCGACGTTGTCCGCCGGCCTCGACGACCCGCTGTTCGAGTTGCGCGATGTGCCCGCCCAGTTCAGCCACCTCTTCGTCCAGGGCGACGCCCTGCACCGACAGCTCACCGGCCTCATGCACGAGCGCCTGCACCGCGGCGTCGAGCTCGCCGAGGTTGTGCTCCAGACGCTCCCGGTCCGCACGGTGCGCGCTCCAGGCGGCTTCGGCCTGGGCTAACTCAGTCGAACAGCGGTTCAGGCGACGTCGGGCATTGACTGCCGCCTCATCGCAGTGGACGCGACGCTGACGCAATGGCTCCAGCGCGTGGGCGGCCTCGCGCGCTGCGCGCTGGGCGTCTTCGACCGTGGAGCGCGTCACGACCGCGCGTCCCGACGCCACGCGCCATCCCGAGGTCGCGAAGCGGTCACCTTCGCGGGTCACGATCACCAGGTCGGGATTGGTCGCCGCCGTCTCGATGCCCGACTCCCAGTCCTTCGCGACAAAGGCCCGCGAGAAGAGCGCGTCCAACACGCGGGCAACGTGCTCGGGGGCCCCGGCTCGTGCCTGGACCAACGAACGAAGTGACGTGCAGCCCGCCGGTGCACTCGCCGGCGACACCGGACCCTCCCCCACGGGCAATACGAGTCCCGCGCCACCCTCACGCCGCAGCGCTTCGAGCGCCGCGCGCGCGGACTTACGACCGTCTACGACGACCGCGCCCAGCGACGCGCCGGCGGCCGACTCGACCGCGCGCTCCCAGCCCCCATCCACCTCAATGAGGTCGAGAAACGCTCCGAGTACGCCCTCCAGGTCTGCGATAATCGCTCGACCTCCAGCCCCCGAAAACTCCTCGAGCGCCCGCGCCAGCGCCTCGGCCCGCGCCTGGGTACGTGCGGCCACGTCGGACGCATCGCGCAGGGCCTCGTCGGCCTCGGCCCGTTCGGCCTCGGCACGTTCGGCGTCGCGCTGAGCGCTCGCCTGCTCGTCACGGGCGAGGGTGAGTACCTGGTCGACGCCCCCGGCCTCGAGGCGAAGCCGCTCGTGCGCCGTGCGCGCCTGTTCCACACGCGCACGCGCCTCGTGAAGACGCGCCGCGCCGCGCCGTTCGCTCTCTTGGAGCGACCGACGTGACCGCTCCAGCAGTTCGCGTCGCTCCAAGGTCGCGGCCAGGGCAGCCTCGTCGCCCTCGTGGGTGAGCGAGCCCCAGGTCCGCTGGTACTCGGTCTCGTGCTCGGCGAGGGTCGCGCTAGTGAAGCGCAACTCCTCACGCACGGCTCCTAAGCGCGCCTCATCCTCGTCGAGGTCGCCCAGGTCCGCCTGCAACCTGGCGCCGTCGGCCTCCAGAGTGGCGATCACGTTCTCGTCGGCTGATGCGACCAGCGCGACGCGCAGCGAGCGCTCGCGCTCGGCGATGATCGACGTGGTGCCGCGCGCACGCTCGGCCAGGCCCTGGAGCGTACCCAGGGTCGACGCCAGGACCTCTTCGCGTCGGCTCGCCATCTCGGCCGCGGCCGCGCTGGCCTGGGCGTCGAGGGTGACCAGTTCCTGGCGAAGTTCGCGCTCGCCCTCACTGGTGCCGACGAGTTCGCCGTCCAGCTCGAGGCGCCGAGCGTCGAAGGCGACGAGCCGCTCACTGAAGAGCGCGTGTCGCGCGGCGCGCAGTTCGGACTCGACGTCGGCGTAGCTGCGGGCCGAGGCCGCCTGGCGTTCGAGCGGGCGCATCTGGCGACGAACTTCGCGCACCAGGTCACCCAGACGTTCGAGATTCTCCTGGGTCTGGGCGAGACGGCGTTCGGATCGCTCCTTGCGCCGACGGTGCTTCAAGACGCCAGCCGCCTCCTCGATCACCGCGCGGCGACTCTCGGAACTCGAGTTGAGGATCGAGTCAAGCTGGCCCTGGCCGATGATCATGTGCTGCTGACGTCCCACGCCCGAGTCGCTCAACAGGTCTTGGACGTCAAGGAGTCGGCAGGTGGTGCCGTTGATCGCGTATTCGGAGTCGCCGTTTCGAAAGAGGGTGCGCGAGATCGTGACCTCGGCGCCGTCCACGGGCAGGCGTCCCGAAGAGTTGTCGAGGGTGAGGGCGACCTCGGCGCGCCCGAGGGCCGGTCGATTTGCGGTGCCCATGAAGATGACGTCATCCATCTTCGAACTGCGCAGCGCTCTCGTGCTCTGGGCCCCGAGCACCCAGGTCACGGCGTCGACCACGTTGGACTTTCCCGAACCGTTGGGACCGACTACGGCGGTCACGCCCGGCTCGAATTCGAGCACGGTGTTGTCGGCGAAGGACTTGAAGCCCTTCATGGTCAATCGCTTAAGAAACACGGGTAGACGCTAGCAATCTTCGGGTCGGACGCCGTGCTAGCTCTGGCACTTCTCGCAAAAGAACGTGGAGCGTTGTCGCACCATCACCCGCACAATCGGGCGCCGGCACTGGAAGCACGGCAACCCCTCACGGTCATAGACCTGGTGGAACTGCTGGTAGGAGCCGGGCTTGCCGTCGGGGTCGACGAACTGCTCGTCATCGAGGGTCGAGCCGCCGTGCTTGATGGCCTCGCTCAGGATCTCGGCGATGGACCGGTGCAGGCGGCGGATCTCGATGGTCGACAACGACTCGGCGGGCCGGTCGTAGCGCAGGCCCGCATTGAAGAGGATCTCGTCGGAGTAGATGTTGCCGATACCGCAGATGATGTCCTGGTCGGTCAGCACGACCTTGAGCATCGTCGAGCGGCTGCGCAGGATCGCGGCGAAGCGGTCCCAACCAATCTGGTCCTCGAAGGGATCGATCCCGAGGTGCGCGAGCTCGGGAACGCGCCGACGCAGGGCCAGTCCGTCGCCGCCGATCGAGAGACGGGCGAACTTGGAGATCTCGACCTCTTGGCCCTCGGCCGGGGGCAGCGACACGAACAGCTCGCCGAAGGTCCGCGGATCGACGTAGCGCAGTTCGCCTCCCTGGGTGAAGGTGAGCACCACGTGGGTGTGCTTGGGTTTGGGCTCCTTCGCGCTCTTGGCGCGCAGCAATTGGCCACTCATACCGAGGTGGATAACCAGGTGCGACTCATTGTCCAACGCGAGTACGAGGTACTTGCCGAGGCGCTGGACGGCCTTGACGCTGTGGCCTTCGACCAGCACCCGGAAGTCCTTCACGCTCTTGTGGCGCCGCACGACGCGGCCGTTGGTCACCGTCGCGGACTTGAACTTGCGCCCGACCAGGTCGCGGGCCAGCGAGGCTCGGACGGTTTCGACCTCGGGCAGTTCAGGCATCGTCGCGCACCTCCCACGCGTCACGCGCGGCCTGGGTCTCGGCGATCTTCTTTGAACTGCCGTGGCCCGCGCCTCGCACCTCGCCGCCGATCGCCACCGTGGCCCGGAAGGTCGTGGCGTGAGCGGGGCCCTCGGCGTGCACCTCGTAGACCGGTGTGCCCAGCCCGCTCGACTCGCACCACTGGCGCAGTCGGGTCTTGGGGTCGACGTCGTCGGGCGCCAGGGCCGCCTCGGCCACCACGGCGCCCAACTGGTCCGCGACGAACCGCTTGGCCGACTCGTAGCCACGCTCGAGAAAGACCGCCGCGACCACGGCTTCGAACGCGTCGGCGAGCAACGAGGCTCGCTCGAGACCCCGGGACTTGACCTCCCCGCGGCCGACGCGAACGTACTTGGCGAGTTCCAGGTGTCGCGCGGCACCCGCCAGCGCGCTCTCGTTGACCACTCGCGAACGTACCAGGGAACCCGAGCCCTCGTTGAGAGCCGGATAGGCGGTGAAGATGAGGTCAGCCACCGCGAGGTCCACCACCGCGTCGCCTAGAAACTCGAGCCGCTCGTTGGACACGCAATCGTGTTCGGCCGCGTAACTCGAGTGCGTGAGGGCCTGGGCCAGCCACTCGCTCTCGGGACTCAGACCCAAGTGCTCGGCGAACGAGTGAAGGGGCGAGACCAAGAGGCTCACGAACCTCGTCAGGACACCTGCAGTTTCGCGGCGAGGTAGTCCACCGCGCTGCGCACCGACAGGAGTCCCTCTAAGTCCTCGTCATCGATGTGAAAACCAGCGACGTAGGCGGCCAGGTGCTCTTCGAGTGCCTCCACGAGTTCGATGAGCGCCAGCGAATCTGCGCCCAGATCGGTGAAGGGCACGTCCGGGTCGATATCCTCGGGGCTCTTCTCGAGGATTTCGGCGAGCTGACCACGCACAAGCAACAGGATCGCATCGCGATCGAGTTTTGGTGGGTTTACTGCGTCAGCGGTCATGACCACTCCTTTGTGTTGCTGCCCCAGACTACCGAAACGGTAACCACGGTTCGAGTCTTCTCATTCTTGATCAGGACGAATAGCGGAACGCATCTTCTCGACGACCCCGTCGGCGTCCATCTCGGCGGCGACGCGAAGGGCGTTCAGGATCGCCGTGGCGTTGGACGAGCCGTGGCTGATGACACAGATGCCATCCAAACCGAGCAGCAGGGCCCCGCCCTGGTTCTCCGGGGTGAGCGCCGCGGCGACGGGCGCGAGGTATTCGAAGAGCACGTCACCGGCGGCCCTGGTCGCGTCGTTGGTGGCGATCACGCCGAGCACCGTGTCAACAATGAATCTGAGCGACCCCTCAAGTGTCTTGAGGGCGACGTTGCCGGTGAAGCCATCGGTGACCACGATGTCCACCGGGGCCGGAATGAGGTCACGCCCCTCCACGTTGCCCGCGAACTCGATTCCCGAAGTGCTCGCCAGCAGTTGGTGGGTCTCTTTGACCAGCGACGTGCCCTTGGAGGACTCCTCGCCGATCGACAACAGACCCACACGCGGCACCGCCACGTGGTAGTGAGCCTGGACAAATGCCGTCGCCAACTGGGCGAACTGCACGAGCATCTCGGCACTGCACTCCGAGTTCGCTCCGGCGTCGACCAGCAGGCTCGGCGTGATGCCGGGCCGGGGAATCGGCGTCGCGATACAGGGCCGCACCACACCGGGCAGACGACCCATTCGCAGCAGGGCCGACGCCATCGTCGCACCGGTGTTGCCCGCCGAGACCATCGCGCTCGCACGGCCGTCGCGCACAAGTTCGGCGGCGCGCACCAGGGACGAATCCTTCTTCTTGCGCACACTCGCGGCGGGATCGTCATCCATCGCGATGACCTCGCTGCAGGCGACAACCTCGAGGCCGAGGGGGTCACCCATGAGCTCGGGTACACCGACGAGGGTGACCTTCAGCCCCAGTTCATCCGCGGCGCGCCGGGCGCCCGCGATGACCTCGCCGGGAGCAAAGTCGCCACCCATCGCGTCAAGGGCGATGGGCAGGGTCAACTCAGTTGACCTCGACGGCGACTCGACCCTTGTACCAACCGCAGTTCGGGCACACGACGTGCGGCAACTTGGAGGTCGCGCACTGCGGGCAGACGCTGCGCGCGGGACGCTCGAGACGCCAGTTCGCCGCGCGTCGGCTACGCGTCTTGGCTTTGCTGGTCTTGCGCTTTGGGACTGCCATCGATCTTCTCTTTCGCCAGAACGGGCACGCCCGTCACACTTCGTTGGACTCACCGGACGAATCATCCGTGAATCGGAGTCCATCAAGTGTAGCCCAGCGCGGGTCCAGGGGCGCCGCGCAGTCGCAACTCCCCTCGTTTCGGTCGATTCCGCACACGGGGCACAGGCCCCGGCAGTCATCTCGACACAGCGGCGCGAGCGGCAGGTCCAGCAGGATCGCGTCGCGCACCATCGGCGCGAGATCGGCGAAATCGACCTCAATCAGATACGCCTCCTCGTCCTCGGGACCGCGCTCGTCGACGAACCGCTCGCTCACCTTGACTTCACTCACCCCATACACCGGAATCGAGCAGCGCCGACAGACCCCGTGCCAGGGCGCCGAGACGGTCCCCTTGGCGTGGAGTCCACCGAGAAAGCTCGACAGTCGAATGCGCACCTCCACCAGGGACTCTGAATCGACATCCGTCTCGGCGGGTCCGCGCGGCGCGAACTCGTGCTCCTCATCGAAGGGCGCCTCAAAGTCGACGTCCAGCGTTGAGGGCACGTCGCGCAGCAGCTGAGCCACCGGCACGAGGTAGGGCGAGGCCACGACGGTTAGTGGGCGTCCTGATCGAAAAAGGACGACTCATCGGTTTCGGGCACCTCGACGTCGGGCACCGCGGCACTCCCGGACGCGAAGAACTCGCCGGGCACCGCGGCCTCGTCAAGCAACGAGGTGGGCAGGCCCTGGGCACTCAGGCGCTCACGACCCGACCGGGTCGTCTTCATCAATCGTTCGAGGACGATCTCGAAGTTGGCGAGCTTGCCGTCGATGAAGTCCTCGGACTGGTTGATCATCTGACGGGCCTGGGTCTGGGCGTCGGCGATGATCTGGTCCGCCTTCAGGCGAGATTGCCGCACGATCTCGGTCTTGTCGACCATGCGCGCGGCCTCGGCGCGAACCTGATCCATGAGCTGCTGGGCCTTGTGCATCTCGGCCGCCATCAACTCCTCGCGGTCG
This sequence comes from Acidimicrobiales bacterium, assembly GCA_035530815.1. Taxonomy (GTDB): domain Bacteria; phylum Actinomycetota; class Acidimicrobiia; order Acidimicrobiales; family RAAP-2; genus RAAP-2. The sequence goes on from DATKTZ010000043.1 coordinate 25,768, forward strand.
CGCAGTGCCCAACGGGCCTCTCTGATCTCGTCGGGCAGACTGCGCAGCGCCTGCTCGAGCAGTGACAGCACGTCGTCGCGTGGCACGAGCGCCGAATTGGACAGCGGCATCTGCTTCGCGTTCGCCACCAGTTCGATGAGACTGCGCAGGTCAGTCTCGATGTCGCGGCGCACGTGGCGTCCGGGGTCGGCGGCGAACTCTTCGGGGTCGTCGTAGCCGTCAAATGAGGTCACTTGCCACCTCCGGGAAATCGCTCGTCCAGTCTCGCCGCCACGGGTGGGGGGACGAAGGCCCGCACGTCACCGCCGTAGCGCGCCACCTCGCGCAGCAATCGCGAGGCGATGAAGGAGTGGTTTGAACTGGTGGGGATGAACAGCGTCTCGACACCCGAGAGCGACCGGTTCATCTGAGCCATCTGCAGTTCGCTCTCGAAGTCCGACACCGCGCGCAGGCCCTTGACGATGGCCGTGGCGTTGACGTCGCGGGCTACGTTGACGAGCAAGGTGGCGATCGAGACGATCTCCACGCGCGCGATGTGGGCGCACGATTCGGCGATCATAATGCGTCGCTCTTCGAGGTCGAAGAGCGGCTCGGACTTCTGGGGGTTGCGGATCGCGGCGACCACGATGTCGTCAAAGATGTGCGACGCGCGCTCTATGATTTCCAGGTGACCGTTGTGAAAAGGGTCAAACGAGCCCGGGATCAGGCCGACGGTCACCGTTCATCCACTTCGCTGGGTTCCAACATCGTTACGAGCGTAGTGCCGTAACGCTTGGTCTTGGTGACGACCCAGCCCGTGGGCGCGTCCATGTGACGATCGTTCTCGATGACCACCCTCGCGGCCCTCACACCCTGGAGCACACTGTCCAGATCGAGGGGACCATAGGGTGGATCGCACAGCACCAGATCAAGGTCCGCGGGCGGTGACCACTGCGGCAACGTCGAGCGCACGTAGTGCGCCTCGCCAGCCAGTCCCAGGGGTTCGAGGTTCGCGCGGGCGGCCGCCAGACACGCGGGGTCGCTGTCGACGAAGTAGACCTTGGCGGCACCGCGTGACAGGGCCTCGATGCCCATCGCGCCCGAGCCGCAGTAGAGATCAGCCACGACGAGGTCCGCCAAGCCCCCGCGGCTCTCGAGCATCGAGAAGATGGCCTCGCGGGCGAAGTCCGTGGTGGGTCGCACCGTCGCTGGCAACTTCGCCTTGAGCGATCGCCCCCGGGCCGCTCCACCAATCACTCGCACCGCTTAAGGCTACGTCGTCAATGGCCGACGCCTGAAGGTAGGTCAGGACTTGAACAGGTACTGCGCCTCCTGGTCGTCCACGAAGAGCTTGAGCTCGTCGACCAGATCTGGTTGATCGGCCAGCGCGCGGGTGCGCGCCAGACTCGCCGCGGCCGCCTGCGCCGCGACGAGCAGATCCTCGTCGTGTCGAAGTGAGGCCAGACGTAGGTCGCTGCGCCCGCGCTGACGGGTCCCAAAGAGAGTGCCCTCACCGCGCAGGTCGAGATCGATCTCGGCCAATTCGAAGCCGTCACTTGATCCAACCAGCGCTTCGAGGCGCGCCACGCCGTCCTCGCTGGGCGGATCGCCGAGCACGTAGCAGTAGCTCGCCCGGGTTCCTCGACCCACGCGCCCGCGAAGTTGGTGCAATTGGGCCAGCCCGAAGCGCCAGGCGTCCTCGATCACCACCACGCTCGTCTCGAGAATGTCGACTCCCACCTCAATGACCACGGTGGCGACGAGCACGTCCAGCAGACCGCCGCGAAAGCGAGCCATCACGTCATCCTTGGCGTCGCTCTTCATCTGGGCGTGCAGCAGGCCCACTCGAAGTCCCTTCAACTCGTGTTCAACCAGACGGTCACGTTCCTCAACGGCGCTGGCGGCCTCCACGCGCTCGGACCCCTCCACCAACGGGCACACGACGAACGCCCGAAAGCCCTGAGCGACCTCGTCGCGCACGCGTTGCCACGCGGTGCTCGTCTCGTGCGCGCGCAGCCACTGAGTGGTGACGGGCACCCGCCCACCGGGAAGTTCGTCGAGCACCGAGCGGTCGAGGTCGCCGAAGACCACCATGGCGGCGGTGCGCGGTATGGGCGTCGCGGTCATCACCAGCAGGTCAGGGTCAAGCCGCTCCTCGGAGTGCTCGCGGCCCTTGTCGCGCAGGGTGGCTCGCTGTTCGACCCCGAAGCGGTGCTGTTCGTCGATCACGATGACCCCGAGGGCACGAAAGCGCACGTCGTCGCTCAAGAGCGCGTGCGTGCCGATCACGAAGTCCACTGAACCCTCGGCCAGTCCCGCCAGGACGGCCTGGCGCTCTCGGGCGCGCAATCGCCCGGTCAGCAACTGGACGTTGAGCGGACGTGCACCGCCGAGCACCGCCGGGTCGGCGACGCTCAAACCCTCCAGATCCGCGCGCAGCGACACCAGGTGCTGCTCGGCCAGGATCTCGGTGGGCGCCATCAGCGCCCCCTGCCGCGCACCATCGCGGGCCATGAGCAGCGTGCACAGGGCCACCAAGGTCTTGCCCGAGCCGACGTCGCCCTGAAGCAGGCGGTGCATCGGCAGGCCCGAAGCCATGTCGGCGGCGATCTCGCCGAGCACCCGGCGCTGGGCGCCGGTGAGCGCGAAGTGGTGACCCGAGAGGAACTGGCGCACCAGTGACGCCGAGTCGTCCACGTCGGCCCCGGGCGCCACGTCCAGATCGGCCGGGTCCACGCGGTGTCGGATAGCCGAGGCACTCGCCTCGAGTTGCTGGCGTCGCAGCGCGAGGATCAACTGCACGCGCAGGAACTCGTCAAAGACCAGGCGTCGGCGGGCTGGCGTCACCTCGTCCACGTCCGCGGGCAGGTGGATCCCCCAGAGCGACCGAGTGCGATCCACGAGGTCTAGCGGCTCAAGGATCGACGGGGGCACGGGATCGAGCAGCGGCCCCGCGCGACGCAGCGCCTCCTCCACGAAGCCCCCCAACTCCCAACTGGTGAGGCCTGCCTTTCCCGACGCCGGGTAGATCGGCACAATTCGACCAACGCGCGAGGCGTCACGCTCCTCGCCCGAGGGGCCGATGATCACGTCCACCACCGGGTTGGTCATTTGGCGCTGGCCCCGATAGTCGCCCACTGCGGCGAAAAAGAGGGCTTGCACGCCGAGGCCGAGCTGGCGTTCGCGCCAGGGCTGATTGAAGAACACGATGTTGATCGAACCCGAGTCATCGCTCACCTTGACCTCGACCATCGAGCGACCCTGTCGCGTGCGTCGAGAGCGCACGCTGGTCACCTCGGCGAAGATCGCCGCCTCGTCACCCACGGCGAGGTCCGACAGGTCAGCGCGCTTGGTGCGATCCATGTAGCGACGCGGGTAGAGCGTCAACAGATCGAAAACACTCGTGACGCCCAGTTGGGCCAGGCTCTGCGCACGCTTGTCGCCCACGTGGCGAAGCTGTTCGACGGAGATCTCGCCCAGTTGGCGCAGTCGGCGTGGCGCCGCCTCGCTCACTCGATGCCGAAGAGGTAAGGGTAGAGGGGCTGACCGCCGTGGTGCACCTCCACGCTCAGCTTCGGATATTCCTCGGCCAGGAACTCGGTGATGCGCCGGGTGTTCGCTGGCGTCGACCCCTCGCCCTCGATGATGGTGACCAACTCGTGCTCGGGCCCGACCAGGTCCGCGAGCAGTTGATTGCTCGCCGAGGCGATGGATTCGGCGACCGAGCGCACTCCCCGGTCGCTCAGTCCTATCCAGTCACCCTGGTGCACCTCGCCGACATCGGTGCTGGTGTCACGCACGGCCTGGGTAATCTCGCCGGCGAGCACGTTGGCCGCCGAGACGCACATGGCCTTGGCGTTCTGCTCGGCCGTAGCGTCAGGGTCGTAGGAGAGCAACGCGGCGAAGCCCTCGACGATCGAGCTCGTCGCCACTACCGCGACACGCTGGTCGACCAGTCCGGCCACCTGCTCGGCCGCCGCGCGCACGTTCTTGTTGTTGGGCAAGATGACCACCTCGTCAGAGCCCGTGGCGCGCACCGCCTCGGCGAGTTGTGCGGTCGACGGGTTCATCGACTGTCCGCCCTGGACGATCTCGCGCACGCCGAGGGACCGAAAGATTCTCGCCACACCCTCGCCCATCACTACGGCCACGACCGATGTGGGCGGTGAGGGCTCCTGCTCCTTTTCGGACTGGGCGACGCTGCCCTCACGCACCCAGCGTTCCTCGATGACCTGCTCGTTGAGATCGGTCACTCGAATCTCGCGTGGGCGCCCAGCGTCAATGCCCGCCTCGATCGCTGCGCCGATCTCGTCAGTGTGGATGTGGCAGTTGTACTCCCCGTCGCCGCCCACTATGACGATCGAGTCCCCGATGCCCGACCACACTTCACGAAACGCGTGCATCTTGGCGTCATCGGCGTTCAGGAGGTACATGACCTCGTAGCGCAGATCGCTCACGTCGCCGACCTCGGACGGTTCAGGCATGTGCACCTCGATTGATTGGGGCGAGGGAGCCTCGGGCAACGGGTCGTTCGCGACCACGTAGCACAGGGCGTCGAACAACAACACGAGGCCGGTGCCACCCGAATCGACCACACCCGCCTGCTTCAGCACGGGAAGTTGCTCAGGCGTGCGCGCCAGCGCCTCGCGAGCGTGGTCGCGCGCACTACGCACTAGCGCCGTCAACGACATCGACGCGTTGGTCGCCCCCTGGGCGGCCGCTCGAGCCACCGACAGGATCGTGCCCTCCACCGGGCGCACCACCGCGAGGCGCGCCAGGGTGTCGGCGTGATGGAGCGACTCGGCGAGTAACTGGGGCGTCACCGCGGCGCTGGCCCGGAACTTCTCTACCAATCCGCGCAGCAACTGGGACAATATGACCCCGGAATTACCACGAGCGCCCATCAGTGATCCGCGCGCGATAGCCTGACAGACCGAGTCCATCGAGGGGTTGGCGTCGCTCGGGTCAAAAGCGGCCACCACCGATTCGATAGTGAGGGCCATGTTCGTCCCGGTGTCGCCGTCGGGCACCGGGTAGACGTTGAGCCGGTTGATGACCTCTTTGTGCGAGCGCAGAAGCGCCGCGAAGGTGGTGATCGCAGTCCGCAAATCAATGGCGGACAGCTTGGTCGGTGACGTCATTGCTAGCGATGCTACAATGGCTCTTCGGTTTCTACCCACGGCGCCAACGGACCGCACTGGGAATAAGGAGAAAGTTCATCATGGCATCAGTCTGCGAAATCTGCGGCAAGAAGCCGTCGTTCGGCATGAACGTCTCGCACTCCCATCGCCGCACCAAGCGCCGCTGGAACCCCAACATCCAGCGCGTACGCGCCCTGGTGAAGGGGACCCCGACGCGGCTCAACGTCTGCACCGGTTGTCTGCGCTCGGGCAAGGTCACCAAACCGGCACGTCGGGTCCAGTCCCATTAGAGCTGGTGTTGGAAACCCTGGCGTTCGAACTCCCTACCCCGTAGCGTCCGTCGCCCTCGATCGGCGACGACGTGGCCAATGGTGATGGGCGCGCGCAACCCTTGATCGAGAAACAGCATTCGCAGACGAGGCGCGTCGTCAGTCACGATGAGCAGTTCATAGTCCTCGCCTCCACTGATCGCCTCGTCCAGCGTGGCGCCTTCGGCGACCGGGACGCCATCGAGCTCGAAACCGATTCCCGAGGCGTCGGCCAAGCGGTGCATATCCAGCCCCAGTCCGTCGCTCAAGTCCATCATGGCGTGTGCGCCGGCGTTGCGCGCAGCGATCCCCTCCTGGAGCCGCGGCCAGGGACGACGGTGCGCGATCACCAGTTCGTCGTTGAGCGCGCTTCCGTGACGTCGCCGCCGCAGGCCCGCCGCAGAGCGGCCCAGTGGACCACTGACCAGGATCTCGTCGCCCGCCCGCGCACCACTGCGCAGCACTGCGCCGCGTCCCGGGCACTCGCCGAACACCGTCACCGCGACGGCCACATCGCGCGAACGCGACAAATCGCCCCCCACGATCGGGCAACCGGTCATTGATGCCGCGTCGGCGATACCGCGGTGCAATTCCTCCAAGTCCGTTCCCGGCGGTGAACTAACCGCCACAGTGGCGCCGCGCGGTCGCGCGCCCATCGCGGCCAAATCCGACACGGCTGAGGCCACCGCCTTGAATCCGAGGTCTTCGAGGGGAAAAAGGTCAGGTTCTAGGTGCACCCCGAGAACCGTGACGTCAGTACTGATGATTGCCTGTCCCACAAAGGGATTCAGAACCGCCGCGTCGTCGCCGATGTGAACTTCGCCGCGAGGAGTGGTTCGTCGGCCCACGATGGCGGCGATACGCTCCAATATGTCATCTTCGCGTCGAGTGAATTCCCTTCGGGGATCGGGTGGGTCAACCGGCGTGGACACGACGACAGCCAACCAGTAGTGTGCCGCAACGAGGCGACGCATCCATAACGGAGGGATTCACGTGACGTACCCCACCCAAAACAAGCAACTCATCGACTGGGTTGAAGATATAGCGCAACTCACTACTCCCGATCGTATCCACTGGTGCGACGGATCAGCTGAGGAGTACGACGAGTTGTGCCAGTTGCTGGTTGACAACGGCACCTTTACCAAGTTGTCCGAGGCCAAGCGACCCAATAGCTACTACGCGACATCGGACCCCGGTGACGTCGCGCGGGTGGAAGACCGTACCTTCATCTGCTCGAACAACGAGATCGACGCGGGACCTACCAACAACTGGCGTGACCCGGCCGAGATGCGCGCGACGCTCAACGAGTTGTTCGCAGGATCGATGAAGGGACGCACCATGTACGTGGTGCCCTACTCCATGGGACCCCTCGGTTCGAACATCTCGCACATCGGTGTGGAAATCACCGACTCCGCGTACGTCGCGGTCTCGATGCGCATCATGACCCGCATGGGTCGCGGCGCACTCGAGGTGCTGGGCGAGCACGGCACGTTCGTCCCGTGCCTGCACTCGGTCGGCATGCCCCTCGCCGAGGACCAGGCCGACGTGCCCTGGCCCTGTGACGCCGACAACAAATACATCGTGCAGTTCCCCGAGACCCACGAGATCATCTCGTATGGCTCGGGCTACGGCGGCAACGCGCTGCTTGGAAAGAAGTGCTTCGCGCTGCGCATCGCGTCGGTGCTCGCGCGCGACGCGGGCTGGCTCGCCGAGCACATGCTCATCTTGAAACTCACGAACCCAGCCGGTGAGTCACGCTACGTCACCGGCGCCTTTCCCAGTGCCTGCGGCAAGACCAACCTGGCCATGCTCGTTCCCACGTTGCCCGGCTGGAAGGTCGAGACGATTGGCGACGACATCTGCTGGATGAAGCCGGGACCCGACGGCCGTCTCTACGCGATCAACCCGGAGGCGGGATTCTTCGGCGTGGCACCGGGTACCAACATGGAGACCAACCCCAACGCGATGTACTCCATCGAGGCGAACACGATCTTCACCAACACCGCGCTGACCCCCGACGGTGACGTGTGGTGGGAAGGGATGAGCGATCCGCCCGAGCACCTGACCGACTGGAAGGGTCAGCCCTGGACACCGGCGGCAACGACCCCGGCCGCGCACCCCAACTCGCGCTTCACCGCCCCCGCCGGCCAGGATCCCGCGATCGCCCCGGAGTGGGAGGACCCCGCCGGCGTGCCGATCGACGCGATCCTCTTCGGCGGACGCCGCGCCAGCGTCGTACCACTCGTCTTTCAGTCGCGCAACTGGGACCACGGCGTATTTCTCGGATCGATCATGGCCTCAGAGACCACGGCGGCGGCCACCGGCGCGGTGGGCAACCTGCGCCGCGATCCCTTCGCCATGCTGCCCTTTTGCGGCTACAACATGGCTGACTACTTCAACCACTGGCTCAGCTTCTCGGACCGCTTCAGCGAGGAGACCCTACCCAAGATCTTCTACGTCAACTGGTTCCGCAAGGGCGACGACGGCCGCTGGCTGTGGCCCGGCTACGGCGAGAACAGTCGCGTGCTCGAGTGGGTCTTCGAACGAGCCTCGGGACGCGGCGATGCCGTCGAGACCGCGATCGGCTACGTACCGAGCCCGACCGCCATCAACGTCGAGGGCCTCAAGGTCACGCCCGAGGACATGCGGGAACTGCTGACGGTGCACAATGACGAGTGGCGTAGCGAACTGCCCCTCATCCGCGAGCACTACGCCCAATTCGACGACCGAATTCCCGCGCGGTTGCAGGCTCAGGTCGACGACCTGGAGCAGCGCCTCAGCTGAGTTGGTGAGCCGTGGCCGCGGCCACGGCTCACTCAGCCGTTTCGGCGTCGGCGACAATAAGCCGAGGTCCCGAGGGCCAGTCGAAGTAACGCCACGTCCAGTTGATCATCACGCGCAGACGGTTGCGGAATCCCACCAGGTAGAATAGGTGCAGACCGAGCCATGCCAACCATCCCGCGGTGCCCTTGATCACGCCCGCGTTGGGAATCTTGGCGACCGCGGCATGGCGGCCGATGGTGGCCATGATCCCCTTGTTGCGGTACGAGAAGTCCACGGTCGGCTGGTCCGCCAGCACCCGAAGGATCTGCTCGGCGCAATGTCGACCCGACTGGATCGCCACCGGCGCCAGCTGCGGGCAAAACTCGTTCGCGCTTAGCGGCACCGCGGCGGCGTCGCCGACGGCCCACACGTTGGTACTCTCCACCAGGCGAAGATCCGCCGTCACGCGGGCGCGTCCGCCCGGACCCGGGGTGACCTGAAGATCGTGCGCCAGCGTACCGCTGGCGGTCACCCCGGCGGCCCAGATGACCGCCGCGCACCCGAGGCGCTCGCCGTCGGCGAAGCGAATATGACGCTCTTCGACCTCGGTCACCGAGCGCCCGAACTGGATCTCCACACCCATCGCGCCTAACTCCTTGGCGGCGTAGACGCTGGCCGAGTCGGGAAACGCGGTCAGCAGGCGCGGGGCCAGATCGACGAGCACAATGCGCACGTCGGACTCCCTCAGGCGAAGGCCGTCGCGGCGAATGGCGATGCGTATGAGTTCTGACAACGCGCCGGCGGTCTCTACCCCCGTGGGGCCGCCACCGACGACGATGAAGTTGAGTGCGACGTCCTCGCCCTCGGCTCGCACGTCGGCCTCCTCCAACGAGATGAGGAGTCGATTGCGCAGTCGACGGGCGTCGGCCAGCGAGTACAAGGGCATCGCGTACTGTGAGGCGCCCGGAATCCCGAAGTAGGCAGCGGTTGCGCCGGTGGCCACGACCAGGTGGTCGAAGGCCACCTCGCCACCACCCTCCAAGATCACCACACTGCGCGCGTGATCGACCTCGCGCACGAGACTGTGACGAAAGCGGATGTTGCGGGCGTGTCCGAAGATCGTACGAATCGGGTACGCCACGTCCGCGGGCTCGAGGCCGGCGGTTGCCACCTGGTACAACAGGGGCAAGAAGGTGTGGAAGTTGTGCTTGTCGATGATCGTGACGCGTACCGGCTTGTCGGCCAGCCCTCGCGCCGTGGCGATACCCGCGAAGCCCCCACCAATGATCACAACGTGCGGGAGTTGCATCAGGCTGCCAAGATCAGCGCCTTTCCGAGTTGACTTCGCCATAGTCCATTACAGCATAAGGATGACGCGCTCCTTGACGCTCAGCGACGTGCGACGCGTCGTCCCATCACGTAGGCGAGCGCGGCGAACAGTGTGAGCAGCGCAAGGAGCCGGTCACCGTCGACGAACGAGAGCGTCACGCCTACCGGGATCACTGCGCCCACCACCCAGCCCAACTGCTGGCGCACCGCGAAACGCGCAAAGGTTCGGCCTTGCGCGCCGGGAGCGACGTGACGCTGGGTGATGGCGTCGAAACTCGGTTGGGCGACCGCCGCGCACACGCCAAGCCAACCCGCGAAGATGGTCTGAGTCACCAGTGAGGGGCTGAGACTGGCGAGCGCGGCGCCAAGAGCGGTAGCGAACAACGCCATCAACAACAAAGTGGACTCGGCCAGTGTGTTGCGCAGGCGCGTCACCACGGCCAGACCCGCCAGCGCCCCCAGGGCGCTCAGGACAAGGGCCACCGCGAACCAGCCGAGTCCCGCGTGGGCCCGGCGAAGTCCGAAGGCCAACAGGAAGGTCGCGAAACCAACCGTGAAACGCAGCACCGACGCCGCGCCGAGTCCCCAGGCGACCTCAACGTCGCCCAGCGGGTTAAGGGCGTGGACGTCACGCTCGACCTGGGTCATCGCAATCGTGCGTTCGCGCGCCGCGGCTGTCGGGCTCTTCAGACGCAGGCTCGCCACCGTGGCGCCGACGAAGACCACCGACGCACACACCAGCACGCTCGTGGCCCCGACGCCCTTCAAGAGCCCCGCGCCAACGGCGCCCGATACCAAGCCGGCGAGGGTTCCTAGCAGCGTGAGTTGTGCATTGAAGCCGGCGAAGCCCGCCTTCTGCTCTCCCCCGTTGAGGGGCCATCCCGCCTCGCCCACTTGCTCGGTGTGCTCGTCGAACTGATCGCTGCGGGCCATTTCAGGCACCAGCGTCCCGCGCGTCACGACGTAGAACTTCGACGAGATCAACACGAGGAATGCCTCGGGGTAGAGCCACAGCGAGTTCAAATGCTGGCTCATCGACCAGCACAGCAACGCTCGCGCTCCCGCCGACATCGCCACCAACACGCGCCGCCCCTGTGACGACCGGTCGATGAGTGGACCGAGCACTGGCGATACGATCGCAAAGGGGGCAATGGTGATGAGTAGGTAGGCGAGGACCCTGCCCTTCGCCTCGGTTGGCGAGACCGAGAAGAACAGGGAGCCAGCGAGTGAGATCGTGACCAGCGTGTCACCCGCCATCATGATCACGTGCACCAGCGCCAAACGCCCGAAGGCGATGCGTTGATTGAATAGATCCTGCGCGGAGGCCCACGCCAACGAGCCAAGTCCACGACGACGCACGACTACAGAGCGTAGGTGATGTGAACCGGCACGGCGCCGCCACCGGCGTGCGCGATTCAGTTGGACAGGCAGGCCCGGTGGTACACGATCGCCGAAAGCGTCGAGGGATCACAGTACTGCGATCGCGGGACCGCCATCCACACCCCGCTCGCCTCGTCGTAGTGCAGTAGCTCGGTCACGCTGACCACATTGGATGCGACGTTGACGTTGGCCCAGACGTACGCCCAGTGCCCGTCGCACCCGTAACTCGCCACGCTCTGGATCGAGGTCAGGCTCGAGGTCAGCACGGCGGCGTTACACGGCGCGTCCAGGGGACTCGCGTTCAGGCTTGAGGTCGAACGGCCCGCCACCACTGCGAGCGCACCCACCAAAAGCACCGCACTCAAGGCTTGGAGGACCTTCATGGTGCTAGTTCACCACATCCGCGCCGACCGCGTCCCTACGACCCGTTCAACATGTCCAGAAAGAGGGCGTAGATCGCCTGCTCCCAATCGGACTGGTTGACGGGTTCGCTGGAGACGTCGTCCAGCGTACGACCGAAGGTGACGACCTGGACCAGGACGGCAATGGACCGTGCGGTGACGTCGCGGCGCAGCCATCCGCGGTTCTGGCCGTGCTCGGCAATGCGCACCATCTCGTCGGTCAGTCGGGCCTGGGTCTCGCCGATCAGCACTCGGAGCTCCTTGCGAGTCTCGGCGGCCGCAACGATGCGCACCCGCATGGCACGCCGCGCCACGCGATCGGGCCCGGCCGACATCAGTTCCACGAGGGGTCGCATCGCGCTGACGTACTCCTCCAACGAGTTCGAGGTCTCGCCGATCTCGCGCAGCCGGGCGATGTCGTCTTCGACCAGACGCGAGAAGATCATGTTGTAGGCCGCGTCGATCACCCCCTCACGCGAGCCGAAGTGGTGATATACGGAACCGTAATTGACCCCGGTCGCCTCGCAGATCTCAGGAATCCGGATGAGCGATTCGTCACCGTCCATCAGCCGCTCAGCCACCGCGTCGAGCACGGCCCTCATGACGGGCGCGGAGCGACTTTGCTTTGCCATTTACCGATATTAGTCGGGATAGCATATTTTACTGTATTTTCTGTATAGTTCATCGCTCCATTCTATGGATTGTCTCAGCCGGGCTGGAGGCGAAAGTACCGGTTGTAAGGTACCTGCGACGGCAAGCATGCGAAGGAGCCACGTGCCCCGCGAGGGTCGCCTCGAACCGCACATCATCCGCACCGGCACCGTGGTGGTCCTCGGCACGGTCATGTCGATCCTCGATACGACGATCGTGGCCGTGGCCTTGCGTACGCTGAGTCACGACTTCCACGTGAACATCAACACGATCCAGTGGGTGACGACCGGCTACCTACTGTCGCTGGCAATCGTGATCCCGGTCTCGGGTTGGGCGGTACACCGCCTCGGTGCCAAGCCGGTCTACATGGTCTCGCTCGCCCTGTTCGTAGGCGGCTCGGCGCTGTGCGCGTCAGCGTGGTCGGCGAGCAGTCTCATCATGTTTCGAGTCGTACAGGGCCTGGGTGGTGGGATGATCCTGCCGGTCGGCCAGTCGATCCTCGCGCGCACCGCCGGACCCCAACGTATGGGCCGGGTCATGGGCATCATCGGCGTCCCCCAGCTGCTCGGTCCGATTCTCGGTCCCGTGCTCGGCGGGGTTATCGTCTCCAATACTTCGTGGCGCTGGATCTTTCTCGTGAACGTGCCGATCGGTGTGGTCGCCTTCGTACTCGCCGGACGCTTCCTGGCTCCCTCGAAGCGTGAACGAGACCACGGCTTCGACCTCGCAGGGTTCCTGCTTCTGTCACCCGGTCTTGCCCTGATCGTCTACGGGTTATCCCAGATCGGCGAGCGGGGCGGTCTGACTGGCGCCTCGGTGCGCGACAGTCTGCTCGGCGGATTCGCGTGCATCGCGCTATTTGTCTGGCGGGCACTGCGTGCGCGCGAGCCACTCATTGACGTACGACTCTTCGCAGATCGAACCTTCAGCGTGGCGTCGATCGGAATCTTTCTCACCGCCGCCACGCTGATCGGGACGACCTTCCTGCTCCCGCTTTACTACCAGATCGTACGCGGCGACTCGGCCTGGATCGCCGGCGCGATGATGGCGCCTCAGGGCATCGGCGCCGCGCTGATCATGAGCTACGCGGGAAGGATCTCGGACCGCGCGGGGCCGCGCCACATCGTGATGCTCGGCATGACCGGCTTGGCGCTGGGCACGTTCTTCTACACGAGCCTGAGCGCCACCTCGAATTACTTCGTGCTGGGCGCGGCCCTGTTCATTCGCGGCCTCGGGCTCGGGTGCGCGATGATGCCCACCTTCGCCGCGTCCTACCGCAACCTCTCGCACGCCGACGTGCCCAAGGCCACCTCGGCCACGAACATCATTCGCCAGGTTGGTGGTTCGCTCGGCGTCGCCGTCTTCGCTGTCGTCTTGCAGTCGCACATCAATCGCAGCTTCCCCGGAAACGGCACCGAGGTCCAGGCGGGGCTCGTGCCACTATCGATGCACGACCTCGAGAAGATCGCCGGAGCCTTCTCCCACTCGTTCTGGTGGTCATTCGGCACGTGCGTACTTGGTATTGTTCCCGCATTGTTCCTCCCCAATCGGGCTCTTGGACCAAGCGTCTCGACCCGCGTACCCACTGACTAGGACGTTCATGAGCCAACCAGCGCACCCGCCACTACTCGAAGTGATCATCGGTAGCACCCGGCCCGAGCGCGTGGGCGACGCGATTGCCCGTTGGTTTTTGCGCCGAGCCCGTGACCATGGCGCCTTCGAGGTCGAGTTGATCGACCTCGCCGAGGTGAACCTCCCATTGCTCGACGAACCCAGGGAACCCTCTGAAGGCAACTACCAACTCGAGCACACCCGTCGGTGGTCGGCCACGGTCGCGCGGGCCGACGCGTTCGTGTTCGTTGTTCCCGAGTACAACCACAGCTACAACGCGGCCACCAAGAACGCATTGGACTTCTTGTATCACGAGTGGCGCTACAAGGGTGCCGGCTTGGTCTGTTACGGGGGAGGTGCCCGCGGCACCCGAGCCGCCCAGCATCTCAAGCCCGTACTCAACTCGCTGCGACTCATACACGCCGGCGACGTCGCCATCGGACTGGACGGCGACTCCTTCGTTGACGGTGAGTTCCCCGCCAGCCCCCAACTCGATCGTGCCGCCGTGCGGCTCATGAACGAGCTCACCGCGCTCACGAGCGCACTTCGACCACTTCGGGACTCACCGTGAAAGGTCGAGTCCGCTAGGGTGCGTAGTCATGAATGACGAGCCGACCGCGTGGCCCAAGCAGAACAACGGGACTGACGCGATCATCACCAAACTGATGACCGTCATCGAATACGCCATCGTGGTCAGTCTCGTCCTCGTGGCCAGCGTGGTCCTCGTGCGAACACTGATCGACTTCTTCGCCCACTGGGGCATGTTCTCCCAGACCGTGGTCGCCGCCATCGACGGCATTCTGGTCGTGATCATCCTGCTCGACATCGCCCACACCGTCTTTGGCAACCTACGAACCCTTACCTTCCCGGTACGCCCCTTCCTCGTGATTGGCATCCTCGCCGGCGTTCGAGACATCTTGAGCGCGTCGGCGCATCTCACCCTCAACGACTCGCTCACCCAACGCGGCTTCACCCACACGCTGGTGTCACTGGGCGTCGGCGTCGGCGTTGTGGTCTTGTTGTTGGTAGGCCTGCTCATCCTTCGATTTGCCCACCACTACGAGGGCCACGAAAGAAGCTGACGCGGCGATAGCGTCGGGCAATGGATGCCCACGCGCCCCTCGATCGTCGAGGTCTCTTGCGGCGCGGTCTTCAACTCGGCGCCGTGGCCACCGGCGCGATCCTCGCCCCCGCCCTACTCGAGGGATGCGTGCGTTCCCGTGCGACGCCAGTGACGACGACCACGACCGAACCTGCGACCGCGTCGGCGTGGAACGTCTTCGCGCGCTCGCTCACCGGACGGCTAGTTCAACCCGCCGATCCCGGCTACGGCGTCGACCGGCTGCTGTACAACTCGAAGTTCACCAACCTGCACCCGCGCGGCATCGCCCTATGCGCCTCGTCCGATGACGTGGTTCGATGTGTGGAGTTTGCCCGCAGCCACGGTGTCGGCGTGGCCATGCGCTCAGGCGGCCACAGCTACGGCGGCTACTCGTCAAGTTCAGGTCTGGTGATCGATGTCAGCGCGATGAATCAGATTGTGGTTGACCCTCGGGCCAACACCGCCACCATCAGCGCGGGTGCGCAACTCATCGACGTCTATGACGCCCTCGCACGTCACGATCGACTCCTGCCGAGCGGATCGTGCCCCACCGTGGGCATCGCCGGGCTAACCCTGGGCGGCGGCGTCGGCGTCTTCGCCCGAAAGTACGGTCTCACCTCGGACAATCTGCGAGCCGGAGAGTTCGTCACGGCGGGCGCCGAGCGACTCACCGCCAGTGAGAGCGAGCACACGGACTTGCTCTGGGCCAGCCAGGGCGGCGGCGGGGGCAACTTCGCCGTCGCGACGTCGATGGTCTTCGACGTTCACCCCATGCCAAACCTGTCGCTGTTCTCGCTGCAGTTCCCGTGGGCCGCGGCCGACACCTCCCTCGACGCCTGGCAACACTGGATCGCCGCCACCCCCGATGAACTCTGGTCCGACTGCCTCCTGCTCTCCCAAGGCTCCTCCGGACCGCTCGTCGAGATCAGCGGCGTCTTCTGCGGCACGGACTCTGGCCTTCGCTCTCTGGTCAATGGTCTAATCGCCTCAATCGGCACACCCTCCTACGAATTCCTGGGCTCGGACGACTACCTCTCGGCCATGCGGGCCGAGGCGGGATGTTCGAGACTCACGGTGGCGGCCTGTCACCTCAGTGCACCGCGAACGAGCGGCGTGTTGAGCCGCTCAGCGTTCAGCGCGAAGTCAAGCTACGTGGACACCACCATGACGCCCGCGCGCGTGCGCCAGTTCGTCGACGCGCTCGACGCACTGGCGAGGGATGCACCCACCCTTGGCGGGTCGCTCGCCTTCGACGCGTACGGAGGCGCCGTCAACCGGGTCGAGCCCGGCCAGAGCGCCTTCGTGCACCGGGACAAGTTGGCGGGCATCCAAGCGACCTACTCCTGGGCGAGCCTCACGTCGCCGAGCGAACGCGCAGCAGGTCAGGCGTGGCTGCACTGGTTGGGTGCCAGCGTGTTCGACCCGGCCGCGGGCGCCTACCAGAACTACATAGACCCCACGCTCTCGAACTGGCTCACCTCCTACTACGGGGCGAACCTCCCCAGACTTCGAAACATCAAGCGCACCTACGATCCCGACGACTTCTTCTCCTTCGCCCAGTCAATCCCTGTCGCCACCTGACACCCTCGGCGTACGAGTCCGTGGCGGACCAACGGCGACAGGGGCGTCAGTCGTGGTCGTACGCCAACGCGGACTCCTGGACCACGACGCGTCACTGCGGTCCGCCCTCGGGCGCTACGCAGTGCGCGTTGCGCGCGTCGTCGCACCCACGTCCGCCAGCCGCCTCACCACCGCGTCCCGAGCGCCCAGGGCCCAGGGCCCAGGGCCCAGGTGGTGCGAATAGTCACAAGGCGTGAAATTTGGTGGGCGTTGTGCGTCTGTCGTGTGCCAGTTGATGATCTTGAAACAAAATTATCTGCACTATCTGAGTCATCGAGGAAGAGCACATCCTCACGTTCTCAGGTTCTCAGGTTCATACAGCCGTCTACAGAACGTCGTTCGAGTATTCGGATCAACTTCCAAGGGGCAGGAATTTCAGATCATGGATACCGAGGACAGCAATCGGCAACTGACACGGTGTGAGAAACGATCCTCCCCGTGGCCAGCAGGTACGCCGACGGATGTGTACCGCCTCGACAACCCGGCGGTCAGTGGCTGATGACGATACTCGAGGCAACTGATGCCGCCTCAACGCGGCGTTACTCACGGATCATTCAGCAGATTGTCGCCAATCGCGCGCAGTTCATCACTCAAGTCCTGGCCATCGCTGCGGTAGTCGCCTACGCGATTTCGCTGCTAAATGTGCCCAGCACTCCAATCGGGAATGCAGCGCCGATCGACGGGTGGCTCTATCACTTGGCCACGCTCGTTCCGGTGGTCCCGATCTTCGTGCGTGCCCACCGGCACCAGCGCTTGCGGGGCGCCTGGCTCACGATGGGCGTCGGCGTCCTCTTGTTCGACCTCGCCAGCATTCTTCCCCTGGTGCACGACTGGTACGTCACCCGCTTCCCCACGCCCACCCTGCGCGATGCGCTGTTCGCTCTCTCATACCTTGCCGTCGCCCTGGCGGTGGCCGTAGTAATGCAGCAGTCATTCGGTCCGCGCGCCAACAGCGTGCGCCTCGACGGCATCATCGCCGGACTGGCACTGGCGTCGCTGGCGTCGCTGTACTGGTTCGGCCAGTACATCGAGATCCGAGACCGCTCACTCGTCGCGGAGCTCAACATCTTCAATCCGATCCTCGTCATGGTCCTGTTGGTTCTGCTCGGTGCGGGCCTGGTTCCAAAGCACTTCCACACCGACACCACGACGTCGTTGTTGATCTTGGGCTTGACTTCTTTCTTCGCGGGCGACATCTTTGCCCTCAATCAAATGGCAATCGACCCGTCCACGTCTTCGTTGCTCGTCAGTGCCTCGCGACCGATTGGCCTGTGCTGTTTCGCGCTGGCCGCATGGCCGCGTGCGGACCGGCGCAGCGAAATGCGCGGAATCCTGGTGGCTGCCCGAGGCCTCAACCTGATTCCGGTCATCTTCGGCACGCTATCCACGGCCATCCTCGCGATCTCGGTCGCGCGACCCTCTTCCGAGTCGACGAGATTGATGGCGCTGGGATCGTTGTCGCTGGTGATCCTGCGCATGGTGATCACCCAGGGCGAGGTGCGCCAACTCGGCCGGTCGAACTTCGTCGAGGCCCGGACCGATCACGTCACGGGCCTCTCCAACCGCCGAGCCTTTCTCGAAGATGGCGAGGCCAAGCTGGAGTCGCTGCGCCCCAACGAGCAGCTCGGCATTGTATTGATCGATCTGGACGGCTTCAAGGAGGTGAATGACTCCATCGGCCACGCGTATGGCGACGAGTTGCTCAAGGTAATCGGGCAGCGCTTCGCCAGCAAGATCGCCCAGCGCGGGTCGGTGGCGCGCCTCGGCGGTGACGAATTCGCCTACACCTTCGTCGTCGACGCGAACGTCGATCCCATTGCCTCGGCCAACGAGCTGGCCCTGACGCTCTCGAACCCCGTGTCACTCGATGGAACCAAGGTGCGCGTGAGCGCCAGCGTCGGCGTGGCGATCTGGCCCCAGCACGGCACCACCCACGCCGAACTGCTGCGCAGCGCCGACGTGGCGATGTACGAGGCCAAGCGCAGCCACGGCGGCGTGTGCGTGTACCGAGACGAGATCGACCTGAACAGTCGTGAGCGGCTCTCGCTCGTCAACGAGTTACGAACCGCCATTGAACGGCGCCGCCTTGTCCTGCACTTTCAGCCAACCCAGGATCTGCGCACCAACACCGTGCACGGCGTCGAGGCGCTCGTTCGTTGGCAACACCCGACGCTCGGGCTGCTGCAGCCCGACGACTTCATCCCCCTGGCTGAACGGGTAGGCCTGATCGTGCCGCTCACCCGAACGGTGCTCGACCTCGCGATCACCGAGTTGGCTCGCCTCGACCGCAACGGCCACTCGTTGCAGATGAGTGTGAATATTTCTCAATGGGATCTGATGGACGAGCACCTGGCTGAATCCATCGACCGCATGCTGCAGTGGTACGACATCGCTCCCGAGCGGATCACTCTCGAGGTGACCGAGTCGAGCCTGGGCCAGGACCCGCTACGCGCCAAGCGCAGTTTGAGCACCCTACGATCGGCCGGCGTGAAAATTGCGATTGATGACTTCGGTGTCGGGTACTCTTCGATGTCCCAATTGCTGGAGCTACCGGTCGACGAATTGAAGATCGACAAGTCCTTCGTCATGGCTCTTGAGTCCGATTCACGCGCCATTGCGCTCATACGCTCAATCATCGAAATGGCTCGCGCACTCGATCTCATGGTCATCGCCGAGGGTATCGAGAACGTCGGCAACCTCGAGTCGCTGCGACGAATTGGCACCGACGTCATCCAGGGCGACTACTTCGCCCGCCCCCTCACCAGTCAGGAGTTGGACGAATTCCTCGCCCACGACGACGCAATGCGATCGGCGCTTGACGAGCCAATCGAAGATGCTGGCGTACTTGAAGAACTCCGGCGGCACCTGCGCGTTGTCTGAAGCCCGGCCGACGTAGCCTCGGGCCCACGCCAATTCGCGCGCAACCGCAGCCACGGTGATCAGCGTGGCGATGGCGCCGTCGGTTGGGTTCAGGCTGACCGGGCTGGCGCGACGAGCCCGATTGCGACAACCGCAACGACCATCAGACGACGGCAGTCACACCTCCAGGCTCGCGACGGCGACCCGCGAGAGTGCCTCTGCTGGCCAACACGACCCTTCGAATCTCGTGTGCTTTCCGCTCAGAACCCACCTCTCTGGTACCAAGGTAGGGTTCGGGCATGGAACGCGAGACCTGGTTTCGGGAGCCCGCGCCGTTCGCGATCAGGCAGGGCACCATCTCCAGCAGACGTAACCAAACAGCCGCCGATTCTGCTTCAATCAGTGCGGTCAATGGTTCGCGCGCCCAGTTTTTACCCGGCACACCGGACACGGCGTGCGTGCACGGACACTCTTGGTGCGCTGTTCACTGGACGGCCACATGAGTGACCCGCGTGCGCGGCGCGTACACACTCGCGCCAAGGTGATCATCGGCACGTTGATCGGAGCGCTGATTGGCCTTGGCGTATCGTCGGGCACCTACGCGCTCGTGAATCCAGTCCTCGAAAGGAGCAGTGGCCTACTGCGGGAGACACAAGGGCTCCTCTGGAGTTCAGTGCCCGTACTGACGGCGTTGGGCGCGGTACTGGGACGTTGGATGGCCAAGGGACGAAGGGGGCGACGCTGAAGTCTGTGCTCGCCCCACGACCGACGTCAAATTCATCGACCACCCTCGAAGTGAGCGCTACCAGAGCTCCGCCCTCAAGCGACCTTGGTCCCACCTGCCTCCGGCACGGATTCTCAACCGGAGTCCGCTGCCCAGTTTGGCCCAGGTCATTGTCACTACTGCGAAGTGCTTCTCCAGAACCCCAGCGCTCTAATAGACGCCACCGACATCACGCTGTGGCGTATCGCCATTGACAAAGAGATGGGACGATGTTAGGAATCAGGCAGCGATTCAATCACCTGACAGAAGAAGACGTGAAGCGACTCATTCCGCTCTTGACGGTTGCGACTGCGGCACTCTTGGCAGTTGGCGCAGCTGTTCTGAGCGCAAGCGAGGTCCCGTCAGCGAGTTCGCATACATCTGAGTCAGCCGCCATCCCACGTCCCGTTGAGGAGGCACTGTCAATCGTGGCGTCGTATCGTGGCGCCGGCCCGCTCACGGTTGACCCTACCGCTGGAAGCGTGGCTCTCATCGGGTGGGCTTCAACTTCAGAGGACCCAAATTCTGGGGTGCTGCAGCACTGGTCACTTCGGGCAACTGACAAGTCGGGCGCCATCGTGCTGGGCATTAGCGTCATGGACAATCGCATGGAGCTCGTCGCCGCCTGGGTTCCCGGTGCTAGCCAGACAAACACTTGGACATTCAACACCAGAAACGCTTCACCAGGGTCCGCGCATCACGTGACAGTTCCAGGGGCGACGTGGAGTCTTTCGCACTCATCACCAAACACGAAGTGACACCGACAGTGAACCAACCTGGTTCGATTCGAGGACTTCCTTGAAGTTGACCACTACGAACCAGCCGCACTACCTCCTTGCGGAACTCTTTCGGGAGACACTCTGGTATGGGAACACCCTCTCAGCACGGAACCTCCGGACAATAGGTATGTAAGCAGGAGTGGAAGCAGATCCTTAAGCGCTGCAAGTGACCTTGGCAACCTCCATGAAGCTATTCACCTTGGTATGATTTGTGCCATGCCTTTTGGCTCTGAAATGTCCGGGCTAAACGCCGAAGGATCTCCGATTAAAGGTCCACAGTCCGAGCTCCGCGCCAAGTCCGCAAAAGGACGCCAGTGGCGACGCTGGTCAATTGTCGGCGTTGTTATCACGACGGCCTTGGCAATCCTGGTCGTTGTCCTTCAAGTTCCAAGCGCAGCTCCGCCTACGACGAAACCAACGACGTCAATACGCGACTTCATAAACCCAATGAACGGTGCCAGTAATACTCGATTCGTCGCCACATATCGCCTCTTCAATTTCCTATACCTTCAAAGTGGGAACATCGTCGTTACTCAAATTCCCGGTCCACCTGGAGCGAGTGTAAAGACAAACGTGGACAATTACATGGGCACTGGCCGTTTCGCTTATGTCTTTCACGGATCCACTGGTCGAATCGTCCAGTGGATAGAGGGTGGGATTAACGCGAGTCTGTGCACCGGTCCTCCCAGAATTGGCCTTTCGTCCACCGGAATCTCTGGGCGATTGCGATGCTCGAGATTGAGAGCCGACTCATCGCCGAAAGGGTTCGCCAAACAGGACGTCGGATTCATCCAGAGTTACGTACTGCAGTCGGTAAGGCGACTTGAGGAGGGGCTGCTGCACGGGAAGAGTACAACTACGACAACGGTCTCGAGAGAGTTCGGTACGTTGCGGTGTTTGAACCAGTACTCCGGCTCGACAACCCAAACAACCTGCATCGACCGAGCCGGGTTCGTCGTTTCGTGGTTCCTGGAGGATGGGTCGGGATACACGTCGCGGGTCGTGCTGACGTCACTCAATGCTCATCCCACGGCCAAGGATTTCGCTACCTCACTGAAATCAGCGAAATCGCCGAACCTGCCCGCAGCGTAGGGCTTCGCTACTCATCAATTCGGCTCCGCCAAGCGGAAGTCGATTCCCTCCGAGGCGGTGAGTGAACTCAAGCGTGACTGAGCCGGTCTACGACGAACGATCACGGACTCACAGACATAGACCAGAACTTCTGTGAAACGTACCAGCAGGTTGCTGATTTCGTCGACTCGACGAGGGCCACCGGCCCGTCTACCTGGCAGACGATGACAACATCGTGGTACTCCAAGCGGCCGTCACGGTGGAGATGAACTCGAGTAGGGCCGGTGGGGATCGAACCCACGACCGAGGGATTATGAGGTGGCTGCAAACGGTCGGAATTGTCCGGTGGCGTCGGATTCGTCCTGACATCTCAAGCTTTCGCGTCGCGTGCTGTCGGTTTCGTCGCGTGGGGTCGGTCTGGTACGTGGGACTTTTCGTGGGATTTCTGTCGGCTTCGGTAACAACTGCGGCTGCTCGATATGGTACAATAAATGGTACAAGTAGCGGGAAGGAGATCGACGCCATGTCCATCACAGCAAGCGAAGCCCGAAGGAACCTTTTCCCCCTCATCGAGCAAGTGAACGAAAATCGGGAGCCGATTGAGATCACCTCCAAGCGAGGGGACGCTGTACTCATGGCTCGCGCCGACTTTGATGCGCTCAACGAGACCGCACTGCTTTTGCGCTCACCTGCCAATGCGCGTCGACTCCTTAAGAGTCTGGCTCAAGCAAACGCCGGCGAACGCAGTATTCAAGAACTCGCTTAGTGCGACTGGTCTTCACTCCCATTGGATGGGAGGACTACCTCTTCTGGCAAGCCAACGACAAGGCAACGCTCAAACGCCTCAATCGTCTGCTTGAGGAGTCAGTGCGAAGTCCATTTGAAGGAATCGGCAAGCCGGAACCGCTCCGTCACGTTTTGGCCGGTTGCTGGTCTCGTCGGATTGACGAAGAGCATCGACTCGTGTACCTCGTCGACGATGATGACATCGTGGTGCTTCAAGCTCGCTACCACTACGGAAAGTGACTTTTGAGAAGTCCGTTGTTCAACTGAGTGAGGCTGAGTAGGGCCGGTGGGGATCGAACCCACGACCGAGGGATTATGAGGTGGATGCAATCGGTCGGATATGTCCGGTGACGTCGGATCTGTCCGGATTTCAACGAAAATTCGTCCGGTGACGTCGGATCTGTCCGGTGACGTCGGATTGGTATGTGGGATTTTCTCGATGGGAATCGCGTGCGAGTTCACCTCGGAGTGCCGACGTACTCAATCCGACTGGAGGCTACATGCCCTGTGGGAGCAAAGTTTGTCTAATCGACAGTAGCCTACCGTAGAGTAGGCTACTGCCCTAATGCGCTGGCCACATCCACGAGAATCAGATCCTCGCGGTCGGCCGCGACTTCGACGAGGCGCTCGGCGTAGCCACCACGGCTGAAGAGGTAGATGATGGGAGTCGTGGCCACATTGATTCCACTTTGGCGCAGAGCAGGGATTTTGAAGTCTTCAATCATGGCGAGGTAGCCGAGGTCCATCGGGCGCTTTCGCCAGCGAGCCTCACCGATGATGCTCACCTTGCTGCGAACTACCCCGACGATGTCGATCTCCTCGGTCGTGCGTGTGCCAGCTTTGCGCAATTCGTTCAGCGATGGCCCCCACCACGAGCCGACCTTGGGTGCTGGTGCGTTAGAGCGCACCCAACTGCGACAGTACTCCTCGAACTCAGGTCCAACATGATCAGCGAGGACCGGTTCGATCTCGGTGTCGTACAGGGTCGTAGCAGCGAGACCCGATTCGAGGTCATCTTGGAAGGGAAAGACGAAGCGAAACCAGAAGCGAAAGAAGGGGTCGCGTAGGTGCCAGTGTCCCGAGCGACTGCCCGGTTCGGCGTTGACGGGCAGTCGGCGTTCGATGATTCGCATCTCCTCGAGCACGCTTAAATATTTGGAGACGAACTTGCGATCCGCGCGAAGGGCATCGACGATCTCGCCGAAC
>DATKTZ010000044.1:0-36137 GCA_035530815.1 Acidimicrobiales bacterium
AGTTTTCCAGTGAGGTCTTTGAACTTGTCAAACGATTCGGCACCCGATTTCTTCGTTGAAACTTTCATGACCGCTTCCTCTCCGCCAAACATTTCGAGAGCCTGTCCTTGAAGTGAATCTGCTTGCCCCCAACCGTTCGCAACCCAAGAGAGTAGTTCGTCGTCCAGTCGAAGCGGGAATGAACTAATCCGACTGGGAGTCATCTTGCGTCCGTAGTCGAATCGCCACCGTTCATGTCGAAGGACTGCCGCCGCTACGTACAGCGCCTCGAATGGTGTGCCAATCCTCGGCGTCAGAATAAGACAGTCGTCTGTAACACCACAAGGGAATTCTTGAACGGCAGCCTCACCAATACTCCCTGTACTTGGGACGGTGACGAACGGTGCTTCGATCAAGTCGTCATAATCAAAGAATCCGTACGCCCCATTGTTCTCGCCGCTCGAAGAGATCACGAGAGACTTTCCGGAAGAGAGGCCGTCCTTACTGTGGAGTACGCGTTGCCCGTAGTTGATCTCGAAATAGTCGCCAATCGTCGCTTGTTTCTTGGGCGCGGACTTCGCCTCTCGGTACGGTGTCGCGTGGAGTTCGCCGCTAGCGATTCCACGCATTAGTGCGGCAAGTTGCGGGGCGTAGCGCGCGGCAAAGGCGGCTTTCCCCCTAATGAGAACGGCCACCTCCTCGCGAAACTCTTCCGCTGTTAATGGCCGCGCAGCGATATACGCCCCTGGTGCCCAGTTGTCATCGTCGAGTACGGCACCAATGCAAAATCCTGGTTGATTACTCATACTCTTAAAGGCAGCGAGGGCCTGTGGTAGTTCGTCTCCCTCCTGAATGACACGAACGCCCTTTTTCAGTCGGAACCCATCATTCGATATACGACAGAAAAAGACCGGACTGTCCTCGCCGTGAGGAACGCCCTTCTTGAAAACAAGAATTGCCGTAGTCGCAGAAGCGTAGGGTTGGAATAACTCCCCAGGTACCGATATGACAGCTTGAAGTGTGTTCTCACTGAGTAGGTGCTCGCGCCAAGCCTTCGTATCGCTCTTCGCTAGCACGCTCGTTTTGGCAATTACAGCCGCAACGCCGCGCCTCTTTAGACCTTCGAGCGCACGAGAAATGAATCTCTCAATTGGCACGTCAGTCTTGCGATGTGGAAACGGAGGGTTCATGAGGACAACGTCGGCCATTTCGCGCGGGAACTCGCGATCGTCGAATGCGTCCGCTCTTTTTACCCCTGAACTTCCATCGCCTCGAAGAATCATGTTGGCAACACAAAGGGCGGCTGTTACTGGCTCGTCTTCTAACCCGATCAACTGAGTCTTCACAGTCTTGACGATGGCCTCGCGCGATAAGTGAGATACCTTCTGCTTTCGTTCTAACGCTGCAATGAGAAAACCGCCAGTCCCGCAAGCAGGGTCAAGCACTACGTCATTCTTCCCAATAGCGGTTATGTCTGCCATGAACTTTGTGATGTGACGCGGCGTGAAGTACTGACCGATCGTGTTGCCGCCGGTGTATCGAAAGAACTCCTCGTAAAGAGCGCCAATGTAGTCATGCTCTGCCGTGAGTGCCGTGATGTTGAGCCTCTCTAAGATTTCGACAATTCGGCGAGCGCGAACAGCGAGTTTTGCGTTCGCTTCGTCCACGTGCAAACTCAAGGCAAGTTGAGATTTTCCGGCATCCCAGAATGCTTGACCACATGCCTGGTTGATGTCAGCGAGAATGAACGGGGGGTCACGGCGAATGTCGCCTCGTGAGTGCCAAAGTCCGAGCATGATTGCCCCGATAGCGGCGGGACGAAAGTCGTCTTTCAGCCCCGCTTCACGTAGGAGTCCATTGATCTCTTCGGCAGCGGCTTTAAGCACGTCAGCACTAGGAATCTCGGGGCGCAGTTCGGTCCCAGTGGAGCGTCCGCGAATGAGTGATAATTGCTCGCGATTGGGAATCCAAGCAATCGGTTCCTGTTCGTAGGTAATCTCGCGCCACTCACGGTTGATTTTCTTCAAAACTCGAATATCGAATCGGTCGTCATCTGTACCGGCGACAGCGATCGCGACGGGAGTAAATCCTGCCCGAATGAGGGCGTCAGCGTAGCCCTGCGCTTCTGTAATCGCCTTAACTAAATCTGAGATATGGGCTTTGGCTTCAAAGACCGCTACGGGTCTTCCAGTGTCTCGGTCCATGAGAATGAGTTCGGGGTAACCCGCGCCGTCGCCGGTCTTGCTGGCCTTAGAGAGCGCGTCTCGAATTTCGGGGTACTCGCGATATTCATGTTGTTGAAGGATGTCACCCACGGGCGGCCGTCGATAGTCCCAGCCTTGAAACGACAGGAGTTCGACTGCGAGGTGCTCTGTGCGCCTTTCGGAGGCTCTAGCAGTGGAGGAACGCGGCGGCACTACGAGATACTATCGCGGCCCATGCGACATCGAGGGACGAACTCAAAACGCTTTGAGCGACCGGGTTACTGAAAATATCGCACGGCGTTTGGTGCGTCTAGTATATCAGTCCCCTAGGCAGTAACGCTACGCCGGTGGGGGGCGTAGCTCAGCGGTAGAGCAGCGGTCTCCAAAACTGTGTGTCGAGGGTTCGAATCCCTTCGCCTCCACCAACAGGAAAGCACCCCTCTCGGGGTGCTCCCTGTCCACTCCATTTAAGTTCGGAATGAGTAACTGTGTGTCTTGTCAGTAATTCGGCAGGACGGTCTCCGAGATCAAGTGTACCAAGACTTGGCGCGGAGTCAAACCTCAGCTGACGGTAGGCCGGTAACTCAGCCTGCGACCAGGAACTTGACCCATCAACCTAACCACCCTCTCCGTGTCACTCAGCTCGTGGGAGCCGTGCCGGAAGGCAAACTCGCTCAGATACCGCCCCAGATGCTCCTTACTCACGGAGTGGTGCGTCCCGTCGATTGACCGCTTCAACTGGCTAAAGAAGTTCTCTGCCTTGTTGGTGCCGTTGGAGAGCGCGGTGATGTACTGACCGGCGTGGTGGTTCACAACGTGGTGTCCCGCCATCTCCCTGCTGATCGTGCGGTAGAGGGGCGCGGAATCCGAGTGCAGCGTGGTCGTGTGTGGTACAACGTTCTGGCGCACCATCTCCTGAATCACCGATCCAGTGACGTTGGTCACGGCTTTGGTGCGGATCTCGCCAGTCTCGTCAGAGATGAGCGCGATAGCCGCCATCTTGCGGGCCGTGGAATTGCCGTTCTTAGCCCTGCGGGGGTCGTCGGCGTGCCAGTTCTCGGGCTTGCCACCTATGTAGGTCTCGTCCATCACGATGTTGCCAGAGAACTTGCCAGACGAGTCATTCGCCATCGCCTCACGGATTCGCTGGGTCATGAACCAGGCCGTCTTTGGGGACACCCCGTACTTGCGGGCGATCTCCCGTGCGGCGATCCCGTTCTTGTTGGCACACATCTCGAAGAACACGAAGAGCCAGGTTCGCAGCGACACCTTCGAACCGTGAAAGACGGTGCCAGTTGTCACGGAGAACTGCTTTCGACAGTCCTTGCACTTCCAGACGCGCCGCTCGGAGACCGAGCCCCGCGTGGTGGTGCGGCTCACTCCGTTGGAGGGCTTCAGGAAGTAGTGGTCGTTCACCGAGCCGCAGTGGGGGCAGTAGGGCTTGTCGGGCCAGCGCAGAGATTCCATGTATTCGTAGGCGTCCGCTTCGCTGGTAATCCAAAGGGCCATGTTGCCGATGGTGATTTTCTCCATGCCTAAATTGTCCCACCTATAATTGGGTTTGTCAAGTTACACGTCACCGGCTACTCTTACGAACATATGTTCGCTTTTTCTCCGCAACGACCCTCCTTACCCACCGATCTAGCGGCCACGCTGCGCCCCATCGCCCTCGCCGGGAGTCGTCGTCTCCCGCTGGGCGAACCGTGGACGTCCCTGGTACCGGGGGGCGGACTTCGCCGTGGCGCCACGGTGGTGGTCCAGGCGCCGGCGGGCTCGGGCGGTCTGAGTTTGGCACTCAGCCTCTTGACCGAGGCCAGTGCCCAGGGTCACTGGGCGGGCGTGGTGGGGGTCGACGATCCTGGGGTCGTGGCGATGGCCGAGCTCGGCGTGGACCTGCGCCGGGTGCTCTTTGTGCCGCGCCCGCGCGGGGTGTGGGTGGAGTCCGCCGCGGACCTGCTCGACGGGGTCGATCTACTCGTCGTGCGCCCACCCTCGCGCGCGGCGCACGCGCCAGCCCGCCGACTGATGGATCGGGTGCGCGAGCGTGGCGTCGTGCTGATCGTGCTCTGCGAGCCCGCCGCCGCGTGGCCCCTGCCGGGCGATCTCTCATTCACCATCACTCAGGCGCACTGGACAATGTCGTCGCGACTCGATGCGCGCTACCTCACGGTTCTCGTGGGCGGACGCGGCGCGGCTCACCAGGTCGGCGAGCACGTGGTGGTGCTCCCGAACCGGCGCGGAAAGGCGGCGCTGGGCTGATGGAGCGCCTCCTCGCACTCTGGGTTGAGCCGCTCGCAAACGAGGCCGCCGACGGTTCATCGTGGCGTGAGTACCTCAGCTTGCTGGACGTACTCATGACGCTCTGCCCCTTCACCGAGCCCGTGCGTCTGGGACTGTACGCGCTGCCGATCCGTGGGCCGAGTCGGTTCTTTGGCGGGGAGGGCGCCGTTCTCGATGCCGTCGCCCAGAGCGCTCGCGACGTGGTGGGTTGCGAGGGCTCGCTCGGCGTTGCCGACGGGCTCTTTTGTGCGGAGTTGGCCGCGCGCGGCGCGCGAGTGCTCGCTCCGGGCGCGACGGATGGGTTTCGCCGGGCCCAGCCCCTCAGCGTGCTCGGACGCGCGGACCTCGTGACGACTTGTGGTCGCCTGGGCCTGCACACCGTCGGCGCGTTCGCCGATCTCGCACCGGCGCGGGTGGCTGAGCGCTTCAACAAGCACGCCGTGGTGCTGCACCGGGTGGCGCGCGGTGAGCTGGGTGAGTTACCGGGCCAGCGTGATCCGCGGGTCACCCAGCGCCTTCGCGGGCTGCGCGGCGAGGTGCACGCCGCCGATCAGCAGATTGGGTTCTTCGGCCAGCGCGGTGCCGGTGACGACCGGGCGTACGCCGCGGCGCATCGAGTGCGTCGCCGTCTCGGTCCTGACGCGGTGGTGGTGGCGGCGTTGTGCGGTGGACGCGCACCCCAGGACCGCGCGACGCTGGTGCCTTGGGGTTCTCCTGAAGGCCCCCACGGTGACGACGCACCTTGGCCTGGTCAGTTACGCGCGCCCTCGCCCGCGACGACCCTCGCACGCCCCGTGCGCGTGGATCTGCTCGACGCGCACGGGGTGTCGGTGCGAATGGGTTCGCGCGGAACGCTCAGCGCGCCACCGGTCACGCTGGCTTTTTCGCATCGCGCGCATCGCGAGGTGGTGTGGTACGCGGGCCCCTGGCCCAGCGTGGAGCGGTGGTGGGTGCGCTCACGACGTCGCGCACACCTCCAGGTCGTGCTCGCAACCGGCGAGGCTGCGCTGCTGAGTGCTGAGTCGAGCCACTGGTGGCTCGTCGGCATCTACGACTGATGACCCGCTACGCGGAGTTGCACGCCCACTCGGGCTTCAGTTTCCTCGACGGGGCGAGCGACCCCGAGGAGCTCGCGGCCGAGGCGGCCCGCCTGGAGCTGTCCGCCATGGCGCTCACGGACCACGACGGCCTCTACGGGGTGGTCCGCTTCGCCGAAGCCGCGCGGGCCTTCGCGCTCGCGACCATCTTTGGCGCCGAGATCACGCTCGGAGGGGATGACGATCGCGTTGGTGTGCGTGATCCCTCGGGCGAGCACCTGGTCGTGCTGGCGCGTTCGCCCGAGGGATACCGTCGCCTGGCCGCGATGCTGGGCGAGGCCCACCTGGCGCGCGGCGAGAAGGGGTCACCGCGCTTCACGCTCGACGACGTGGCGCACCACGCCACGGAGTGGCTCGTGCTGAGTGGGTGTCGCAAGGGTCCGCTCACGCGGGCGCTGCTCGATCAGGGGCCGCGCGCCGCCGAGCGCGAACTCGAACGGCTCATCGGCGCCTTCGGCCGTGAGAATCTCGCGGTGGAGCTGTGGGACCACGGGACGCCCGATGACGTGGCGCGCAATGATGTGCTCGCACAACTGGCGGTGCGCCATCGCGTCGATCCGGTGGCTACGGGCAACGTGCACTACGCCACACCCAACGCGTTCGCGCGCGCTCACGTCCTGTCGGCGATTCGCGCACGCCAGAGCCTGGAGCAGATGCAGGGGTGGCTCTCGGCCTCGCCGCTTGCGCACCTGCGCAGCGACGCCGAGCAGCGGCGCCGGTTTGCGCGCTGGCCCGGTGTCGTGGACCGCGCGGGCGAGCTCGGCGCCGAGGTGGCCTTCGACCTGCGTCTGGTGGCCCCCAACCTGCCGAGGTTCCCCACCCCGGCGGGCATGGACGAGCAGTCCTATCTCGAAGAACTCGTGGCCCGCGGCGCGACGACGCGTTACGGTCCGCGCGAGCGTGAGCGGGTGCCCGGGGCGTGGCGTCAGATCGATCACGAGTTGCGCGTCATCGGCGCCTTGGGCTTCGCGGGCTATTTCCTCACGGTCTGGGACATCACCGAATTCTGCCGACGTCACAATATCTACTGTCAGGGCCGTGGTTCGGCGGCCAACTCCGCCGTCTGTTTCTCGCTGGGCATCACGAACGCGGACGCGGTGGCCCTGCACCTCTTCTTCGAGCGCTTTCTGTCACCGGCGCGCGACGGCCCCCCCGATATCGACGTCGATATCGAGTCGGGCCGTCGCGAGGAGGTTATCCAGTACGTCTACGAACGCTACGGGCGCCACCACGCTGCTCAGGTGGCCGCAGTGATTACGTACCGACCGCGCTCGGCGCTGCGCGACGTGGCCCGCGCATTTGGGCTGAGCGAGTCCGAGGTCGACGCGTTGCGCGAGGCGCGCCACGAGGAGAACGGCGTACCGCCGATGATCGCGTCCATGGCCAACGAGCTCGTCGGGCGGCCCCGTCACCTCGGGATCCACTCGGCGGGCATGGTGCTGTGCGATCGTCCGGTGCTCGAGGTCTGCCCCGTGGAGTGGGGGCGCATGCCCGGGCGCACGGTCCTGCAGTGGGACAAGGACGACTGCGCCGCCATTGGCCTGGTGAAGTTCGACCTACTCGGCCTGGGGATGCTCGACGCGCTGCATCGCGCGGTCGACCAGGTGGGGTCCTTTCACCACGTGACGCTCGACCTGGCGACGTTGCCCCAGGAGGACGCGGTGTACGACCTGCTCTGTGAGGCGGACACGGTGGGCATCTTCCAGGTCGAGTCGCGCGCACAGATGGCGACGCTGCCGCGGGTGCAACCGCGGTGCTTCTACGACCTCGTGATCGAGGTTGCGCTCATTCGCCCCGGTCCGATCCAAGGCAACGCGGTGAATCCCTACATCCGCCGACGCCGTGGTGACGAGCCGGTGACCTACCTGCACCCGCGGCTCGAACCGATCCTCGCACGCACGCTCGGGGTGCCGCTGTTCCAGGAGCAGTTGATGGAGATGGCGGTGGCGGTGGCGGGCTTCTCGCCGGCCGAGGCCGACGAACTGCGCCAGGCCATGGCCGCCAAGCGCTCGGAACTGCGCATGCTCAAGTTGAAGAGCCGCTTCTACGCCGGCATGGCGCGCAACGCCATCACCGGCGCCGCGGCCGATCAGCTCTTTGACGCGCTGGCGGCCTTCGCCAACTTCGGGTTCCCCGAGTCGCACTCGGTGTCCTTCGCGCACCTGGTGTACTGCTCGGCCTGGATCAAGTTGCACTATCCCGCGGCCTTCCTGGTCGCGCTGTTGAACGCCCAGCCGCTGGGGTTCTGGTCGCCCCAGAGTCTCGTGGCCGACGCGAAGCGTCACGGGGTGCACGTGGCGCGCCCCGACGTGAACACCTCGGGCGCCGAGGCGACGTT
Source organism: Acidimicrobiales bacterium (assembly GCA_035530815.1). Lineage (GTDB taxonomy): Bacteria > Actinomycetota > Acidimicrobiia > Acidimicrobiales > RAAP-2 > RAAP-2. The sequence goes on from DATKTZ010000044.1 coordinate 7,899, forward strand.
GGAGGGGCCGAGCAAGGCGCCGCGCGTTCGCCTGGGCCTCGCGGCGGTGCGCACCATCGGTACCGAGCTCGCCCAGCGCATTGTGGACGGTGCTCCGTGGCGCGACGCGCAGGACCTGGTTCGCCGAGCGCTATGCCAGCAGCACCACCTCGAGGCGTTGGCGGCGTCGGGGGCGCTCGACTGCTTCGGCGCGAGCCGTCGGGCGATGGCGTGGTCGGCCGGTGCGGCGGCCCAGGGGACCCTCGATCGCCTGGCCGGGGTGGTGACCGGACTCGAAGCCCCGCCGCTTCCCGAGGTCACCGAGATGGAGCGGGTGGGCGATGACCTCTGGTCGCTGGGCCTCACCCCCGAGGCCACCGCGATGACGCTGGTGCGCGAGCAGCTGCGTGCACGCGGCGTTGCCTGTGCGGCCGCGCTCGCGGGTGTGGAGAGCGCGAGGGTCACGGTGGCGGGGGTGGTGACGCACCGACAGCACCCCGAGACGGCCAACGGTGCGGTCTTTGTCAACCTCGAGGACGAGACCGGTCACGTGAACGTGATCTTCTCCAAGGGGGCGTGGGCGCGCTGGTCATCGCTGGCCCGTCGCGCACCGGCGCTGGTGATCCGCGGCACGCTGCAGCGTGGTCAGGGGACGTTCGCGCTCACCGCGGAGTACGTCGAGGCCCTTGAACTCGAGGCCGTTACGCCCTCACGCGATTGGCACTAGGGCGAGGAGAAGGCGTACTCGGGCCGTTCGCCCAGTTCCACCTGGAGACGGACGTCCATCTGCACCAGCGGGAGGTCGTCGGCGTGGGTGACGCCCACGCAGCGCGATGACGTGAGCAACACGTCAAAGCGCATCGGGTGACGGTGCAGGATCCGGCCCACGAAGACCGAGAGCTGCATCTCGGTCTCGTCGTCGACGTCGTGGCTGTCAAACACGCGGTGCAGCAATGGCCATACCTCGGGCTGAAAACCCCAGAGATTCATCGAGGCGATGGACTCGGGGTTGAGAAATACCGGTGAGAGTCCGTCGTCGGACACGAAACCGTCGGCCGAGGTGTGCACCTGGCGGCGTTCGACAATGTCGGTCAGATGTCCGTTCACGACGCTGCAGATTCCGCGCGACACCGGCAGGTCACCCACCAGCGCCCGGTCGAGCTGAAAGCCGATCAGACAGTTCGTCTTCTTGGTCGTCAGGTGAAGGCCGAGGCGTTCGAAGGCGTCGCGACCGTAGAGATCGTCGGCGTTGGAGATCCCGAAGGGCAGCGACGTGTCCAGGTAGGGCTCGGCGGCCAGGGTCGCGTGCACGGTGCCCAGCGGTTCGTCCTGCATCGCGAACGAGACGCGGTGTTCCTTGGGCCAGTGCTCTTCGACGTGGGCGCGGATCAGGGGACCGGTTTCGGGGTTGACCACCAGCACGATGTGGTCAAAGCCCGCGGCGAACGCGTCGGACGCGATGAGGTCAATGACGCCCTCACCGTGCACGCCGATGGGCGCGAGCTGCTTCAGGCCACCGTAGCGGCGGGCGCGGCCGGCGGCCAGGATGACGAGCGACGAGCCGGCCACTACGACCACCTCACCACGGCCGAGGCCCACGTCATGCCCGCGCCGAAGCCGGTCATGAGAGCGCACTCACCCTTCTTCACGCGTCCATTTTGACGTGCGTCATCGAAGGCCAGGGGGATCGAGGAGCTCGACGTGTTGCCGTAGCGGTCGAGCACGACCACGCAGCGCTCCATGGGTATGGCGAGGCGTTGGGCGGCGGCCTGGATGATGCGGATGTTGGCCTGGTGGGGCACCACCAGCGCGATATCCTCGGCGCTGACGCCGGCTTTGGCCATGGCCTGGGTGGCCGAGTCCACAACGACGCGAACGGCCCGGCGAAAGATCTCCTTGCCGTCCATCTGGAAGTAGCCGCCGTGCTCGCAGGTCAACAGGTCCGCCGCCGAGCCATCGGCGCCTAGGACGAACGAGAGCAGGTCGGTGCCGTCGGGATCGTACTCGAGCACCGCGGCGCCGGCGCCGTCGGCGAGCAACACGGCCATGTTGCGGTCGTTCCAGTCCACCCAGCGCGACAGGTTCTCTGATCCGATGACCAGGATTCGGCGGTTACCGGTCTCGAGCAGGCCATACGCCGTGCGTACGGCGTACATGAAGCCGCTGCAGGCGGCGTTGAGGTCCATGGCGGGGCACGTCATGCCGAGCTCGTTGGCGATCATGGGCGCGGTGGCCGGGGTGATGCGGTCCGGGGTGGTCGTGGCCAGCACCAGGAAGTCGATGTCGCCGGGTCCGTAGCCGGCGTCGTCGAGGGCACGCCGGCCGGCGATCACCCCCAGGCTCTTGGCCGTGCCGCCGATGCGGCGCTCGCGGATGCCCGTGCGCTCGGTGATCCACTCGTCGGAGGTGTCGAGGGTCTTGGAGAGCTCGTCGTTCGTCACGACTCGATCGGGTACGGCCGTACCCCAACCCTTAAATCGAACGCCCATTGGTTGGCCCTTTCGTCGGCTCGCTATCTCTCAGTCTAGGGGGCGGGCTTCGTCCCTGGTGGTGCCTTCAAAACCTGCAGCGAGCAGCGCGCGACCGAGATCGTGCGACCCCGCTCGTCGGTCAACTCGATGGCCCACACCTGGACGGTGCGGCCTCGGCGGATGGGGGTCGCGGTCGCGCTGAGTGTGCCGGTGGTCATGGAGCGAAGATGCGAGCAGTTGAGCTCGGTGCCCACCACGATCTGGTCGGGCTGGATGTTGAGTGCGCCGGCGAGCGACGCGGCGCCCTCGGCGAGCAGCGCGGAGACGCCGCCGTGCAAGATGCCGTAGGGCTGGTGCAGGCTGGGGCCGACCTCAACCTGGAGGACGACCTTGTCGGGGGTCGCCTCGGCGATGCGCACGTCCAACAGGGCGTGCACGCCGCGGTCGGCGGGGATTTGGTCACTCAGGTTTTCGCTCACCCGGGTAGTTTACGAGTCGGCCGGTAGCCTCTTGGCATGACTCGACGAGTGGATCTGCGCAGCGACACCGTGACCCAGCCGACCCCCGCGATGCGCCAGGCCATGGCCGAGGCAGTGGTGGGTGACGACGGCTACGGCGAAGACCCGACGGTGGTTGCGCTCGAGCGGCGCTACGGCGAACTCGTGGGCAAGGAGGCCGCCGTGTTCGTCCCCTCGGGCGTCATGGCCAATCAGATCGCCCTACGGCTCTTGACCAGTCCGGGCGACGTCATCATCGCCGGACGATCCCAGCACGTCGTGAGCTTCGAGATGGGCGCCGCGGCGCGCAACTCCTCGGTGCAGTTCGCGACCGTCGACGACGCCCGCGGAGTTCTCGAACTCGACGACGTGCTCGAGATCATTGACGCCGAGCTCGACCACCAGCCGCACGTGTCGATGCTGGCCGTTGAGAACACGCACATGCCTTCGGGCGGCACGCCGTGGGAGGCCGACGCGTTCGCGTCGTTCGTTTCCTCGTTGGGTGGGCTCGCGGTCCACCTCGACGGCGCCCGGCTCTTCAACGCGGCCGTGGCGACGTCCACCTCGCTCGCGGCCCTGGCCGGCCCCGCGACCACGGTGATGTCGTGTCTCTCCAAGGGGCTGTGCGCTCCGGTGGGCTCGGTGCTCGCGGGACCGGCGGCGCTGATCGAGCGTGCCCGAGTGGAGCGTAAGCGACTGGGCGGCGCTATGCGCCAGGCCGGGGTGATCGCCGCCGCGGGCCTCGTGGCTCTGGATTCGATGATCGATCGACTCGCCGACGATCACCGCCGCGCCGCGCAGCTGGCGGCGCTGTTCGCCCGGGCCTACCCTGAGAGCGAATACGACCCCGCGTCGTGTCGCACGAACATCGTCAGCTTCGCGCACCCCGAGGCTCGTCGCATCGTTGACGAGCTCGCCGTGCGCGGCGTGCTGGGCGGCACGGTGTCGCCGCGGCGGGTTCGCTTCGTCACCCACGCCCAGGTGAGTGACGACGACGTGCACTACGTGGCCGACGCGCTCGCTGACGTCACGTCCCGTTCACGCCGGTAGCAGTTCACCCGCGCGGGCGCGTCGACGCTGGTCGAGGGCGCACGAGGGGGGTAGCCTTGGGAGGTTCCACGAGCTTGGCATGACCGAATTTCTCCACCTCTCCACGTTCCTGCACCGTCCGATCTTCGATCAGGCCGGTGACCGGATTGGACGCGTCCAGGACCTGGTCGCGCGTCTCGGTGACGACGCGCACCCGCCGGTGGTGGGCGCGGTCATCCGCATCGAGGGCCGCGACCTGTTCGTGCCGATTCGAAAGATCGGCGGCCTCGCCCAGGGCCGCATGACCTTCGAGGGACGCCGGGTCGATCTGCGGCGCTTCGAGCGTCGCCCCGGCGAGCTCTTGCTGGGCGAGGACTTGCTGGCGCGCCACCTGATCAATCTGGTTCGCGGACGTTTGATCATCGCCAGTGAGATCGAGATCGCCCAGATCGACGGGACCTGGGAGGTCGTGGGCGTCGACCCCGGCCGACGCACCTTCTTTCGCCGACTTTTTGGACTAGCCAGCGCGCATCGCAACGAGTCCGAGTCGATCGTCGACTTCGCCTCGATCGAACCCTTCGTGTCGCACGTGCCCACGGCTCGCCTGCGCATCCCCTACCGCAAGCTCGCGAGACTCCACCCCGCCCAGATCGCGGACCTGGTGGAGCAGGCGAGCCACGAGGAGGGCGAGGAGATCATCGAGGCCGTGGGTCTGGACCGTGAACTCGAGGCCGACGTCTTCGAGGAACTCGACACGACCCACCAGCTGGAGTTCCTCGAGTCGCGAAGTGACGCCGAGGCCGCGCGCCTGCTCGCGCGTATGGAGCCGGACAACGCCGCGGACCTCATCAGCGAGATCGATCAGGAGCGCCGACTGCCAATCCTCGAACAGTTGCCCGAGGTTCAGCAGGTGAAGGTGCGCAACCTACTCTCCTACAACGCCGACACCGCCGGTGGTCTCATGAACCCCGACTTCGTGTCGGTGCCCGCGACCGCGACGGTCGCCGACGCCCTCGAAGCCATTCGCCGCTCGAGCGCGCCGGCCGAGTCGCTGCACACCGTGTTCGTGCTCGATGACGCCGGGCACCCGCTCGGCGCGTCTTCGATCGCGCCGCTGGTGCGCGCGCGCTCCAATGAGCTGGCGTTGAGCGTCGCGCGCACGCACCTCACCCACGTGCATCCGCACTGGGACCTGCACCGGGTTGCGCGCAAGATGAGTGACTTCAATCTGACCGTGCTGCCCGTGCTCGACGAGGAGCACGATCGCATGATCGGTGTCGTGACCGTTGACGACCTGCTCGAAGTGCTGTTGCCCCAGGGCTGGCGCAAGGAGTTCGGCATGACTGCGGTGGAGGAGTAGCCGTGCGCCGCGCCACGCGAGGTCTCGTTCAAAGGGGGTTCCACTGAAACCCCCTAGTACCGGCCACCCGGCCATTCAAGTACCGACACAACTTCGATCGATGCCGGCAGGCTGCTAGCCCGCCTCTCGGTTTCGCCGTGGTTGTTTCGCCACACGACCACGACGAGACGAAAGGAGGTGGACCGTGCCTAGCGAGCAGCCGAGTGAGCAGATTAGCGGTGCCTTTGGCACCATCAAAGAGCACGACACCGGTGTTCGTCGAGGGCTACGCGCTCGATTCCTGACCCTGATCGCGATCATCGGGCCGGGACTCATCGTCATGGTGGGCGACAATGACGCCGGTGGCGTGTCCACCTACGCGCAAGCGGGCCAGAACTTCGGCTACTCCCTACTGTGGACGCTGCCGCTGCTGATACCCGTGCTGATCATCAATCAGGAGATGGTGGCGCGTCTGGGCGCGGTCACGGGTGTCGGCCACGGCCGACTCATCCGTGAGCGCTTCGGCCGACGCTGGGGCAATGCGTCGATCCTGTCGATCCTGCTGTTGAACTTCCTCATCATCATCACTGAGTTCATCGGCATCTCGCTGTCCATGCGGTACTTCGGCGTGAGCCCCTACGTCTCGGTGCCGGTCGCGGTGGTGGTGCTGTTCGCAGTGACCGCGTCGGGATCGTTCCGGCGTTGGGAGCGGTTCATGATGCTGTTCGTCGCCATCAACTTCCTCATCATTCCCCTCGTCATCGTCGCGCGACCCCACGTGACGACTGCGCTGCAACACGCCGTCGTGCCGGGCATTCGGGGCGGTGCCACCTCGGGCGCCGTGCTCTTGATCATCTCGATCATCGGTACGACCGTGGCGCCGTGGCAGCTGTACTTCCAGCAGTCGAACATCGTCGACAAGCGGATCACGCCGCGCTGGTTGAACTACGAACGCATCGATACCATCCTCGGGTCACTCATCGTCGTGATCGGTGCGGCCGCCCTGATCGCGACCACCGCCTCGGGGCTCGCGGGCCACGGCACGACCAACTCCTACACCAACGCGCTGGAGGTGGCGCAGGGCCTGCGCCGCTTCGTGGGCCACGGTTCAGGGACGCTCTTCGCCATTCTCCTGTTGAACGCGTCGGTCATCGGAGCCGCGGCGGTGACCCTGGCGAGTTCGTACGCATTGGGTGACATGTCGGGCTCGCGCCACTCGCTCAACGCGCGCGTGGGCGAGGCGAAGGGCTTCTACGGCGCCTTCGCCGCGCTGCTGGTCGTGGCCGGGGTCGTCACGCTCATCCCGGGCGCGCCGCTGGGCATCATCACCCTGGCGGTCCAGGCCATGTGCGGGCTGATGTTGCCGAGCACCACGATCTTCGTGTTGTTGCTCTGCAACGACCGCGAGGTGTTGGGCCCCTGGGTGAACGGGCGCTGGCTCAACGCGGTGGCGACGATCGTGGTCACGGTGCTCGTCGTGTTGTCGGTGACGATGATGATCTCGACGCTGTTCACCTCGGTGAACGTCGTGGCCCTGCTGGTGACGCTGTCGGCCTTCGCGCTGCTCGGACTGGTCATCGGCCTGCCGATCGGGCTTCGTCGTGAGCAGGCGCCGCGCACCTACGCGGTGGACCGGCGCGACTGGCGAACGCCCCGACTGACGCTGCTCGCACCGCTGCCCACGTCGCGGGCGCGGCGAATACTGCTGCGCGCGGTGGGGTCGTATCTGGCGGTGGCGGGGGTGCTGTTGGTCGTACGAATCGTGCAGCTCACGACCTCGTAGGCTCGGTCCGTGAGTTTTTCGCCAACCCTGGTGTGCGTGCACGCCCATCCCGATGACGAGGCGCTGTTCACCGCCGGCATCTCCTCGCACTACGCGGCGTTGGGCTACTCGGTGGTGCTCGTCACCTGCACCAATGGTCAGCTGGGCTTTGACGCACGGGGGCGCGAGGGCTCGGACCCCGCCCACGACGACCGCGAGACTCGGATCACGCGCGCCGGCGAGCTGCAGCGCGCGGCGATGCTGGCGGGTTTCACCCGCTGCGTCAATCTCGGCTACGACGACTCGGGGATGCAGGGTTGGCCCCAGAACCAGGGCGCCAACGCCTTCGTGAACGCCGACGTCGAGGCCACGGCGCGCACGCTGGCGGCGCTGCTGGACGAGGTCCACGCGAGCGTGGTGGTCACCTACGACGAACGCGGCTTCTACGGCCACCCCGACCACGTCACCGCGAATGTCGTCACGCGCCGGGCCGTCGAGCTCGCGCGCACGGTCGAGCGCCTGTATTACCCGGTGGTACCCCAATCGATCCTCACGAGGTTCGTGCCTGACGCCACGGCGCTTGAGATGTTTCTGCCCGCGTGGGTGCTCGAGGCGGGCATCGGCGTGCCCGACGAGCAGGTGACCAGCACCATCGACGCCACCGGCTACGTCGAGCGCAAGCGGGCGGCGATCGCGGCGCACGCGTCACAGATCGACAACGCCGACCTGGTCAACATGGACCCCGCGATGTTCCTCGCGCTCTTTGGCACCGAGTACTACCGACGCGCGTGGAGTCGTTCAACGGCTAGTGATGACGCCACCGACCTGTTTGGAGGGCTCTCATGAGTCAGGACCTGAGCTTTCTAGCGGTGCACGCGCACCCCGATGACGAGGCCAGTTCGACCGGTGGGCTCCTTCGTCTGCTGGCTGATCAGGGCGTGCGCACGGTGCTCGTGACCTGCACCAACGGCGAGTTTGGCGACGCCCCCGGGGGGATCAAGCCCGGCGAGGACGGCCACGACGCCGACGACGTTGCCGCGTTGCGTGAACGCGAACTGGACAGCGCGGTGGCCGCGCTGGGTGTGGGTCGTCTCGTGCGCCTGGGGTATCGCGACTCGGGCATGATGGGCTGGCCCCAGAACGACGATCCACGCTCCTTTTGGACGACGCCGGTCGCCGAAGCGGCCCGGCGTCTGGCCGACGTGCTCGACCAGGAGCGGCCTCAGGTGGTCATGACCTACAACGAGCACGGCTTTTACGGACACCCGGACCATATCCAGGCCCACCGCATCACGATGGCCGCACTCACGATGATCGATTATGAGCCCACGGTCTATTTCAACGCCATTCCCGACTCGGTGATGAAGGTCTATCGCGAGCGCTGGGAGGCCGAGGACCGTGAGAAGCGCGCCGCCGAGGAGGCGAAGGGCATCGTGCGTGAGCCCGAGCCCGACGAGGACTTCGAGATGGGCACCCCCGACGACGAGATCGATGCCATCATCGACGTGAGCGCGGTCAGCGACGCCAAGTTCGACGCCCTGGCGGCGCACGCCTCGCAGATCGCCGACTCGTTCTGGATGAAGATGGGCCGCGAGCAGTTCAAAGAGGTGATGCGCTTCGAGTGGTTCGTGCGCGCCACGAATCCTCTTGGACTCGAGGGCCGCGTCGAGGACATCTTCGCCGGTTACCGCTAGGCGGCTCGCCATCGTCGGGTCTTCGCCCAGCTCGGGCCGGTGACCCGAGGTCGTCCACCCTGGCGAACTCGCGGTGCGGGTCACGATACATTTGTCCGGTGAGTTCGAACGCCCTGTTGGAGCTACGTGACGTCGGCAAGGTGTTCGGCGAGACCGTCGCCCTGGAGCCCACCTCGCTCGAGGTGACCGAAGGGTCCTTCGTCGCCATCGTCGGCCCCTCCGGCTGTGGCAAGTCAACCCTCTTCAACGTGATCGCTGGGCTCTTGCGACCCGATTCGGGTGAGGTGCTGTTGTCGGATCAGGCGGTGACCGGGGCCACGGGCCACGTCGGCTACATGCTTCAAAAGGATCTGCTCGTGCCGTGGCGCACGGTGGAGGACAACATCACCATGGCGGCACGCCTGACGCGTCGGGTCACTAACGAGGACCGCGCCGAGGCTCGCAGGGTGGCACGCCAGTACGGGCTGGGCGAGTTCCTGCGTCACTACCCGAGCGCGCTCTCGGGCGGTATGCGCCAACGCGTCGCGTTCATGCGCACCCTCGTCACCCACCAGTCGCTGCTGCTGCTCGACGAGCCCTTCGGCGCGCTCGACGCCCAGACCCGACTCGACATGCAGCAGTGGCTGCTGCAGGTTTGGAAGGACACCGGGCGCACAGTGCTGTTCATCACCCACGACGTCGACGAGTCCATCTTCTTGTCCGACCGCATCCTGGTGATGTCGCCTCGGCCCGGCAGGGTGGTGGCCGACTTCGTCAATCCGCTGGTCCGCCCGCGCGACGTGGCGACGCTGACCGATCCGGGTTTTATCGAGTTGAAGAGCAGGGTGATGGGTCTGTTGCACGGGCGCGCGCAGTGAAGCGCAACGTCGCGCGCAACGTGGGCATCCCGATACTCTCGCTGGTGCTGTTGCTGCTCGTGTGGCAGTGGATCGTGACCGGATTCCACGTCGCCCCCTACATCGCGCCGCGGCCGCTCCAGGCGATCCAGGCGGTGACCCAGAACTGGGCGATCCTGTGGCCCTTGGTGCTGGGCACGATTCGAGAGACCGTCTACGGCTTCGTCTGCGGTGCCGCGCTCGGGCTCTTCCTGGGCGTCGTGATGGCCAAGGTGCAGGTGCTCCAGCGGCTCGTGTACCCGGTGTTGATCCTCTCCCAGGCCGTGCCGATCATCGCGCTCGCGGCACCGCTCGTGCTGATCCTGGGTTTCAGCGTGACGCCCAAGGTCGTGATCGTCGCCTGGATCGTCTTCTTCCCGGTGACCGTCAACGTGCTGGACGGACTGAGTCACGTGGACCAGGACTTGATCAACCTGGCGCGGGTCTACGGTGCGCCGAGGTGGCGCACCTTCATCCAGATCGAGATACCGGCGAGCACGACTCCCTTGTTCAGCGGTCTCAAGATCGGGGCCACCTACGCGGTGACCGGCGCGATCATCGGCGAGCTCGCCGCGTCCAACGGATCCTCGCTGGCGCTCTACCAGGAGCACGCCAACTCGAATCTCAACACCGCCGCGGTGTACGGCACCACCATGTTGATGACCGCCATCGGCATCTCGTGGTTCCTGCTCGTGGTGGGCACCGAGGTGTTGGTGACGCCCTGGCAACGCCGATCGGTGGCTCGCCGACGCGTCTTTCACCGCGAGGCCGAACCGTCCGCGCCGGAGGCCGGGCATTAGTATTGTCAAGAATCTGTTCAAGGGAGAGACGTGAAGATCAATCACTTCGGGGCTCTGGCCCTCACCAGTTCGCTCGTGCTGGGGTCGTTGGCCGGCGTCGTGGCCACGACCGGTGCCTCGGCGGCATCGGTCACGAAGATCACCTTCGCCTACGACTTCCCGGGCCCGGACTTCGAGTTGACTCCGCTCGTGGTGGCCCAGGACCAGGGCTTCTTCAAGGCCGCCGGACTCAACGTCAGCGTGGTCTTCCCGCCCGACACCTCCACGACCACCAAGATGCTCACGACCGGCAGCGCCGACATCGGCTTTGTCACCACGACCGACATGGGCGTCGCCGTTGACGTGGGCGTGCCGATCCTGTCGGTGGCGAACTACTCGATGTCGAATAACTGGGCCATGTTCGCCAAGCCCGGCACCAAGTTGGACCTCTCGAACCTCAAGTCGGTGCTGAAGGGCAAGAGGATCTTCTCCTACGGCGACACCTGGACCGAGGCCATGCTGCCCTTCGTGTTGCGCAAGGCTGGACTAAGCGCCAACCAGGTCCACATCGTGACCGACCCGACGGGCAACGACCTGACCGATTTGCTCGCCGGCAAGGTCGACTTCTCGACCTCGACGACGAACTACGAGATTCCCGGCTTCGTGGGATCCAAGACCAAGGGCAATCTCGTCACGCTGCTCGGCACCAAGGTGGGCGCGCCGAATATCCCGATCTGGGTGTACGCGGTCACCAAGAGCTACGCGAAGGCGCACGGCAAGAACGTGAAGGCGTTCCTCTCGGCGCTGAAGAAGGCGACCATCTGGGCGAGTAAGAACCCCGTCAAGGCGTCCAGCGAGTTCACCAAGGCCTACCCCCAGAGTGGTTACACCCCTGCTTACAACCGCCTGGGCTGGAAACTCACGATCCCGTTCCTCACCAACAGCCACGGCCAGTACTTCACTCAGACCGCTGGCCAGTGGAACACGCTCGCCAAGGCCCTCAAGAGTGTCAAGTTGATCTCCAAGGTGCCAGCGGCGAAGCTGTACTACACCAACAAGTTCCTGCCGTAACCGTGTCTGGCACCGGCGCCGACCTCGTCATCGGGGTGGTCGGAAGTTGCAACGTGGACCTCTCTGTGCGTTGCGCAGAGTTGCCGCGCCCGGGTGAGACCGTGCTCGGGGCTGACGTCGAGCGTCTGCCCGGCGGCAAGGGCGCGAACCAGGCCGCGGCGCTCGCGCGACTCGGGGTGAACGTGGCGCTCATCGCATCGGTGGGCGACGACGATGCCGGCGAGTGGCTGCTGGGCCAACTCGAGGGCCGCGGCGTGGATCTGTCGCACGTGCAGCGATCGTCGCGCGCGACCGGAACCGCGTTCATCACCGTGGACCGCCACGGCGAGAACGAGATCGTGGTTGCTCCGGGGGCCAACGCGGCGCTGAACCTCGGGTCGCTGGATCTGGGCGCCTTCGACGTGGTGCTTGCTCAGATGGAGGTGGACCCCTCGGTCATCGACGCCGCGGCGCGCGCGAGTCGCGCGTTCATCTTGAACGCGGCGCCCGCGGCGCCGGTGGATTCGGCGACCCTGGCCCGCTGCGCAGTGGTGATCGCCAACGAACTCGAAGTCCAGAACCTCGAACTCGCCGAGATCGATCACTGCGTGCTCACCCTGGGTGCGCGTGGGGCCGTGCATTATCAGCGCGGCCGCGAGGTGGCGCGCGCGACGCCACGGGCGCTGGAGCCCGTGGACACGGTGGGGGCGGGCGACGTCTTCTGCGCGGCGTACGCGCTGCAGTTCGCCAGCGGGGCGAATGCGAGCGACGCGCTCCAATTCGCCGTGGCCGCGGGGTCGTTGGCGACGTTGGGCAAGGGCGCGCAGGGAGCGCTGCCCACGAAAGCGGAGGTGGAGCAATGGCTCGAACGCGAGTGATCATCGATACTGATCCGGGCGTCGACGACGCGATAGCGATCCTGCTGGCGCTCGCCAGCGACGAGTTGGAAGTGCTGGCCCTCACGACGGTGAGCGGCAATGTGAACGTCGATCGCACCACCTTGAACGCCCGCCGACTGCTGGAGCTCGCCCAACGCCCCGACATCCCCGTCGCGCGCGGGTGTGCCGAACCGTTGGTGGGCTCGCGCGACGAGGCCAGCGACGTGCACGGGCGTGACGGGCTGGGTGACCTGGAGTGGGATGAGCCGACGATCGGCGAGTACCCCGGACACGCGGTTGATCTGCAGCGTGCGCTCATCGAGCAGGGACCGCTCACCATCGTCGCCATTGGGCCCCTCACGAACCTGGCGCTGCTGGTCGAGCGCTATCCCGGGATCGACGAGAAGGTCGAACGGGTGGTCATCATGGGCGGCGCGTCGTTTCACGGCAACGTGACCGCGGCGGCCGAGTTCAACATCTGGTTCGACCCCGAGGCGGCTGAGCGGGTCTTCGCGGCCAGCTGGCCCATCACGCTGATGCCGCTCGACCTGACCCACCAGGCGGTCTTGAACGATGAGGACCTAGCCTTCCTGCGCGCGCTCGGCACGGTGGTGGGCAGTCGCTGCGCTGACATGTTGATGCCCTACGCGGCCTTTCACGAGCAGTGGTATGGGAACCGCGACGTCATCATGCACGACGCCACCGCCGTGTACGAACTGCTCGACCCCTCGGCGATCGCCAAGCAGGGCGTTCAGGTCGCCATCGAGACCGCCGGAGAGCACTCGCGCGGTGCCACGGTGATCGATCGTCGACGTGAATTCGTCGCCAGTGACTGTCGGGTCGGCGTCGACATCGATAATGAGTCCTTCGTCGCGCTGGTGCGCGAGCGGTTGTCGCGTTACCGCTAGGCAACTACGCGCTACGCAGCGCGCACTCGACGAGCTCGTCGATCCTCTCGTAGCCAAGGCGCGCGTAGACGCCATTGGACGTTGGATTGTCCGCGTCGGTGAAGAGCATGAGGGAGTGGCCCCGCTCGAGGAGACGTCGCGAGACGTCGGCCGTGAGTTGACCGGCGTAACCTCGCCGTCGCTCGGGTTCGGGTGTGTAGACCGGTCCCACGCGTACGACCGACCCGGCGTTACCCATCGGTATCGAGTGACCCACCAGGCAGACCGGTCGGGCCCCCACGCTCCATAAGAACACGCGCTTCTGCTCGATCATGGTGCGCGCCGCCGCATCCACGCCGTGGGCGAGGCCGTCGGTGTCGCGCGCGAACTCGAGTAGCCACTGGTGCACCAGTGCGAAGTCATCGTCGGTGGCGACGCGAGGCACTCCCGGCGCGGCGGCCGGCTCGCGCAGCGTGCCCAGCGCGTAGAGGAACAGGCCCCGCTCCATCTCAGCCACGCGCGCGACGGGCGAGTGCGCCAGTAGATCGTCCACGAAGGTGGTGACCACTCCTCGGGGGCCGCTCACGCCCGGGAGGTCCTCTACGGTTCGGGCGATCTCACCCGCCGCGGTTGCGATCGCTTCGCGAGACATCGGCGAGAGCGTGAGCTTGTGCGGCGCGGTGTGCATCATCATGCCCCGTACTCCCCGGTCGTCCTCGATGGTCCAGAACGATTCGTGCAGGTACGCACTCGGACCCTGGGTGAGGGACGTGGCCACGCTGCCCATCACGTTGGTGAGGTAGGGTTCGGCCGATCGAAACTCGGCGGTTCGCTCGAGGAAGGTCGCCGCGTCGCCCCAGTGGTGTACCCGCACGGTTGAGAGTCTCTCGCGTCGGCGCCGCGCTCGCAAGCGTCAGCGCTGACGCACTAGTAGCGGTAGGTGTCGGGCTTGAAGGGTCCCTCGACCGGCACGCCGATGTAGTCGGCTTGCTCCTTGGTGAGCGTGGTCAACTTCACGCCCAACGCGTCCAGGTGCAGTCGCGCCACCTTCTCGTCGAGGTGCTTGGGCAGCACGTACACCTTCTTCTCGTACTGGTCCTTGTTCGTGAATAGCTCGATCTGCGCCATGGTCTGGTTCGTGAACGAGTTGCTCATCACGAAGCTCGGGTGGCCCGTGGCGTTGCCGAGATTCAGCAGTCGACCCTCCGAGAGCAGGATGATCGCTCGGCCGTTGGGCAGGATCCACTTGTCGACCTGGGGCTTGATGTTCTCGTGACGCACGCCGGACAGGCTCGCGAGGCCGGCGATGTCGATCTCGTTGTCGAAGTGGCCGATGTTACCGAGGATGGCCTGGTGCTTCATCATGAGCATGTGCTCGACGCGCACGATGTCGCGGTTGCCGGTCGCGGTGATCACGATGTCGGCGTAGGGGAGGGCCTCGTCCAGGGTGGTCACCTGGAACCCGTCCATCGCGGCTTGCAGCGCGCAGATCGGATCAATCTCGGTGACGATGACCCGCGCGCCCTGGCCGCGCAGCGACTCGGCCGAACCCTTGCCCACGTCGCCGTAGCCGCAGACCACGGCGACCTTGCCACCGATGAGTGTGTCGGTCGCGCGGTTGATGCCGTCGATGAGCGAGTGGCGGCATCCGTACTTGTTATCGAACTTCGACTTGGTCACCGCGTCGTTGACGTTGATCGCGGGAAAGAGCAGCGTGCCGTCGCGCTCCATCTCGTACAGGCGGTGTACCCCCGTCGTCGTCTCCTCGGAGACGCCGACGATGCCGGCGGCCATCGGCTCGAAAAGCTTCTCGCCACTGGCGACGATGCGGTCCAGCAGCTGCAGGATGACCCGGTACTCCTCGCTCTGGGCGCCCTCGGGCGCCGGCACGAAGCCCGCGCGCTCGAATTCGAGTCCCTTGTGCACGAGCAGGGTGGCGTCGCCCCCGTCGTCGAGGATCATCGTGGGTCCCGCGTGGCCCGGCCAGCGCAGTAACTGCTCGGTGCACCACCAGTACTCTTCGAGCGTTTCGCCCTTCCAGGCGAAGACGGGGACGCCCCGGGGCTCTTTCGGCGTGCCGGCGGGGCCTACGACCGCCGCGGCCGCGGCGTGGTCCTGGGTGGAGAAGATGTTGCAGCTCACCCAGCGAACGTCGGCGCCCAGGGCCACGAGGGTTTCGATGAGCACTGCGGTCTGGATGGTCATGTGCAGCGAACCGGCGATTCGCGCACCCCTGAGCGGCTTGGATTCGCCGAACTCGGCGCGCATGGCCATGAGTCCGGGCATCTCGTGCTCGGCGAGCGTGATTTCGGCGCGGCCGAACGCCGCGAGATTGAGGTCGGCAACTTTGAAGTCGAAGGCGGCAGAGGTCATGGTGCTCCTAAGGATTGGTGAACTGTCTCCAGGCGCCGACCTCTGTCGAACACGCCTGCCTAAATCGTAGTGCCTACGCGTTCACTCGGAACTCAACGACGTCGCCGTCGCGCATCACGTAGTCCTTGCCCTCGATGCGCGCGCGACCCGCCGCACGCACTGCCGCCATCGATCCGGCCTGGACCAGATCCTCGAAGGCGACGACCTCGGCCTTGATGAAGTGCTTCTGGAAGTCGGTGTGGATGACGCCCGCAGACTCGGGCGCGGTGGCCCCGGCGCGAATCGTCCACGCGCGCGTCTCCTTGGGCCCGGCCGTGAGAAAGGTCTGTAGCCCCAACGTCTTGAAGCCGACCTGCGAGAGTTGGGACAGCCCCGACTCGTGCTGGCCGTAGGACTCGAGGAGCTCAAGCGCCTCGTCCTCGTCGAGTTCACTCAACTCGGCCTCCACCTTGGCGCACAGGATGACGCAGGGCGCCGGGGCGACCGAGGCCACAAGCTCGTCGCGGCGGGCCCCATCGCTCAGCGTTTCCTCGTCGACGTTGAACACGTAGATGAAGGGCTTGTCGGTCAGGAGATGGAGATCAAACAGGGCGCTGCGGTCGAGCTCTTTGCCGATGGCCGAGATCACACGCCCCCCATCCAGCGCGGCCCGAGCGAGGCGGATCTGGGAGAGTCGCGCCGCGGCCTCGGGACTTCGCTTGGCCTCGCGTTCCAGTCGGCTGATGGCCTTGTCAACGGTCTGCAGGTCCGCCAGGATGAGTTCGGTCTCGATGGTGGCCACGTCCGCGGCGGGGTCGATCCGCCCGTCGACGTGGATCACGTCGTCGTCGTGAAAGACCCGCACCACTTCGCAGATGGCGTCGGACTCTCGAATGGCGGCGAGAAACTGGTTACCCAGCCCCTCGCCCTCTGAGGCGCCGCGCACGATGCCCGCAATGTCGACGAAGGTCACCTGAGCCGGCAAGATACGTTCGGAACCGAAGATTTTCGCAAGTTCCGCGAGGCGGGGGTCGGGAACCGAGACGACGCCGACATTGGGTTCAATGGTGGCGAAGGGGTAGTTCGCCGCCAGCACGTGGTTGTGGGTGAGCGCGTTGAAGAGCGTGGACTTGCCGACGTTGGGGAGTCCGACGATGCCGATGGAGAGGGCCATAGAGGATTCGAGGCTACCCCAAAGGGTCGGCGACTCGTCCGCGGGCGAACGGGCGGATGCCCGCTACACTCACCAGACAGATCGGTCTAGTGGAGGGTGGCACGTGGCAACGTCGAACGAGATGGTCACCGTCTACGGGGCCACGTGGTGCCCCGATTGCCGACGGGCGAAGGCCTTTCTGGGCGAACAGCGAATTCCCTTCACGTGGGTCGACCTCGACGAGCATCCCGAATCGACCGAGATCGTCGAACGCCTGAACGGCGGCAGTCGGATCATTCCCACGATCATCTTTCCCGACGGAACGCACCTGGCCGAGCCGGGTAACGACGAACTCGCCGACAAGCTCGGTCTCCAGCGTTCGGCGCGGTCCTCGAGTTACGACGTGCTTATCGTTGGGGGTGGACCCACGGGGCTGACTGCGTCGATCTACGCCGCTCGTGAGAACGCGAAGGTGCTCATCGTGGAGAAGTCCGCACCCGGTGGCCAGGCGGGGGTGACCGAGCGGCTTGACAACTATCCGGGGTTTCCCGACGGAGTCGCCGGCCACGACTTGGCCGATCGGATGCGACGCCAGGCTGAGCGCTACGGCGTCGAAATCCTCGAAGCGGTGGCCGTCACGTCCGTGCACACTGAAGGGGGATGGGCCAATGTGACTACCGCCACCGGGGACACGTACCGGGCGCGGGTGGTCCTGCTCGCCACGGGATCGGTGTACCGCCGAACCGGCGCGCAGGGCGAGGCCGACCTGATCGGCGCGGGCATTCACTTCTGCGCCACCTGCGACGGTCCCTTTTACAAGGGCGCGCCCGAGGTCGTCGTCGTGGGTGGCGGCAACAGCGGCTTGGAGGAGGGGCTCTTTCTCACGCAGTTCGCCGAGCACGTCACGGTGCTCGAGTACGCCGACACGCTGGCGGCGAGTCGGCTCCTGCAGGATAAGGTCTTGGCCCACCCACGCATGAGCGTGCGCACGGGCGTCAAGGTGGTGGCCTTTGAGTCGGGGGCGAACGCCAAACTCCGCTCGGTGCTGATCGAGGACCGTACGAGTGGCGTACGCGAGACGCACGAGGCATCGGGCGCTTTCGTCTTCATCGGTCTAGATCCCAACAGCAGGTTCCTCGGCGACTCAGTTGCACTCGACGATCGCGGCTTCATCGTGAGCGACGAGCAGTTCGCAACGAGCCAGCCCGGCGTCTTCGTGGCCGGCGACGTGCGACGTGGCTCGACCAAACAGCTCGCGACCGCGGTGGGCGAGGGGGCTGCGGCCGCAATCCAGATGCGCTACTACCTTGACAAGGTGACGGCCTAGCTCCGCCGACACCCGTGTCGCGGTGCAACCTTCGAGGTAGTTCGAGGGCGGACGCGGCCGTAGGTTCCTGTAGATTTGGCCGGGTGACCACACTACGCGACACCAGGGATAATCCATACCGTCTGGCCCGCACGGTCGTGCCGTCGGCCTACCGCATCCATTTGACGCCGGATTTGGATGCGGCGAGCTTTACGGGGACCATCGCGATCGAGGTATCGGTCAACGAGCCGGTTGTCTCGTTCTCGCTCAACGCGACCGAACTGAACCTCTCGCCCGCGACGGTTCGCGTTGGCGATGATGTCGTCGTGTCGCACGCGCCAACGTTCAATGCGGATTACGAAACCGCGACATTCACGTTCGACGGTGCGCTTCCCGTGGGACCGGCGACGATCTCGTTGGACTTCACGGGCGTCTTGAACGATCAGTTGCACGGCTTCTACCGCTCGACGTTCGTGGACGACACGGGCGTGTCCCACGTCATTGCGACCACGCAGTTCGAAGCGACCGACGCGCGTCGAGCCTTTCCCTGTTGGGACGACCCCGCGTACAAGGCGACCTTTCAGGTGACCCTGGTGATTCCCGAAGACCTGGCCGCCTTCTCCAACACCCGTGAAGTGAGTTCCACTCCGACAGGCGAGGGTCGTCGTGAGGTCGTCTTCGCCCCCACGATGATCATGTCGACGTACCTGGTGGCCTTCGTCGTTGGTCCTTTCGAGGCCTCGGCCCCCACGACGGTGGCCGGTACGCAACTGCGCGTCGTCTACCCAGTGGGCAAGGGGAACCTCGGCGCGTGGGCGAGCGAGATCGCGGTGCACGCCATCGAGTTCTTCAGTGAGTACTTCGCGATCCCCTACCCGGGCGACAAGATCGACCTGATTGCCGTCCCCGACTTCGCTGCCGGGGCGATGGAGAACCTGGGGTGTGTCACCTTTCGCGAAACTGAGTTGCTGATCGACCAGGCCACCGCGTCGCACGCGGAGATGGAGCGCGTGGCCCTGGTGGTCAATCACGAGCTTGCCCACATGTGGTTCGGCGACCTCGTGACGATGGACTGGTGGGAGGGAATCTGGCTCAACGAGGCTTTCGCCACCTTCATGGAGTCCATCTGCACCGATCACTTCCGACCGGAGTGGAAGAAGTGGTCGAGCTTCAATCCTTATCGTGATATGGCCTTCACCGTCGATGGCCAACACTCGACCCGACCCATCGAGTTCGAGGTCGTCTCACCCGACGAGTGCCGTGGAATGTTCGACGTGCTGACCTACATGAAGGGCTGTGCCGTGTTGCGCATGCTCGAGCAGTACTTGGGTGAGTCGATCTTCCGTGATGGCATCCGCGAGTACCTCGCGCGCCACGCCTACGCGAACACGATGACCGCCGACCTGTGGACGGCGCTTGAATCGGCCTCCGGCCAGCCGGTGGGCGCCATCATGAACACCTGGATCCTCCAAGGCGGCTTTCCTCTGCTCTCGGTGAACGGTGACACGATTTCCCAGGAGCCGTTCATGTACACCGAGGCGAAGGGCGAATCGAGTATCGGATCGAACTGGAAGGTGCCGGTATTGGTGCGTTCCCTCGACGGTGGAACCACTGAGGCCCACCTGCTAGAAGGGCCCTCGATTACGATCGAGGGCAGCGGCGAGGGGATCGTGAACGCCGGCGGGTGGGGCTTCTACCGAACGGCGTATTGCTCGACCCAACTGTCGGCGATCGCGGCTCGACTGGGTGCTCTCGACGATCTCGAGCGCGCGGTGCTCTTCTCGGACACGTGGGCGTCCATCCAACTGGGTCGCTTGTCGTTCGTGGACATGTTCAACCTAGCCGAGGGTCTCGTGGGAATGGATGAGCCCACGACGTGGGGGGTGGTGCTGCGCGCCTTCGACATGGCCAACCGGATCGCCGATGATGCCGGACGCGACGTCCTGGCGCGGGTCGTCCAGCGACTCTGCGCGCCGGTCTTCACTCGCCTGGGCTGGGAGCCGGTCGATGGAGAGTCATCTCAGGCCGGCGAGTTGCGCGCGATGATCATCGGTGCGCTCGGCACCTACGGACGCGACGGCGCCGTGATCGACGAGGCGTTGGCGCGCTTCGACGCGGGCAGAGTCAGCGGCGACCTGGCTGACGCCATTGTCTCGATCACCATGCGCCAGCAGCGACCGGGTGACGTGACGGTGTGCGAGCAGCGTCGGGCCACGGCGTCGAACCCCCAAGAGGAGCAGCGCTACCTCTTCGCCCCGGCCAGTTCGGGCGACCTCGGTGTGGCGCTCGACGCGCTCGCGCGGGCGTTTGGCGAGGTGCGCACCCAGGACGCGCCGTACTTGATTGGCGCGCTGATCCGTGACCGGGCGACCGGCCCCCAGATCTGGCGGGCGATGACCGAACGCTGGGACGAGGCGCTCGAGAAGTTCCCGATTGGCTCCCCGGCCGCGATGGTGCCCGGTGTGTCGACGTTCGTGGGCGACCTGGAACTAGCCCGTGAGGTACGCGGATTCCACGAGGCGCATCCGCTGCCGGTCGGGCAACGCCAGGTGACCCAGTACCTCGATCTCATGGACGTGCAGATCGCGCTGGCTCAGCGCACGTCGGACACGCTGACCACGTCGATGGAAGCCTTCGTCGCGTCGCAGCGCTAGTTCGTCTCGCCGGATCGAATGTGGGGCGGCGCGAAGCACTGCGACCGGCGCGAGAACGGCGTCCGTCGGTATGCCTCTGGGTCGAGTAGTGCGTGCCAAGACCCTCGGCGTTCGGGGATTCACGGGGCCAAATCCTCACGTTGCGAGAACGCACTGGTCGGTGGCGCGCTAGTCGAGAAGGGTTAGCCAGCGCTCCTCGGCCCTATCGAGTTCACCGCGCACGAGATCGAGTTCGGCGCCTAGACGCGCCTGCTCAAGGTGATCGGCCGTCGCCAGAAGTCTCTCGGTCAACGTGGCCCGGCGCCGCTCGAGGCGCATCATCGCCTTCTCGGCGTCGCGCAGTTGGCGACCTTGTGACGTTCGGGGCGACGCACCGGTCGGGGTCTCGTCGTTTCCGTGTACGCCTGCGGACGTGGTGAGCGCTCGCGCAATCCAGGCGTCGATGCCGCCGGGAATGTCGGCGACCGATCCGTCCGCGCGCACCTCGAGCAGTCGATCCGTGGTGCGACTGAGAAACGTGCGGTCGTGCGAGACGACGATCAACGTCCCGGCCCACTGGCTGAGGAACTCTTCGATCAGGCGGATCGTCTCGAGGTCCAGATCATTGGTCGGTTCGTCGAGCAACAAGACGTTGGGCCGTAGCGACAGCGCGAGGAGCAACTGAAGGCGACGCCGCTCGCCGCCCGAGAGGTCCTTCGCCTTTGTGAACGGCAATACCCCGGTGAACCAGAAGCGCTTCATCAGTGCCACGTCGGCCGGTGAGCCCGGGTTGCCGCGTGGTCCGGCAACGAGCTCTTGCACCGTGGCTTCCATGTCGTAGTCGCCGTCGTGCTGTTCGAAGTACGAGGTGACCACGGTGGGTCCGTGCTTGATCGTTCCGGTCGTGGGCTGCAGTCGCTGAGCGAGGAGATCGAGCAGGGTCGTCTTGCCCGCGCCGTTGGGGCCGACAATACCCACCCGGTCACCAGGTCCCAACTCGAGATTCACGTCCTGAAGTAACGCTCCGGTGCCCTCGTACGAGAAGCCGACATGGTGAACCTTGAGCACCGTTGTTCCTAGGCGAGGCATCGTCAGGTCAAGGTCCAGGCCGGCGGGCCTTGCGGCGTTCTGCGGTTGCGAGGCGAGCAAGCGCTCGGCCGCGTCGATTCGGGCTTGGGGTTTGGTGGACCGAGCCTTCACCCCGCGACGCAGCCACGCCAATTCGTGGCGGGCGAGGTTACGCCGCGTCTGTTCGGCGGAGGCGGCGCGCTCCTCTCGTTCGGCCTGGGCTTCGAGCAGGCGCGCGTAACCGCCGGCGTGCAGGAAGGATGCACCCCGGTCGATCTCGACCATCCGAGTGGTGACCTGATCGAGCAGGAAACGGTCGTGGCTCACCAGGACGACGGCCCCGGCGAAGGAGAGCATCTGCTGCTCGAGCCACTGGATCGCCCCGAGGTCGAGGTGGTTGGTCGGCTCATCCAGTATCAGCACGTCGTTGGGCTCGGCGAAGATGCGAGCGAGTGCGACTCGCTTGCGCTGGCCCCCGGAGAGCTCGGTCGTAGCCGTGTCGGCGGCGTTGAGCATTCCGAGTCGATCAAGCGCGGCGTCAATCTGCCAACCACTGCCCAGGGCGTCGCGCACCGTACCCGCGGGCAGTTGCGGTGTCTGTTCGAGGTAGCCCACTCGGATGTCACGCCCGCGCCGGACGTGGCCCGCGTCGGGTTCTAACACGCCAGCGAGGATCTTCAGGAGGGCTGACTTTCCCGTTCCGTTGATGCCGACGATCCCGACCCGGTCGCCCGAAGAGATCGTCAGCGAAAGGTCCGCCAGCACAGTTCGATCGGCACCTTGGAGAACGACCCGTTGGAGGTCGATGAGAATTGTCACGCGTCATACAGGTTAGTGACGGTCCGAGCGAGTCCAGCCCATTGCGAGGGCTCGCCCGCGACCAGGCCGTCGACCAACGCCGTCCTTCGCGTCACGTTGACGGTGCCCAGAAGCCGTCGATCGTGGGTCGCGAGCACGAGCGTGCCGTCAAAGCCCTTCGGCGCGTTCTCGAATTCCTCGATTGTCGCTGCGAGGGTCGGCGAACTGAAGGCTGGCTCGTGGAGCCTTGTCTAGCGAAGGTGGAACCGTCGGCGGCTCTTGCCGCGGGACCTTTGGCTCTAGCCAGGTCGCGGTTGTCGGCGTTGACCGAGAGCGTGGTAGCCCTAGGCGGGCTGATTGTGTGACGCGCTCGCCCCGCATGGCTCTCTGATGGAAGGAGGGGCCGTGGAGTCTTTCACTCTCACCGACGACCGGACGCAGCAGAGGTTGGCCAGAGTCACGGGTGGCCTCTATCTGGGTTTCATCGTTGCTTCCGTTCTTGGTGATGCGCTGGCGCACGTCGGGCGCGGAACGGACCAGCAGATCTATCGGGTGATCGTCACCGACGTCTGGAGGTTCCGCCTGGGCTTGGTCATCACCCTCCCTTCCGCGCTGTTGTTCCTTGTGACTGCGTGGGGCCTCTACGCCTTGCTGAGACGGGTCAACCAGGTCGTCGCTCTGCTCTTTGTCGTGCTCAACGCCACCGGTGTCGCCATCCAATGCGCGAGCATGTTCCCGCTGGTTTCGGCAATGCTGCAGGGAGACCGGGCCAGTCGTTTGCACGAGTTCTCCGGATCGCAGTTGCAGGGACTCGCGTACTTGTCGATCAACGTCTATAAGACTGGCTTCGTCACGGCCCAGCTCTTCTTTGCCACGTGGCTGCTCCCCCTCGGCTATCTCGTGTACAAGTCGAGGTCGCTGCCCTCGTTCCTGGGTATTCTCCTAGTTCTTGACGGGGTCGGGGTGCTGATCTGGTTCACACAGGTCCTGCTCTATCCGACCCACCCCGCGATCCGCTACCCGGGGATCGTCGTGAGTTTCATCGCTGAGCTCGGACTGGCGTTGTGGCTCCTGGTCAAGGGTGTAAGGGTGCCTGAATCCGAACGGGGTTCGGCCGTCTCACGAGATCCGTCGCACGAAATCGTTGGCTGAAAACAACGGATCACTATCGAACTCGAGGATATCGACGGGGCATCGTTTTCACTCATCGATTTCGTGGACGGTCCGAGATACCGTCTAGCAACTCGTGGCCTGTTGAATCAGGTCGCCCCGGAGACGCAGTTCAATGTCGCGGCGGCTGCATGGAGCGCTCTGCGTACCGAGGGAGAATGCAAGGGCCGTTGCTCGATCCACTCGAAACGGTTCCCTCGGGTCCGTCACGAGCGATCTGATACTGAGTGGAACGTCACCGAGAACACTCGCCACTGCGGAGCGTCTTGACCCGCGGTTGAAGATTTCGTCATCCAGCCCACGGGCCCGTCAAAGTGATCGGGTTCGCTCTCATCTCGAGTGACTTGGGCGGTCGTCGCGGGGAGCGGGGGGCGCTGCACGTAACGAACGTGGGCGGCGTGTCACGGGTAAGAGGCAAGATATGAGGATGTCAGATCCTCGGTCGCTCTACGTTGGTGGTCGTCGGTCGCTGTACATCTCACTGCCCGGTTGGTCGTGATCGATCCATCGCAGTCCAGTTGCGACGACGCTGACCTGGTGATCCAGACTGCCAGCGAATCCGATCCCTGGGCTAGTCTCGCCGGACCAGCAGCACTGGGCCGTTCCTTGCTCTCCTCGCCAGGCGCCGTTGCGCCGGCGCCGTGGGCCGACGCACCGCGAATTACGTTGGACGAGGCCTCCCTCGCCAGTCCCGCAACCCTGGACATAGTCCGGCGCGCGTATCTCACGCGCACGCGGGTTGTCTTCGAGGTCGATTCCACACTGAGAGCCCCGGCGAGAGGAGTCGAGGGGCGCGAGGTCTGGGACGTTGCGCCGAACTTCGATTTCGTGGCCGAGGCGACGTGGCGCCTCGCGTGGGCCAACGCCGTTGATGGGCGTGATTGTGATCATCCGACGTGGCCCCTTCGTGCCAAGGCGATAGCTGGGGGTGCGAGATTTGCTGATTTCCTCGACGCCGACGTCATCCTTCCCGACGATACGTCCGCATGGTGCGATGGCGGACCGTTGCACCTGTGGGGGAGCGACGTCCCGGACTTCGCAGGTGCGGCTGTGGTGCCGCGCGTTGCGATCACCAACGGCCGCCTGACACCAGTGATCGCACATCCTCCGACGGCGTCTTTGGCGCCCGACCAACTGCGAGCGGTTGCGGATCCTTCAGCCAGGGCCCGAATCATCGCCCCAGCCGGCTCGGGGAAGACTCGAGTTCTGACCGAGCGTGCCCGACACGTTCTTGATTCGGGGGTACCCGTTGATTCCCTACTGCTCGTGGCTTTTAACAAGCGGGCCCAGGAGGAGATGCGCGAGCGAACCACCGATCATCCCGGCCTGCGAATACAGACCCTGAACGCGTTGGCCCTCTCGATCCTCAACGGGACAAACGGGTTCGAGCACCGCGGCGCGCGCGTCGAGACAATCGACGAGTGGAAGGTTCGCGACATTATTGCCCAGTACGTCAAGTTCGCGCGCAAGGCCAACACCGATCCCGTGGCGGCTTGGATCGATGCGCTCACTGAAGTGCGCCTCGGTCTGTGGTCGCCCCAGCACGTCGAGCGGGCCTACGGGGGCGACCTGGACGGCTTCGCAGAGTTCTTTCCCCGGTTCCGCCAGCAT
The DNA here is from genome assembly GCA_035530815.1 of Acidimicrobiales bacterium. Classification (GTDB taxonomy): domain Bacteria; phylum Actinomycetota; class Acidimicrobiia; order Acidimicrobiales; family RAAP-2; genus RAAP-2. The sequence goes on from DATKTZ010000044.1 coordinate 33,230, forward strand.
CTCGCCGACCACCACCAGGTTGACTTTGACGAGCAGATCTACCTCGCCATCGAGGTCCTGCTGCGTAATCCCGAGGTGCGTCTCGCTGCCGAGCGCCGAGCTGACGTTCTGCTCGTCGACGAGTTCCAGGACCTCACGCCAGCCCACATGCTGCTGCTGCGGCTCATCGCGGGTCCGTCCCTGTCGATCTTCGCCGTGGGTGATGACGATCAGACGATCTACGGCTTCTCGGGTGCAACCCCTGAGTGGCTCGTTCATTTCGAGCACCACGTGCCCGAGGCGGCGCACCACGCGCTGGAGGTGAACTACCGCTGTCCGGCACCGGTGATCACTGCGGTCGCCAACTTGGTGTCGCACAACGTCGTGAGGGTGCCCAAGCAGATCCGACCGGGTCCGAACAGCGTGGGAGATTCCACTTCATTCACGGTGGCACGGGTGGACGATCAGGTCCAGCGCGTCGTGAGCCACGTTCGAGCGATTCTCGAGGGCGGCGTGGCGCCATCGGACATCGCGGTGCTCTCCAGGGTGAATGCGAACCTGGTGCCCGTTCGGGCCGCCCTGGTTGACGTCGGCCTTCCCGTCAGTGTCCGCGATCGCGGTGACTTTCTGAGAAACTCGGGAGTGGAATCGGCACTCGCGTGGTTGCGGCTCGCCGCGCGCTCGAGTGAGCTGGCCGGGGCCGACATCGAACTCGCCGCCCGGCGTCCGGGTCGCGGCCTTGGGCCGAAGGTGCGAGGGTGGCTGGGCGAGCAGACTTCGGTCGAGGGTCTCGTACGACTGGCCGGGCGAATGGACGGGCCCACGTCGACGAAGATCACCGACTTCGTCCGAGACCTGGAGCGCGCGGCCACCTTCGCCCGGCGTGCGACGACGTCAACGTTGATCGAATTCATCCACAGTGAGATCGGCCTCGATCGGGCTCTGGCGACCCTTGACGCCTCACACCAGGGACGCAACGGCACGTCGAACTCCGACGGTCTACGAAGCCTCATCGCCCTTGGTCGTCAACATCCTGATCCTCGCTCCTTCGACAGTTGGCTCAGGACGCTGCTGAACGCGCCGTCGGTCGAGAACGGAGTGACGCTCGCGACCGTTCACAAGGTGAAGGGCCTCCAGTGGCCCCACGTCGTCGTCTACGACGCCAGCTCTACGATTTTTCCCCACCGTCTGAGCATCGACGCCGAAGAAGAGCGGCGTGTCTTTCACGTGGCGATCACCAGATGTATCACGTCGCTGTTGATCACGGCCGACGTCGCTTCGCCATCGCCCTTCTTGCGGGAGTTGCGCGCTCCAGCGGCGATACCGCGACAAGAGAGTCGCGAGGGCGCGATGCCAGTCTCGAATCGAAGCCTTGGCGGATCGCGTCCCGTTGGCGCGTCGGTGGGATTGACCTTTAGGTGGGGTGGCTACGATTTCGCGGTTCAATCCGTGGCGTCTGACGCCGTAGTGGTCTCGACTGGTGAGTCTCGCTACACATCATTGCCATTCGGATGGACGGTGGTCATCGACGGCGAGGCGCGAATGCTCGTGGCGCCGGCAAGCAGATCCGCTCGTCAGACGGCCAAGGCGGTACCGGATGCCAATCCCGCCATCTACAGTGCCCTCAAGACTTGGCGCCTCGAGCAAGCGAAGGCCGACAACGTTCCGGCCTATGTGGTCTTCAACGATCGCACACTCGACGAACTCGCTCGAGTATGTCCGCGCACGGACGTCGAGCTGCTAGCCATCAGCGGCATCGGCCCGGCCAAGGTTGATCGCTACGGTGATCAGATCCTGACTGTTATCCAGGAGTTCTTGACTCAAATGGCAGTTTTCGATGAGCCAGCATGATACGGCTCCCCTTGGTGCTCGGTCGATACTGGAAGGAACCCTTCTTCTCACTGTTGATGAGCGGGGACGGGTGGGCCTGATTGGGAAAGGTCTCGGACCTTCTCGGCCTTGACACTACCCACCCTCTCGAGAGGCGGAGCAGTCACCGAACCCGGGTTGGTTCAGTCCAACCGATGGGAACGACCTCCTTACCCGTTCAAGGTTTGTCGGGATCGCCGGACTTTCTCCAGATTCACAGCGACGATCACGGGAACGACCACCAACACCACCTGAATCACGGTGCTGGAGGATCCGACGGCCAGCCACCTACCCGCGCAGTGCGTGATGGTAGGTTGACCAGGTCCGCCGAAGTTCGTGCAGTCGCTCGCCCTTGTCGCGAGCGAAAATAGCAGCGACAGCAAGGGCAGAACGATCCCACCCGGGACTAGAAGGGTGGCGATGATCTTCTCCCTGCGAGTCCACGTGTGACTTGACCAGAGCCATGTCACGCCGACGAACCATCCGACACCTACTAGGAAGCCACCGGCCGCGACAAGCCAAGGAACCCATCTGTCCCGTGTCGTTGTCAACGTAGTGAGCTCTCGGACCGGGCTCCGTCACCGTACATGTAGTACAAGATGTTCGACACGCCTACTCAACGACCAGTCCACCACCCCGAGCCCAAGCAGGTGACGAGGAGCGGACTAATAGGCTCGTGATGGTACTCGATGTGCCCACTGTATTGGTCCAGGAAGAAGTTCTGCCAGTAGTCATTCGGAGCACACCTTGGTGTGTACCACCCCGTCGTTGAAGCCGAACTACGAGTGATGGCCCCACGAGAGGCCAGGGTTGCGGCTGTGAGAAGTGGCGTACGCGACTGTGAACGCCGCTCGAGAGTGTTTCCATTCATCAACCACGGGTTGGGTTGGCAAATTTACTGCACTGAGACGGATACCCTCTAATGAAAAGAAGAGTCACAATCGCAATCTAGTCCTACCGCTCTAAGTAAGTGACGGTAGCCTAGTTAGCCTCAGTATAAGAATGGTTGAGAAGTGCGAATGTATCGTTCACCGGTACGGCGGGCGAAAACAGATATCCC
>DATKTZ010000045.1:0-55118 GCA_035530815.1 Acidimicrobiales bacterium
GATGAGCCGACGACGTACCGGCCCGACTACGAGCCACTCGATGATCTCGCGTTGAGTACCAGGCTCAGGCAGGCACTCGATGACAGCGATCAGGCCATCGCGGACGACAGTCGCTCCACACTGCCTGGCTATCAACCGAAGCTGCTCGTAGCGCAGGTCGATGGACAGTGGGCGTATCCCCACGGCCGGGCCCACTCGACGCACATCCTCAAGCCCCAGGTCCCCGCGCGGGCGAGCCGCATCTTCGACGAGCACTACAGCCACCTGCTGACCCAGCGCATCGGCCTGTCGAGCTACGCGAGTGAAATCCGCAGGGCGCAGTCCATGACGTACCTCGCCATCGAGCGGTTCGACCGGACGGTGGTCAACGGTCACGTGCTTCTGCACCACCAGGAAGACCTCGCCCAGGCGCTGAGTCTCGACTGGCGAGACACGGACACGAAGTTCCAGGAACCCGACTGGCCGGGCGACCCGAAGCGGGCCACGGTGCGGCGCATCGCCGCGATGCTGGGCTCGATTCCTGGTGGCGACGGCGCGGTGGAGAACTGGCTACGCCACCTCACCTTCCATGTCGCAATTGGCAACAACGACGCGCACGCGAAGAACGTTGCCCTCATGCACCTTTCGACGGGCACCGAGCTCGCGCAGGTCTATGACGCGCTGCCCAACTTGTTCCAGGCAGGTCTCGTGAAGTGGGATCTCGCCTTGGCGGTCAATGGGATTTTTGATCATCGGAAACTTTCTGTGGAGAGCATTGTCGCGGAGGCGAATTCTTGGGGGGTCATTGCCGCGACTCGAGCGTCGGCACTGGTCTTAGAGACACTCGTCGCTCTCGACGGTGCGATCACGGAGATCACGCCACCCGAAGGAGTTTCGGACAATATGATTGAGCATCTGCAGTGGAACGTGCGCCGACTCCTCGCTGGCGAAGTGATCGGCGACTCAAGTCGTAACCTGGACCGTAGATAGCGTGCGGGGTAACTAGAGCGGTGTGACCAGATATAAATCAGCAGCTCGAGAGGAGAGATTCATCCCTCAAAACATCCCTCACACTGACCCAACGGTGCACGACAGGACCGACAAGGGGCGACGGAAAGCCCAGTAAATATCGACAAAAGCGACCATCGACGACTGACGGCGACGGACCGTTTCCCATTTACACTCAGCAGGTCGGGGGTTCGAGTCCCTCAGCGCCCACAAAATGAGATTGCACGAACCGTTCGGGCATGGCGGCGATCGATCTCAGTGGTTCACGACCGATACGAGTCTGCGCGATGGCTGATCGCGGTGACCTTCACCGTGTGCGTGGCGTCATCAATGAAATACAGGACCCGATAGTCGCCGCGGCGAGCTGAGTACGCGGGCGCCAAGGGTGGACCGAGAGGTTTGCCAACACGTTGTGGATTCTCAAGTAAGGGACCCGTGATGAATTCGTACACCGCATGCGCAATCTTCTCGGGGAGCACGTCGGCAATTGCTGATGCTGCTGAGCGGGCGACTTGTAGGTTGTAGCTGTCCTTATTTGGTGTCGACACTGCGTCCGACGTTCTTCATTGCTTCCGCCAGTTGATCGGCGTTGAGGGTGTCGGCTTTCGTAAACTCCTGGACGCCCACTTCGTGAGCAAGCAGAAGGGCCGAGTCGGACAACACGGCAATTGTCTCGCGCATGGCGTCGTAGTCGTCGGCGCCCATGAGCACGGCGGCTCGACGCCCATTCTTTGTGATTTCGATTCGTTCGTGGGTCGAACTGGCTTCGTCGACCAATTTGGACAACTGGGCGCGAGCGTCGGCAATGGGTAGCGTCGTCATGTACAGAATTATAGCGCGATTTGTTCGGCGGTGCGCCCCTGGTTCTTATTGTGTGACTCAAGGTTCCATCAGTTCAGATTGCGCGAACCGTTCAGTGGCGGCGGGGATTGGCCTCAGTGATTCACGACCGATACGCGTCTGCAAAATGTCTGGTCGCGGTCGCCTTCACCGTGTGTATGACGTCATCAATGATGTGGAGCACTCCGCAGTCGCCGCAGCGAACTGAGTATGCCGGTGCTAGAGGTGGCCCGAGCGGCTTTCCAACTCGCTGAAGGTTGTCGAGCGGCGGCCCGGCAACGACCTTATATATCGATATATCGCGTGCGCAATCTTTCCCGGGAGCGCGTCCGAGAGGGTGTTCGTTGCCGATCGGGCAATTAGGAGGCTGTATCGGTTGCTACGTGGAGTCGACACTGCGACCGGCATCATCCACTGCCTCGGCGAGTTGATCGCCGTTGAGCACGCCTTCCGAGTGCGCCTGTACGCCCTCCTGGTGAGCGAACGGTAGCGCCGGGTCGGACCGCACGGCAACCGCTTCTCGCATGGCGTCGTAGTCGACCCCCATGAGCACGGCGGCTCGGCGGCCGTGCTCTGCGATTTCGATGTATTCGTGCGCTGAACTGGCTTCGTCGACCAACTTGGACAACAGAGATCGAGCTTCAGTGATGGGCAGTGTGTTCAAGTGCAGATTCAGAGCGCAACTACGTGATCGCCGCCGAACTTCTGGTTCCTATCGTGTGACTCAAGGTCCGGAACCAATGAAGACGCGAAGCACCTCGCGCGCTGGCATACCCGATCGGCCACGGTCCTCGATTATGGCTTCATCGCGACACTGCGCAAGACTCGGTGGCGACCACGGAGGCGACAATGACAAATTTCGATCGGTCAGACTGGGAGGCCTGGCAGGACGAGTACCGGAATGGGGCGTTCTACCTCTTTCCCCCCAGCGACGTCGCCACTGTCGTCAATGATCTCAGGTCCCACTACGACCCCAAGGCTGCTGCCATCTGCGACGCCCACATCAGTTTGAGTGAGCCGTTGGACAACCCGCTCTCTGAAGAGCAATTGGACGAACTGCGTTCTGCGTTGGCCGGTGTCTCCCCCTTCGAACTCGCGTACGGCCCACTCACGAGCATCGGTTCCTACCCCGGTGTGGTCTTCGCCGTGGCTCCCGTGGACGACTTCTTCGCCCTTCGCACTGTGGTTCAGTCAACCACGATCTTCGCGGATCGCGCCTTGCCCCGAGCGGAGCGCGTGCCGCACATGACAGTGGCGGAGTTCATCTCAATCGAGGAGACCCACGACCTGCTTGCCCGATTGCGCGACACGGTTGCTGGCGGATCCTTTGTCTGCGACCACGTCGTCTACGCGGTGCCCGACGCCTCGTTCCACTTCGAGCCAGTGTTCGAAATCCCCCTCGGTTCCACCCAGGTGCGGAACTCGAGCGGCCTCACGCGTAGTTAACTGCTCGGGTTCGACCAGGCGTTCATGTTTGTCACACCTCGGGCCAAGTCCGACCTTTAGTGGCGCCGCCCCAGCCAGCACCACCCATCTCGCCCATCGGGCTGGTGCCCTGTGGTCTCGCTATGTTCGGACCGCCTTGGATTCCAACGGCGAGGAGTCGATCTGGCTCGCCGTGTGCGCCCGGGCTCGACACTCCATGGTGCATCACCGCCTGGGGCGCGGTCTTGTTGACTACGTGGGTCGTGAGGTGTTCAAGGTCACGGCGGCTCGGATTAGAGCGGTCAGTGCGCGCTCGTTGATCGAGTCGCCTTGGCGAAAGTCGATGGCGCGCCGGACGTTGCCTTCGAGGCTGGAATTGAACAGGCCCGTGGGGTCCTCCAAGGAGGCTCCCTTGGCAAAGGTCATCTTGACGACGCTCTTGTAGGTCTCGCCGGTGCAGATCATCCCTTCGTGGTTCCACACTGGAACGCCACGCCACTTCCACTCCTCAACCACTGAAGGGTCGGCCTTCTTGATGAGAGCGCGAATCCGAGCCAGCGTTTCACCACGCCAGTCACCCAACTCTCTGATTCTCGCCTCGATCAACTGTGATGGGAGGTCACCGCTCGACGATTCGGATTTCTTCATTGCACCTACATAGCACGAAAGAACGGCGAGCTTCACGTCGACCGGTCCCGGGCTTGGGACGATCGGCACCATCACGGACCGCATTGACGCAGCCGTGCGGTAACACGGGCGAGTTCACCCACTTCTTGCCCTATAGATCATTGCACCCACGGCAAAGTTGGTTGGCGATGGAGTAAGGCAATTGCGTCACACCCCGAGGCGATACTGATCACATGCTCGAGTCCACGCTCACCAAGGTGCACCAGGGCTTCTCGTATCTGCTTGACCCGACACCGATGCAACGCCAGTTGCTCTTCAGCCACACTGGAGCCGCACGGTTCTGCCACAACTTCCTGCTGGGCATCGTCCTGGAGAACTGGAAGGAGAACCGGGAGGGGAAGGAGGCCGGCGAGGAGGTCACCAGAGAGAGTTACCTCGGCACTCGCCAGTTGGACCTCCGGAAGCTCTGGTACGAGCGGCGAGCAGAGTCCGCCTCGTGGTTCACTGAGAACGCGTCGTCGACCTACAACTACGCCCACGTGCACCTGGCCCAGGCCTTCGCCAACTTTCACGCCGGCCGTGCTCGTGTGCCGAACTTCAAGTCCAAGGGTAGATCTGAGTCCTTCACCCAGGCCGGTGGATCCACCCGCCTGGTCGATTCGCACCACGTACGCCTCAGCCGCATCGGAGAAGTGAAGACGTACGAGTCGATGCGCAAACTCCATCGCCACCTCGAGCGCGACAGTGCTCGGATCCTGTCGGTCACCATTGCCGAGCGTCGGGGCGAGTACTACCTCTCCTTCACCGCAGAGATGAGCCGGGTCATCCCCGCTCCTCGGCCACCCGAACGGGTGGTCGGGATCGACGCGGGGCTCACGACCCTCTACACCGGCGCTACGTCTGACGGCACGCAGGTCCTGAGTGTGGCGAACCCGAGGCACTACCAGAGACGCCAAGCACGGCTGGCCAGAGCGCAGCGCGTGGCGTCACGCCGCCAGGGCCTCGCAAAGGGGTAGCTCCCTCGAACCGATGGAAGCGCGCCAATGCTCGGGTCCAAAACATCCACGCCGACATCACCAGCGCCCGCAAGAACCTCATCCACGAGACCACCACGATGCTCACGAAGAACTACGACCGCATCGTCGTCGAAGACCTCAACGTCAGGTGGATGCTCAAGAACGGCTCCCTGGCTAGACACATCAGTGACGCCAGCTGGGGTGAGTTCGTGCGCCAGCTCGAGTACAAGGCCACGTGGTACGGCTCGACCGTCGTCAAGGCCGACCGCTTCTTCGCATCGAGCAAGACCTGCAGCTCGTGTGGGGCAGTGAAGGCCAAACTGCCTCTCAAGATCAGGACGTATCACTGTGAGGCCTGTGGTCTCACGTTGGATCGCGACCACAATGGCGCGATCAACCTGGCCGGGTGGACCAGTCAAGTCGCCTCCGCGGGGACACACTCCGTGGCTGGACGTCGAGGGGAGGTAAGACCGGTTCGTCAGAACACCGACGAATCGGCTCACCCCGATGAAGCGTCAACCGAAACCCCAGTACTTATCGGGGTGTAGGAGAAACCACGGCGCAGAAGTTGGGTGACGGAATGGCTATTTGCCTTACTCCTTCACCAACCAACTTTGCCGTGGGGGGATCATTGCACCACTGGGTTTGTGGCGGGATCGTGGGGGTCTCAGCCGTGAGACGAACCCCTCATCGGCAAGAATTGCAGGTATGGCTACACTCACGTATTCGAACTCCATTGAAATTGCACGGTCGCCCGATGATCTTTACGACATGATCGCGGACGTGACGCGAATGGGCGAGTGGAGTCCCGTCTGTAAATCGTGCTGGTGGGACGAGGGGGCGTCGGCCTACGTCGGTGCCTGGTTCACCGGGCACAACGAGACACTCGAGCGCAGTTGGGACACGCGCTCGGTCGTGGTGGCGGCCGAGCGTGGTCGTGAGTTCGCCTTCGTGGTGAACGGCACCTGGATTCGTTGGGGCTATCAGTTCAGTCCTTCGGGCGAGGGCACAGTGGTCACCGAGTCGTGGGAGTTCCTCGAAGATGGGCTGGAGGGCTTCAGGGAACGCTACGGGGACGATGCAGCGACCCAGATTGAGCAACGGCGACGGACCGCACATGACGGTATCGCCGCAACGCTTGCTGCGTTGAAGAAGGCTGCCGAATCGAACTGAGCGGTTGGGGCGCGTGAGACATCCACGCCCTCGGACCTGTCGCGCAGATCTGGCGGCGGCTACGGCGATCGCCAGTGGATGCAGGCGTCTCCGTCATCGGGCCGACTGCACCGCACGCCACGACCACGGTTGCCTCACTCACGTCACATCGGGGTCACTTCCATTACCGCGCGGTAATGGCGCGTGGGGTTGATGAAGCGGGCCGATCGGTGATGAGTAGCGCCTCGTGTGGCCGAACCGAGCGGGTGGGCGGATTGCGCGCGTTGGCCGAGCGAGGCAAGCGTGCAATAATGGTCATCCATGTCTGATCCCAAGGAAATGGGTGGACAACGCCCGGACGACGATCTCGAAACGCGACACTTAGGCGAGGGCTTTCCCGTCGGTCTGCCGGTCTTTGAGCCCGCGGTGGGCGCCCACCTCCACAACCGGCGCAAGGTCAACACCCCTTCGCAACTTCTCGAACTGCAGGAGCTGGTCCACTTCAAACCCAGTCACGGTCGTTGGCACATTGCCAAGGATCTCGTGGGTCTGATACGTCGAGGTCAGGGCAGTGAGAAGGACGAGTCGTACGGCGACAAACTCCGTCGTGAGACGCGCCGCGGCAAGACCGAGTCGTCAACCTACGGCTTGGCCACCGTGGGGGGGCGCCCGATTGTTCTGTACGCCATGAACTGGGACTTCTTCGCTGGTTCGCTGGGTGTCGTGTCGGGTGAGAAGTTCCAGGCCGCCGCGGACCTGGCGGTGAGCAAGAAGCTACCCTTCGTCACGGTGTACGCCTCGAGTGGTGTGCGCCAGCACGAGAACTTCGCGGGTCTCACGCAGATGACGCGCATGGTGGAGGCCATTCGCCACTACAAGGACAAGGTTGCCCTGCCCCAGGTGGCCGTATTGCTGGGCAACGTCTGGGGTGGTGTTTCGGCGAGTGCGGTGCCCAACGCAGACCTGATCCTGGCGACCTCGGGTACCAACTTCGGCTTCGCCGGACCCAACGTGATCGAGGCCTTCGAGGGTGCGTCGGTGCCTACTGACTCCCAGAGCGCCGAGGCGAACCTGCTCGATCGCAACATCGACGTGGTCCTGCCCGACGTGGGGGAGTTGATCTGGTACCTCGGCGAACTCTTCAAGTCGACGGCGCTGCCCGACAAGCACCACGAACTTACGAGTGACACCCAGCCGCACATTCGAAATGTCACCGATCCCACCCAGCAGCGCTCGTATTTCTTCGATTCGCGCGGCATCTACGGTCCCCGCTTTGACGGTACGACGGGGATCCTCGCGCACCCGGCCGCCTCGCGCCTGGCTCGCGAACATTCCGGACCCGACGCGCTGATCGAGCAGTACCAGGATCTGATGACCGACGCAAACCGGGTTGACTTGGAGTTCATCGTCCGCTACGCCTTCAACGATGCCGTCGCGGTCTACAATTACGTACAGGACAGCGGACAGCGAAGGTATCCGGCCGTGGTGGGCGCCTTCGCCAAGATCGGCACTCAGCCCTTCGTGATCGTCGGCACCCAGCCCTCCTACCAGCGCATCGGCGACTCGGTGATCAAGCGACCATCGAACCCGGCGCCCGAGGACTTCGCGTTCATGGAGCGTGTTCTTGAGATGGGCGAGCGTCTGAAGCTGCCTGCGCTGTTCGTCACCGACACCATGGGGGCCAAGCCCACCCTCGAGAGTGAGCGCCGCGGGCAGTCGCGTGCCATAGCCCGTTCGATCTTGAAGGGGATTGACTACCCCGAGCCAGTGATCTCGTTGGTGGCGGGGGCGCTCGGCAGTGGCGGTGGTCTGGCTACTACGCCTATGGCCGACCACGTCATGATGCTGGAGAAGGCCATGGCCTACGTGGCCGAGCCACGCTCGGCCGCGTCGATCCTGTACAAGACGCCCAGCCCCACTCGTGACGAGGTAATGACCACGCTCGCGACCATGCGTTCAACGGCGAAGGACCAACTCGAGCTGGGACTCATCGATGAGGTCATTCCTGAGGATGCGAATCCGTTTGTCACCGTCCAGCGGATCCATGAGCAGATTCTGCGGGCCTACGTCGAGTTGTCCCAGTTGTCCGAGCGACGTCTGAGGAACCGACGTCAGGAACGAATTCGCGGGCTTCGGGCTTTCGAGATCATCCAGGAGTAACCCACTCGCATCGCCGATGCGAACTCCTAGAGTGGATCATTGCTTCGATTAAGGAGACTTGGATGTTGATTGCGACGACCAACGACCTGCCCGGTATGAGGATCACCAAGGTGCTGGGGGAGGTGAACGGGTTGACTGTGCGCACGCGCAACGTGGGTGCCCAAATCGGTGCTTCTTTCAAGGCGCTCGGCGGAGGAGAGTTGCGTGGGCTCACGAAACAGCTCCAGGAGGCGCGTGCCGAAGCGCTAGCCAGGCTGAGCGAGGCGGCCCAGGCAATGGGTGCTACCGCCGTGGTGGCGATGCGCTACGACTCGAACGAGTTGGCGGGCACCTTTCAGGAGATTCTGGCTTACGGGACCGCCGTTATCGCCGAAGCCATTTCCTAGGTCGGTCCCGCGCCTAGAACTGGTTGTCATCGTGTGGGCGCTCGATTCTGGTGGCCCACAGCATGACTTCAATACCAGTCATCTCGTCATCGTGCGTACGAGTTCGCTGGTCTTGTTGGTGCACGAGAAGACCAGCGACGTTGTCAACGAGTGAGCGAGGATCGAGTTGATCGCCCACGCCCCTTGTTGAGTGGTTTCGGCTGGTGACGAATAGATGCCCGCCGAGTCCGACCGTCGAGGCCGCCAGCGTCACCAGAGCGCGACGCGCCTCGAAATCACCCTCCGGGTTGGTGATCACGACGAGGTCGAAGGTGTGGCCCTGCTCGAGGAAGTGCGTCAACTCGTCGGTGATCGTGGCCATCGGCAAGCGCTCACGGACCACCGCATCTCGGATTCGCGCGAAAGCGGGACTCGACGAGTCCACCGTCGTGACCCGCCAGCCGTGTCGCGCGAGCCAGATGCTGTTGCCCCCGTCTCCGGCTCCCAGGACCGCACACCGACCTGGAGACTCCTGTCTAACCCAGGCGACCAGCGCCGCGTCCGGCGCGGGCGCGCTGATGGGTGTGGTGTGCGGTTCGCGAGCGTCGCGCCCGGCAGTCGCGATCACGGTGAGTCCTGTGCGACTGAGGCCGCAGTACCCATAACATCGCGCACCCTGGTGAGGAGGCGCTGCAAGTCGCGGTACTCCTCATCGCCGAGTTGTTCGCGGAGGCGCTCATTCCACGCTGCAGCACGGCGCGCCACCGCCTGCGCGAGGCTACGCCCCTCGTCGGTGATCACGAGCACCCGACGCTGGCGGTGGGTGGGATCGCTCAGTGATCGGACGAGGAGAAGTCGTTCGAGATGATCGGCAATTCGCTTGGCGTTCATCACGTCGGCGCCGACTCGGCGCGCGAGCTCTCGCAGGCCCACGCCGGGCCACTCGGCAATTGCGCGCAACGTCGAGAGCTGCGGGGCGCTGAGCGCGAGGTCGGTGAGATTGCGGTCCCAGTCCGCGCGCGCGAGACGCTGGCTACGACTCAGGAGAAACCCCACGCCGGCTTCGAGCGTGAGACCGGGGGACTGGGGCGCATCGGCTGGATTGCAGTCTCGCGGTGCCGTTCGCGTCATGGCATCCTCATTTCGTGCGCCCGAGCTCAATGTAGCTCGTATCTGTAGCAATATCTACGGTTGGTGGCGTCGCCACCCCGCGGTCGACACGTAGTTCGCCTACTCAGGCGCACCCGCCGGCAAGCAAGTAGATGCCGTGGTGCCCACGCACCGCTGCTGACCTTCGGCCCTAACGGGCCGGGTGGAACAGCGTGTTACATGGAGGTAGGTCGCGCGGTTCACGGATGCACGGCGAGTTGCGCGGTTGCGCAAGCGCGGTGTGGCCGTGGGCAGGCAGTGCGGCGGAGCGGAGCAGAGGGTGAAAGAGTCGACACTGACACGCACACTGACGAGGTACGAGCACGCACCGCACCTCGTCTTCTGGGAGACGACCAAGGCGTGCTCGCTCGCGTGCGGTCACTGTCGAGCGTCGGCACAGTTTGGTCCGCTGCCGGGCGAGCTCTCTACGGTGGAGGGCAAGCGTCTTCTGGATCAGATCGCTGCGATGGAGGGACCCAAGGCAATCGTGGTGTTCACCGGTGGCGACTGCTTCGAACGGTCCGATCTCTTTGAACTCGTCGGCTACGCGGCGACCCTGGGCTTGCGACTTGGCGTCGCGCCATCAGTGACGCCCACGTTGACTCGCGACCGGCTCGAGCAGCTCTACCGGCTCGGCGTGCGCAGCATTTCGATCAGTCTGGACGGGTCGGGTCCCGCTTCACACGACTCCCTGCGAGGTATTCCCGGTCATTTCGATAAGACCATATCGGCGCTCTCCATGATGAGCGACATGGGTTTTCGACTGCAGGTCAACACCACCGTGATGCGGAGCAACGTGCACGAGTTGGCTGACGTGGTATCGCTGTTGCGCCGCACCGGCGTCGCGATTTGGGAAGTGTTCTTCCTGGTCAGCGTCGGTCGGGGTACTGCGATCCAGGAGGTCAGCGCTGTGCAGGCCGAAGACGTGTGCCATTTCCTCGTCGACGTAGCCTCGCGCGGTTTGACCGTTCGCACGGTAGAGGCACCGTTCTTTCGCCGGGTGCAGGCGCAGCGGGCGCGCTTTGGGGACGACGAGGCGCGCGAGCATTTCGCCGTGGGCGAACTCTACGAGCAGTTGCGTGCGACACTGGGCGACGAGGGCGCGGACACCCGGGTCATGCGAAGTTCGACACTCGCGACCGGTGACGGCCGAGGCATTATCTTCGTTGGCTACGACGGCGAAGTGCACGGATCCGGCTTTTTGCCCGTTGCACTGGGTAATGTCCGCGATCAGACGCTCGGCGAGATCTATACGACCAACCCCTTGCTGACTTCGCTACGCGCCGGTGAGCTAGAGGGGGAGTGCGGGCGCTGTGAATTCTCGCGACTGTGCGGCGGCTCTCGGGCCCGGGCGCTGGCGCGCACGGGCCGGGTGTTGGGTGACGACCCCGCGTGCATTCTCACGCCAACGCGTATCGCGGTGGACTCGTTGAGCGGGTAGCTCGTGCGAGGACCTCAATCGGGACCTGAGGAGTGCGCGAGCGCTTCTTGAGCTTCGCGCACCGAGTAGTAGACAATGACCAGTCCGGCGACGGGATCGGCCCACCACCATCCCAGTAGCGCGTTGGCGCTCAGTCCCACGAGCACTGCGACCGACAGGAGCCCGTCGATGAAGGTCACGCGACCTTCGGTGCGCAGCACCGGATTGCCCAACTCCTCGCCGGTTCGTGTCTTGGCTCGCGCCAGCGCGAACATCGCGATCGCGGTGAGCCCGGTCCACGCGATGCCCATTGGTGAGTGCAGCGGATGGATGTCACGCACGAAGGCGACCACGGTGAGGGTGACGAGGTAGGCGACTAGTACAATGAAGGCGCCGCCGATGAGGCGCATTGCGCGCTGGCGCCGCTCTTCGCGCACGCTCTTCAACTCCCACACCACGACGGTTGACGCACCGATCTCCACCAACGTGTCAAATCCGAAACCGGCCAGGGCGACGGACCGCGCGTGCCACGCCGCAATCGCCAGGATCACCACGCCGACGACATTCCACAGGAGCGTCGTGTATTCGAGGCGCAAACCGCGTCGAACGAGGTGCTCGCGTGTCAGCATCGGATCAGTCAATCACACCTCTCGGGGACGACAATGCCGGTTCTGGCGATTCACCACTTGATGGCGCCGACTGGCGCTACGGGCGACACGGTGATCTCACCGCAGCGCAGCGTGGCGATCGTCGCACCACCGTAGGGTTGCAGGTGCCACGCAACGATGAGCGGCGACGTCAGGTGCGGGGGGTAGATCTTGACCGACGATGACTTGGGGCATTGGGCGGAGCCGTAGCCGGTCGCGTCAGCGTAGCCGATGAGAAAGGCCGCCGCTCCATTGGGCGCCAAGGTCACGGTGCGCACGCGGATACGTGGCACGATGTAGTCGGAACCGTCGGTGATGTGGGTGGCCAAGGGCTTGCCGACGCCGTCGATGAGTTGCAGCGAAGGGTAGCCGCTTAACGTGCACGCCGACGTTGAGGTGTTCTGGAGGTGAACCTCCTGGCCAATGTGGCCCATTGCGCCGTTGGCGATGCCAAGGACCACCTTGAGTTGACTCGTTGCGCACGCGGTGGCGACCCGCTCGGTGGAGGTCGAACTCTGGTGCACGCTCGAGGTAGCCACGGGTCCGTTCCCCGAACGACCGCAGGCGCCAAGTACCACGGCGCCTGCGCACGCAACGAGGAGTAACCGCAAGGTACGTGTCAACTCGAACTTCCTAACCGCAGGGCGCAACCTCGACCCATGCAGGGTCTTGGCACCCTTCGCAACCAAATGCTAGTTAGCGGGGCCTCAAAAGTCTGTTGCGGTTGTGTGACAGTATGCCGTAGTGCGAACTTTGGTGATGGGTGGTACGCAATTCATTGGGCGACACGTCGTTGACGCCTTGCTTGAGCGCGGCGATGAAGTCTCACTCTTTCACCGCGGGATCACCAACCCGGGACTGTTCGGTGCACTCGAGCACCTCAAAGGTGATCGCAATGTTGATCTCACGGCACTTCATGGTCGCGAGTGGGACGCGACGGTCGACGTCTCGGCGTACGTGCCACGCCAGGTGAGGACACTGGCCGAAGCGCTGGGCGGTCGAGGTGGACGCTATGTGCACATTTCGTCGACGGCGGTGTATTCGAGAAGCTCGGCGACTGATATGAGCGAAGACGGACCTCACGTGGAACTCGTCGATCCCGACGACGAGATGATCACCAGCCAGACTTACGGGGGGCTCAAGTACCTCTGCGAGGTGGCCACGCACGAAGGGTTCGGACCCGGTGGACCGAGTTGGTCAGGGGTCGAGCCGAGCATCGTGCGACCCACCTACGTGGCCGGACCCTACGACCATACCGGGCGTTTTACCTGGTGGGTTCGGCGCATTGGCACCGGCGGCGAGGTCCTGGCACCGGGGCCGCGAACGAATCCCTTCCAAGTGATCGACGTTCGCGACGTCGCAGCGTTCATCACACGTCTGGCGCACGGTGACGCTCAGGGCACTTTTCACCTCGCCGGACCGCCGCCGCCGTTCGACTTCGCCGACTTTCTCGACGAGGTAGTGCGTGAAGTGGCGCCGGCGGGCACCACGCTGCACTGGATCGCCGGCGACGCGCTCGTGCGCGCAGGGCTCAGCAACGTGGAGCTGCCGCTGTGGGAGGGAGTCGGCGACGCCTCGCTTAACTCCCTCGATCCGAGCCGCGCGCTTGCCGCGGGACTCACGATGCGACCGCTGCACGACACGATTCACGACGTGGCGGCTTACGAGCGTGACGTCCGCTCACCACTGCGCGGCATGATCGGACTGAGCGTGACCCGCGAAGCTGCACTATTGCGCGAACTTGGCTGATCGCGTCACACGGAGTCACGGTGGACGCGGGTGAACCTCTAACGTGGCCTGAGCAAACCAGGAGTGTGTATGGCCAATCGTCAGATAGTCCTCAGACATCGCCCCACGGGCATGGTCGATGCGGACACCACGGAGCTGATTGAGGCTCGCGTGCCCGAGTGCGGGCCCGGTCAGGCTCTGATCAAGGTGGGCATGCTCTCGATCGATCCGACCATTCGCACGTGGATGAATGACGCGCCGGGGTACCTGCCGCCGATAGGCCTTGGCGACGTCATTCGCTCCAGCGGCGTGGGCGTCGTCGTCGAGAGCTCGAACCCCAGGTATCAGGTGGGTGACGTTGTGTATGGCATGACGAATTGGCAGGAGTGGGTGATCGCCGACGACGCGAATAGGTTCTCCGTGCTTCCCAAGGGCATGGGGCTGGACCTTGCCACCGTGATGAACGTGCTGGGTGTCACCGGCATCACGGCGTACTTCGGTCTCGTGGAGGTCGGCCAACTGAAAGCGGGCGACGTCGTGGTGGTTTCGGGCGCGGCCGGTGCCACCGGCTCAGTGGTGGGCCAGATTGCCCGCGCGCGCGGTGCGGCGCGCGTCGTGGGGATCGCGGGGGGCGCCCAGAAGTGCGCCGAGGTGGTCGAGCACTACGGCTTTGACGAGTGTCTCGACTATCGCGAGCCTGATCTTGTCCGACGCCTGCAGCGCGCGTGCCCTCAGGGAGTGGACCTCTACTTCGACAACGTCGGCGGCGAGATACTGGACGCGGTACTCGCTAACATCGCCCAGCGCGGTCGTGTCGTGCTGTGCGGCGCCATCTCGCAGTACAACGAGAAGGGACGTCCGCGCGGACTCGTCAACACTTCAATGCTGATCGTTCGCCGCGCTCGCATGGAGGGCTTCATCGTGCTCGACTTCGCGTCGCGCTACGACGAAGCGCAACGCGAACTGGCCAGCATGGTCGCCCAGGGCACGTTGGCGCATCGCCAGCATCTGGTGCGCGGCCTGGAACACGCACCCGACGCGCTCAATCTCTTGTTCACCGGCGGCAACAATGGCAAGACACTGGTCGTCGTGGACGACAGCGTGACCCTTGACTGACCCCGCGCTCCGATCGGAGCGTCATCTCGTGCGGATCACCCTGGTACTTTTCGGCGTTGCCCTGGCTGCGGGTTTTGCTCAGTTCGGTGCGGTCGCGTCGCTCAACGATGTGGCGCGCCACTTCGGCCACCCCGAGGCTCATGGCTCCTTGCGAAGCGCGGTCGGCCTTTCGGGATCACTGCTGGGCCTGGGCCTGGCCATCTTGCGCCTCTCGTCCCTGCTCTCGCTGCCCCTGGCGTCCCTCGCCGACCGTTGGGGCCGCACCCGCGTGCTTCGTCGCACACTCGTGGTGGGACTCGTGGCGACGGCGCTAGCATCGCTCAGTCCCGGGTACTGGTTCTTCGTGCTGTGCTTCGCGTTCGCTCGGCCGCTGCTCTCGGCGGCCTCGACGCTCGTGCAGGTGATCACCGTGGAGCTGTCCTCAAACGCCAGGCGGATGCACCGACTCGTGATCATGACTGCCGGGGCGGGAATCGGTGCCGGGTTGTCGGCCATCCTGCACGGGGTCATTCGCGGTCCGAACTCCTTTCGCTGGCTGTTCGCACTGGCGCTCGTGCCGGCGTTGCTCGTGGTCCCCCTTCTGCGCTCGGTGCCTGAACCACGTCGCCATTCCCCCGATGCACCGTTCGTGCGCTTGGGGGCGGTGCCCAGGGGCGTTCGAGGTCGCCTCGCGATCGTCGCCGTGGTCGCCTTTGCCACGGGCATGATCTCGGGACCGGCCAACGGCTTCGCGTTCGTATACGCCGAGGGAATTTTGAAGATTAGCCCCCACGTCGTGGCCAGTGTCGTTGCACTGAGCGCCCTCACCGGCCTGGCCGGACTTGTGCTCAGCCGACACCTGTCGCACACCTTGGGCCGACGTTGGACGGTCGCCATCGGTGCGGTCACCTTGGCCGCTACCTCCACGTTCGCCTACAGCGGGGGAACGCTCGATTTCGTCGCCGGTTACATGGTGGGCGTGGCCGCCGCCGGGCTCTTCGCGCCGGCCGCGAGCGCGCTCAGCACCGAGATCTTCTCGCACGCCATCAGGGCCACCGCTGCCGGATGGGTCGTGGTGGCCGGCGTGCTCGGCGCGACGGTGGGCCTGGGCGTCTTTGGGTTGGTGGGCGATGCGGTGCACGTCTCTAGCGTCACGTCGCTCAGGATCCCGGCGCTGGTCACCTTCGTGCCGCTCATCCCCTCGGTGCTGTTACTTGCCCGTCTTCCCGAGAGTCGTGGGGTGGATCTGGCCTAACCCAGAGCAACGTCGGCGAAGAGCGCGCGGTGGTCGCTGCCGCCGTCGCTGGCTCCTCCGCCGAGCGACGTCCACGGTCCGCGAGCGAAGAGGTGATCGATTTGGGAGTGGGGTCGGCGTGCTGGCCAAGTGCGCGCACGTACGAGTGACGTCCATCCAGGCAGAAAGATGCGAAGAAGCGGTCGCCAGGAATTGAAGTCGCCGCCCAAGATGATTGGCAGCGATGGGTCGAGCTGTGCGATGAGCGCCCGTACGCGTCGGTACTGCAGAAAGGAACCGTGACTGAGGTGGGCGCCGTGTACCGCTACCACGTGGAAGCGTTGTTGGCCTTCGAGCAGGGTGGCGATGATCACCGCGCGACGTACGCGTTCACGCGGCAGGCGCCCGAGTGATTCGACGCGGAGGTCGTCGATCTTGAGGCTGGTGAGCAGCGCCAGTCCCCACTCGCCGGGTTCGTTGGGTTTGTGGGCTCGACGATGGTGCTGAAACTTGGTGAGCGAACGATGTTCGCTGAAGTAGAGTCCGTGCTCGCCGGTGAAGTGGGCGAGCCTGGGCTGCCAGGAGTTCCCGCCCGAATCGGCGTGCGCCCGATCGGCGCGCGCGAGCGGGACAAAGACGCCGCGCATGCCCAGTCGGCTCGCCAGTTCGTCGTATAGGTCGGAGCCGTGCTCGCCGCGCCAGGTTTCGGGACAGATCAAGACGTCGGGCCGGAGCGAGACCGCGTGATCGACGACGCGGGTGGGCCGACCCCACCCATCGACGCCGGCGTGAAGGTTGAATGTCGCCACGCGCACCACGAAACTTTACGCGGTCGCGCTCACACGATGTGGCAGTGTCTTAGGGTGGAGTCTGTCAATGTAACTTTCGGGCACCGCCTTTGGTGGGTCGACGCATTCATCGGCGATGGAGCCCGGGGGAACCCTGCCGTCGTGGTGCTGTTGGAGCGACCCACGCCCGACGAGGAGTTGCAGCAGATCGCATTCGAGTTGGGCGTCTCGGAGACCGCCTTCCTGCGTCGCGTGGGCGACGGCTGGTCGTTGCGCTGGTTCACTCCAACCGTGGAAGTCGACCTGTGCGGACACGCGACCCTGGCGACCCTGCACGTGTTGTTGAGCGAATTGGGCGTGCCGGGCGGTGAGTTCTTCTTTCAGACGCGAGCGGGCGTGCTCTCGGGCCGCCGTTTGCGAGACGGGATGCTCGGCGTTGACCTGCCACGTTCGTACATCGAGCCCGTGGATATCTCGGTGTTGAATGGCACCCTCGGGGTCGTGAGTGAGGTCTTCCAGGCAGGCCCCCAGAGCTTGTTGGCCGTCGTACCCGACTACGACGCCCTGTGCGGTCTGGCAGTCGATCCGGTCAGCCTGTTCCTCGTGCCCAGCTCGCTGGTGATTGCCGCGTGTCACGGCGGGCCGGACGCCGATGTCTCGATACGAGTCTTCGCACCGCGCCTCGGACTTGCTGAGGATCCGGTGACCGGCAGCGCGTTGTGCGCCATTGCACCGTGGTGGATGGAGAAGGTGGGCTCGCCGACCGTGCTCGTGCGTCAGGCCTCGTCGCGCGGCGGGCTCATGTACGCCCGTCTGTTCGAACGCAACGTGGAGGTGGCGGGCATGGCTCGGACCTTCTTCGGGGGCGACCTGCGCGCATGAGCCACGAGACGTTGGGACCGGGTCCGCGTTCCCGTGTGCGCCGCCTGGCCGAGAAGGCGAGTTACGACCGCGATGAGATCTACGCCATTGTGGACGAGGCGCGGATGTGCCACGTGGCTGCACTGGTCGAGGGCAGGGCGCTCGTGCTGCCGACCCTGCACGCGCGCGAGGCTGATGTCCTCTACCTGCACGGCAGCCAGTCGAACGCCTTGATGAAAGCGGTGGTGGCCTCTGGCGAGGCCTGCGTGAGTGTCACCCTGTACGACGGCCTGCGCCTGGCGCGAAGCGGCTTCGAGTCCTCGATTGCCTATCGGTCGGTGGTTCTCTTCGGATCGGCCACGCGCATCGAGGACCACGAAGAGAAGCGGCGTGTCTTGGACATGTTCGTCGACGCGATCCTGCCGGGACGAGCCAGCGAGGTTCGCGTCGCAACCGACCAGGAGGTACGTCTGACCATGGTGGTGAAGGTGGCCATCGAAGAGGCGTCGGCCAAGATCTCCGAAGGCCCGACCGAGGATTCCGAGCAGGATATGGTCTTGCCCGTCTGGTCGGGCACGGTGCCCGCCCACGTGCGTTTCACAACTCCCGTGGGCTCGAGTGACGGGGCCATGGCGCGCGGTGACATTGCGGTTCCCCCGTCGGTTGAGCGACTGGTGCGCGGACGTGACGGGTGAACTTGAGCGCCTGCGCGGACAGATCGAGTTACTTGAACCCGTGAACGAACGCGAGGCTCGGTCTATCAGCGCGCTGCTCGATCGCCTCGCCTGGCCCGATGATCCGTTCGACGAGCATCAACACGAGCATCACGTCACGGCGTCGGCCTTCGTGATCTCGACGAGGGGGGTGATCCTGCATCGTCACAAGCGACTGGGCATCTGGGTACAGCCGGGAGGGCACGTGGACCCCGGCGAGACGCCCGAGGAGGCCGCGTTGCGCGAGACACGTGAGGAGACGGGGCTGCGCGTGCATCACCTCGAGCCAGCCACGCTCTTTCACGTGGACGTGCATCCAGGGCCACGTGCTCACACTCATTACGATCTGCGCTACGTGCTCAGGGCAGCACCGGATGACCCACGCCCGTCCGAGGATGAGAGTCAGGAGGTCTACTGGTTCGATTACGACGAAGCAGTGCAGCGCTGCGAAGCAGTGCTGGTCGCGGCGCTAAGGTCCCTGCGCTTCGCGTCAGCGAAGTGGAACGTGTCAGACTGAAGTGGTGGGTGACACTGAAGTTTTGCGAGCACTGATGGAGGCCGATCGGTGGGTGGACCGGGTGCGGTCCCAGCGAACTCACCTGCCCGAACTTCGCGAACTAGCCGAGGTAGAAGGCGAGTTGCGTGGACTGATCACGTCGCTGCAGTCCGCCCAGGGCGCCCTGAGCCCGGTGCACGCTGCCTACGAGAGCGCGAGGGACGAGGCGCAGCGACTGCGCGAACGCGCGGGTGCTCTTGAAGCTACCTTGAGCACCTCGACGGCGAACGCCCGCGACCTCGCGGCCATGCAGAGCGAGCTCGAGCACGTGCGTGAGCTCCTCGAGCAGGTCGATGATCGCGAGCTGGAGCTACTGGTTGAGCTCGAACCTCTCGAAGCGGCCGTGCGATCGATACGCGAACAGGCCCAGCCCGCGACCGTTCGCCGTGCCCAGCTCCAGACCAGTATTGGTGAGTTGCAGGCGTCGCTCGACGACGAGTTGATCTCGCTTCGCGCGGGGCGTGACGAGTGTGCTCGTCAAGTCGCACCCGCGTTGCTGGCGCGTTACGAGACCGCCTTGCAGCGCGCGGGAGGCTCCGGGGCGGCCCAGGTCACATCGGGGCGGTGCGACGGCTGTCGCCTGGCGCTTTCACCGCTCGACCTCGATCGGTGGAAAGCGCAGGCACCCGACACGTTTATGGCGTGTCCGGAGTGCGGAAGGCTGCTGTTGGCGTGATTATTCTCATCCGTCACGGACAGACCACCACCAACGCCGAGAATCTGCTGGTGGGACGAAGCGATCCAGAGTTGACCGAGTTGGGCCAACGTCAGGCGAAGGCACTGGTTCCGTTGCTCGAAGGCGTGCGCGAGGTGTGGGTGTCACCACTTCGCCGCGCGCGGGCCACCGCCGAACTGGCCATGCCCCATATGGCAGCGATGGTGCGCGAGACCTTCATCGAAGTGGACTACGGCAACCTTGAGGGTCAACCGCTGAGCGCGGTCACCGCCGAGCAGTGGCGGGCGTTCGAATCGGACCACGAGGTGGCCCTGGGCGAGGGTGAGTCCCTCGCGTCGGTCGACGCGAGGGTGCACGCCGAACTGGACGCGCTCTTGGAGGACCGTGCCAGCCTGCTCCACAGCCACGACGAGCACCTGGCGATCGTTAGCCACGTGTCGCCGATCAAGTCCGCCACCGTCTGGGCGCTGGGTGTTCCCGGTTGGGTGGCCTGGCGAACGCGTCTCGATAACGGTTCGATCACGACTATCTCGACGCGCCAGGCCATGCCGGCCTTGGTGCACTTCAATCTGGTGCCACCACTCTGATCAGCGAAGGGCGACCGCGATCGCCCAGAAGTGCAGACCCGCGCCGATCAGAGTGAAGGCGTGGAACAGTTCGTGGTAGCCAAAGACCCTCGGCGAGAGTTGCGGACGCTTCGTGCCGTAGAAGGCGGCTCCAAGGGAGTAGGCGAGTCCGCCGGCCACGACGAGGCTGAAGCACTCGGCGCCACCGCCGCGATAGATCTGAGGCAGCACGGCCACTGCGGCCCAGCCGACAACCAGGTACGGCAGGGTGTTCACCCACTTGGGCGTGTCCAGCGCTAGTTGACGGATGGCGATGCCCACCAGCGAACCGAGGCCGATGATCAACAGCAGTACGACGCGGATCGTGCCGTGCATGGTGAGTCCGGCGATCGCCAGGTAACTGCCCGAGATAGCGAGGAAGATCGTGGCGTGATCCGCGCGACGCCACGCCCGGCGGGCGGGAACACTCCACTGGATGCGGTGGAACAGTGCGCTGGTCACCATCATCGAGCCGACGCCCACCACGTAGCACAGCACCCAGCCGACCTGCGTCCACGTCTGGGCGTGTGCCATGAGTACGGGTGACAGTGCGAACAGTACGAACGCGCCGCCCACGTGCAGCCACCCGCGTAACACGGGCTTCACGTGGGCCACGTCGGGCGCGTGTTGGTGGGTTTTGTTCACCCATCCACCCTAAGCGTGCCGCGAGAGTTCTACGGTGGCGCTGGTAACAACGAAGCCTGCCTGTTCTGGAACAGAACAGGCAGGCTCTCGAAGTTTGGCCCCCCCAGCCAATAGATAGAAGGTAGTTCGCGAGGACCCGGTACAGTGACGTGCAATGCTGCTGAATTGCAGTGTTGTGAGCAATTTCACATGAAGGGATGTCGCATGGAGCGTCGAATACTGGGTCAGAGCCTCGAAGTCTCAGCGCAGGGCTTGGGTTGCATGGGAATGAGTGAGTTCTACGGCGTGGGTGACGAGCGTGAGTCGATCGCGACCATTCACGAGGCGCTGGACAGTGGGGTCAACTTCCTGGACACCGCTGACATGTATGGCCCCTTCCTCAACGAGGAACTGGTGGGTCGGGCCATCAAGGATCGCCGCGAGGAGGTCGTACTCGCCACCAAGTTTGGAAACCAGCGAGCCGCTGACGGAACGTCGCTCGGTGTCAACGGCACGCCCGAGTACGTGCTCGCGAGTTGCGATGACTCGCTGGGTCGCCTAGGCGTTGAAGTGATCGATCTGTATTACCAGCACCGCGTGGACCGCAACGTGCCTGTTGAAGAGACATGGGGCGCGATGAAGTCACTGGTCGAGGCGGGCAAGGTGCGTCATCTGGGAATTTCCGAGGCGTCGGCTGCTACCCTCGAGCGCGCGCACGCCGTGCATCCGGTGACCGCGCTTCAGAGCGAGTATTCGCTCTGGACCCGCGACCCCGAAGACGGCGTTCTCGACACCTGTCGGCGGCTGGGGATTGGCTTTGTGGCCTACAGTCCGCTGGGCCGCGGCTTTTTGACCGACGAGTCGAGCAACCGTGAGGGTACCGCCGAGCGTGACTATCGCAAGAACCATCCCCGCTTCTCAGGCGAGGCGTTTGAGCGAAACCTCGCGCTGGTCGCCAACCTCGAAGTGATTGCGCGTCGCAAGGGCGTGTCCACGGCGCAGTTGGCGCTGGCCTGGGTGCTGGCGCGCGGCCAGGATGTCGTGCCCATCCCTGGCACGAAGCGGCGCAAGTGGCTGCGCGAGAACATTGCCGCTGGCTCATTGAACTTGAGCGATGAAGAGTGTGCCGAAGTTGAGGCGGCGGTGCCCCGCGGCGCGGTAGCGGGCGATCGCTATCACGCGGCGGGCATGAAGACCATCAACGGCTAGGGCCCAGCGAGCCTTCGACGAGGGTGAGTACGTCGTCACACCATTCGATGACGAGGGGATCGTGAGTTGCGACCACGACGCTGGCGCCGCTCGATTCGAGCAGCGTCAGCACGGCGCGCGTCTCGTCGGCGCCTAACCCGCTGGTGGGCTCGTCGAGCAGCACGATGTCGGGACCGGTGGCCAGGGCCCGTACGAGTGCCACGCGCTGGCGTTCGCCGCGTGACAGTTCGTCCCAGCGGGTCGTGGGCTCACTGGACAGGGCGAGCTGGGTGAGGTCGTCGTGGACGTCGCGCGCGCCCGCGCGGCCCATGAGAAGCACGTCGGTGGCGAAGCCCCTCAAGAGGCCCGGTTCGCTGGCCATGTACGCAAGATGTCGACGTGTCGCAGCCTCGTTGATGTTTTCGATCAGCGTGGCGCCGATCGAGATCGAGCCTGAATCTGCAATCTCGAGACCGGCTAACGAGCGCAGCAGGGTTGACTTTCCCGTGCCCGAGGGGCCGGTGATCGCGAGGTGGTGCCCCGGAACCAGGTCAAAGTTCGCAGCTTCGACGAGCGTCCGCCCCTGCTCGCTGAGGTGCAGGCGGCGAACGCGCAGTGTGTGCTCGTGCGGCCACGGCTCCTCCCCGGTGGCCATGGGCGTCTCGAGCTCATCGAGTCGCTCGGCGCCGGCGCTGATTGCCACTGCGGTATCGAGGGTGCTGCGCAACGCGCTGAGCGCCTCGAAGTTGGTCAGTGCGACCATGGCCGCGACCACGATCCACGTGGGTGAACTGACCGGGTGCAGCGCCGCGAGCAGGGCGAGCGCCGCGGCGGTACCCGCCAGGGGCGCGACCTGCGTTCGCCGCCGCCGACGCTCCATCGCTGACTCGGCGCGCGCGAGCGCGTCGCGGCTGGCCCCCGAGCGCCGAGCGACGAAGTGGTGGGCACCGAGCAGAGCGAGCTCGGGGGTGACCGCACCCAACTCCACGAGTGTGGCCTGGTAGGAGCCGCGTGCGTGGCGCAGCGTCCGGTCCGCGCGCACGAGTGAGGCGAACGACGCGGCGACGGCGGCCGCCGCCGCCAGCTGCACCAGGGCCACCGGCCCCGCGACGTGCCACCACTGCGCACGCGGCGTCAGGAGCGCGATCACCACGTCGCCTGCGGCCATCACGCCCAAGGTGCTGGTGGTCGGCAGTACACCTCGAAGCCAAAGGTCCTGCAACTCATCGGTGTCGCGCAGTGCGCGTTCGAGAAGGTCTCCCGACGCGTGCGAGCGCCACCGGCGGTAGTCCCAGCGACCGATCGAGCTGACGAGCCAGTGACGCCAGCGGGTCACCGCCGAGAAGCCCAATTGATGCGCGCTCATGCGTTCGCGAAATCGCAGGGGTGAGCGCGTGAACGCGAGGAGCTCGATCACGATGAGCGCTCCGGCGACGGCGCGAAGACCGGGTCGAGTAGCGCTCACTACCAGGAGTGCCACGGCGCCCACGAAAAGCCCGGCATTGGTGAGCGACGCCACGAGACCCGTGACGAACGCGCGCGCCAGGTCGCGACGTGGGGGCGCCGCTCGGCGCATCCAGCGGATAAAACGAGCAGCGTCGCGGTTCACGAGCGCACCTCGATGCGCTGGTCAAACGTCGCCAGCACCGGAGTGTCGACCGTGGCCTCGATGATCGCGAGATCGCGGTGCCTGGTCAACACGCGGGCCAGCGCGTCACGTGCCGCCTGGTCGAGGACGCCCGCGACATCATCGAGCAGGAGGAGGGCTGGATGCGCCAACAGGGCGCGCGCCACCAGGAGGCGGACGCGTTCGCCCGCGGAAAGTCCGCGTCCGTCGGCCAGCAGTGCCTCGGAGAGGTCGTCAAAGCGCGGGCCGGTCAGGTCGAGCTCGCACAGGATCTCACGCACGACGTCCTCGTCGGCATCGGCGTCGAGGGTGAGATTGTCCCAGAGCGAACCCGAGATGAGCGAACTCTCCGTGCTGATGTAGCCGACCGGTGCGTGTGTGCGCTGCAACTGGCCCGCCACCGGGTCGCGCCACCCCAGCAGTGTGTGCAACAGGGTGGTCTTGCCCGCCCCCGAGGGCCCGGTGACGAGCAGGTGGCTGGCTGGCGCGACGCTGAACGTCAAGCTTCGCGGACTCGCTTCGGTGACTAGATCGTGGGCGTCGATGGTCAGCCCTTCGCGCGCGGGTGTCACCGCGCGGGGCCTGTAGTCGAGCAGCGCGCTCGCCGCGTCCGCGTCCTCGCGACGGTGGAATTCGACGCCGTAGCGGCGCACGTGGCCGAACAGGTCGTTGGTAACCAGCACGGCGATGAGCGCGCGAAGTAGTGAGACGTGCCCGGCCAGGAGGGCGAAGCCGACCACCATGGCGACTAGTCCCACGCTGACCCCGCTCAGGAACTCGGTGACGAGCGACGAACCCAGCGCAACGCGAATGGCTCGCAACGCGAGGGAGTGCTCTGAGTCACTGATGGCGGCGATCTCGTCGGCGCCATAGGTCACTGCTCCCAACGCGCGTAATTCTGGTGCGTGGTGCAGTAACTCGAGCTGGCGAGCTTCGAGCAGGCTGCGTCGCTGGTTGTAGTCGAGCGCGAGCGCCGCGCTACGGCGTCCCGCACGTTGGTAGAGGGGGACCGCGAGGGCCAAGAGGGTCACGACTATGCCCGTCGCGAGCCAACCCGCGGCCCAGAACACCAACCCCAACCCGAGCAGCGCCACCCGAGCGCTCACGGCGAGCACGTCGAGGGCGGGGGCAAGTGATACCTGTTCAATGGCGAGGGCCAGGTCGCCTCGACTGCGCTCGCCCTCGCGGCGCGGCGCATAGAGGTGTGTCACGACCTGACGGCGCCACTGGTCTCGAAGGATCCGGGCGCTGCGTGCGGACCACTGGTCGTAGGCGAGCGCCAACATCCAGCGCGCTGTGACGCTCACGACCAGGAGCGACACCCCCGAGCTAGTCCGGTCCTGGGCGAGTTGGGCGATTGCGACGGCAGTCAGCCCCGCCAAAGCGAGCCCCGCCAGGGCGTACAACGCTCCGAGCAGTTGCGAGGTGCGCCTGAACGTGGTGATCGACGGGGAGGAGGTCACGGCGGCCACCCCCGAATGCTAACGATGGTCGGGTGCCTCGAATTCATCCCGGTGCGCGAGCGAGCGCGCGGGGCCGTTCAGCCAGTCGCGCAGCGCCTTGGTCGCCCGGCAGTCATCTTCGTTGTAGTCCAGGATTCGCTGGCGCGAGGCCATCGCATCGGGCTCGGCGCCGGTAGCTACCTCGTACCAGAGCATGGAGGCCTCGCCGCTCGGATTTGGATCTCGCCAGCCAAAGCCGGCCGCGCTGGCCAGGAGTTTGAGCCCGAGGGGTCCATCGGTCTGCACCTGACGTTTCGCCTGCTCGTGCAGATCAACCCACTCGGCGGGCACGTGCGTGCGAAATTCCTCCAGATCTTTCATGGTGGGCCCGCCGGGCACCGGCACCGCGACCGCTCGGTTCATGGCGCCATCCTCGGCCTGGGCCCAGAAGCAGTAGCCGATGATGCTGCGCTCCTGCTCGTGGCACGTGGTGCGAAGCTCCTGAAACCAGGTCCAGAATCGGGCGAACAACTCGGCCTCGCTCGTCGCATCGAGGTAGCCCCATTCGACAAATGGGTGGTAGCCGGTGCGTACGTTGGCCGTTGCGGTGTTGACCGTCACGTAGGCCCCCCAGAGGTAGGTGGCTTCGCCGTAACTCTCCATGTCGATGTCCACTTCAACGTCGGCACTCGGACAGCCCATCTTCTCGAAGTCGACGATGCGCAACGACGAGCCGCGCACATGCACGCGCGCGCGGTAGATGAGATCGTCCAGTTTGTCAATGGCCCGGCCGAGCACATCTTCCCGCTTGAAGTCTTCGTGCGGGGCGAGCACGCGGCGTCGAGCCAGGCGAGCCCGTTGGGGGTCGAGTGAGGCGAGGGCGTAGCGGGTCGTGATGCCGTGCTCACGAAGCAAGAGCTGTTGGTCGAAGTTGGTGAATCGAGTGAGCGATACGTCGTCGGATGCCTCGAGTTCCTCGTGGCAGTGCTCGGCGAAGGGGCAGTCGAGGCATTCGCGATGCCAGTACGGCGAGGTGGGAAAGTCGCTCTCGCCGGCTTGCCACCGCTCGTGCGCGGCGATCACCGAGCGGCGCTGAGCGTAGAGTTCGTCGTAGGTGGATAGCGAGAAGCGCGGGTAGTTCTGGCCTGTCAGATCTAGCCACCAGACCTGACGATGACGGTCGATCATGGCGGCGCGCGCGCCGGGGTCGGCTCGGCCCATCGCCTGGAGGACCCGCGTTGCGTGAGCGAGCAGTATTCCATTGCGCGTCACGGTGGGCGTTGAGCGAATGCCAATACCATCGGCGTAGACCGCTTCGGCGGGGGTCAGCGAGTCCAAAGTACCGGTGAGGGTGCGTCGCGTCGGGGCCGACTCGACGATCTCGTTGTTCTTGATCACCACCGGTGCGTAGGCGAAGCGATCATGGAATCGACCTACGCGGGTCAGGGCCTGCACCGAGGCACGTCGTCCTCCCTCGACGTCCACTGGAAGGTGTGGCGTGAGGATGAGCGCGGCGCCGGCGTCGAGCAGTGCGGTGGTGTGCTCGACGCCGGTGGCCATCTCGGCTCCGGGGTGATGTTCGTGGATGTGGGCGATGGTGCCGCGCCGATGCGACTCGGCGTCGCGCCGTCGCCGCTCGATCTCGGCCGAGGTGACCGGCGCGCTGTAGGCGAAGGGCGCTCCCCGCGAGAGGGCTACCCGGTGCACGCAGGCAAGTATTTCATCGCCGCGCAGAGGTTTCGCCACAACGAAGAGCCTAGGTTGCGTCAGCGGCTTCGTTGCGCCAGCTACGCCACAACGAGGCGTAATCGCCCCCCCGGGCAATCAACTCGTCGTGCGTGCCCAACTCGGTAATCCTGCCGTCGACCACGACGCACACCCGGTCTGCGTCGTGGGCGGTGTGCAGACGGTGGGCAATGGCGATGACGGTCCGTCCCTCGAGCACCGCGTTCAAGGAGCGCTCGAGGTGGCGAGCGGCCCGCGGGTCCAAGAGTGCGGTGGCCTCGTCGAGCACGAGCGTGTGAGGGTCGCTCAGGACCAATCGAGCCAGGGCAAGTTGCTGGGCTTGGGCAGGGGTGACGGGATGGCCCGTCGTGCCCAGTTCGGTGTGCAGGCCCTCAGGCAGGGACTGCACCCATTCGAGGGCGTCGACTGCCTCGAGGGCTCGCAGGATCTCCTCGTCGCTGGCGAGGGGTTTGGCCAGGGCCAGATTGTCGCGTACCGTGCCGATGAAAATGTGGTGCTCTTGAGTGAGCAGCGCCACGTGTCGGCGCAGCGAGGTGAGCGGCATAGACGCGAGGTCGACGCCGCCGATGCGTACCGTACCGCTTCGGGGCGCATCGATGCCCGCCACCAGTCGACCGATGGTCGACTTGCCCGCACCCGAGGGGCCCACGATGGCCAGTCGCTCACCGGGAGCGATCCTCAAGGAGATGCCCTTGAGGACGTCGTGCCCGCTGCGGTAGGCGTAGTGGACGGCGTCCATAGTGATGACTTCGTCGTGAGGCTCGTCGGCCACGACGGTACGGTCGTCGCGTACGACCGAGACGCCCACCAAACGCGCCAGCGAGGATTGGCCGACCTGGAGCTCGTCGAGCCACGAGACGATCCGGTCAATCGGATCGTTGATTTGCACGACGTACAGCGTGACCGTCGTGGCGGCTCCGATGCTGATGAGGTGGTGCATCGTCAACCAGCCGCTCCAGCCCAGCGTGGCCGCCACCGCCATTGCGAACGCGGTTTCAACGGTGGGGAACCACACGATTCGCATCATGAGCGTGTACATCTCCGCGTAAAATGACTCGCGAAGGTTGGCGTCCACGCGCCGGGTCTGGCGACTGGCGAGTCGGTGCGCGTCCACCGTGCGCGCACCCTCGGCGGTCTCGGCGACTGTGCCCGACATAGTGGCGTAGCTCATCCGCTCGCGCATATAGCCCGGCCGCGCGTAGCGCAGATATCGGCGTGTCGAGAGTACCAGCAGTGGTGCGGACACCAGGCCCGCGAGCGCCGCCAGGGGACTCACGAGGAGCATGGCTACCAGGGTGAGCGTGGCCTGTACCAGCGCGACGAGCCATTCAGGCACGGCGAAACGTACCGTGCGCGAGAGCGCCTCGATGTCATTGGTCGTTCGACTCAAGAGGTCGCCCGTGCTGGCGCGCTCCACCTCGCTGAGCGGGAGGGCGAGGACGCTGGCGAGGAACTCCTCGCGTAGTTGTGCAAAGACCCTCTCGCCCAGGATGTAGCTGCGGCGGCGCGCGAGAAACGATAGCCCGGCGTAGGCGAGCGATGAAGTGAACAGACCCGTGACGTACCAGGAGATCCGCGTCGAGTCGAGACGGTGTGCGGTGGCCAGATTCGTGATCGTGCCGATGATCCAGGCTGGCACGAGGGCCATCACCGCGGCGAGGGTGTACACCGACAACATGCGGGTGAGTTCGCTGCGGTGCTGGCGAACGAGAATCTTCGCGTGCGCGCGGACCGTGGCGCCGTCGGCGATGGGGAGTTGGCTCATGGTGCGTCCTCTCGAAGCACTATCTGGCGGTACAAGGGGGACTGGTCGAGCAGTTCCTGGTGAACGCCCTGGGCAATCACCCGGTTGTCGCTGACCAGGTACACCGCATCCATCTGCTCGAGTACCACAGGACTGGTCGAGGCGATCAGCGTGGTACGGCCTCGTCGCAGCGCGCCGAGCCGCTGAGCGATTCGGCTTTCGGTGTGGGTGTCGACCGCCGAGGTCGGCTCCACCAGGATCAGGACATCGGCGTTGGTGAGTATGGCCCGCGCCAGACTGAGTCGCTGCCGTTGGCCACCTGAGAAGCTGCGTCCGCGCTCTTCGACGTGGGTGTCGAGTCCGTCTTCGAGTGCGTCGAGCACATCGAGGGCGCTGCTGGCTTCGAGCGCGTCAAGTATCTCGCGATCCTCAACGGTGCGGTGAGGCACTAACTCGTAGCGCAACTCACCCGAGAACAGACGCGGTTCGATCTCGTTGACCACGATGTGCGACCGAGTGTCGGTCACGGAGAACTCATTGAGTGCGATGCCGTTCACCAAGATGTTGTCGTCGTCAGGGACGAAGCGTCCAAACCGATCAGCCAATTCCGCCGCCTGCGCGGGCGTCTCGGTCACTACCGCTACCATGCGACCGCGCTCCAGGCGCAGGCCAGTGCGGCGGTCCTCGAGGGTGTCAACGCGCGTTGGCCACTCGCGTGGCGACGCGGGCTCGTGAACGAGAGGCTCCACACTCAGGATTCGTAGTACCTTGCCAGCGCCGACGTAGGCACGAGTCGTGGCGATGGTGTACTCGATGGCCGTGCGAAGTGGGGTGGTGAGGAAGATCGAATAGCCGAAGAAGGCCACGAGTTGTCCTGACTGGAGCGAGCCGTTCATCACGTCGCGCGCGCCGAGCCACGTGATGATGCCAGTGAGAATGGCGGGCAGAAGTACCTGACCCGACTCGAGACCTGCCTGGGGACCCGCGATGCGAACACCCGCGCGGCGCACCCGCTCGCTCTGGCGGCGGTAGTTGTCGAGGAAGACCTCTTCGCCACCGACTCCCCGCAGGATTCGCAGGCCCGCGACGGTGTCCGAGCCAAGGGCCGCGAGTCGTCCGGCGGCCTCGCGCTGGGCCGCTTGGGTGCTGTGAAGGGGCTTCATCAGCGGTGCGGTGAGCGTGACGAGTACGGGGACGCCGATGAGCACAATGAGTCCCAATTGCACCGAAGTGCCGAGCAAGATGAACGACACCACCACCCACGAAGCGAGCGCGCCCACGAAGCGCGGAAGGGCGTCGAAGGTGCCGCCGATCCGCATGGCATCGGCGGCGACGGTGTTCACTATGTCACCAGCTGGAATTTCGTCGATGAGGGCCGTGCCCGCGGCGGTGACGTGGCGGCCCACCAGTTGTATGGTCCGGTAACTGGCCCACATCCAGTTGGTTACGGCCAACTGGTGGCGCATCGCACCGCTCACCGCTTGAATGACGCCGAGGGCCAGCACCACGCCCACCCACTTGATCAGCTGGGCGCCATCGCCGGTCGCTACGCCGTGGTCGATGGCGCCACCCACTGCCGCCCACAACAGCGCCTGGCTGAGCATCCAGGTGACGCCGAAGAACGTCGCCAGTATCAGCGTCGTACGTTGATTGACCGCGACCCACCACAAGAAGCGCACGGGGGAGCGCTGGTCGGGCGTGCCAGGGTCCTCCAACGGCAGCTCGCGGTACGGCAGGTGCAACACGTCGATCCTTGGTCGTAGGGGTTGGTGGATGGTGAGTCGATCTGTAAGCGGGGTTCTGTCCACCTTCACGAATGAAGGATGGGCGGCCATCCATCTCAGCGATCTACCTCGGGAGTGCCTCGTTGCCGAGCCGTGCGGGCAGCGCTCCCGTGTTTGATCTTGCTCCGGGTGGGGTTTACCGAGCCACCTTGATCACTCAAGATGCTGGTGCGCTCTTACCGCACCGTTTCACCCTTACCTGTGCCTGGTTGCCCAGGCCATCGGCGGTCTGCTTTCTGTGGCACTTTCCTGCACGTCGCCGCGACTCACGTTTCGTAAGCACCCTGCCCTGCGGAGCCCCGACTTTCCTCACTGCCCTTGACGAGCAGTGCGGCCGCCCAATCGACTCACCATCCACGACAAGTGTGGCACACGGTCACGTCTGACTCAAGCGACAATTTGGTTACAGTCGGGCGATAGCCTCGCATCGTGGATGAGCAAGCCAAATCCGAGGGTGCCGAGATTCTCGAGGTCGGAGAGTTCTATCAGTTACTGACCGCGCAACTCGAGGCGGCCTACGGTCGGCGTTTTCCGCGTTGGATTCGTGGCGAGGTTGCCAAGGTGTACGAGAAGAGTCACCTCTACGTGGACTTGGTTGACGCCGGATCGTCGCCCGGCGACGCCAAGCGGCCGGTCCTCAACGCCCACTGCTGGGCTACACAGTGGAATGTGCTCAAGCGCCGGTTGGCGGGTGAGGGCGTGTCGCTCAAGCCCGGCGCGGTTGTGAACGTGTTTGGCTACGTCGACCTCTATGCGCCGCAGGGGCGCATCGGTTTCACGGTGACCGAAATCGACGTGTCGGGGCTGATCGGTGACGTCGCGCGTCGGCGCGCCGAGCTCATTGCCCGACTCCAGGCGGAGGGTCTGCTTGAGGCCAACAAGCGCCGACCCCTCTCGCCAGTGCCACTTCGAGTTGGACTGGTGGCCAGTCCGCAAACCGAGGGCTACAACGACTTCACCGGGCAGCTCCTACGCTCAGGATTCGGCTTTGACATCGTGTTGGTCACCACCACGGTTCAGGGTGAGGGCGCGCCGCCGCAGATCGTACGTGCCATTGAGGCACTCGACGTCGCCGAAGTCGACGTTATCTGCGTGGTACGTGGCGGCGGCTCTAAGGGGGACCTGGCGTGCTTCGACGACGAGCGCGTGGCCCGGTCGATTGCGGTTGCGCACACGCCGGTATTCACTGGCATCGGACACACGGGCGATGAGTCGGTGGCGGATCTCGTCGCGCACACGCGCGCTATCACGCCAACCAAGCTGGGCGAGGAGTTGGTGAGCCTCGTGTCGCTGTGGCGCGAGCGCAACGTTCGCCTGCCCGCGCAGCGACTCGCGAACGCCACCGAGGCGCTGCTCGATGAGGCGACTGAGTACGTGGCCGAACGTCGACGCACGATGATCTTCGCGGTGCGGGATCGCTTGCGTGCCGAGCAGCGTCATCTCGTGTCGCTGCGCCAACGACTGCTGATTCAGGGTGGTTTTGTGCTCGAGTCGGCGGCGCGCATGCTAGCGAGTACGCGCCAACTGCTCGGAGCATACGATCCACACCGGCGTCTCGCGCAGGGTTGGTCGATCGCCACCACTCGCGAGGGAACCATCGTCCGGTCCATCGGGGACGTGCAACTCGGCGACTCGGTGCGTGTGCGGGTGAGCGATGGATCCTTCGAATCGACCGTTACAGAGAAGAATGGAGTCCCATCATGAGTAATGTCGGCGACTGGAACGAGGCAGCCGCGGAGTTGAACGCCATCGTGGCGTCCTTCGACGAGGGAGAGGTTTCGGTTGACGATCTCTTCGTCAAACTCGAGCGCGCTACGGCGATCATTGAAGCGCTCGAGTCTCGCCTTGATGCGACCAGAGCCAAAGTGGAGGAACTTGCGCCACGCCTCGCCCGCGTTGCGGAAGACCAGTGAGCGATCGCCTCTACTTCCGTCAATTCCTCGCCGGTCGCGATTTCGCCCTGGAGGATCCAATCGCGCGACAGATGGTGAACCTGGTGTACGTCGTCGGCGATCGCGAGAGCGGTGACGCATTGCTCATCGATCCCGCATATCGGCCCGATGAACTGGTCGAGATGCTTAGCGCCGACGGCATGCAACTGAGCGGCGTGCTTGCGACGCACTATCACGCTGACCATATCGGAGGCGACTTGATGGGTCACGACATTGCCGGGATAGCTGAATTGCTCGAGCACGCGGACGTGCCGATCCACGTCCAGCGCGACGAGGTGGAGTGGGTTACACGTACCACGGGCGTGGGAGTCCGGGCCCTCGTCGCGCACGAATCGGGCGACCGGGTGATGGCGGGCGAGATCGAAGTCACGCTGCTCCATACGCCTGGTCACACGCCGGGTAGTCAGTGCTTCATCGTGGACGGTCGTCTCGTGAGTGGCGACACCTTGTTCCTCGAGGGCTGTGGGCGCACCGACCTGCCGGGTTCGGACCCCGAAGAAATGTACGTGACACTGACCCAGCGCCTCGCGCGGATCAGCGACGACACCGTGCTCTTTCCGGGTCACCTCTACTCGGCGGAGCCGAGCGCCCCGATGGGTGAGGTTCGGGCTCTCAACTGTGTCTTGGCTCCTCGAACACCCGAGCAGTGGATGGCGATGTTCGCGCGATGACCGTGCTCAGTCAATCCGACCACGTGATCGTGGTGGGGGCGGGTCTCGCTGGCTGGCGCTTCGCCGAGGCGATGCGTCGAGAGGGTTACCTGGGTGCACTGACACTGGTCGGTGAGGAGCTCGTGGTTCCCTACGATCGTCCACCCCTTTCCAAGCAGGTGCTGTCGGGCAAGTGGACGGTGGACAAGACGGTGCTGGCCACTGATGAGCGCCTGGCGCAGGTGGACGCAACTCTGCAACTAGGGGTCGCGGCCAGTGGTTTGGACGTTGCCACCACGACGGTTCATCTCGCCGATGGCTCCTCGATTGCCGGCAGCCACGTGGTAATCGCCACGGGCTCGCGAGCGCGTCGACTGGACTTCAGCGCTGATAGGCGTATCCACACACTGCGCACGATTGATGACGCGCAGCGGCTCGTCGATGACGTGGAACGTCTGACACCACACATGATCGTTGCGGTGATCGGTGGTGGCTTCATCGGCGCTGAAGTGGCGACCGCCCTGCGGGCGCGTTCGCTGCGGCCAATCGTGCTCGAAGCCGCGAATCGACCCCTCGTGAGCGTGCTGGGGCCCGAGGTGTCGGGCTGGCTGGAGAGCCTGGCGAGTCTCGCGGGGATCGAGTTGCGTAACGACCAGCGCATTGTCGACGTGCTCGAGGACGGAGACGATCTACGCGTTCTGTTCGACGACGGTCACGACCTCGTCTGCGGTGCGGTCGTGCTGGGCGTTGGCGCTCAGGCCAACGACGAGTGGCTGGCCACGTCCGGTCTCACACTGGCGAACGGCGTCGTGGTCGATCAGCACCTGTTGGCCACGCCCCGCGTTGGCGCCATTGGTGACGTGGCTCGCTTCGAGTTGCGTACGGCCGCGGGTGTCGAACTCACTCGCCTCGAGCATTGGCAGGTGGCCAACGATCACGCGAGCGCGCTGGCGCACTGGTGGATGACTGGCACCGCTCCCGCGACTCCGCTCATCCCATACTTCTGGTCCGACCAGTACGGAAAGAAGATCCAACTACTGGGCCACCCGTCGCCCGGCGATGACGTGCTTCGCGTGAGTGGCAGCGACGAGTTGGAGAAGTGGTTGGCGCTTTATAGTCGCGACGGTGTGATTACCGGTGTGGTCACCTTGAGCCAACCTCGCGCGCTCATGCTCGCCAAGCCCCTGCTGGAATCGCCGACCTCGATCGGTGAGGCCCTCGTGTTGGCCCCCTGGGCGGGCTAGAAGGTCACCGCGCTGAGTTCGGGGATCGTCTTGGCGGCTCGGGCGACACTCTCGCGCCACTGCGCCCGCACCGCGACACGTTCGTCGGGACTGAGCCGCGGCGTGAACCGCTGGGCCGGCTTCCACAAGCTCTCGACTTCGCCGAGCGACAGGTGGCCGCCACCCACCAGCGCCATCAGGCCGGCGCCGCGGGTCGTGGCCTCACGCTCCGAGGAGACGGTGACCAAACGCCCCGTGAAGTCGGCGAACATCTGGACGAAGAGCTGATTCGTGCTCATGCCGCCGTCAACGCGTATCTCGTCGAGTTCGACCATCGACTCCGCCTCGGCGGCGTCGACGAGGTCCGCCCCACGATGCGCAATGCCCTCGAGTACGGCACGCACCAGATGCGCGCGCGTGGAGCCACGGGTGAGTCCGAAGAACGCGCCGCGTGCCCCGAAGTCCCAGTAGGGGGTGCCCAGCCCCGACAGCGCGGGTACGAAACTCACGCCGTCGCACGACGGGATCGAGGCCGCCAGCGACTCGCACTCGTCGGCGTGGCCGATCAGACCGAGTTCGTCGCGCAGCCATTCGACGCACGCCCCCGCGGCCAGAACGATGCCTTCAAGCCCCCACGTCGCCACGCCGTGCTGGCTGCGCACCACTACCGGAAAGCAGCCTGAGTCGAAGCGGGTCATGGTTGGCGGACCCTGGGATCCGCGAACCATGTCGAGCATGGCGCCGGTCCCGAAGGTGACCTTGGCGCCGCTGGTGACGCGCGACTGGCCGAACAGTGATGCCGGCTGATCGCCCACCAGCGCGGTGATTTGGGGTTGACCTTCCAGCGCGGTCGCCGTGGCGTGGGCCCCCATGGTGTCCACGATTTGGGCGAGCATCACTGGCGCGATACCCAGGACGGTAAGTGCCTCGTGGTCCCACGCGTCAGCGTTGGCGTTCACCAGTCCGGTCACCGCGGCGTTCGAGCGATCGGTGACGAAGGATCCGCGATCGCTGAGCAGCCAGGTGATCCAGGTCTCCAGCGTGGCGAAGCGCAATTCCTCGGCCGTTCGACCCGAGTGCTCGACCAGCCATTTGATCTTGGTCGCTGACTGGTTGGGCGCCAGCCGCAGTCCCTCGGACTGGAGTGTCAAGCAGTCGAGAACCGTACGCAGATCTTGCCACCCGAGGGCCGGGCCCACCGGAGTTCCCGAGTCCGGGTCGAAGACCACCGTCGTGGCGCGCTGATTCGTGACGCCCAGTACTTCGCAGGGACCCGCATCGCGCAGGGTGCGGCTCGCCAGGTCGCGCACCAGCGCGCCGATCTCGAGCGCGTCGAGCTCCACTTCGCCCGGTTGGGGGGTCGAGATACTGAGACGCCCTTGGTGGACGTGGGTCACCGCCCCGCTGGGCTCGACCACACCAGTACGCACCGAGGAGGTGCCGACATCGATTGCTAACGCCCTCACCACGGCGCACCGCCGAGCGCGAGTACGCCCGGGTTGAGCAGCGACAGCGGGTCAAGTGTCGCCTTCAGCGATTCGAGCAGCGTGAAGCCGCTGCCGAGCGCCTCGGGCAGGAAGCGTGCGCGACTGCGGCCGATGCCGTGGTGATGGCTTACGGCACCGTGTTGGTCGAGTACCACGCGCGTGGCCGCGTCCCACGCGGCCCGGTAGTACGCCGCGGGCTCCGTCTCGGGCTTGCCGGCAAAGGTGAAGTAGAGGCACGCGCCGTCGGTGTAGGCGTGCGACTGGTGCACCGAGGCGATGATCGTCGCGTCGAGCGAGGTGAGTGCACGTAGAACCTTGTCGCACAGGGACTGGAGAATGCTCCAGGGTCCCGCCACCTCGATTGTGTCAACGACGACCCCTTGCTCCCACAGCGGAACCAGTGCGCCGACATCGTTGCGGTGTTGAAGCCACGCGGCGACGAACTCGGCGCCGAGACCCTGGGCGTCGCCACACTCTTCGGCGACCACTCCCATCGTGGCGTCGACCAGGGCACGGTCGCCCTCGTCCAACACGATGAGTGCGCACACGTCCAGATCGAAGTTCCTGTGCGACTCGGCCGCGTCGTAGAGTCGCAGTACCGCGGGTCTGGCACCGCGCTGGAGTATGCGGCGACACGACTCGAGGCCCTCGTTGAAGCTAGTGAAGCCGTACGCTGCCCTGGATTCGTGCGGCGCTACCGAACGAATCGCCAGCGTCGCCTGGGTAATGATGCCGAGGGTTCCCTCGGAGCCGACGAAGAGCTGCACGAGATCCGGACCGAGGGCCTGACGGGGACCGTGCCCTCCAAGTTCGAGCACGTCGCCACTCGCGAGCACCACCGTGAGCCCATGCACAATGTCCTCGATCTTGCCGTAGCGGTTTGAGTACTGGCCCGCGCCGCGACACGCGAGCCAGCCGCCCACCGTTGAGAACTCGAAGGACTGCGGAAAGTGGCCGACGGTGAAGCCGCGTGCGCGAAGGTTCGACTCGAGATCCGGTCCAAACACGCCAGCTTCGACCTTCACGGTTCCGGCGACGGTGTCCACGTCGACGATGTGCTCTAGGCCGGTGAGGTCGAGGGCGACGGCACCGTTGGGGGCTCCCGCGCCCGCGACCACACTCGAGCGGCCTCCTTGGGGGGTGACCGCGATGCGGTGTTTCGTCGCGAGTCGCATCAGGGTCTCGACTTCGGAGGTGGTGCGGGCACGCACGACAACGCCGGGCCACTGTGCCACGATCCCACGATGGACGTCGGACAGCGAAAGCGGCCACCAGTCACGGCCGTGGTCGGCGCGAACCGCAGCGTCGGTGTCACAGTCGAGACCATTGGCTCGCAACTCGGCGAGGATCGCTGCGTCGATTGGGCGAGGGACGGCTACCTCAAAGGTCTCCGGCGGGAAGGGGCTGGGCATCGTGGGCCGGGTCATTGCTGCACTTTACAGAGCGAGTCCAGCAGATGTGAACTCCCGTTCGACGAGCGAACGGTAGGCGCGCAACTGTGCGATGCAGTCCTCGTTGGCCCATCCCATGTCGCGCGCCACCATCGAGCAGATCGAGTCGGCGGCCTCCAGGGTTCGACGGGCGTCGTGCAGGTGCGCGCGGGTTCGACGCGTCACGAGATCGATCAGCGACGTCGCCATTTCGTGCCGTGCTGCGAATACGAACTCCGCACCGACGTAGGACTGACCCGGTATTACTGGTGCGGCCAGTGCCGAATTCTCGTCAATGATGGCCAGGACGAGCTGGCTGTCACTGCCGTAGCGGCGGTACAGATGTTCCTCGAGCGGCGTGCTCGGGCGCCACGCGCCAGTGCCGTGCAGTCGTAATTTCTTGGTCCGCACACCGGTCAGGTTCGCCACGTACGGTTTGAGGGCGTTGACCGCATCCTCGGCCATCTGGCGGTACGTTGTCCACTTGCCCCCCGTGATGTGCACGACACCGTCACCGGTGTCGTGCACTTGGTGACGCCGCGATAAGTCAGCCGTGCGTTCGCTGAGTCGTGAGCCTGGAGCGGGGGCCAGCAGCGGTCGCAGGCCGGCCCACAGTCCAATGATGTCGTCACGGGTTAGTTGCGCAGTCGTAGAGGCGTTGACGGCATCCAAGAGGTAGTCGATGTCCTCGGGCGTGCACAGTGGATTGTCCAGCGCACCGTCGTACGCGGTATCGGTCGTACCGATAAAGGTCGCCTCGGCTTCGTCGAAGGGGACGACGAAGACGCTGCGACGATCGCCGGGGACGTTGAACACGGCGGCGATGTCCGTGCGAAGGCGCTCGCGCGCCACGCTGATGTGCACGCCTTTGGCAGGAGTAATGAGATGTGACGGCGCCGACTCGGCCATGGCGATGACGTCGTCGGCCCATACACCCGTTGCGTTTACCACGAGCTTGGTAGCCAGGGTGAATTCGTCGCCCGAGAGTTCGTCGTGGCATACGACCGCTCTGACACGACCGGACTCGTGGTGCATGAGGGACACAGCCCTCACATAGTTGACCGCGTGCGCGCCATGCTCGAGGACGGCGGTCTTGACGAGCGTGAGCACGACGCGCGCGTCATCGCCTCGAGCGTCGAGGTAAACGAAGCCGGTCACCAAACGTTCGCTTCGCAGGGCGGGCACGTGTTCGAGTGCCTCGGCGGCGGTGACCTTGCGGTGATGCTGTCCGATACGCCAGCCACCGGCCAATTCGTAGAGTCGTAATGCGGTTGCGTAACCCTTGGCGAGCGCCCGGGACCCGACGGAATTGGCGCCGAAGATCGGGATGAGAAATGGCAACGGGCGAACGAGGAACGGTGCATTCTCGAGAAGACGTTGGCGCTCGCGCAGGTTCTCGTACACCAAGCGGAACTCCCTCTGCTGGAGGTACCGCAGCCCGCCGTGGACCATCTTGGATGACTTTGAGCTGGTGCCCGATGCGAAGTCGCCCGCATCGATCAGGGCTACCCTCAGTCCCCTGGTCGTGGCGTCGAGTGCCACTCCTGCGCCGGTCATGCCCGCTCCGATCACCACCACGTCGTACGTGGCGGTGCCCATCGCGCGCAGGGTAGCGCGTCGATCAAGGGGGACCATGAAGCAATGTTGGCACATCGACCGCGATCGAGGATGCTGGTGCGGCGCATGGCGATTGATCGGCCCGTTGACCCAGGTCTCGCGCTTCAGTGCGCGCTGGGGTCGAGTGGAGCGAGTTGAGACATCGCCAATCTACACTGACGCTATGAGCGGACCACTGGAGGGGCTGAAGGTCCTCGAACTCGCGGGGATCGGGCCCGCACCCTACGCGTGCATGCTCCTGGCTGATATGGGCGCCGACGTCTTGCGCCTGGAGCGCGGCAGTGTCGACGCGCCGATCGCGACTACGTGGGACATCTTGAATCGTTCGCGCCCGTCAGTGGCGATTGACCTGAAGAACGATGCGGGGCGCGACCTGGTCCTCGAGCTCGCTGGGCAGGCTGAGGTGTTCATCGAGGGCTTTCGTCCCGGGGTCACTGAACGCCTGGGCCTGGGCCCGCTCGAAGTTCGCGCACGCAATCCGCGCCTCGTGTACGGCCGAATGACCGGGTACGGTCAGTCGGGTCCGCTAGCTGAGCGTGCCGGGCACGACATCAACTACATCGCCATCTCTGGCGCATTGTGGCCGTTGGGGCGCGAAGGTACCCGTCCGGTTCCTCCGTTGAACTTGGTTGGGGACTTCGGCGGAGGAGCGCTCTTTCTGGTCTCGGGGGTGCTCGCAGCCGTGCTCGAGGCGCGCTCCACTGGCGAGGGGCAGGTGGTCGATGCGGCCATGGTGGACGGCTCGGC
Organism: Acidimicrobiales bacterium; assembly: GCA_035530815.1. Classification (GTDB taxonomy): domain Bacteria; phylum Actinomycetota; class Acidimicrobiia; order Acidimicrobiales; family RAAP-2; genus RAAP-2. The sequence goes on from DATKTZ010000045.1 coordinate 39,306, forward strand.
CTCAATGATGGCCATGACCCACTCCTTTCTCAATAGTGGCTACTGGCACGAGGAACGTGGTGTGAACCTCCTCGACACGGGTGCGCACTTCTATGAGGTCTATGAGACTCGGGACCATCGATACGTCGCGGTGGGCGCAATCGAGGCCAAGTTCTACGCCGCGCTGTTGGACGGATTGGGTCTTGCGGGCACGTCACTGCCAGCCCAGATGGATCGCGAGCACTGGCCGGCCATGAAACAGCGCTTCGCCGAGGTGTTCGCCACCAAGACGCGCGACGAGTGGACGACGGTCTTCGACGGGGTGGACGCATGCGTGACACCGGTTCTGTCGCCGCGTGAAGCGGCTCGACACCCATTCAATACTGCGCGGGAAGTGTTCGCAGCGGACGACCCAGTGCAACCGCGACCAGCGCCGCGCTTCTCGCGGACACCGAGTGTGATTTCGAGGGCGCCACAACCACCGGGCGCGGGAACCCGCGAGGGCCTAGCGAGGTGGGGGGTTGCCGTAGATCGACAGGAGATACTCCGTCGATCCGGTGCCTTCGGCTAGATGTTGACCACGGGGCAGGTCAGCGTGCGCGTGATGCCCGGGACCTTCTGAATCGCTCCCACAATGAACTTGCCCAGGTCGTCGACGCTTTCGGCGCTGCAGCGGACGATGACGTCGTAGGGGCCAGTGACCTCAAAGGACTCGAGCACACCCGGCACGGCGCGTGTCGCGGTGACGACGCTCTCGCTCGAGCCGATCTCGGACTGAATCAGGATGTACGCCTGGACCGTCATGAGGAACCTTTCATTTCACGTTGCTCTATCTTGCCCGTTTTTCGCTGGTTCCGCTAATCGTCACGGAAGCGCTTGCCGATGTGCCACTGGTGGCAGTAGTCACAGCGATACGCATTGAGATCGACACCGTTGAGCGTCCAGGCCAACTGGGCGGCGCTGGCGGCTTCGCGTTGGGTGCGGTAGGGCGTCTTGGGCGTGCCTTCGCGAGTGAAGTGCGAGGCTACGCGGCCCACCGGGCGAGAGGGGGCAGGTCGGCGACGCTTCATGGCACTACGAGACTAGTCACGTGGGTATCGTTTGAGGCGTGACGCACCTGGAGACCGAGATCGTCGTCGAAACCACATCGCAGGTTGACGAGGGCGATCATGAGCGTTTCACGCATATCGTGCTCGAGGGATACACCCCTAAGGACGGTGACTTCGTGCCACTGGAAAACTCGGTGGTCGATGCAATGGTGAACTCGACGCCGGTGCGGGCGCTGTGCGGCAAGATCTGGGTTCCGGGCCGGAACCCCGAGAAGTACCCACTGTGTCCGACGTGCAAGGAGATCGCCGAATCGCTGGGTTGGTCGTTGCCGGCCAGTTAGTTCGCCTTCGGCCAATTGGAGGTTTCGGGTCCCGGCGGTTCAAGATCTGCGCTTCGCGGCCGTGGTGACTTTGTAGAGTCGTAGGGAACATGAGACGAGCGCTGGTAATTCGACACCACTCCGAAGACAGTCCGGGCCTCGTTGGCGAGGCGCTGGTGAAGCGCGGCTTCGACATTGAGGTGGCGATGATGGACGCGCAATCACCTTCGCCCCGGGTGCAGGATTTTGACGCGCTCGTGATTCTCGGGTCCAAGCACGCAGTCTATGACGAGCAGATCGAAGCGGAGTGGTTCGGCAGAGAGCTCGAAGTCATCGACGATGCTCAACGTTTCGCGGTGCCAGTCCTGGGCATCTGCTTCGGCGCACAGGCACTGTGCCGCTACCACGGTGGAATTGTGGGCCCCTCCGACGAACCCGAACTCGGTTGGTACGAGATCGAGGTGCTCGAAGGTGCCGATCTCTCGAAGGGACCATGGTTCGAGTATCACTTCGACCGATGCACGCTGCCCAAGCAAGCACGACTGTGGGCCCGTACCCCTAGAGCGGTCCAGGCGTTTTCGGTGGGGGCCAACGTGGGTGTGCAGTTTCATCCCGAGATCGACGACGTTCAACTCGCCCAATGGTTGGCGAGCGGTGACGATGACGCTCGTGCATTTGGACTGGACCCCGCGCAACTCCTCGCGCGCACGGCCTTCGAGACACCCGGAGCCCGGTTGCGTACCCGCGAACTCGTCGACACCTTCTTGCTGCACGCGGCGCGTACCCTTGGTGCTGCGTTCTAGGCAACCCTCGTGTGCGGTCGCACGCAACCGCTCAGTAGGCTGCAACGGTGAGTGACGCGCCTGACATTTTCGAAGATGAGACGGTCCGTGTCGAACGCGCGGCCAGTGGCGGGGGAGTGGCGCGACTGGGCGACGGCCGAGTGGTCTTCGTTCGACATGCACTGCCCGGCGAACTCGTCCGCGTGCGAGTGAGCGAGACATCTTCGACGTTTGCCCGTGGTGACGCCGTCGTGGTTCTCGAGCCGAGCACCGAGCGCGTCGAGGCGCCTTGTCCCTACGCGCACCCCGGAGGCTGCGGGGGATGCGATCTACAGCACGCATCGCGCGTCGCACAATTGGAGTGGAAGACCGCTCTCGTGCACGAGCATCTTCGCCGGATTGCCGGCGTCACTCGTTCGATTACCGTCCAGGAGGCGCCCAGCGCGGCCAAGGGCTCTCGCACCCGATTGCGTTGTGCGGTGGACGCCAAGGGTCGTCTCGGATTGCGCGCCGCACGATCGCACGACGTCGTTGCACTCGAGTCCTGTTGGGTGGCAGATCCGGTGTTCGGCCCGGCGTTCTCAACGAGGTGGGACGGTGCCGAAGAGGTGGAGCTGCGCGCAATTGGCGAGGGTACACCGTTCGCTGTGGTGCGCCGCGAGACTGCTCGGGGCACGATATTCGAGATCTGCTCGCTGCGCGGCGAGCCGCTCGAGCCATCCACGCAATCGCGTGTGGCGGTGGGCGCCAACTACTTCTCGGTGTCACCTCGCTCGTTCTGGCAGTCGCATCGCGACGCGCCCGCCCTGCTCGTAGACAGCGTTGTCGCCTTTGCTGACGTGACCGCGGGCGATCACGTCACGGACCTGTTTGCTGGCGTCGGGCTCTTCAGCGTCCCGCTCGCGAAGTTGGTGGGCCCGACGGGTCGGGTCAACGCGGTCGAGTCGTCGCCCTACGCGGTCCGCGATGCCCGCCAGAACGCCGACCAGCTGCGCCAGATGCGGGTGCGTGAGTGGACGGTGACACCTCGGGCAGTCAATGACTCGGTGTCGCCGGGCGACGCCGTGGTGCTCGACCCGCCGCGCGCCGGTCTTGCTCGGGGAGTGGCCCAAGCACTGGCGCGACGTGCTCCGCGACGCCTGGTGTACGTGTCCTGTGACGCCGCGACATTCTCACGCGACCTGAAGATTCTCTCAGGGACGGGATATCAACTGAATGACCTGAAGGCGTTCGATTTCTTCCCGATGACCGAGCACATTGAACTGGTCGGACTACTTGACATCGTGCCCTGAAGGGTGAAAGGTGAGGTTGAGGGCGTAAGACCTCGCCCTCATTGAGGGGGTTGACGATGTCAATAAAGTTGGATCACCACCACCGCATGACACTGTTGAAGATCTTTGGTCACCCAATGAATCACAACATCCAGTGGCACGACGTCTGCTCGTTACTCGCACGTTTTGGCGAGGTGCACGAGACGCATCGCGGGAACTGGGCAGTCACGGTGGAGGGCGAGACCGTCTCATTTGGCTCAACTCGCACAAGGGATCTCTCCGAGGACCAGGTCGTGAAGGTCCGCGGCTTTCTTCGATCCTCGGGCGTTACTCCAGAAAGGCTGAGGGCCGCGTAATCTGACGCCATCGCGGGTACCGTAGGGAATCGTGTCCCGCTCACTGCTCGTGCTCGTGCCGCCCTCGGAGGGCAAGGTGGTGGGCGGCACACACGAGCGCCAGCGGGGTTGCTTCGACGATGTCCTGTACGGCGCGCGATGCGAAGTGCGTGACGCGGTGCGCTCGTTGCTGGCGGGCGCATCGTCGCGCGAACTCGAGCGGGTGCTGCACGTTCGTGGCACTCTGCTCGATCGGGCCTGGGTGGCAATGGCGGATGCCGTCGCGGATGCGGGACCATCAATGCCCGTCTGGCAGCGGTACAGCGGCGTTGTCTGGGCGCATCTGGAACCGGCGACGCTGCACGCGAACGCGCGCCGACGGCTGCTCGTGCCCTCGGGTCTGTACGGCCTCAACGCGGGCAACGACCACATCGCTGACTACCGATTGAAGATGTCGGTGAACCTCACCTCAGTTGGTCGGCTTGCCGATTTCTGGCGAAGTTGGATTTCGTCGACTCTGGTCGAACACGTGAAGGGGCGAACCGTGGTGAACCTTCTTCCCCGCGAGCATGCGGCGTCCGTTGACTTTGTGTCGATGAGCCGACACTGTGACTTGCGTCACGTGGAGTTCCGCCTGCGCCACGACACCGCGGCCATCGGTCACGATGCCAAGGCGGTTAAGGGGCGCTTCGCGCGACACGCCCTGGTGTCGGGCGTTGATGGACTCGAGGAGTTCACGTGGCGTGACTGGCGAGTTGTGCCTTCGGCGCAAGGGGCGGGCCACCTGACAATTGAGCGGGCCTAAGCACCCGGCGACAATCGGACGGTAACCTGATTCGATTGGCGAGAGGATCGATGTGGACGTACAGTGCGAGTGTGCCTGGCGAATCGATCGTAATTGAAGAGAGGCTCGCGACGCGAAATCTCGCCGTCATACTGACCGCAGGCTTCGTCGCGGGAACAGTTCGACGTGGCAAGCGCCTTCGACAGCGTCGAGGTGAGGGGTTCGCACGCGCCCTCAGTGCTCTGCTTGTCGTCTACACAGTGGTGTTCGCCGCACTGATGGCGCTGATCAGTTGTATCGTCGTGCGCGTGGTGGAGGCGCCCAACGGTCGGCGCCTGGAAATCCTTTATGGTCCCAACGGTCTGGTGCGCCAGAGTTTCGAGTCCGATGAGATTGTTGCAGCGCACGAGACGACTGCGCCCATTGTTCGAATGGGCGGGTTCGGTTATCGGGGGAGCCTGAAGGTACTTCGCCGGGCGGCGTTGATCACTCGGCGCGGCGATGCGCTCGCCGTGGAGTTGACAGGAGATCGACGATTCGTGGTAACCGTAGACGAGGCGCAAGCGTTCGCGACGGCGTTGCGCCCGCAGTGATGGGCTCGGCGACCTGATGGCACTGCAGGTCGTCGGTGACGAGTCGGGTCGCGACGCCGAGCGGGTGTGACAACGTTTGGGTCGCCAACCGTCCAGTTCGTCCACGTTCGCCTGCGACGAGGCGCAGCAGTACGCTGATGTGACCGTCGAGGGTTGTGTCGCGGTGACGGGTTGCGTGCGTCGCGATGGTTCCGTTACTCTCACGCATGATGTGAGGGGTTCGATGACGCGAAAGAAACGGGGGCGCGTGAGTCGGCGATGGCGAGCGAACACTCTGCGTCGCCGCGGACGTGAGAGCGTCGGTGTCTAGAGCCGCAGCGACACAGGGAGCCAGGACGGGCGCGCTCTGGCTCGAGGTGGGCCGCGTGTCCGTCGCGCAGATGAAGCGAGATCGGGTGAGCGTGGCCGCCGGCGCCTTTGCGTATCGATGGTTTCTCTCGGTCTTTCCGCTGATCATTGCGTTGTTGGGCATCGCGTCGCTGACCACCGTTCCCCATCATGTGGTGGCCCGACTCATTCAGGGCGTGACGCACGCGCTGCCCTCGGGTGCAGCGCAGGTGCTCGTCGCGTCGATCGCTAACGCTGAGCGTCACAGCGGTGCGAGTCTGGTGACGACGGTAATTGCAGTACTGGTTGCCCTGTGGAGTTCGACGTCGGGGATGGTGGTGGTCGAGGAGGGGCTCGACATGGCGTATGGCCTACCCGCGGATCGTTCGTTTCTGGCGAAGCGCGCGGTGGCCGTGCCTTTGCTGTGCAGCGCGGTTGTTCTCGGCGGTGCGGCGTCGGCGCTCACTGTGTTCGGTTTGCAGATCGGAGACCTGGTTCACCACGTCGTGCCGGTGCGGGGCGCCTCCTTCTCGTTCGCGTGGACGCTGGTTCGGTGGTTGGCGGCTTTGACTCTGATGAATTTGCTGCTCTCGGTCTTCTACTACCTCGCACCAAATCGTCATCGGATCCCCTGGAGGTGGCACAGCGCTGGGGCCAGCGTGGCGACTCTCCTCTGGGCCATGGTGTCGCTCGGATTTTCCCTGTATACCTCGAGATTCGGGTCCTTCGGGGAGACGTACGGTGCCTTTGCGGGTGTCGCGATACTCATCTTCTGGCTGTATCTGTCCGGCCTTGCGATCTTGGTCGGAGCCGAGGTCAACGCTGCGCGCGAGCAACTCGAGGAGCGACGAGAGGACGGCGCTGACATGCGTGTCCTGTCGCAAGAGTAGACACCGAAATCGAACCGACAAGTGTCGGCAAGTGACTCCTAGGGTGTCGCGGCGCTCTCGTAGGCCCGGCGTAGTTCGTCGAGGTCAATCTTGGTCATCGCGATCATCGCTTCGGTGGCAGCGCGAGCACCGGCGCGAGCGGGACCATTGAGGAACGCTCCCATTGCCGGCGAGGTTACTTGCCAGGAGACGCCGAACTTGTCCTTCAGCCATCCGCATCTTCCGGGCTCGCCTCCGTCTCGCGTCAACAGATGCCAGTAGTGGTCGATCTCGTCTTGATCTACGCAGGGAATCTGAAACGAGATTGACTCGTTGAACCGGAACAGGGGTCCGCCATTCAAGGCGACGAACGGCGAGTTGAAGATCGTAAATGAGATGCTCACTTCCGAGTCAGACTCGTTACTGGGCGTGGCAGCGGGCGTGACCCAACTGGAGTCGAGCGAGCTGTCAGGGAAGATACTCACGTAGAACTGCGCTGCCTCGCGCGCGTTGTTGTCGAACCAGAGGAATGTGGTCAGTGCCATGACGTGACACTATGCAGATTCGGCGATAGGTGCGCAATGGCGCGGCCACGGGTTCAATGGCCCGACACGGAGCCTGGCCCTTACGTGCTGGTGGAGGTGCTAAGAATCCAAAGGAACGCTGAAAGTACTGCGAGGGTGGGATCTCAGAAAGGAATACGCCAAGCATTTACGCCAAGCTCTCAACGACCCAAGAGTGTGTCGATGACTCGCAAATCTCGCGCCCGTCGTTCTTCATCAGTCGTCACGTCGACCCCAACGCTACCGCCGACGCCTCCCGTGAGTGTGGGAGCCGCGAGGGGCTTTGGCTCCCCGAATACATCATGGAGCCAGAGTGTTCGCTCACTGCCCCAGTAGCGCATCATCGTGACACCTCCGGTTGCAAGGTCGCTGATGAAACCCTCAGTCGTGAGGAACCCCGCCCAACTGAGATGCACCCCATCAATTTCCGCCGCTACACCTTCCCAGTCGGGCAACACGTGAAGCGCAATCTCGGTTCTCAATGCGTGCTGGGTGGCGATAGATCTCAGCATCTTCGTATCGGACGGATGCTGGTTGGGGCCAGGCAGTTCCCAACCAGCGTGTGGGCGTGTGGCCGCCTTTGGAAAGGTCTCGACTAAGCGTGCCCAGTCCGCTGGTCCGTTGATGATCCACACACGCGCGTCCGAGCGAACGGGGAATAACCACCGCGAAGTTGGCCGACCGCAGAAGTCCCAGGTATAGGTAAGGGCATCGTGAACTTCGGGTGGCGGGTCAGTAACTGTCCAGAGCCCTCCCCAAGTGAACTCACCGTTGCCGTATCCGTTCGAGTAGTTGGTAAAGCACGGGGTCGTAAGTTGCTGTGAGTTGAGTGGTTCCTCGTACCACCACTGTTGCGCCCCAAAGTTTGGGTCACGGTGGAGTTGTGCGTGGAACCTTTCGGATATCGCCTCGGCTATCTGGCGACGATGTATCGCCTGCTCGTACAAGTAGGGGAGCGACAGGAGTGCCTCGCCACTCCATGGGCCGGCAAGTCGCCCGGCGGCAGAGACGGCCAGTTCGAGCAACTCTTCATACGGCATTTCCTGGATCGACAATGCCGCGAGACGAACCGAGTCATAGTTGCAGTCCGTTGGGCACTTGAACCAAGGAACGTCATCGCGTTTCGTGACTTCCAAGCGGGCCAGGAGTGCGACGCCGGCGGGGGCTCGCATGAGTTCATCCACGAAAGAAAATGGTGGTGCGCCCGACATTTCGCCAACCTACTAAAGGAGAGACTTGCATGCAGTGGGCAAGCGAAAGGCCCGCACCATAGGTGCGGGCCTTTCGCTTTCGTGGAGGTGCTGGGAATCGAACCCAGGTCCGTCAGCTTCTTAGTGAACCTTCTCCGAGCGCAGCTGGCAGTAAATTGTCGGGAACTCCGCTGCTGTCAGCACCGAGGGATTTCCGTAGTCAACTGTGTTGTCCCCATGAGACCGCTAACGAATCTCGCGGGTAAGCCCTACTTCATGACGCCCGTTATCTACACCGCAGGGCAGGGTATAGGCGGACGTTGCTACCTAAGCAGCAAACGCAAGCTGAGGCTTGGCGTTTATTTTTGTTTCCGGCTCTTTAACGTGGTTCCGGAGACCACGGCTCGCTTCTTTCACCTTGACGACTGACGTCGAGACCAATCACCCCCCCGATTCTGCGGCCGCACTGGCCACCGATCCATCGTACCGTGACCCGGCGATTGACTCGCCAGGTCACGCGAGCAACTCCTCGCTCGCCTCCCGTGGCGTGGCGAACCGGGCCCCGTCGTGCCTGTTCAGGGCGGCACAACCCTTCGTTGCCGGCGTGGTTAGCCAAACTTCTCGAGGTTGCGCACGGTTCGGGCGATCTCTCGCTCGGCATCGCGTTTGGCTAGCTCCTGACGACGGTCATGCTGTTTTCGCCCCCGCGCCAGTGCAATTTCGACCTTCGCTCGTCCGTCTTTGAAGTACATCTTCAGCGGGATGATCGTGAGCGGCTGCGTACGGGTCTTGTCGCGGAGTTGATCCAACTGGTGGCGATGCACGAGCAGTTTGCGGCGCCGTTCCGGATCGTGGCTGCCAAAACCCACCGCGTACGTCCAGGGCGGGATGTGAGCGCCGAAGAGCCAGAGCTCGCCTTCGTCCAGGCGCGCATAGCTGTCGACGATCTGGGCCTTGCCCTCGCGCAGCGATTTCACCTCCGAGCCGGTGAGCATGATGCCGCACTCGAGCGTTTCGAGGATCTCGTAGTCGTGACGAGCGCGTCGATTGGTGGCGACCACTCGGTCGCCGTGCGCAGCGTCGGCCTTCGCCTTGGCGCGGCGTTCTTGAATCTGCTTTGCGCGGGCCACGGTGCCAGCGTAGTGAACGCGACCGAGCGCCTCGCAGGTCGTTAGGGTTTGTGCATGCTGCACGTCGCCCAGACTCATCTCGACGCGATGGTCGCCACCTGCATTCGCGCACTGCCAAACGAGGGATGTGGCCTGTTGCTGGGCAATTCCGAGGGGGAGGTCATCGACGTCATTCCCAGCACCAACGTGGCCCACTCGGCCCGGGTGTACGAGATCGACAGCCGGGTCCTGCTGGGCGTATTTCGCCGGGCCGACGAAGGCTCGCTCTCGGTGCTCGGGGTGTTTCACTCGCACACGCACTCCGAGGCCTACCCGAGTCCCACCGACGTTCGCCAGGCGCCTGATCCATCGTGGCACTACGTGCTGGTGTCATTGCGTGGCGTGCCGAGCGTGGTGCGAAGTTTTCGAATAGAGGACCGCGTCATCAGCGAGGAAGAGGTCGTGGTCGCGTGACGCGGGGGTCGCTATGGTGGCCCTACGGTCGTCTACCAGCGCTAGAGGAGCCACGATGACGCAGGTACCAATCACCCAATTCTCGCACTCGAGCGTGATCAGCGCGGTCTTGGTGATCGCGCGTCTGTACCTGGGGCCGATGATCTTCGCCCACGGCTACCGGAAGTTCTTTCGTGGCGGCAAGATTGCGGGCACCGCCGGATGGTTCGAGTCAATCGGTGTGCGACCGGGTAAGTTGAACGCCCTGGCCGCGGCTTCGACTGAGATCGGATCCGGCGTGCTTTTGACGCTGGGCCTGTTCACTTCGTTCGCTGCCGCCGGGCTCATGTCGTTGATGCTCGTCGCCATTGCAACGGTGCACCGCAAGAACGGGTTCTTTATCTTCAACAAGGGGGAGGGGATCGAGTACACCCTGGGTGTTGCGGTGTTCGCCCTCGTCGTGGGAACGATGGGCGCGGGCAGGTATTCGCTCGATCATCTCTGGAGCGTGCTCGGCTGGTCGACGACCACCAATTTCTGGGTGACCTTGGTGCTCGGCGTCGGCGCCGCGCTCGGCCAGATGGCTCTCTTCTATCGCCCGTCGCGCTCGTCATGACGGTCACGCTTCCAGTTCGGCCCGTTAAATTTGACTAAGTTGGTCATGAATTGACCACGGTGTCGAAAGAGGACCCATGCCCGCAGTAGTTCGGATTCCCACAGTCCTGCGGACCGCGACAGACGGCGCGACGTCGGTGCTCGTTGACGGAGCAACCATTGGCGAGGTGCTGAACGAACTGACCGAGTCGTACCCGCAGATCAAGGAACAGTTGCTCAACGATGACGGCTCCCTGCACCGGTTCTTGAACGTCTACGTGAACGACGACGACGTTCGTTACCTGGGCGGCGTCGACGCACCGGTTGCCAATGATGATGAAATCACCTTGTTGCCCGCGGTGGCGGGAGGAGCGAGGTAGTGGCGCGCTATGCGTCGGTGCTCGAACTCATTGGTGAGACTCCCGTGATCGATGTCAGCGCGTTGTCGCCCAAGGCGAATGTCACAATCCTGGCCAAATTGGAAGGACGCAACCCGGCCGGATCAGTTAAGGACCGTGTTGCGCTCTCCCTGGTGGAGGCCGCCGAACATGATGGTCGCCTGGTGCCGGGTCGACCGGGGCAAATTCTCATCGAACCATCGTCGGGCAACACGGGCATTGCCCTGGCCATGGTCTGTCGCTTGCGCGGTTACCACCTCAAGGTCGTGCTACCCTCCAACGTTTCGCCCGAACGGCGCCAACTCCTCCTGGCGTGGGGCGCCGAAATAGTCGATTCGCCCGGCTCGGAGGGGTCCAATGGTGCCGTGCGCCTGGCCCAGACACTTGCGGCCGAACACCCCGAGTGGACCTTCTTGTACCAGTATGCCAATCCGGCCAACCCCGCTGCGCACTTTCGTTCGACGGGTCCAGAGATCCTTTCCGACGTGCCTGAGATCACCCATTTCGTCGCTGGTTTGGGCACTTCGGGAACGCTAATGGGGGTTGGGCGGTTTCTAAAGGACAACAGGCCCGACGTGCAGGTATGGGCGGTGGAGCCGCCCAGCGGCGAGATGGTCGACGGTCTGCGCAGCCTCGATGACGGCTACATCCCACCAATCTTCTTGGACAACAACGGCGCGCAACTACTCGATCGCAAGGTGGTCGTGCGCCCCAGGGAGTCGATCGAATGGACGCGACGAATGACCGAGGTGGGTCTCTTCGTCGGTATTTCAACGGGGGCCATCATGGCCGGTGCGATCAAGTGCGCCAGTGAGATTCCTGAGGATCAGATAGCCACGATCGTGATCATCGCTTGTGATGACGGTTGGAAGTACCTGTCGACCGGCGCGTGGAGCGACGACATTGACGATGTCGTCGAGCGCGCCAAGAGGATCATCTACTTCTAGACACCGGTAGTTCACGCGGTCAGGCAACGCACTTCTGGCGGCCCGTAGCGAAGGAGCCGCGCTGCGTGGCGGTGACCAAGGACGACGTCCGCTACCGTGGACACCCAGTACTCGCTGCGTTGAAGGAGTTGCATGACATTCGTACGGGCCGACGGCCGAACCCCAGAGCAGGCACGGCCCCTCGTGTTTGAGCGTGATTTCACCGAGATGGCGGCAGGCTCGGTGCTGGTGAGCTTCGGCCGCACGCGTGTATTGTGCACCGCTTCGGTGGAACAAGAAGTGCCGCGTTGGCTTCGAGGAAGTGGCCGTGGCTGGGTGACCGCCGAGTACTCGATGCTACCCGGATCGACCCCCGAGCGAGCGGGCCGCGAAGCGGCTCGGGGTCGACAGTCCGGCCGCACCCAGGAGATCCAACGTCTGATTGGCCGCTCTCTTCGAACGGTGACGCGCCTCGAGTTGCTGGCTGACGTGCAGATCACCGTCGACTGCGATGTGCTCCAGGCAGACGGAGGCACTCGAACGGCATCCATCTGTGGCGGCTACATCGCCCTGCACGACGCGATCACACGATTGGTACAAGCGGGAACCCTGCGCGAGCACGCACTCAGTGATCTGGTAGCGGCGGTGTCGGTGGGAATTGTGGGCGGGGTCCCAATGCTGGACCTTCCCTACCAGGAGGACTCGCGAGCCGACACCGACATGAACGTCGTGATGACTGGCGCGGGTCGCTTCGTCGAGGTGCAGGGGACTGCGGAGAATGAGGCTTTCAGCCGTGTGGAGTTGGATCAACTTCTCGATCTCGCGGCGGCTGGAATCGCCGACATCCATGAGGCGCAGCGAGCCGTGCTCGCCACGGTGCCCGAGCCACGCAACGCGTGATGACGCTTGTGCTGGCGACGGCCAATCCCCACAAGACCGAGGAGATTCGCGCTCTGCTGCACTCGCTTGATATTGAGGTACTGGCACGTCCGGCGGAGCTTCCCGACGTCGAGGAGACCTGCAACACGCTGGAGGGCAACGCGCTCATGAAAGCAACTGCGATTGCCAGTGCCACGGGCCTGGCCGCACTCGCCGATGACACGGGCCTCTTCGTTGATGCACTCGGGGGGCGTCCCGGCGTTATGAGCGCGCGTTACGCCGGCGCGGGGGCCAGCTACGAGGACAACGTGCGCAAGTTGCTCGATGAACTTGAGGGCGTACCGGCGCCAGCCCGCTCGGCGCACTTTCGCACGGTGATGGTGGTCGCGTACGCCAACGGCGAACACTTCAGAGTCGAGGGCGTCTTGGACGGCGTGATCGCTGATGCGCCACGCGGCAAGGGGGGGTTCGGCTACGACCCGGTCTTCATTGTCGACCCCGTGTCCCAGCGCACGCTCGCCGAACTGTCGCTCGAGGAGAAGAACCTGATTTCGCACCGCGGTGCCGCATTGCGAGCGCTGGTTGAGGCGCTGGTACGGCGCTAGCGTTGTTTACGAAAGATTCACCCGTAGGCTGGACGCGTGATGGATCGAGAGTTGCCGATGTTCCCGTTGGGGATGGTCATATTCCCCCATCAAGTGGTTGGCCTCTGCGTCTTTGAGCACCGCTATCAGCGAATGCTCGAGGAGTTGGGGCAGGATCGGCGCTTCGGAAGTTGTCTCATCTCGCGTGGTTCCGAGATTGGAGGCGGTGACGAACGCACGTCGGTGGGTACGGTGATGCGCATACTCGACTCCCAACGCCTGGCCGACGGGCAGACGTTGTTGATGGTCGAGGGCACCGACTGCGTCGAGGTGGCATCGTGGCTCGATGACGCGCCCTATCCTCGGGCACTGGTACGCGAGCGCTGCTGCGACGAGATCACAATTGAGCCAGCCCTGCTGCGCTCAACCGAGTCGGCGGTTCGCGCCCTGCGAGTGCTGCAAAGTGAAGTGCACGCCGACGTTTGCCTGCAGAGCAACTGCGAGATGGACGACAACCCTTGGGTGCGGAGTTGGCAGTTGTGCTCGCTCACGCCGATGTCGACGCTCGACCAGTTCAAGGTGCTGAGCCTCAGCAACCCCAATGACCGGTTACGCCTTGTGGCCGAGATCTGTTGCGAGCGATACGGTGATTACCAGCGGATGCTGGAGCTCGATTCTTCGACTCGACTGGTTGACTAGCGCGCCTCGAGGAGGTCGACCACGAAGATGAGGGTTTCGCCCGGTGCGATGACGCCGCCAGCGCCTCGATCGCCGTAGCCCAAGTGTGCCGGGATCACCAGTCGACGCCGACCGCCGACTTTCATGCCGAGGACACCCCGGTCCCAGCCCTGGATCACGAAACCCGCGCCCAGGGGAAAGGTGAAAGCTTCGCCGCGGTCCCAGGAAGCGTCAAACTGCTCACCGTTGGAAGCGGCGACGCCCACATAGTGCACTGCCACGGTCTGTCCGACCTTCGCCTCCACACCGGCTCCGATGATGATCTCCTCTATGACGAGGTCTTCGGGGGCGGTGCCGATGTGGGGCTCAACGAGGGGCTTGTCTGACATAGATCTCGACCCTACTAGCGGCGCTGGCGGGCATTGATGACGCGCACGTTGCGAGCCTCGCGACCCTTCGGTCCCTGTGCCTCTTCGAAGGAGATCTTCTGTCCCTGTGCTAGTGACTTGAAGCCGTCACCGACGATGTTTGAGAAGTGGATGAAGAGATCGTCGCCCTTGTCGTCGCTCGCAAAGCCGAAGCCCTTGGAGTCGTTAAAGAAACTCACGACCGCTTCGTTGGCGCGTGTCTGGACGTTGCGCTCGCCAAAGCGCGGCTCGCGACGCCCGTCAGAGCTCTCGGCGCGCGGTGCTCGTTCGAAGGTGCGCTCACGAGGGGTGAAGGGGCGCTCAGCCCGCTCGGGTCGTGTCGCCCGCTCGGGTCGTGTTGCCCGCTCGGGTCGTGTCGTGCGGCTGTCGGACTCGCTGTTTCGACGCGCGGGGCGTTCGAAGGAACGTGACGTCGCACGGCTGGCGCGCTCGGGCCGACCCTTGGAGCCTCGGTCATCGAGTCGCTCAGCTGCCACGGCGTCGTCAACTGCACCGAGACGTATCGCCGGCGCGTCCTCGCGTGCTTCGATGGACATGGGAATTCCCAGGGCGCGCTGAAGGCGCTTGACCTGACCGACGACGTCCTCTCCAACCAGCGAGATCACTGACCCCGTGGCTCCGGCGCGTCCCGTCCGTCCTGAACGGTGCAGGTAGTCAGTGGCCTGGGCGGGCGGGTCGTAGTGGACGACGACGGGAAGGAGGTCGATATGGATGCCACGCGCCGCCACGTCGGTGGCCACGAGCACTCGAATCTGCCCGCTCTTTACGCTGCGCAGGGCCCGCTCACGCTGTGCCTGTGAGCGGTCGCCGTGCAGAGGCACCGCTGAGATGCCACGCTCTTCGAGCTGGCGGGCCAGTCGATCCGCTCCGTGCTTGGTGCGCGTGAAGACAATGGCGCGTTCGTACTCCTCGACTATGTCCGCGGTGAACTGGGGGCGCTGTTCGCGAGGGACGCGCCAGAAGTAGTGGTCAACGTCGCTAGGGGCTTCTTCACCGACAACGTCGTGAATTGCGGCGTCATTGGTGAACTCGCGTACCAGGGACTTGACATCAGGGCCCATGGTGGCCGAGAAGAGCATGACGTGGCGCTCGGACGAGGTTGCGCCGACGATGCGACGCACGGCGGGCAAGAAGCCCATGTCGGCCATGCGGTCCGCCTCATCTACGACTACCGTGGTAGTCGAAGAGAGATCGAGCGCGCCCTGTTCGAGCATGTCCTCGAGGCGGCCCGGGCAGGCGACGACAACATCGACACCGAAATTGAGCGCCTTGCGCGCGACGTTGTAGGAGGTACCACCGTAGATGCAGATCACTCGGCGACCCCGGTCATCGGTCAGTTGGGCGATCTCTTTCTGCACCTGGGCAGCGAGTTCACGCGTGGGTACCAGCACGAGCGCGATTGGCTTGCGCGGGCGAGCCTTGCCCAATCGTGCCATGAGTGGCAGGCCGAAGGCGAGGGTCTTGCCCGAGCCAGTGGCGGCCTTTCCCACGACGTCGCGACCGGCGAGCGCGTCGGGCAGGGCGGCCTCTTGGATGGGGAATGCCTCGGTGATGCCTCGCACTCGAAGGCGCTCCACCAGGTTTGACGGCACGCCGAGGTCGGCAAAGGACATGGACATATGACTCCTACGAGTTGAGATGAGCCCAACTCGAAATGTCACGGTCGAATCGGTCTCCACCGCGATGTGCGGCAAAACAATGA
>DATKTZ010000046.1:0-2245 GCA_035530815.1 Acidimicrobiales bacterium
GTTGCGAAGGCACCCACGGCGTGTTCCCCAAGTGCGACTTTGCCTGCACTCCCTGTTACCACTCCTCCGACGCCAACAAGGTTCGCGTTGACGGAGCCCACACGCTGGCCGAGATCGAGTCTCAGATGTCGTTCCTCGAACGCGCGCGCGGCCCCCACGCCCACGCGCAGCTGATCGGCGGAGAAGTGTCACTGCTCAGTGCCGAGGACCACGCCGCCGCGATCGAGGTGATGCGTCGACACGGTCGCGAACCCATGAGCTTCAGTCACGGCGACTTCGACTACGAGTACCTGGAGCGTGTTGCAGTCGACGAGCACGGCCGTCGCCGATTCAAGAAGCTTTCCTTCGCGGTGCACATCGATTCCACGATGAAGGGCCGGCAAGGTATGCGCCGAGCCCCTGACGAGGCGGCACTCGACCCCTACCGTGAGTTGGTCGCTGCGATGTTTCGCCGACTGCGCGCCGAGCATGGCGTGCGCTCGTTCCTGGCCCATAACGTGACCGTGACCCCGGCAAACGTCGACCAGATACCTGGGGTCATCCGCGAGGCCCATCGCCTGGGTTTCGGCATGTTCTCGTTCCAGCCGGCCGCCTACGTCGGCGACGACCGGCGCTGGCGAGACGACTACGCGAGCCTCGAACCCGATCGGGTGTGGGGCAAGATCGAAGAGGGTGCCGGCGCGCGCCTGCCCTACGAAGTCCTCCAGGTCGGCGACACGCGCTGCAACCGCACGGCGTGGGGCTTCTACGTGGGGAACCAGTGGGTCAGCTTCTTCAACGACGAGGACCCGAAGGACCTTCGAGCGCGCGACGCCCTGCTGACCCACCTGGGCGGCGTGCACTTCAACGCCCCCGCGCACCTGCTAGTGCTACGCCTCGGTCGCCTCGCATTTCGCCACCCCTCGCTGGTCCCGACGACCGTGGGGTGGCTACGGCGCGCGGTGCACCGCGGCGGTGGACTGATGAGGCTGATCAGGCAGCACCCGGTTCCGGTGACCTTCGTCATGCACCGCTTCATGCACGCCGCCGACGTGAAGCCCGCCTGGGAGCTACTCGGGCGCGGAGTGATGAGTGACGATCCGCGGATCCTCGAGACTCAAGAACGACTGCTTGCGTGTTCCTACGCCATGGCCCACCCCGAGACGGGACAGCTGGTACCGGCGTGCGTGCAACACGGGGTACTCGACCCCGAGGAGAACTCGGCGTTGGCCGCGCTGTTGCCGATTCCGCGCCGCCGCGCGGCTGGCGTTGCGGTGGGTGGCTGAGATGTTCGATCGTCGAGCCCGTGAACTGTGCCGACCGGTCCTCGATGGCGCGGGGGGCCGGCTGGCGCGTCTCGGGGTGCGGGCGAACACGCTGACCGCAGTGGGCTGGCTGGTCGGAGTCGGCGCCTGCGTGGCCGTGAGCCAGCGCCAGTGGATGATGGCGTTGGTCGCGTGGCTGGCGAATCGGGTCATCGACGGACTCGACGGCGCTCTGGCGCGACGGCGCGGTGTGACCCACCTAGGCGGCTACCTGGACCTGCTGGCCGACTTCAGCGTCTACGCCGGCTTTGTCGTCGCGCTCGCGCTCGCCGAGCCGACAACCCGCGCCGCCGCGGTGGTACTGCTCTTTAGCTACTACCTCTCGGGCACGGCGCTACTCGCGGGGTCAGCGCTGCTCGACCGGCGCGGCGTCGCTCGCGGCGACGATCGCTCGATCAACCTCCTCGGGGGCCTGGCCGAAGGACTCGAGACGATGGTGGCCTACATCGTGATCCTGATCGTGCCCTCGAGGGCCACGTGGGTGGAGTGGGTCTTCGCCGTCATGGTGTTCGTCACCGCGCTCCAGCGGGTCGATGGGGTTCGCCGGGCGCTACGTAGAACGCCCGGATTGGTCCACGAGACCCGGAGCGATCCGGCGAGAGCGGCGTGAGGACACGGTGACCCGGTTGAGCGACTCAGCCTGGAGTGAGTACCTCTCCACGTTCCACCGCGAGCGCCCGGGCATCACCGAAGACGTACTGTCGGCGTCGCGCTCAGTTCAGGGGATCTCCCCCTACTTCTGGATCACGGCC
This sequence comes from Acidimicrobiales bacterium, assembly GCA_035530815.1. Taxonomy (GTDB): domain Bacteria; phylum Actinomycetota; class Acidimicrobiia; order Acidimicrobiales; family RAAP-2; genus RAAP-2. Next base: position 2,057 of record DATKTZ010000046.1, read on the forward strand.
CCGATCCCCTTCGGCGCGCGCACGCTGGACTTGGCCTGCGGCAGCGGACCGAACTTACGACTGAGGCCCCAGGAACCCTGGATTGGGCTGGACCACTCGGCCAGTGAACTGTCGCGAGCACGGCGCTCAGGGACCCACAACGTGCTCGACGGCGACGCGACGTCCCTCCCCTTCGCCGACGGTTCGTTC
>DATKTZ010000047.1:0-108819 GCA_035530815.1 Acidimicrobiales bacterium
GTCACCGGTCAGGGGGCACTGCGGTTGGATGCTCAATGAAGGGCGGGGACTTTTCCTGGCCACCAGTGGGGACTTTTCGTGGCCACCAGCGGGGACCTCAGTTGGCCACCAGTGGATACTTTCTCATGGCCACGGACAGTCGCAATCTTCACGTCTTTGTCATTGACTTTCTGGCACGAATCGCTGCTGTGGACGACGCTGCAATCCGAGTGCGAGTACGCATGGGCCGACCCAAGACCGCCGAGTCAGGTCCCTGTGTACAGGCGGTCCAGATCGACTATTTCGACATCGCTCTGTTCTGCTGCGAGTCCAAGTCCAAGAGTGGGTGGGTTCCACAAATGGACACTAAAGAGGAGGGCCGCGAATTGGTCCTTCCAATCCAAGGTCCACGGAGACGTTTTATGCTACATTTGTGGCATGAGTAGGGTACGAGTAAGCACCACAGTGGACAGCGAGCTCTTGGAGGACGCACGGCGACTTCGGAGTGGCGCGAATGACGCGACGTTACTTGATGAGGCGCTGAGCGCACTTATTGCCCTCAACCGAGCGGGTGAAATAGACGCTGCGTACGCCGCTTACGACCAGTTCCCCGTTGACCAAGCGGATGAGTGGGGGAGTCTTGGCGCGTTTCGTGGCCGCGTAGCCGCCTCGTGACGTCACTACCGGAACGGGGTGATCTCTGGTGGTGCGAGTTGCCGACCATTCAAAGAAGACCAGTTGTCGTGATGTCTCGCGACGCGGCCATTCCTCGGCTGCGACGAACCTTGATCGCTCCATGTACGACTACCATTCGCAATCTGCCCAGCGAGGTAGTGCTGGAGCCGGGTGAAGATCCCATCGGTCGGCGATGTGCGGTAAATCTGGATTCTGTCGAAAGCGTTTCAATCTCGATTCTGGTAGAGAGGATTGGACGTCTTAGCGATGTTCGAATGCGTCAAATCTGCGCCGCGCTGAGCATTGCGGTTAACTGCGGAGAGTGATGTCGTCAATCTAGAACGATCTCGCCCAGTCTCCGGTGAAGGTTTGCGAAGTTGACGTCGAGCCACCGAGTTGAACACTGGGATGAGTGGGGAAGGGTCGACGCTTGTGAGGGTCGCCCAGGCACCTACTGACTCCTCTCGGTCTAACTGAAATTCAAGGTGGCGATCCACTGGGTGACCCGTCGCTGCGCTCGCAGCCCTGTAGCGGGCGGTCGTTCATTGAACGGCGCCGCCCGGATGAGACCTGGTCCGGAAGATCCTCATGACGTCGTTCAAGATGTCAGTATGAGCTCGTGACTTCGCAGCGTTCCGGCCCTCGCGTGGCTCGCCGAGTCGTCGTGGGCGTTTCGGTGCTCGCCGCCTTTTTCTCCTTCGCTCCCCAGCTGGGTGCCGCGTCGAGGTCATTGGTAGTCACCGGCTACCTCGAGGACGGCAGCGCGCCTTCGTTCATAGATCGGAGCGCGTCGGCGCTCTCGACGGTGGGCGTCGACGGAGTCGTGCTCAACAACGCCGGGAGCACAGTCTCGCCGGTCGATGCTTCGGAGCTCGCGCTCCTCGCTCGTTCGCACGCGCGAGGTCTGCGAGCAGACCTGCTGGTGAGCAACTACTCCAACGCGATCGATGACTTCTCGCCCGAGGTCGCGTCTCATCTGCTGTCGAGCCCCTCGCACATTGCGCGCGTCGCCATGGAACTGGCGCGAGTCGTCGCGCGCGAGGGCTGGAACGGTCTCAGTGTCGATCTAGAGTCGCTCGACCATCACGACGCCCCGGGTCTCGTCGACTTTCTGTCGACCTTGAACCACGATCTGGCACCGAACGTGTCGTTGAGTGTTGACGTGGCGGCCGCCGACTCTCGCACGGCCTACCTCGCGATCGGCTTCAACCTCGTCGCGCTCTCTCACGTCGTTGACCACGTGGTGGTGATGACCTATGACGAGCACGGCCCGTGGTCGGGACCGGGTCCGATCGGGGCCCTGGCGTGGCAGGCCCGGACGCTGGCGGCATTGTTGCGCGAGGTGCCGCCGAGTCAGGTCGATCTTGGTGTCGCTGGCTACGGCTACACCTGGCCCGCGGGTAGCCGCCTGCACGACGGCGTGACACTGGGCGACGCGCAGGCCCGGTCGATGGTGACCAAGGACCACGCACGTGCGATCTGGGTGCCAGCGAGTGGAGAGTGGACCGCGACGCTCTCGAATGGCACCACCCTCTGGTGGTCGGACTCGCGCTCGTATCGACTGCGCGCCAAGCTCGCTCGGCGTGATCACCTGCACGGCCTCGCCTTGTGGCAACTGGCCTCGAGTGATCCCTTGAAGCCCTAAGCATGTTTGTCGGGTCAGGGCGTCTCGGCCAACCGTGCGGGGTAAGACATTCAAGCGGCCCAGGGATTTGCACGTCCGGTCCAGAACCAGTCGCAACAGATTCAAATGGCACTGGCGAAACTGAATCGCGACGAGCTTGGCGGAGAGTAGGTCCTCGGAGAGAATTGTCCCTGTTATGAGCGAGTGATTGCCGGTCGGCCGGCGACTAACACTCTTACCAGTGTTCGTTCACTCATCACCTGGGCCCCAAGGCCCTTGAAATGGATCTCATCGCACGGACAACGGACCAGATGATGGTTCTTGGCGACGCACTGATGCGCTGGACGCCAGGTGCGAAGTTGTCTCTCGAACACGATTCCCCGAGGTCGATGGTGTGCGCCGCGGGATTCGTGAATGTGGCTGCGATGCTGCAAGCCAGCAGTTCCGCCGCGGCACCGGGTCTCGCCGTCGCTCCGTCGAACGTGCCAGGAAGCGAGCGTCGCCGCTGAGAGGAGCAGCGAGGAGGAGTTGGCTAGGTTGCGTCCGGTGATGTCCGTGGCCAGGCCATGCTGCGTCCGCACGACGCAGGTGATCTCGTTGGCATTGACCGCGTCACCACGACCGAGACTTCCGTGAGGCTCAGTCGCCTCGTACGAGGGGAATTCGCCGACCACCTTCGTCGTAGTGCTCACGTCGAGCACATCGAGAGGCCGCACGAGTCGCCGCCGCCGCGTTCGCGATCCTCTTGCATAACTCGGCGCTCGCAAACTCGCGCGCCCTGCGAAGGACGAGCCGTCGGTCAGCTCCCGGACCTCGGACCCGTGGGCTGCGGTTGCGATCCCACGCCGCGACTGTCGCGCGCCGCGACGGCACGAACCCGAAGGCGTTGTGCGCGCTGCGCGGCGACCCGCGTGCGGTAATTGCACGGAACGAGTGTGCGACATCGGCATCGGACATGAATTCGCCTGAGCCACCACGTACGTTGCGGCGGGCGCAGAAGTTCGCGATGCTCTCGCGGACGATCACCAGGTCCATCGAACTCCGTCGCGCTGACAGATCCTTGTGAGAGCGGCACGGCGGGATGCTCGCGCAGGGGCTGCATCACCCCCCTGGCGGTCGCCGACACCGCCATTAGGCTTTTGCGCATGGCGCGAGAGGCAAGTGGATTGGGTCGTGAGAACGCGGGGCAGCGGATCCTAGACGCTTCGGTCAGATTGTTCGCCACGCGCGGCTACGCCGCTACGGGCATCCGGCCGATAGCCGACGCTGCCGGGGTGACCACGGCGGCTCTTTACTACTACGCCCAGACGAAGAACGACCTCCTCATGAACGTGATGCGGACGGGTCTGAGTGAGTTGCTCGGATCCGCCCAGCGCGCGGTCGCCGCACTCGACGACCCAGTCGACCAGATTCGTGCCTTGATCGACGTGCACGTTCGGTTCGGTGCGAGTGACCCCGACCGCGCCAAAGTCATTGACAATGAAGTGCAGTGGCTCGAGGGTGAACGACGAATTTCTATCATGACGCTGCGTGACGAGTACGAGGCCCTCTGGGCGTCCGTAATCGCTCGTGGCAATATGCTGCGCAGCTTCCAGGTTCAAAGTGAGTCACTCGCGCGTTTGGCATTGCTCGAGATGTGCAACGGGCTCGCGCACTGGTACCGACCTGACGGGCCCATGACTCTCGAGGAAATCGTGGCCGTCTTTGAGGACATGGCCTTCTCACTGTTGCGGGTGCGTGACACGAATCCGGCGTCACCGGTCACCAACGACCCCTGATGGTCAGGCCGCCGTAGGAGATTTGAGGCTGCAAGACGATGCCATCTCACGTGCGTCACGGGACCCGAGAAAGGCGCGTAATGGGCTTGACATTTACTGATCGATCGGTAAACTAAGCCTCAGTCCAGTGGGGGGACCCTGGACACGGACAAAGGGGGGTCGCGTGGGGGAGAACTCATCAACCGACTTGGCGGGACAGGATTCACAGCATCGGCTTCGTGCTGGGAGCATCGGATTGTTCGGAGTCATGCTCTTGCTGATCGGCGCGACGGGACCGCTGTTGGCGGTGCTCGGCAATGTGCCTCTCGAGGTATCAGCGGGCAACGGAATCTATGCTCCGTCGGGCTATGTCTTGTGGATCGTCGGTCTGCTGCTGTTCGCCGTCGGCTACTCGGCGATGGCGAACCGATTGGTATCCAGCGGTGGCTTTTACAGTTACATCAGTCACGGCTTGGGACGACCCGCCGGGATGGCGGCGGGGTGGTCGGCGCTGGCGGCGTACGCCGTGGGCGAGGCCGGCCTCTTTGGCGCCTTGGGGTACTTCGCTCAGAATACGTTTCTCAGCGAGTTGCATCTCAATCTGTCCTGGCTCGTCTACTCCGTGCTCGGCCTCGTGGTGGTGACAGCACTCAGCTACCGTGACATTCGTCTCAGTACGAAGATCCTGGGCGTGTTGGGCTTGACCGAAGTCCTGCTGCTGCTCATTGTGTCGCTAGCCGTGTTGTTTCGCGGCGGCGCGCACGGAATCACGCTCGCGCCGCTGAACCCGCTCAAGGCATTCACCGGCCCCTCGCCGGCTTTGGGCCTGATGTTCGCCTTCCTTTCGTGGGTGGGCTTTGAGATGATTCCGAACTACGCCGAGGAGACCGCGAATCCGAAGAAGAACATCGGCCGGGGTCTCTATATCGGTGTACTGGGGCTGGGCGTTCTGTACATCCTCGCGGCGTGGGCGGGAATCGTCGGTCACGGTCTCACTTCTTCGGTGGCATCGGCGACGAGTGACCCGGTCAGCTTCTATTACGTGCTGAGCAGCCACTTCGTGGGTGGTTGGGCTACCGTCGTTATGAAGTGGCTGATTGTGACCAGCACGTTCGCTGCCTGCCTCGTGTGGCATCAGACCACTGCTCGTTACTACTACGTGCTGGGCCGCGAGGGCATCGGCGAGCGTTTGGGCCGCACGCACCCGCGCTACCGCTCGCCGCACATGGCGGTCCTGTTCCAGGCCGGCGTCGTGTTCTTTTGGTTCGCGGTGTTCTTGATCTTCTACGCCACGAACGCTTCGGCGCGAACCTACGCGGGGAACTTCGCCACGGCGCCCTACGCGGAGTTGTTCGCATGGCTCTTGGTGGCAACCATCATGTTCATTTTGGTGAACGAGGTGCTGTGCTCGATCGCGGTCGTGGCCTACTTTCGCAAGGAACCCAAGAACTCGGTGCAGGACTGGCTGCGGACCGTGATCGCTCCGACTCTGGCGACGATTCTGATGACCATCATGCTCGTCGTCGCCGTGGTCAACGTGGGATCACTCGGTGGCGACATTGTCTTCGTCAAGGCGATCCCCTGGGTGTGCATTGTCTGGATCGCGATTGGCTTCGTCGTCGCTCTTTGGCTACGAGCCAAGCGCCCAGCGGTCTACGCGCGCGTGGGTGCCCTGATCGACGTCCTGGGCAGTTCCCACGCCGGCCAGAGCGAGGCGCACGCGCCGCTCGCACCGGTTGATCTGGAAGTGAGCCGAGGCGATGGTTGAGTTGTTGTTCGCACGTTGCACCGCCGTGGCGCCCCGCGCCGCGGCGGTGCGCTAGAGGGGCAACTGTGGGACTGGCCGAACTTCTCGTGCAGCGCGCCCAGGAGGACCCGTCGAGGGTCTTCCTGCGCACCGGCGAGGGCGCCTACACCTACGCGGATATGGCGCGTCGCTCGAGGCGCCTCGCCAACGGTCTGGCGTTGCTGGGCGTTCGCTCAGCCAGCTCGGTCGCGCTGTTCATGACTAACTGCGTCGACGAGGTGGCGTTGTTCTTCGCTATCGCGGAGTTGGGTGCGGTGGCCATCCCACTCAACACCGCCCTTCGCGGGTCGTCGCTGAGTCACACCCTTCGTCTCACTCGTTGTCCCATCGTGATCGCGGACGACTCACTCGCGGGCGAACTCGACGCGGTGCTGGACGACCTGTCAGATCTGCACGAGATCATCGTGCGCGGTGATTCGTTCAAGCATGACCCCGCGCGCCGGGGACTTCGCTATTCAAGCTTCGACGCCCTGGCGAGTGATCACGTTCATGATCCGATGCCCGAGGCTGACGATCTCGACGCGGCGATGATGCTGTTCACCTCGGGTACCACCGGGCCATCCAAGGCGTGCGTGCTCTCACACCGCTACCTCCAACGTCAGGGTCAACTGCACGTCAAGTACCTCGGCATTACTGGCGCCGACGTGCTCTACACGCCGTTTCCGCTGTTCCATATCGACGCGGTGACCCTGACACTCGTCGCGGCCCTAACCATTGGTGCGACCGCCGCGATCGGAACCCGCTTCAGCGCGTCGCGATTCTGGGAGGAGGTCGTCGATTTCGATGCCACGATATTCAACTTCATGGGCGCGACGTTGACAATCCTTTGGAAGCAGTCACCCTCACCCCTGGAGCGTCAGCACCGCGTGCGCTTGGCGTGGGGGGTACCTATGCCGGAGTGGCATCGGGAATGGCGCGAGCGCTTTGGCTTTCGACTGTACGAGGTCTACGGGTTGACCGACGCGGGTGTCCCAGTCTACGAGCCTCTCGCGGGCGAACGGCGCCCAGGATCGTGCGGGCGCGTGATCGATGAGTTCGACGTGGCGATTGGCGGTGACGACGGCGACCTGCTCAGCGTGGGTGACGTTGGTGAGATCCTGATTCGTCCCCGGGAGGCGGGCACCGTGATGTCCGAGTATTTCGCCATGCCCGTCGAAACCCTCGAGGCGTTTCGCGGGCTCTGGTTTCACACGGGCGATCTCGGTCGACTCGATGAGGATGGCTATCTCTACTTCCTGGGACGCAAGAAGGATAGTATTCGCCGTCGCGGCGAGAACATCTCAGCTTTCGAGGTTGAGCAGATCGTGGTGAGTCATCCTGCAGTCTTCGAGGTCGCCGCCATCGGAGTTCCTAGTGAACTGACCGAGGAGGACGTCAAGGTGTACGTCGTGGTCCGTCCCGGCCAGGAGCTGTCGGCTCCCGAGTTGTTGGCGTACTGCGAGGAGCGCGCCGCATCGTACATGGTCCCGCGCTATATCGAGTTCCTCCCCGAGTTGCCCAAGACGCCCACGTTGAAGGTGGAGAAGTTCCGCCTGCGCGCCATGGGCCCCACCGCAGCTACCTGGGATGCTGCCAGTCTCTCCGATTCAATCGCAGGCAAGAAAGGGTCCTTATGAACGACCAGTTGGGCCAGCCGTCGCACACGCTCGCGGCACCCGTGGACTATCGGATCGACGCGGACCGCGTTGCGTGGATCACGCTCAACCGACCCCATCACCTCAACGCGATCACCGCAAACCTCATCGAGGGCATCGTGGACTCGTTAGGACACGCCGGCGACGATGAAGCCCGCGTTGTTGTCCTGCGCGGTGCCGGCCGCGCGTTCTGTGCCGGACACGATCTGGCACAGGACGAGCAGCCAGTCGCGACATCGCGGGCCTGGGTCGATGGACTTCAGGACATCACTCGCGCAATGCGGGCCCAACACGGACCCGTGGTTGCCGCGGTGCACGGCTACGCCCTGGGGGGTGGCTTCGAGTTCGCGTTGGCTGCGGACCTGGTTCTCGCCGCGCGGACCTGCGTCTTCGGATTCCCGGAGGTGGAAGTTGGTCTGAGCGTCACCGGCGGAGCGACCATGCTTCTGGCACGTTTGCTTGGTCCCCTTCGTGCCAAGCAGCTGCTGCTGCTCGGCGAGCGCATCGGCGCGGACGAGGCGCAGCGTCTGGGTCTGGTCAACTGGGTCGTCGAGGACGATGACCTTGGGAGCAAGCTCGGTACGGTGATCAAGCAACTGCTCGACAAGCCCGAATCGAGCATGCGTCTGGCCAAGAACGCCGTGGACGCCGGGCTGGAGAACGACATGGACACTCAGTTGGAACTGGAGGCCGAGCATCTGGTCAGTCTCATGGGCTCCAGAGACGCCGCCGTGGCCCGCGAGGCGTTCCGCCTCAAGAAGGGCCACTGACTTTGCCCGAGGCTGGTCTCCGCGAACTATCCGAGCAGTTGCGCCAGCGTATGGTGTCGGCGAGCGACGGGGGCGATACGCATTCGCGCGAGCGACACGAGGATCGGGGAAAACTACTGGTCAGGGATCGAATCAATCGCCTGGTCGACCCCGGATCATCATTCCTCGAGCTCTCGCCGCTGGCCGCGTTCGGCGTGTATGACGAGCCCGTCAACGCCGCCGGCATTGTGACCGGTATCGGTCGCATCGAGGGCCGCGACTGCGTCGTCGTGGCCAACGATGCGACGGTGAAGGGTGGTGCCTACTACCCGCTCACCGTGAAGAAGCACCTACGCGCCCAGGCGGTGGCCGAGGCCAATCGCCTGGCCTGCGTGTACCTGGTTGACTCGGGAGGGGGCTACCTTCCAATGCAGGACGAAGTGTTCCCGGACCGCGAACACTTCGGAAGAATCTTCTTCAATCAGGCGCGGATGTCTGCGGCGGGGATTCCTCAGATATCGGCCGTGATGGGATCGTGCACGGCGGGCGGCGCCTACATACCGGCGATGTCGGACGAGACGGTGATCGTTCGAGAGCAGGGGACGATCTTCCTGGGCGGGCCTCCCCTGGTCAAGGCGGCGACCGGTGAGGTCGTCACCGCCGAAGAGCTGGGCGGCGGCGACGTCCACGCCCGCACGTCCGGGGTTGCCGACCACTTGGCCGCTGACGACGCTGACGCCTTGAGGATCCTTCGCTCGATCATCGCCACCGTTGAACGGCGCAGCCCGCCCTCGCTGGAGCGCGTAGCGGTCGAGGAGCCGGTGGTGGATCCCTCGGAACTGTACGAGATCGTGCCGGTAGATGCCCGCGTGCCCTTCGACGTACGCGAGGTGATCCGCCGTCTGGTCGATGGCTCGCGCCTCCAGGAGTTCAAGCCGCTGTATGGGGAGACGCTTGTGTGCGGCTTCGCGCGCATCTGGGGCTACCCCGTGGGCATCGTGGCCAACAACGGCATCCTCTTCGCAGAGTCTGCCCTGAAGGGTGCCCACTTCGTGGAGTTGTGCAACCAACGTGGTGTCGCACTTGTGTTCTTACAGAACATTGCGGGGTTCATGGTTGGCCGCGACTATGAGCATGGCGGCATCGCCAAGGACGGTGCCAAGTTGGTGACAGCAGTGTCCTGTTCGGTCGTGCCCAAGTTCACCGTGGTGATCGGGGGATCTCATGGAGCGGGCAACTACGGCATGTGCGGTCGCGCATACGACCCCCGTTTCCTGTGGATGTGGCCCAACGCGCGGATTTCGATCATGGGCGGTGAGCAGGCAGCCTCGGTACTGGCCACGATCCGTCGTGACAACTTCGAGGATCGGGGTGTCGTTTGGACCAGCGAGGAGGAGGAGGCCTTCAAGGCACCTATCCGCGGGCAGTACGAGCGCCAGGGCTCGCCCTACTATTCAACCGCTCGGCTCTGGGATGACGGCATTATCGATCCCCTCGACACGCGCCGCGTCCTGGGACTTGGTCTGTCCATCGCGGCCAACGCTCCCATCGACGATCCCACCTACGGGATCTTTCGGATGTAGCAATGGCCTCAACTCCAACAACCGACCCACGTCGCGCGGCGCCGGCGCGGCGCTTCAGCACACTGCTGGTCGCCAATCGCGGGGAGATCGCTTTGCGGATCATTCGCGCCGCACGTGAAGTGGGGCTGGCCACCGTTGCTGTGTACTCTGACGCCGATCGGGGCGCAGCGCACACGAGAGCGGCCGACGTTGCGGTGCGCATCGGACCACCGACGGCCAGTGCATCGTATCTTTCCATTGAAGCGCTGCTGGATGCCGCCCAACGTACTGGTGCCGACGCCGTGCATCCCGGCTACGGCTTTCTCTCTGAGAGTGCGACCTTCGCTCGTGCGGTGGCTCGCGAGGGCCTCGTCTTCGTGGGCCCCCCACCTGACGTGATCGACCTGATGGGACGTAAGGACCGGGCTCGGGTTGCGGCCACCAAGGCTGGTCTGGTCGTCACCCCTGCAGTTGAGGGCGACGATGTGGAGACACTCGTGGCCCGGGCAACGAGCGAGGTGGGCCTTCCTCTTCTGGTGAAGGCCGCCGCCGGTGGTGGCGGCAAGGGGATGCGCATCGTGCGTGACGCCGCCACGCTGCGCGAAGCAGTGGAGAGTGCTCGGCGCGAGTCGGCGGCTGCTTTCGGCGATGACTCGGTGTTCATCGAGCGTTACGTCGAACACGGACGCCACATCGAGGTCCAGGTGCTCGGCGATGAGTACGGCAACGTAGTCCACCTCTATGAGCGTGACTGCTCAGTGCAGCGACGTCACCAGAAGGTCATCGAAGAAGCACCAGCGCCGACCATCTCAAGCGCGCTTGGCCATCGCGTGCGCTCCGCCGCAGTTGCACTCGCCCGTGCGGTGGGCTATGTCAACGCCGGCACGATGGAGTTCCTTGTTGAGGGGGACGATAGTTACTTCTTGGAGATGAATACGCGCCTCCAAGTTGAGCATCCGGTTACCGAGCTGATCACACGGCGTGATCTGGTGGCCCTGCAGTTGGCGATTGCCCAGGGTGAGCGACTGCCTTTCACTCAGGAGGATCTGGTCCCGGTCGGGCACGCGATCGAGGCGCGCGTGTACGCCGAGGACCCCAATTCAGGATTCCTGCCCCAAGCGGGTTCCGTCACGGCCGTCACCTGGCCAACGCGGGCGCGCGTCGACGCCGCACTCGAGGCCGGTCAGATCGTCGGCACGTGGTACGACCCGATGCTGGGCAAGGTCATCGTTCACGGCCCCACCCGTGAGGCAGCACGACGCGAATTGGTTGCGGCGCTCGACGAAACCGTGATCGTCGGCGTGACGTCCAACCTGTCGTTTCTGCGACGACTCGTTGCCTCGGGCGAATTTCGTGACCGTGAACTCGATACGGCGTGGCTCGACAACCATCCTGGCGCCTACTGCGGCGATGCGCCCATCGTCGTGGCGTGCGCCGCGGCGTGGGTGACGGCGACGAATTACTTCGGCGCTGACCCCGCCGACCCCTTCAACACCGGCGAAGGTTGGCGACTGCGCGGGACTGAGGCACCGGTGCAAATCGACCTTGACCTTGACGCGGCGACACTGACCGTCGATGTTGACCTCACGACGCAGACCGTATCGTCGGCGCAGTGGCGGCGCGAGATTCGTCCGGTCGAACTGGGTCCTCGCGACGCGGGTCGCCTGGTCTCGCTGACACTGGAAATAGACGGCCGCATCGAGCGACTGGCATTGCTTCGCGGACCGAAGGGTCTGTTCGTGGGCTACCAGGGCGCGACGTACCTGTCCAAGAGCCGCGCACGCCGTCCGACCACACTCACCGAGGCGTCCGGCGGTCGCGTGGACGCTCCGATGCCCGGGACGGTCATCGCCGTGGCCGCAACGATTGGTGCGCCGGTCAAGCGCGACGACGTACTCGGCGTGATGGAAGCCATGAAGATGGAGTACACCCTGCGCGCACCGATTGACGGTGTGGTGAGCGCCGTGCACGTCGAGGTTGGTGACAACCTCGCCGTGGGCGCCGCGATGTTCGCCGTCGACGGGGAGGATGACTGATGGATCCATCGTTGGGCGCGGTTCGCGTGGGTGGTCTCGCTTCGCGCGTGACGATCTACGAGGTGGGACCGCGTGACGGATTACAGAATGAGGCGCGCGTGGTTGATGTCGCGGTGAAGGCCGAGTTCATAGATCGCCTGGCGAGCGCCGGCCTTGCCATCATCGAGGCGACGAGCATGGTTGATCCGCGATGGGTCCCCCAACTCGCCGACGCGGAGGATCTCCTCGATCGCCTTGATTTGAATGGTGGCGTTCGCCACCCGGTCCTGGTGCCCAATGAGCGCGGTCTCGAACGAGCCCTGGCCAAGGGCGTCACCGAAATCGCGGTCTTCGCGAGTGCCACCGAGACATTCGCGCAGAGGAATCAGAATCGGAGCGTCGCCGACACTCTGCACACCCTGTCTTCGGTGGTGTCGCACGCGCTTGATCTCGGACTACGGGTGCGAGGTTACGTCTCGATGTGTTTCGGCGATCCCTGGGAGGGCGACGTGCAGCCGGCATCGGTCGTCGCTGTGGGTCGCACGCTACTCGAGATGGGTTGTGAGCAGCTCTCGCTCGGTGACACGATCGGCGCGGCGGCGCCGGGCAAGGTGCTGGCCGTGCTCGACGCCTTCGACACCGCCCAGGTGTCGCGCGAACGCCTCGCGATGCACTTCCACGACACCTACGGTCAGGCCCTGGCGAACATCTTCGCCGCCCTCAGCGGTGGCATCACCACCTTCGATGCCTCCGCGGGAGGTCTGGGTGGATGTCCCTTCGCCAAGCGTGCGTCAGGCAACGTGGCCACCGAGGACCTGGTGTGGATGCTGCACGGCTTGGGAATTGAGACCGGCGTGGACTTAGCGACGCTCGTAGCAACGAGTAGGTGGATGGCCGTCAACCTGGGCCGTCCAAGTACCTCGCGGGTGGTCCAATCGTGGCCCAGCGGGGACGAGTGAGACCGTCGGGTGCACTGTTCGTCGACGAGTCGACGGAGGTGGCCGTCGACGTTGCGAGTTCGCGGCGACACGAAACCTGCCGCGCCCTCTCGTGACTATTGCGCACCGCGACGGACTGGACTGCGTCGTCTCGACTGACCAGGTGAAGGTCGTCGCGCTTTGGTGTCGACACGACTCAATCGCAACGACACGAGATGCGCGCATTGCACGAGGTGGGGACGTCGCCGCTGAATTCCGGCGCCGTTCGACCTCGACGCCCGAAACGTGTGGATCGCCATGCGGGTCACCACGCCCGGGCGCCTGACTGGAGGGGTGAGCGGCCACGGCTGCGCTCGAATGGGGCCAAGGGTGTATCTCGGTCGGTCTCTAGTTCGCTCGTGCCAGCGGGGGGGGCTTCGGTGGACCGCGTGGCGCCTCTGGTGCGCGAGCAGTCCTATCGTTGGGTTTCTGCGAGGGTTCGCGCACGGATGTCCAGATGGCGGATCCTGCGGAGGCGAGGTGCGCGATGAGAAAGACCAACGACACGTACTGCGTGATCCTCACGGGCAGGCGTATCAACGAGCGCTACTACCGCGATGAACGGGGCTGGCTCAAGGTCTCGAGCCGGGGGCGGGTCTTTCGCATGAGCGCCGAGCAGGTGCTCAATCACCTGCTGGCGGCGCTGGCCTTGGGCGACGAGCTGGGTCTCGCAGTGACCGTCGAGCATACCGATACCCCCTACTGGCAGAGCCTGTCGGATTCCACGGGGTCGAGTACCGACGGATCTTCGGATGGCGGCACTGTCCCCGATCACGGCGCAGCGTCGAAGGGTTAGAGGGGACGCCGTGCCCGGATGAAGGCGTTGGCCACGGCACTGTCGTACTCGTGGATCACCTCTTCGAGGCTCAGGCCCTCGGGCAGCGTGATCGCGTCCGATAGTTGACGCACGGCGGCTTCGTCGTGCACCAGGGTGGGCGTGATCTCGGTCTCGACGAAGCCAGCGGCGCCAAGCTTCGCGTGGTAGTCATCCACCACGAGTGCGCCAGCGACACAACCGGTCCACAGTTCCATCAGGCCTCGGTACTCTTCGGCCAGGGTGCGCAGCATCACGACGTCCGAGATCGCGAAGAGCCCCCCTGGTCGAAGGACCCTGAACGCCTCGGCGAGCACCACGTCCTTGTCCGCGGCCAGGTTGATTACGCAGTTGGAGATAATGACGTCCACCGACTCGTCGGGTAGAGGGATGTGCTCGATGGTCCCGAGCAGGAACTCGGCGTTGTCGACGCCGGCCTCGGCCTGATTGCGCCGCGCCAGGTCGATCATCTCGGGTGTCATGTCCAGGCCGTACACCTTGCCCGTGGGTCCGACTCTTCGAGCTGAGAGCAACACGTCGATGCCGCCGCCCGAGCCGAGATCGAGCACGGTCTGGCCGGCGCTGAGCGTGGCGAGCGCGGTGGGGTTGCCACAGCCCAGCGACGCCAGCACGGCGCGAGCGGGGAGTTCGTCGGTCTGGTTCACCTCGTAGAGGCCCGCGCCGAAGCCTTCGCCGATCCCGGCTCCGGGACCGCAGCACGACGCGCCCGATGCCGTCACCGACAGAGCCGCCGAGGCGTAGCGCGACTTGACCGCCGATCGAATGGATTCGTCACTGTGGGTCACGAGGACTCCTTCTTCTGGTTGGGATCTGTCGGCACGGCACAGGCCAATGCGCTGAGTAGTCGGATTGGCTCGGCCACGGCGTCACAGCACAGTGCGTAGCGGTTGGACCGCCCCTGGGCGGCCACCGAGATCAGTCCCGCCTCGCGCAGCGCCTTCAGGTGGTGGCTCACCAGCGGCTGGGAGATCGCCAGCTCCTGGGTCAGCTCGACGACCGAGCGCGACCCTTCGGCCAGGGTCAGCAGAATGGCCAGACGTGAGTCGTCGCTTAGTGCCTTGAGAACGGGAACGACCGACGTGGCCACCTCCAATGGAGTTCGAACCGGAAGCGACGCACTCGACATGGACGCACTCTATCATCAACAAATATTGATGACAACAGCGTCGGTTAGTCAGTCATCGGTTGCAATTGCGCCTCGAGGGGAAGTCAGTCGTCCTCGAGAATCCGGGATTCGTGAGTCACAGATACCCTGGGGGGTATACTCCCTCGATGGAAAACATTGTAATCCCAACCACGACCCGAGCACCCCGATCGTGCGCGAGCACACTGAGTTGGAGGCGTCAGCGGATCCTCTTCCTTCTCGCCGGCGCGTTCACCCTGGTGAGCACCGGGCTCGCCTTCGTCGCGAGTCCCTGGTTCGGGTTGGTGGCGGCGCTGGTCGGGGCCAACCAACTCTTCATGGCCGCGATGGGTTGGTGTCCCATGTCGAGGCTTCTGGACCGTTTTGCGTCGCGGACCGTGTGACGCCTGGTCGACCTGTCGCCGGTTGGCTAGGAGGTGGCACGCTCGCTCAGCACGTAGGTGCGCACCGCAAAGGCGAAACCCTCGCGATCGTTGGAGAGCGTGACCTTGTCGGCGGCGTGTTGGACGGCGGCGTTGGCGTTGCCCATCGCAATGGCGAGGCCGGCGCGCTCGAACATAGCAACGTCGGTCGCCATGTCGCCAATGACGGCGATCTGGTCGCGGCGCAGTCCGAAGTGCACACAGAAGAAGTCGACCACGCTGCCCTTGTTAGCGCGGCGGTTGGTCACGTCGAGGTAGTAGGGCTGGGAGGCGGCTGCGGCGAGTTGGTCGGCGAAATGCCGGTGCACGGCGCCGCGGGCGCGCTCCATGATCGCGCGATCGTCGCTCACCCCGACGAGCTTGACGACGTTACGGGTTAGATGAGTGAAGTCGTCAACGACCACGGGCTCGAAGGCGACGGTGCGCGCCTCGCGCACCACGTGGGGACTCTCGAGGTTGCGCACGAACCAGTCGCCGCCCTGGTAGAGCCACACGTCGAGCCCGGCGTGGGTCAATACATCGACTCCGCGCGGGACGAGCAGTTCGGCGATGGCGAGTTGGGAGATCACCGCGAGGTCGGGCGTGGTTATGAGCGCGCCGTTGAAGGCAGCCAGTGGCGTGGTGAGCCCGAGTGGCTCGATTAGGGCGGCCATACCGCGCGGCGGACGTCCGCTCGTGAGGGCGAGCGCTACTCCCGCCTCGCGCAGTTCCTGCGCCACCGCGATGGTCGCGTCGGTGAGCTCCTTGGACGAGGTGACGATCGTGCCGTCGACGTCGGCGACGAGCAGTCGTATGGCGCTCATTCGGGCAGGCACCACGCGTCGGGTGTCACGATGCGCTCGATGGACTCGGGGCCCCACGAGCCGGGCTCGTAGGTTTCGATCGGCGGGGGCATCTCGAGCAGCGGCTCGGCCACCCGCCAGAGCCGCTCGATCCCGTCAGCGCGAGTGAAGAGCAGTTGGTTGTTGAGCATGGCCTGGAGGATCAGGTGCTCGTAGGCGGCCAGGTGGTTGGCCATTTGGAAGGAGTCCTCGTAGCGGAAGGTCATCTGTGCGCGGTCCAGGATCATCGAGGGACCGGGTCGCTTGGTCAGAAAGTGCGCGCAGATCGACCCGGGATCGGCGAAGTCGATGGTCAACCGGTTCCCCCGGGGCTGGACGATCTCGTGATCGACCGGCAAGATGTCGGTGGGCGGGCGTCGCAGGCCCAGGGTGATCACCTGTCGACTGGCCGCCAGCCGCTTGCCGGTGCGCAGGTAGAACGGCACGCCGCGCCAGCGCTCGTTGTCGATTGCGACGCGAAGGGCGACGAAGGTCTCGGTCACCGAGTCGGCCGCGACCTTGGGCTCGTCGCGGTAGCCCTCGTACTGTGCGCGCACCACGTCGGCCGGATCGACCGGCCGCAGTGCGTGAAAGACCTTGTGTACTTCGTCGCGTAGCAGGGTGGCCTCGAGCGAGGCGGGCTCTTCCATGGCGACGAAGCCGAGCACTTGGAACAGGTGGGTGACGACCATGTCGCGAAAGGCGCCGGTCGCCTCGTAGAAGGGTCCGCGACCCTCGATCGAGAGCGTCTCGGGGACATCGATCTGGACGTAGCGCACGTGGTGGCGGTTCCACAGGGGCTCGAAGAAGCCGTTCGAGAAGCGCAACGCCAGGACGTTGTCGACCGACTCCTTGCCCAGGAAGTGATCGATGCGAAATATCTGGGACTCGTCGAAGTGCTCGGCGAGCGCCGCGTTCAACGTGCGCGCCGAGGCGAGGTCGGTGCCGAAGGGTTTCTCGCAGATGACCTTGGCGCCCTCGTTGAGGCCGGCGGTGCCGAGCATCTCGATCATGGCCAGCACGGCGTCGGGTGGTACGGCCAGGTGAAAGAGGCGCGCGGGGCGACCGTGGGCCGCGGCGTCAATGCGGTCAAGTTCGTCAAGCAGATCACTGGGCTCGTCGGGGTCGGCAACGGCGAAGGTGAGCATGCGCTCGAAGTTCTCCCACTCGGGGCCCTCGGGCGGGTGTGAGCCGAAGAGGCGCACGGCATCGCGGGCGTGGGCGCGAAAGGCCTCGGTGGAGAGCGCGAACGCGCGCGGCGCCGAGCCGATGATGTGACTGTCGGGCGAGAGGAGTCCGGCGGCCGCGAGGTGGAAGAGTCCGGGAATGATCTTGCGCTTGGCCAGGTCGCCGGTCGCTCCAAAGAGGACGATGGCGTGCGTGGGGGCTCGTTCGCTCGTCGGCACGGTCTCGCCTGGATTCACGTCGCGTCGCTCCCGTCTCGTCAGATCAGCTCGGGGCCCAGCGCGGCGTCGTCGGCCAGCACGAGGGAATGCTCCGCGACGATCCGGCCCGCGGGTATCGAGGTGTCGCCGTCCAACAGCAGGGTAAGCGCCCAGTGCTTCTCCTCGCCGCTCACCAGCCAGACCAGCTGCTCGGCTCGCGCGAGGGCGGGGTAGGTGAGCGTCATACGCCGATGGCCTTGGTAGTTCTCAGTGATCGCGACCAGCTCATCGTGGAGCTCGAGCGCGGGATCGCTCGGTGTGAGCGACGCCGTGTGGCCATCCTCGCCGAGTCCGAGGTGCACGAGGTCGAACCGTTCGGGGAGTTGGGTGGCGTAGTGCGAGGCGGCGGCGTCCAGGTCGTGATCCTCGGTGGGCATCGCCACGATGCGCGCACCGCAGGCCGCGAAGCTGGACTCGAGCAGCGTGAGGTTGCGCAAGGCGGCGTTGTTGGTCACTCGTTCGTCGACCTGGTAGATGACCACGTCGCTCCACGGCAGCGCCAATCGCGCGAGCAGCTCGAAGGTGGTGGCGGGGGTGTGACCTCCGCTCAATGCGAGCGCGCACGAGCCCGACACGGCCACTGCCTGGGCTATGCGCTCACCGATGTAGTCGCTCGCGGCCCGCGCGAGCGCGTCGAGGTCGTGGTAGTCGTGCAGATCGTGATGCAAGTTACGACGTCCTCTCGATGTGGCCGCCGAACTCGGCGCGCATCGCGGACAAGACCTTGGCCGAGAATTCGCCCAGCCCCCTCGACTCGAAGCGCTGGAAGAGGGCCGCGCTGATCACCGGGACGGGCACCGACTCGTCGATGGCGGCTTCGAGGGTCCAGCGGGCTTCGCCCGAGTCCGACACCCGGCCCGTGAACTCGCTCAACTGGGGCGAGCGCGCGAGGGCGTCGGCGCTCAGATCCATCAACCACGAGCTGATCACCGAGCCGTGGCGCCAGAGTTCGGTCACCTCGGCGAGGTCGAAGTCGTAGGCGAAGTACTCGGGGTGGCGAAGGGGCGCGGTCTCGGCGTCCTCGGGAGCCGATTCGCCACCCACGTTGGCGTGGTGCAGGACGTTGAGCCCCTCGGCGATGGCGGCCATCATGGCGTACTCGATGCCGTTGTGGATCATCTTGACGAAGTGGCCCGCGCCGCTGGGTCCGCAGTGCAGATAGCCGTCGGGGGCGGTGCCGTCAGTGCGTGCGCGCGACGGCGTCGGTGTCGTGCCGTCGGCCCCCGGCGCGATGGTCTTGAAGATCGGGTCCAGTCGGGTGACCACCTCGGTCTCGCCACCGATCATCAGGCTGTAGCCGCGCTCGAGTCCCCAGACGCCGCCACTGGTGCCGCAGTCGACGTAGTGGATGTCGATTTCGGCGAGTTGGCGCGCGCGCGCGATGTCGTCGCGGTAGAAGGAGTTGCCCCCGTCGATGATGACGTCGTCGGCCTCGAGCAGGGCGGCGAGTTCGTCCACCGCGGCCTGGGTGACGGCCGCGGGCAGCATGAGCCATACCGTGCGGGGCGGCTCGAGGCGGCTCACGAGATCTGCGAGCGAGTCCGCGCCCTCGACGTTCGCGCCGACGAGCGAGGTGACCGCGCTGGGGTTGACGTCATAGACCACGCAGCGGTGGCCGTCGTTGGTGAGACGGCGCACGAGGTTCGCCCCCATTCGCCCGAGTCCCACGAGTGCGAGTTGGAGTGGCGTGGTGGTGGTCATTGGCTCTCGTTTCTCTGCAGTGAGCGGTAGTGGCGAATCAAGGCGTTGGTGGATGAGTCGTGGGCGAGTTCGGGCTCGAAACTGGTTTCGAGCTCGGGAATGATCGCGCGCGCCAGCTGCTTACCTAACTCCACCCCCCACTGGTCGAAGGAGTCGATGTCCCAGATGGTGCCCTGGACGAAGACCGAGTGCTCGTAGAGCGCGATGAGCGAACCCAGCAGGCGCGGGCTCAGCAACTCGCCGAGCAGGACGTTGGAGGGTCGGTTGCCCTCGGTCACCCGGTGGGCGATCTCACCCTCGGGCGCCCCTTGGGCGCGCAACTCGTCCTCGCTGCGCCCGAAGGCCAGGGCCTCGGCCTGGGCGAACATGTTCGCGGACAAGATGTCGTGGTGCTCGCCCAGGGGGTTGAGGCCCTTGGCGAAGCCGATCAGGTCCACCGGCACGATGGTGGTGCCCTGGTGCAGCAGTTGGAAGAAGCTGTGCTGGCCGTTGGTGCCGGGTTCGCCCCAGATGACCGCCGAACTGTCCACGCCGAGCGGCGCGCCGTCGCGGGTGACGTGCTTGCCGTTGGACTCCATCGTGAGTTGTTGGAGGTAGGCGGGCAGTCGGCGCAGGTAGTGGTCGTAGGGCATGATGCCAGCCGTGGCGCAGCCCAGGAAGTTGCGGTTCCACAGGGCGAGCAGGCCGAGCAGTACCGGAAGGTTCTGTTCGAGCGGCGTGTTCGCAAAGTGCTGGTCCATGTCGTGAAAGCCGCCCAGCAGCGCAGCGAATCCCTCGGGTCCCAGCGCCAGCATCGTCGACAGGCCAATCGCTGAGTCCATGGAGTAGCGGCCCCCCACCCAGTCCCAAAACCCGAACATGTTGGTCGGATCGATGCCGAAGGCGCGCACCTGCTCCTCGTTGGTGGACACCGCGACGAAGTGCGACGCCACGGCGGCGGGATCGCCGATCTTCTCGATGAGCCAGAAGCGCGCGGACTGCGCGTTGGTGATCGTTTCGAGGGTGGTGAAGGTCTTGGACGAGACGATGAAGAGGGTTTCGCCCGCGTCGAGGTCACGGAGCGTCTCGACCAGATCCGTGGCGTCGATGTTCGAGACGAAGCGGAAGGTGAGCTCGCGGCTCGCGTAGTGGCGAAGCGCCTCGTAGGCCATTTCGGGTCCCAGGTCCGAGCCACCGATGCCGATGTTGACGACGTTCCTGATCTTCTTGCCGGTGTGCCCGCGCCAGGCGCCCGAGCGGATCCGGTCGCACAGGTCGGCCATTCGCGCGAGGACCGCGTGCACCTGGGCGACGACATCGACGTCGTCGACGCTCAATGAGGTGCCCAGGGGCATCCGCAGGGCCACGTGCAGGGCCGGGCGATCCTCGGAGGTGTTGACGTGCTCGCCCGCGAACATGGCGGCGCGCCGCTCCTCCAGACCCGACTCGCGCGCGAGTTCGGCGAGCAGTCCCAGTGTTTCGTCGGTGACCCTGTTCTTGGAGTAGTCGAGGTAGATGCCCGCCGCCGACGCGCACAGGCGCTCACCACGCCCGGGGTCGTTGTCGAAGAGGCTCCGCAGGTGCAGGGTCCGCAGCAAAGCGGCGTGCGCCTCGAGCTTCTTCCAGGCCGTGCGTTGGCTGACCGGGGTGGAGCTCATCGTCGTCTCCCGATGCGATGGGTGCCCTTGAGCACCTCGAGGAGCGGCGCGCCGTCGCCCCAGCCCGGTGTTCGCCCTGACGGGACCCGACTTCGGCCCACACCGACGGTGAGGAGTCTGTTCATGATGTGCTCATCTCTGGTAGTTCGAGGTGGTCGTACGAGCAGAGGCGCAACTGAGTAACGCGGTCTGACTCCACCCTAGTTGCGGCGGCCCGTCAACGGACTTCGCTCCCCAGGGTCAAAGGTGATGGAGTGCGATGCGGTGATTGGGTCGCGGTCGAGTCATCATCAGATCAGTTGGTGCGTTCGAAGCGAGGGCTCTCGTGTGCAGTGTCGCGGCGCCGCGAATTAGCGTGGCTGAGAGATGAAGCGCTCGACGAAGAGCACCGAGAGGCTGTCGTGAAGATTGTCACACTGTGCACGGGCAACGTTGCACGCTCAGTGATGCTCGGCTACATGTTGACCACGATCGGCGACGCGAACGGGTCGGCGTGGGAGATACGCACGGCCGGTACCCACGTCACCGAGGGACTCGCCATGAGTGGGCGAACCCGCGATGCGCTGCTCGCGATCGACGAGCTCGGCGAGCACCGGTACGGTGCGCACCGTAGTCACCAGCTCAGCGAGCACGACGTGGCTTGGGCCGACATCGTGCTCGCCGCCGAAGCCGATCACGTGCGCTACGTGAGAGAACGTCATTCGCCCGACGATCATCGGGTTGTCCAGTTGGCTCAGTTCGTGCGCTACGCGCCGTGGGATCTCGACCTGGTCGACCAGTTGCTGGTCGTCTCGCGTCACGCGCCCGACACGTTCTATGACGTCGCCGATCCCGCCGGTGGCGACCAGGAGGTCTACAACGAGTGCGCGCGCCAACTCTGGGATCTGGCGATGGCGTTCGCAACCCTTTGCCCACCGGGCCCCGCGTAGCCGACGGGCGATCCCGATTACCCGCGCCACACTGAGGGCTCGCTCGGTCACGATCGTCGAGTTCCGTTCGCCGGGGAGGACTTGGGTCACGAGCGGACACGTGAATCAGTGGTCCGGATGCGCCACGACCTTGCCAGCAACCTCTGGACGCTCCACTGACCAGATCAAGACGAGCGCCGACAGACTTCGACACCGTCGAACCGGGGACCGTGCGTGAACGACTTGATGCGATCGAACTGGATCGGACTGGGACCGTCTGGGGTTGAGAGGGCACCTTCGCGCTCCGCGCGTACGCGGCGAAGGGGTCGGCCCTAGTTCTCGCTCGCTCGCGTGTCGGCGAACTGCTCGCGCAGCTGCTTTCGGTTGAGCTTGCCCACCGCCGTCGTGGGGATGGCGTCAACGAAGAACACCCGTTGCGGCTTCTTGTACGAGGCGATCCGCGAAGCGACGTGGGCAATGAGCTCGGACTCGTCGGTGACGTGGTCGGCGCGCAGCACCACCACGGCCGTCACCGCCTCCACCCAGCGCTCGTCGCGCAGCCCGATCACGGCGCACGCGCTGACGGCGGGGTGGCTCATGAGCGCGTCTTCGACTTCGCGGGGATAGACGTTGTAGCCGCCCGAGATGATCATGTCCGATACCCGGTCCTTCAAGAAGAGATAGCCGTGCTCGTCGAAGAGGCCCACGTCGCGCGTGTGCACCCAGCCGTCGTTCGAGAACGTCTCCGCGCTGAGCTGGGGGGCGTTGAAGTAACCGGCGACCGCCGAAGGCGCGCGCACGACGATCTCACCGGGCGTGCCGGTCGCGACCTCGGCGCCGTGCTCGTCCACGAGCTTGATCCGCACGTCCAGCGCGGGCTGACCGCACGACTCGAGCAGCGAACCCGAGTGGTCCTCGGGCCGCAGCACGGCGAGGCACAGCGGCACCTCGGTCTGGCCGTAGTACTGCCAAAACCGCTCACGGCCCCACAGTGCCATGGCGCGCTCCATCACCGTTCGCGGCATGGGCGACGCGCCGTAGATGATCTGGCGAAGCGACGATACGTCGGTGTCGGCGGCGTCGGGGTGATCGACCAGCATCTGCAGCATCGTCGGCACCAGGTTGATGGCGGTAATCCGTTCCTCTTCGAGGGTGCGTAGAAAACCGCGGGGTTCAAAACCGGGAAGGATGACGGTGCGCGCGCCGCGCAGCCAGAAGGGCAGCACGAAGACACCGCTGGCGTGGATTAGCGACGCGGCGTGGGCCATCACGTCATCGGCTCTGACGTCGATCAGGTTCAACAAGACGTTGCGACAGATCGCGGCGTAGGAGGCCTGGGTGTGCTGGGCCGCCTTCAAGGTACCGGTGGTACCCGACGTGAAGAGTGTCAGCACCACGTCATCGGGTCGCGCTTCGACGCGAGGGGCGACCGGGGAGCACGATCGGGCCACCGCCATCAGGTCGACGCCGTCGAGCACGTCGCCCAGACCGAGGCAGACGAGACCCGGTACCTCACCGGCGAGCTCGTGCGCGCGCTCGGCGAGACCTTCGCCCACCACGAGGTAGCGGCACTGCGTGTCAACCAGCATGCGCACGTGCTCGCCCAGCGACAGGCGCGCGTTCAACGGGACGCGGTTGATGCCGGCCTTCACGCACGCGAAGTCGAGGGGCACGCTGTACGGGCCGTTGTTGACTAGCAGGGCCACCCGTGACGAGGCGACGGCGCCCGCCTGGTGCAGCGCGTGGGCGAGTTGGCTGCTGAGACGGTCGACGTCGTCGAAGCTGAGGTGCTCGGCGCCGTAGGTGATGGCCGTGCGCGCGCCGTGCTGGCGCGCGCCGCGTTCGATCAGTTCGAGGTAGGTGGGTGCGCTCGCGTGCGCACCCGGTGCCTGCGTGGTCGTCACATCATCTCCTTGGGTGCCCGGTCCGTGGCGGTACCGCATTCGCTCACGTGAAGTCGCCGTGACGTCCGGAGCCCTCGGTGAATCGCTGGGCACCGGCGCGACCCTCGGCCGCGACCATCGGCGCGCCGCGTTCGCCCTCGCGGCGCAGGGCCTCGTCCAACGCGAGGTCCCACTGGGCGTAGGCCGAGGAGCGATCGGTCAGCATGCACTGCTGGGGGAACGCCGCAATCTGGTGGGCCAGTTCCTGGGCGACGCCGAGCGACGCGCCCGCCGGCGCGATTCGATTCGCCAGACCCATGGCCAGCGCCTCCTCGGCGCCGACCGGCCGCCCGGTGAGGATCATGTCGAGGGCGCGACCCATGCCGACCACCCGCGGCAGCCGCACCGTGCCGCCGTCGATGAGTGGAACGCCCCAGCGCCGACAGAACACGCCGAAGATCGCGTCCTCGGCGGCGACGCGCAGGTCTGCGAACAGGGCGAGCTCGAGGCCGCCGGCAACCGCGTAGCCATCGACCGCCGCGATGACGGGTTTGGCGAGGGCGAGTCGACTCGGTCCCATCGGTCCGGCGCCACCGCCGTCGCGACGCAGTTCGTTGCCTAGTGAGGGATCACTGATCGCCCCGAGGTCCGCTCCCGCGCAGAAGTGGCCACCGGCGCCGGTGAGCACGGCCACGCGACACGATTCGTCGGCCTCGAATTCGAGGAACGCCTGGCGCAGCTCGCGTGCCATTGGACCGTGCACGGCGTTGCGCTTGCCCGGTCGATTCATGGTCACGGTGCGCACCGGACCATCGGTGGTGACTGAAATGAACTCCATGACGCGGCCTCATCGTGGTGGCGACGCCGTCGCGTTCGACGCCGTCGCTCGGAGCCTAGTCCTGACGGTGTGCGAGGTAGCTAGGCGACCGCGTCGATCTAGTCGCGCTGCACCGCGCGCAGACCACCCCAGGCGAGGGTCGCGCTGCGAGCGGCGAGGCGCTCGGCCTCGTGCGTCGATGGCGTGGGCCATCCCTTGCGGTTCTGCTGGGTGAGCCAGGTGAGCGCGGCACCCTCGGCGATGCCGACTACGCCCGCGGCGAGCTGGCGGCGGTGATCGTCGCTGATCGAGATATTGATGTAGGGCTCGAGGAACGAGATCAGTCCCAGTTCGAGGTTGCGCAGTTCGGCCGCGGTCTCGCCCTCGTGGGAGTGGATGAACAGGACTCGAAAGGCGTCGGTCTCGCTGACCACCAGATCGAAGTACACGCGAAAGGCCACCTCGATCTTGGACCGGGGCGATTCGACCGCCGAGACCGCCTGGTCGAGCTGGTTCAGCAACTTCTGGGCCGTCTCGGCCACGATCTGGCGGTACAGGTCGGTCTTGGACTCGAAGTACTGGTAGAGGATCGGCTTGGTGAAGCCGGCTTCGCGGGCGATGTCATCCATGGTCGTGGCCTGGAAGCCCTTCTCAGCGAAGATCCGGCGCGCGACGATCAGGAGTTGGCGGCGTCGCTCAATGTGTTGGGGCCGGTTGTCGTTGATCAGCATCGGGGCAAATCCTAGTGGGGTGGTGCGATACCTATCGAGGAGAGCAACCCGTTGAGGCGTTGTGGCAGCGAGACGAGGTTGAAGTGCTCTCGCGCCACGAGGAGATTGGCCTCCAGGAGCGTCTCGTCGGGCGCCGAGAGGTACGCCTTGATGGCCGCGACGTCGTCGAGGTCGAAGAAGTGGAAGCCGAAGCCCCGGATCTCAAGCGCGACGGGGTAGGGGTTGAGCGCGAGGGGTCGGCGGTGGGTTACCGACTCGAGGACCGGGTTGCCGAACCCCTCCCACGTGGAGGGCATCACGACGAGATCGCTCGCGGCGTAGGCGTCGTGGATCGAGTGCGGCGCCAGCCCGCGCAGCACGGGGATGCCCGAGACGCGAACCAGTTCGTCCAGACGGGGCCCGTAGCCGTCCTCGGCGGGCCCGAGCAGCCACATCGTGGCCCCCAGCGCGCGGCACAGTTCGAGCGCGCCCGTGATGTTCTTGCGTTCCAGCGCCCTGGTCGCGAGCAGGACCAGAGGTTCTCCGCCGACACCGAGTCGCTCGCGCGTGGCGCGTCGCTCGCCTCGGGGCGGATCGCAGTCGAATTGGTTCATGATCGTGGTGGCTTCGATGCCGCGCGCGTGGAGTTCGCGACGTGACAGCTCGTTGATCGTGACGTGATGCCACCCGGGCCGGTCACGCGGCCCCTCCAGGTGCGCGAACGCCTCGCGCTGCCACGCGAGGTCGTGGTGGCGAAAGAGGGCTTGGCGACCTTCGAGCACGTCGTAGAGCGCCGTGCGGGCCGGTTCGTTCAGCGGCAGCGACGCCATGTTCTCCACGATGACCAGGTCCGCGTCGAGGGCCCTCGCGAGGGCGTGTGGTGCGGGCGCGGTGGTATCGGTGATGGCGAGTCCCTCGAGCACCACGTCGGCGTGACCGGAGCCGGCGACGGTCGAGACCCGGTGGCCGAGCGACCGGAGGGCCGCGATCCACTTCGCCGCCTCGATGGCGACTCCGTCGCTTCCCCCGAGGCGAAAACTCACGACGACGATGCGGGCCACGGGTCGAGGCTAGGCGGCCCGTAGCCAATTTCGGGTCCGGTAGTAGAGTTGGCGACGGCGGTGGCCCGGGGTCGGTGCCGCCTTCTGGAGGACATTTCGTGGTCAAACGTGCTCTCATTACCGGCATCACCGGTCAGGACGGCTCGTACCTGGCCGAGCTCTTGTTGGACGAAGGCTACGAAGTGATCGGGCTGATGCGGCGAAGTTCCACGGTCAACATCGAACGGATCAGCCACATCCAGGAGCGGCTGACGTTGGTCTCGGGCGATTTGATGGACGAAGTCTCGTTGATCAACGTGCTGCGCGACTTTCGTCCCGCCGAGGTCTACAACCTCGCCGCCCAGAGTTTCGTGCAGGCCTCGTGGAGCCAGCCGGTGCTGACGGGCGAG
The DNA here is from genome assembly GCA_035530815.1 of Acidimicrobiales bacterium. Taxonomy (GTDB): domain Bacteria; phylum Actinomycetota; class Acidimicrobiia; order Acidimicrobiales; family RAAP-2; genus RAAP-2. Next base: position 26,553 of record DATKTZ010000047.1, read on the forward strand.
ACCACCGCGCTCGGGGTCACGCGCATGCTGGACGCGATTCGTATCGTGGATCCCGAGATCCGCTTCTACCAGGCGAGTTCCTCAGAGATGTTCGGACGGGTGACCAGCGTTCCCCAGAACGAGCTGACCTCCTTCTATCCGCGCAGCCCCTACGGGGTCGCCAAGGTGTACGGTCACTGGATCACGGTCAATTACCGCGAGAGTTATCACCTGCACGCCTCCTCGGGCATCCTGTTCAACCACGAGTCGCCGCGTCGCGGGCTCGAGTTCGTCACTCGCAAGGTCACCCACGGCGTGGCGCGAATCAAGGCGGGACTCGACCGTGAACTGCGCCTGGGCAACCTCGACGCCCAGCGCGATTGGGGCTTCGCGGCCGACTACGTGCGCGCCATGTGGCTCATGTTGCAGCGTGAGCGACCCGACGACTTCGTCGTGGCCACCGGCGAGACGCACTCGGTGCGCGAACTCTGCGAGGTGGCGTTCTCGGTGGTCGGTCTGCGCTACGAGGATCACGTCGTCGTGGACCCGGCGTTCCTACGCCCCGCCGAGGTGGACTTGCTGGTGGGTGACGCCGCCAAGGCCCGCCAGCAACTCGACTGGAAGCCCGAGGTCGACTTCTACACCCTGGTCGAGATGATGGTGGCCGCGGACACGCACGCCCTGACGGACTAGGTCATTGACCAGCACCGACACCCCCGCAGTGGCCACGTTGCGCGATGCCGTCGTGGTGTCGGGGGGCTTTCCCCTCCTCGCGGGTGTGGACCTCGATCTGTATCCGGGCTCGCTCAGTGTGGTGACCGGGCCCAACGGCGCGGGCAAGACGAGCCTGTTGCGCCTGCTGGCGGGCTTGGTCGCGCTGTCCCAGGGTCACGGGCGCGTGGCCGGGGTGAATCTCAAAGAGGGCGACCTGCGCCTGCTGCGGCGCCGAGTTGGCTGGCTCGGTCACGAGGGCTCGTTCTACGACGACCTCAGCGTGCGTGAGAATCTGACCTTCGCCGCCCGGGCGCTGGCGCGACCCCTCGACGAGCTCGACGCCGCCATCGAGCGCGTCGGCCTGGGGGCGCGCGCGGACACCGCAGCGCGTCAGTTGAGCGCCGGTCAGCGCCGCCGACTCGGGCTGGCCTGGCTGTTGTTGCGCCGACCCGAACTCTGGTTGCTCGACGAACCCTACGCGTCGCTCGACGACGAGGGCCGCTCCTTCTTCGACGCACTGCTCGGCGACGTGATCGCGAGCGGCGCCACGGTGGTGGTGAGCGCCCACGACCCGCTGCGCAGTGAGGCGCTGCATCCCAAGAACCTGATCATGGCCGGAGGGCGCATCGTGCGCGAGCAGTCGTGATCCGCACAGCGCGTCTCGTCGCCGCGAAGGACCTGCGCATCGAGTTGCGTAGCCGGGTGCTGCTCTGGCAGGTCGTGCCCTTCGGGGTCATGGCGCTGGTCCTGAGCGGCCTCGCGCTCGGGCCCGAGCACGCCGGACACTCGAGCGCCGGACCGGGTCTCTTCTATCTGGTGATGCTGCTCGTGGCGCTGCTCATGATCAATCGCAGCCAGGCCATCGAGTCCACGCCGGGCACGAGATCGTCGGTGGCCACCTTGGGGCTGGACCCCGCGGGTGTCTTTCTGGGTAAGTCACTCGCCCTGGCGGTGGAGCTGTGGGTGAGCGCGGCGGTGTTGCTCGCCGGGGCGGTGCTGATGTTGCACACGGCCCGGCACGGCGCGCTCATCGCACTGCCCAGCATCGTGGTGACCCTCGGCGCCCTGGCCGGCGCGGGCACCCTCTACGGCGCCCTCACCGGGGGTGAGCACGGCACCGCGACCCTGTTGCCGGTCCTGGCGCTGCCGGGCTTCGCCCCGCTGCTCATCGCGGGCGAGCGCGCTTTCAGCGCGGCGCTGGACGGCGGAGCGCTGTGGCAGTGGTGGGTGATTTCGGTGGTCGCGCTGGTCGCGTACCTGGGGGTCGGGATTCTCCTTTACGGTGTTCTGGAGGAATCTGCATGAAACTGCTCGCCCAACGACTACTCGGACCGCTCACGCTCGTACTGCTGGGCGCCACCGCCTGGCTCGGTCTGGTGGTCACGCCACCGGACAAGGTGCAGGGTGACCTGGTTCGCCTGGTGTACGTGCACCCGGCCGTGGCGTGGGTGGCGCTGTACCTCTCCTTCGGCACCGCCACCATCGCCAGCGCCCTCTATCTGTGGCGACGCACCCGCTCGATGGTCGCCGACCGGGTAGCGCACTGCGCGATGGAGGTCAGCCTGGTCTTCATCATCCTGACGCTCATCACCGGCTCGATCTGGGGCCGTCCGACCTGGGGCGTGTGGTGGGCGTGGGACGCGCGGCTCACCTCGACGGCCATCCTCGGGGTGCTGGCGCTCGGGTACCTGGCGCTTCGTCGGGCCAACGATGACCCCACGCTGCGCGCCCGTCGCAGCGCGGTCCTGGCGATTCTCGCGGCGATCAACGTGCCGATCATCCACTTCTCGGTCCTGTGGTGGAAGACGCTGCACCAGGGTGCGACGGTGTTCACCTCCACGCGAAAGCTCTTGATCCACGGCATCATGGCCTGGACCCTGCTGCTCAGCTTCATCGCCTTCTCGCTGGCCTACGTCTGGCTGCTGCGCGCGCGCTACCGCCTCGAGGTGCGTCGCGAGCGGTCGCGCGAACTGCGCCTCGGCGAGGCACTCTCCCAGCGCCGACGCGAAGGGGCGTTCTAGTGGGCTACGTCGCGGCCGGGTACGGGTTCGCCTTTGGGGGGCTGGCGCTCTACGCGCTGTCGATCTGGTGGCGGGGACGTCGTGGCCAGTACTGACACGCTCGACCTGACGCCCGTCGATCCGCCCGCCCCCGCCCGCCGAGGACGCTGGCGCACGGTCGGCGTCCTGGTGGTGCTGGCGCTCGCCGTCGTCGCGCTGTTGAGCCAGGGCCTGCTGCACTCGCTCAACTACTTCAAGACCGTCGATGAAGTGCTCGCGAACCGTCAGGCGGTGGGCACCAGCGAGATCCGACTCGAGGGCGTGGTGCAGCCGCACTCGATTACTCGCACGTCCTCGGGCGCCTCGTTCGACGTGGGCTCGGGCGCCAAGAAGATCCACGTCGTCGTGCGCGGCACGCCCCCGCAGCTCTTCCAGGCGAACATCCCGGTGGTCGTGGTGGGCCACTTCAGCTCGGCGAGTTCGCTCACCTTCGACGGGTCCCAGATCATGGTCAAGCACACCGCCTCCTACATCGCCCAGCACCCCTCGCGCGTGAAGGCACCCAACGGGAGCGTGCGGTGATCCTCACGTGGCTCGGGCGCGTGGCGCTCTACGCGGCGCTCGTCGCGACGGTCGGCGGCGTGGTCGACCAGGCGATCGCCCTGCGCCGCGCGCGGCGCTCGCGTGCGCTCTGGTGGGCCGCGGGCAGCCTCGCCGCCGTGGTCGGCGCGGTCGCGGTGATGCAGTACGCGCTGATCACCCACAACTTCTCGTTGGCCTACGTGGCCGAGAACAATGCGACGTTCACTCCGCTGCTGTACTCGATCACGGGCATGTGGTCGGCGCTCGAGGGATCGCTCTTGTTGTGGGTGCTGCTGCTCGACGCGCTCACCCTGGCCGTGGTGCTCTACTACCGTCGCTCGCGCGCCGACGCGGTGGTCGGGTGGGCGACGATCGTGCTGTTCGTGGTGGAGGGGTTCTTCACGCTGCTGATGGCCGGATCGGCCGACCCGTTCCTGCACAACCCGGCGCTAGTGCACCAGGGTGCGGGCCCCAACGCTCTCCTGCAGGACAATCCGCTGGTGGCCGCGCACCCGCCGCTGCTCTACGCGGGCTTCGTCGGCTTCACGGTGCCCTTCGCCTTCGCGATCGCGATGTTGATCACCGGGCGCGTGCACGAACGCTGGCCCCTCGAGCAGCGGCGATGGACGGTGCTCGCCTGGGGAGCGTTGTCGGTGGGCATCGTGCTCGGCGCCTGGTGGAGCTACCAGGTGCTCGGATGGGGTGGATTCTGGGGTTGGGACCCGGTCGAGAACGCGGCGTTGCTGCCGTGGCTGACCGCGACCGCCTACATTCACTCGGTCATCGTGCAGGACCGGCGCGGGCTCTTTCGGGTGTGGAACCTTTCGCTGGCGATCGCGACCTTCGCCCTGACGGTGCTGGGCACCTTCTTCACGCGCTCGGGCGTACTGCAGAGCGTGCACTCGTTCTCCTCGTCCACCCTGGGGCCGCTCATCATCGGCTTCTTCTTGCTCTGCGTGGCCACGGGGGTGGTCCTGCTCGCCCGGCGCGGTGACCAGTTGCGCTCGCCGGTGGGCGTGGATCATCCACTCTCGCGCGAGGGGCTGTTCGTGGCCAACAACGTGCTCTTCGTGGGCTTCGCCATCGTGGTCCTGCTCGGCACCGTCTTCCCGCTGCTCTACGAGGCGGTCAACGGCGGCCAGGTCACCGTCGGCACGCCGTACTTCGCGTCGGTGGCCGCGCCCCTCGCCGTGGGGTTGCTGGCGCTCATGGCCCTGGCGCCGTTGGTGGGCTGGCGCAGCGTGGATCGCGCCGTGCTGTGGTCGCGCCTGCGCGCCAGCGCCTGGTTCGCCCTGGCGCTCGTGGTCGTGCTGGTGGCCTTGGGGGTGCGCCGTCCTACGGTGCTCGTGGCCTACTTCTTCGCCGCCAGCGCCGCGGGGGCGGCACTTCGCACGCTGCGCGGCGCGCTCGTGAGCGCGCGTCGACGCGGCGCCTGGACCCGGGCACTGCGCGCGCCGAGCACCGGGGGCATGATTGTGCACCTGGGCGTGGTGGTCCTCGCCGTGGGGATCGTGACCTCCACCTCGTACGCGACGCGCGCCGAGGTCACCCTCGCCAAGGGTCAGACCACGGTGGTCGACGGTCAGTACGTGGCCTTTGACGGCTTCGCCCAGGTCCGCAACGCGCTCGAAAGCCAGACCCAGCTGCTGGTGCGGGTCTCGGGTCACCAACTACGCCCGGCGATCACGACGTTCAACGGACGTACGAGCCAGAGCGTGGGCACCCCGGCCATCGACTCGACCCTGTGGCGTGACGTGTACGTCACCTTCGACGCGGTGGGCGGCAACGGGGCCGCCTCGGGTGCCCAGGTGCAGAACAACCTTCGCGCGGGATCGGTCGTGCTCGGGGTCACGGTCGAGCCGCTCCTCGCATGGCTGTGGATCGGCGGGCTGATGGTCGGGCTCGGCGCGTTGGCCTCGTTCGTGCGGCGTCGTCACAGTGACGAGGTGGCCGCGTGAGACGCAGCGTCATGGTCACCTCCCTGGTCGCGCTCGCGGTTGTCGTGGCCTTCTCGCTGCTGCTCGCGACGCGCCACCCGGTGAATGACGCCAGTGCCACCCAGAGCCCACTGCTGGGTAAGAGCGCGCCGGTGCTCTCGGGTCACGAACTCGGTGGGGGCACCTTCAACCTCGCCCAGCACCGGGGCGACGTGGTGGTGGTGAACTTCTGGGCGTCGTGGTGCGGACCGTGCGTGCGCGAGGCGCCCGAGCTGTCGAGCTTCGCGTGGCACGAGCGTTCGCGCGGTGTGCGGCTGGTGGGGGTCGTCTTCAACGACACCGTGGCCGGCGCGAGCGCGTTCGCGCACCACTACGGATCGCTCTACCCGTCGATCATCGATCCCAACGGCGTGCTGGCCAATCGCTACGGGGTGACCTCGCCGCCCACGACCTTCGTCATCGACCGCCGCGGTCGCGTCGCCGCCACGCTCGTCGGTCCGGTGAGCGCCGCCCAGCTCGAGGGCGTCGTGGCCCGGGTGCACACGTGAGCATCCTGCGCTCCTTCCGGCTGTGGTTGTTGGCCCTGGTGGCTCTGGGCGCCTTCGTCCTCGTGAGTGCCCCGAGCACCTCGAGCGCCCAGGCGCGCATCGCGCACCTTGAGTCACTGGTGCGCTGCCCGTCGTGCGAGGACCTCTCGGTCGCCCAATCCAACGCGACCTCGGCGATCGCGGTGCGCCACGAGATCGCCCAGAAGGTCCACCACGGTAGTTCTGACGATCAGATCCTCACGTCGCTCGAGGACACCTACGGCACCTCTATTCTGCTCAGCCCGCCGACCACGGGCCTGGGCGTGTTGCTCTGGGTGGTACCGCTCGTGCTCGTCGTCGTGCTCGGCGTGGTGGTGTTGGGCCTGTGGAGGCGCCGATGAAGCGCGCGGCGCAGTTGCGCGACGAGATCGCACTGCGCGAGGCGTCGCTCCTCGACGCCTCGCGCGAACGCGATGCCGGCGACCTATCGAGCGACGCCTACGAGAGCATCGCCGCGCGCGAGCGCGCGGCGATCGAGCGTCTGCGCGTCGCGCTCGATGAACTCGGGCCCGAACCCACCTCGACGGGTCGAGTACGGCGCCGCAAGAAGCGCTGGCTCGTGGTGGCCCTCGTCTGCTTCGCGCTCGCCCTGGGTGGCGTGCTCTGGTCGGCGGTCTCGCCGCGACAGGCCGGCAACTCGATCACGGGCTCGATCTCACTGGGCCACGCCCAGCAGATCACTCAGTTGTTGAGCGAGGCCGAGGCCGACACGGCCAACGGCAACGTCACCGCCGCGCTCTACGCCTACCAACGGGTGCTCGAGCTCGACGCGAGCAACGTGGCCGCGCTCACCCAGGCCGGGTGGCTGGACTTCTCGGCCGGCAGCGCGGACAAGAACGTCGCTACCGTGAAGGTGGGCATCGGCTACCTGCAGCAGGCGATCTCGCTGGCCCCGCGCAATCCCGCGCCGCGGCTCTACTACGCGATCGTCGCCGACTCGATTCCCGGTAACCGCTCAGTGGCCAAGCACCAGTTCGAGGAGTTCTTGGCGCTCAAGCCGTCGTCGGCCCAACTCGCGATCGCCAAGCCGTTCCTCGCCGCCCTGCACCTGACCCAGCCCTCCTAGAGGGCCAGACCAATGGTGACTGCGACGGCGCCGAGGGTCGCGGTGGCGAGCATTGCACTGACAACGCCGCGGCGAAGCACGAGCAGCCACACGAGTGCCGCCGCGAGCAGGGTGAACTGCCAGTACTGGTGCAGGGCCAGCGCGAGGGGCAGCGCCGAACCACCGATCGCTCCCACGACGCAGGGTCCGGCCCCCTGGAGGAACGCGACGGCGCGAGCGTTGTCACGAACACGCTTGAATCTCGACGCGCCGGCGAGCACGAAGACGAACGACGGAGTGAAGGCGATGACGGTGGCGAGGAGCGCCCCACTGAGCCCCCGCGCGGCGTAGCCCACCACGGCCGTCGTCAGCACGACGGGGCCCGGGGTCAGTTGACCCAGAGCGACGGCGTTCAAGAACTGTGGACCGCTCATCCAGTGGTAGGTGGAGACGACATCGTGCTGCATCAGGGGAATGATGACGAAGCCGCCGCCGTAGGAGAGTGCGCCAACCTTGAGGGCCTCCCACGAAAGGGCCGCGAGCCCCGTCAAGCCCGCGAGGTGACCCACGAGTGCCGGCGCGAGGACACCGCGATTCCCAGCGCCCCTGGGTACACGGATCGCCATTTCGATGGCGCCGCACAGGAGGAGGACGACCACGAGAAGGGCTCCTCCCATCATCGCGCTGAGAGCGCCCGTCACACCGTAGAGGACCCACCTGACTCGCTGACCCGTGCGCACACCAGCGCGTCGCCAACTTGTAGGGACGAGTCGCGCCGAGGCGTGCAGTGCGACCCCGGGCACCGCCGCACCAGCGCCGGCGGCAGCGCCGAGCACCCAGGCGGGCGGGTGGCCGAGTAGCAGTCCCGCGAGCGCGAGGATGATGACCAGCCCGGGCGCAATGAAGCAGATTCCGCCAACGAGCCCCCCGAGCAGGCCACGCGCGCGCCACGCGCAGAAGATCGCCAACTGGGTGGAGGCCGGCCCGGGCAGGAGATTCGTGGCGGCGATGGCGTCTTCGAACTCCTTCGCACTGATCCATTCGAAGCGGTCGACGAAGCGGTCGCGCATCAGGGCGATGTGCGTCGGCGGACCTCCGAAGCCGATGGTGCCGAGTCGTAACCACTCGCGCGCGACGACACCCAGTCCGGGGCGAGCGGGCTCGCGATTGGCGGGCATGAGTGGTCCGACTGAGTTAGGCGGTCACGCTGCAGGAGTCGTCGCCGCGCGCCCGCGAGGTGAGCGTGACCTTGGTGCGCTCGGCGCCGAGGCCCTCGAGCAGGCCCGCGATCAGCCCGCGATCAACCGCGCACAGCACGGGGTGGTGGGTCGCCACCGAACCGAAGGGGCAGTTCTCTGAGACGACCGAGGTGGTGGACTCGCTCTGCTCGGCGCGCGCGGCGAAACCGTGGGCCGTCAACAGTCCCGCGATCGAGGACATCGCGTTCTTCACCGACCGATTCGAGTCGCTCGGGGTGACGCCCGCCCCGAGCGTGCGTCCGTATTCGACGCCGACGTCGTGAGCCATGGTCTCGGACTCCTCGGGCCCCAGGCGCTCGAGGGCCATCTCGAGCAGCGCCACCAACAGGGCGTCGCGGCGCACGGAGCCGTCCATCGTGAGGCTGTCGTCGACCACGCGGTAGCCCTTCGCAGGACGTCCGACTGTGGTTTTGCGCACGTTGTCGTAGGTGACGTAGCCGCCCTCGCTCAGTCGCTCGAGGTGGTGGCGCACCACGTTGGCGTGCACGTGGCAGTGCTGGGCGAGCGCCGAGGCGGTGGCCCCGGGGTGCTGGCGCAGGTACAGGTAGATCTTGCGGCGCGTGTTGTCACCGAACGAATGCGTGAGACTCGTGACCGTCGCGGTGAAGAGCTCCGGATCAAGCCCGTAGTCGGCGGGTGTTTGCGACATATGCAGAAGTGTAGGAGCCAACGGTGCTCGCGCGACGGTAACTTGGAAGGACCGCCCAATCAAGGAACGCCCGTGAGTCAGAACTCCTCTCTTCGCAGTGACCTCGCCGCCATTGTCGAGCCCCAACTCGTGCGAACCCTTGGAGAATTGGGGTTCCTGGGCGAAGTCGATGAGCGCGCGGGCCGCGTCGAACTCATTGTGCCGGTGACCCAGTGGCCGAACCTCGACGTGTTGCGCGCGAGCGTTCTCGAGCGCGCCCCGGGCGCCGAAGTGGTCGTGCGCGCGATGAACGACGATGAGCGCCTGGCGCTGCGCAACTTCTTGCGCTCGGCGATGGCGGGCGAGCCGGGCCCGGGACATCACGAGCCCGCGGAGCCCGCGCCGCGCTTTCTCGACAAGACCTCCAGGACCCGGGTGCTGGGCCTCTCTTCGGGCAAGGGGGGCGTGGGCAAGTCGTCGGTGAGCGTAAACCTCGCCATCGCGCTCGCCCAACTTGGTTACCAGGTGGGCGTGCTCGACGCCGACGTCTACGGCTTCTCGTTGCCCAAGATGCTCGGCGCCGCGAGCGATCCCATCGTGCTCGGCGACATCGTCATTCCCACGCTGGCCCACGGCGTGCGCTGCGTCTCGATGGGTTACTTCGTGCCCGACGAGCAGCCCGTGATCTGGCGCGGTCCGATGCTGCACAAGGCCATCGAGCAGTTGGTCACCGAGGCGTGGTGGGATGAGCCGGACTTCCTGCTCATCGACATGCCACCGGGCACCGGCGACGTCGCGCTGACCCTGAGCGAGGTGGTGCCCCTGATCGAGATGTACGTGGTGACCACGCCCCAGGGCGCAGCCCAGCGCGTCGCGCAGCGCTCGGCGTACGCCGCGCGCAAGCTCAAGCTGGCGGTGCGCGGGGTGATCGAGAACATGAGCTGGTTCACCGGCGAGGACGGACGACGCTACGAGATCTTCGGCGCGGGTGGCGGCGCCAAATTGGCGAATGATCTCGGTGTGCCCCTGCTCGGCCAGATCCCGCTCGAGATCGCGCTGCGCGAGGGGGGCGACGCCGGCCAGCCGGTCGTGGTCGCCCAACCCGACTCCGAGGTCGCGCGGGCCTTCGTCGAACTCGCCGGCACCATCGCGGCCCAGGGGCGTGCGAGGGTCTACCGCCAGGAACTCAAACTGCTGTAGGGCGCAAGTCGCCGGTGCAGGATTTGACCTCCTCAGTGCCGAGGTCTAAAGATGGCCGCTAGATCAACACGAGGAAGAAGAACATGTCCGCACATTCGTCCGCCACGGTTGCCCTTAGTCCTGACGACTTCTTGAATATTGAATCACGCCTCTCGCCCGAAGAGATCGCCATTCGCGACGTGGTGCGGGCCTTCGTACGCGAGCGAATCGAGCCGAACGTCGCCGATTGGTTCGAGGCCGGTCACGGCCCCATCGAGTTGATGAAGGAGTTGGGCTCGATCGGTGTACTGGGCATGCACCTGGAGGGCTACGGCTGTGCGGGCACCAGCGCCACCGCCTACGGACTCGCGTGCCTAGAGCTCGAGGCCGGTGACAGCGGGGTGCGCAGCATGGTCTCGGTCCAGGGATCGCTCGCCATGTTCGCCATTCACCGTTTCGGCTCCGAGGAGCAGCGCAACGAGTGGTTGCCGCGCATGGCGGCGGGCGAGGCCATTGGCTGTTTCGGACTCACCGAACCCGACGCCGGATCGGACCCGGGCTCGATGCGAACCCGGGCGCGACGCGACGGGTCCGACTGGATCTTGAACGGCCAGAAGATGTGGATCACCAATGGCTCGGTGGCCGACGTGGCGGTCGTGTGGGCCCAGAGCGACGAGGGGATCCGCGGCTTCGTCGTGCCCCGGGACACCCCGGGCTTCACTACCCAGGACATCAAGAAGAAGCTCTCGCTGCGCGCGTCCACGACCTCGGAGTTGATGCTCGACGACGTGCGGCTCCCGGCCGAGGCGATGCTGCCCGAGGCGCACTCGCTGCGTGGCCCGCTGTCGTGTCTGGACGAGGCCCGCTACGGCATCGTGTGGGGCGCGGCGGGCGCGGCGCGCTCGTGCTACCTGACCGCGCTGGACTACGCGGGCCAGCGTGAGGTGTTCGGCAAGCCGATCGCTTCCTACCAGATTCAACAGCAGAAGCTCGCAATGATGGCCCTGGCGGTGAACCGCTCCACCCTGATGGCGCTGCACCTGGGTCGGATGAAGGACGAGGGGCTGCTTCGTCCCGAGCACGTGAGCATGGGCAAGTTGGGCAACGTCAACGACGCGCTCGAGGTGGCCCGCACGGCGCGCCAGGTGTTGGGCGCCAACGGCATCTCGCTCGAGTATCCGGTGATTCGCCACATGGCGAACCTCGAGTCCGTGGTCACCTACGAAGGGACCGCCGACGTGCACGCGCTGGTCATCGGTGGTGCGGTCACTGGAATCTCGGCCTTTCGCTGAACCTCCGGCCGAGCGGACGTGCGTCGTCATCGGTGTCTCGCGCCGCGACGAGCCAGTACCTTGGGACGTTCGTGCGGGCGACGTCGGCTCATGACCGGCGCGGTAGGTTTCGAACTATTGCGCGCGGGGGGAGGGTGTGATGAACGAGTGGGAGCGAACCTTGCGTCGCTTCGTCAATCCCGTGTCGACGGGCTTGACCGGTGCTTGGTGTCGCTCGCCAATCCTGCGCTGGGCCCGCCGCCACGAGGTGGGCCCGCTCCTGCACATGCCCCGCTTTCGCCGTGCGGGCCGTGGCACGCGTGGTGGACCGACGAGCCCGAAGGGCTGAAGCACGACCCGTCGACCGGACGGCTGGAGCAAACATCCAAAACTAGTTGATTTGCGCCCGTTCTCACTTTCTGGCATCGTGGCTTAATGCGCCGCGTGGCGCGAGTACGGGGAGGCAGCATGCGTCGTCTTGAGAACTTCGTCGGGGGCGCGTACGTCGCGTCCAAGAGTGGTCGCTATGAGGAGTTGATCAACCCCGCCACGGGCGACCCCTTCGCCGAGGCGCCGGTCTCGAATCTGAATGACGTCGATCACGCCATGGAGGTGGCCAGTCGCGCGTTCGCGTCATGGAAGCGCACCACGCCCTCCCAGCGCAGCCGAGCGCTCTTGCAGATCGCCGACGCCATCGAGGCGCGACAGCAGGAGCTCGTGGAGATCGAAGCGGAGAACTGCGGCAAGATCATCGCGCTCACCCTCAGCGAGGAGATCCCGCCGATGGTGGATCAGATCCGCTTCTTCGCGGGTGCCGCACGCCTGCTCGAGGGCCGCGGCGCCACCGAGTACATGGAGGGCTTCACCAGTTACGTGCGCCGTGAGCCGATCGGCGTCTGCGCGGCGGTTACGCCGTGGAACTACCCGATGATGATGGCCGTGTGGAAGTGGGCCCCGGCGCTGGCGGCGGGCAACACAATGGTGCTCAAGCCCTCGGACACGACGCCCGCGTCGACGTTGTTCATGGCCGAACTTATGTCGCAGTTTCTGCCCGAGGGCGTGTTCAACGTCATCTGCGGCGATCGCGAGACGGGCCGCATGCTGGTGGAGCACCCCGTTCCGGCGATGGCGTCGATTACCGGTTCGGTGCGCGCGGGCATGGACGTGGCGTCCACCGCGTCGTCCACGCTCAAGCGGGTACACCTCGAGTTGGGCGGCAAGGCACCGGTCATCGTCTTCGACGACGCCGATTTCGCCTCGGCGGCCGAGAACATCGCGGTCGCGGGCTTCTTCAACGCCGGACAGGACTGCACCGCGGCGACGCGAGTACTGGTTGCCTCATCGGCCTACGACGAGTTCGTTGACGCCCTCTCCTCGCAGGCCAAGGCCACGATCGTGGGCGCGCCCCAGAACGAGGATGCGCTCTTTGGCCCGGTCAACAACGTCAACCAATTCGAGCGTGTCACCGGCTTCATCGGCCGCGCCCCTAAGCACTCGTCAGTGGTCGCCGGGGGAGTCCAGGTGGGCGAGCGGGGTTACTTCATTGCGCCGACGGTGATTGCGGGACTGCACCAGGACGACGAGATGATCCAGAACGAGATCTTCGGACCGGTCATCACGATCCAACGATTCGACGACGACGAGCAGGCGCTGTCGTACGCGAACGGCGTGCGCTACGCCCTCGCCTCTTCGGTGTGGACCCGTGACCACGGACGCGCCATGCGCTTTACTCGTGACCTTGACTTCGGCTGCGTGTGGGTCAACGCGCACATCCCGCTCGTGGCCGAGATGCCCCACGGGGGCTTCAAGCAGTCTGGCTACGGCAAGGATCTCTCGGTCTACGGCTTCGAGGACTACACACGAATCAAGCACGTGATGCACAACATCGAGGCGTAGCTGCTCAATGACTCGCACCGTCGTACGTCTGCGCCGGGCCGGACTCTGGTGCGCTGGGCGGTCGAGGGCGTGACGGGGCCACCGAGTCCGACGAGCGAGTTGTTCGACGCCGAGCAGTTGCCCGAGGGCACGCGCCTGCTCGAGGAGGGAGCGACGATCGGCGCACGCATTCGCGCGGGCCGATCGAAGTTCTGCGTCGCACGCGCGGTGGCCAGCGAAGTCGAGTGGAAGCGCTCGTTGATGGTCCGCGGTGAGTTGGAGTGGAGCATGATCATGGGTCTCGCCTCGCTCGAAGAGCAGGTCGACGCTCTCGTGCGACTCGACGAGTATGCCCAGCGCACCGGCGTGGTCATCGACCGGGGTCTGGTGATCCCGAACTGGGTCACCGGTTTGCCCGAACGGCTTCGCGAGCGAGCTCCGCGTGGTACGAGTTTCGTGCTGGGCGGCACGCAGGAGCACGTTGCGCTCGCCCAGGCCGCGCCGATCATGCCTTGTTTCAACGACTGGCACATCGGGTCGCCCGCTGCGGTCGAGAACACCATCGCCGCGATTGAGGCGGGCGGGAACTACATGGGGGTGCTCGCCCAGTTCGTGTGGGACCTTCCCTACGTCGAGAGCGACATCGACACCGTGGCCGACAACGTGCGCGCCATCGCCATCGCGGCCCAGAAGGTCGATGACGGTGTGGTCGTCGATTCCTATATGGACGACGGCATGCCCGCGCACTTCGCGGACAACGCGTCGCTCGTGGGCTACGCCCGACTCGAGCGCTACGTGGTCGAGGAACTGTGCGGTGCGCGCTACGCCACCGGGTTCGGTCAATTGATCTCGGATATTCCCACCAAGATCTCGATCTGGTTGGCCCTGCATCGCGTGCTGAACCACCAGCACCCGTCGCTTTCGTATCTCTATGGGAACACCCTTGACGCCTCGGACAGCGTGATCGCGGGCAATTTCGGAATCAGCGCGGCTGAGACCGTCGCGTTCGCCGCGGTTGAGCGCCGGTACCGCACTGGAATCGCACTGTTGCCCAATCCGGCCACCGAGGCGCTCCAGGTGCCGACCGTCGCCGAGATCGAGGAGGTGCACGCGGTGGCGCGGGCCGCCGCGAGCAAGGCGATCGAGCTGGAGGACCTGTTCGACTTTCGCGGGCTCGAGGAGTCGCGCGACGAACTGGTGAGCACCGGACTGCGGTTCTACGAGAACATCCTTGCGGGACTCGCCGACACCGGCGTCAACGTGCGTGATCCGTTCCAGGTGCTGCTCGGCATCCGTCGCATCGGTGCCGCGAGACTCGAGAACCTCTTTCATCCGGGTGCGCGTGACGAGCGAGCGCCCAACGGCATCGTGCCGGTCAGTCCGACCGAGTTCACGCGACGAATCGTTCGACTGGCCGACGAGGAGTTGGAGCGCGTCTACGCACGCGCCCTGGGCGAGGCGGTGGCGGGTCGAACCTTCCTCGTGGGTTCGAGCGACACCCACGCCTACGGCATGTACGTGCTCGAGCGAGTGCTGCGGGCGCTGCGAGCCGAGGTGGTCGAGCTCGGGGTCGATCTGGATCCCGAGGACGTGGCCGCGCGCGTTAGGGGGCGCGGCGGTCGGCTGGGCGTGGCAATCTCCTCGCACAACGGCCAGTGCCTGCCCTACGTGCGCCGACTCGTCGCGCTGCTCGCTGATCGAGAGGGCACCGAGATCTTCGTGGGGGGCAAGTTGAACTACATCGCGCCGGGTGCCTCGGAGCCGAGCGACGTCACGGGCCAGCTTCGCGAGGCGGGCGCCGTGCCCTGCGCACAGGTTGTCGATCTCGTCGCGCACTTCGCGAGGCCGCTCTCGTAGCCGATTGGGACTACTCAGGCACGCGGTGCGATCTCGGGCGAAATACTCTAGTTCTAGTTGTATAGTCAGTTTTGCGGTGCGTATGTGACGCGTTCCACTCCGGAACGCGCTGAGTCCGACGGACTCGAAGAGTGAGGAGCGACCGATGCTGCTATTTGAGAACAAGTCCATCAAGACCGAACCGCTCGATGTCGGCGAGGGGAAGTTCAACCTCGTCGACTTGGTGTCCCAGGCGCAGAACGCGCCGGTCTCGGCCGGTATGGCGGAGATTTGGCCGGGGGCTCCCGTCGACTTTGATTACGACAATGACTGCGCGGTCTGCTACATGATCGAGGGCGAGATCACCTTGACCGAAGGCGACGAGCGACGTAGTTTCCTGCCCGGTGACCTGGTTTATATCCCTCAGCAGGCTGGTTCGGTCGTGCTGTGGGAGACCACCACGTACGGCAAGTTCATGTACGTGACGTACCCCCACTGGCGCTGACATCTCCCTATCGCGCAACGACGTGATCCTCGCGTCGTTGCGCGGCCATTGACGAGTCGGCGAGCCCCGTGGCGCGGGGTGTCCCGGACGCGTCGAGCGCCCCCGCGGGTGCAGTGGCGCCACCCGCAGTTCGCGTCCGTGGCCCGGCGCCCTCGCGGGGGGGGATCGCTGGAGGGAGAGGAAAGAAGTCGCTTGCGCTTAAACCACTGAAGTTGTATGTTTAAGAATCAAGAGCGGGAAAGCCCGAGAATTGGGCCCGCGACTGAAGGGGGGGCGTGATGTCGACGATTGTTCACGAGGGCCTGGACGGGGCGATTACTGATCTGCGCACGGCGCTCGGCGTCAAGTACGTGCTCACTGAGCCTTACCACCGCGCGATCCGTTCAGCCTCGGCCGCGCCGTTTGGTGTGCACCTGTGGCAGGACACGCTGCCCGATGTGGTGGTGCGCCCCGGCTCGACGGCCGAGGTGGTCGAGGTGGTCAGGATCGCCAATCAGTGGCGGGTGCCGATCGTGCCACGCGGCGCGGGTGCCGGGCTCGCCGATGGGGCCATGCCGCTCAAGCGCGGCATCGTTGTCGACATCAAGCGCATGCACGAGGTGCTGGAAATCGACGACGAAAACCACACGGTGACCGTCCAACCCGGCATCAACATGATGGAGTTGAACAAGATCCTGCGCCCGCTCAACCTATGGTTCCCTGACGATCCGGCTTCGTACCCGGTGAACGTGCTTGGCGGACGCATCGGAACCGGTGGATGGAGTCTCGTCGGCGGTGGCTACGGTCACATTCCAGACAACGTGGTGTCGATGGAGGTGGTGCTGCCGACGGGCGTGGTTATTCGCGTCGGCGAGGGTGGCGGGCGTAAGGTCCGAAAGTCCAGTACCGGCTTCCGGCTGAAGGACCTGTTCATCGGCCATCAGGGCTCGTTGGGCATCTGCACCGAGGTCACCTTGGACCTCGCTCCACGGCCCGAGGCCGAGTTCCCCGCGTTCTTCGCCATGCGCTCGTGGGAGGATGCCCACCGCCTCACGCTCGCGCTGGGCAAGAGTGGCCTGCGCACGCTGTGCGGCATCTTCCAGTTCGACGAGCGCAAGATTGACTTCCTGCGTCGCGACGACGAGGCCTGGATTCCCCTGCCCCAGTGGGTGAAGGGCGCCACCGGGGCGATTTGCTACGGCACCGAGGCCGAGGTGAACGCCGCCAAGAAGATCGTCTTCGACATTGCGAGTGCGCACGGAGGGACCTACCTTGGCCAGGAGATGTCCGAAGGTGACTGGGCGAGTCGTCACGATCGCTACCACCTCGCGTACCACGGTCGCTCGCAGGGCACGATTCGCCTGCTGGCCTGGAGCATCGACGACTGCGCGGTGCCGTGGGCCTCACTGCCGGCGGTGAAGAAGCGCTGGTACGAGATCGCCGACGCGCTGGTGGACAAGTACCCCGAGCACTTCGACGTCTGGGGAATGTTCATGTACACGAACAACCCGTTCCGACCGTGGGGGGATCACCTCGCCGAACTCGACATTGGCATCAATGAACTGGAAATGACGCCCGAGATCTGGCACGACTGGATCGAGGCCAAGACCGAGATTGCGCGCGTCGCGGTTCGCCACGGCGGCTCGGTCTCGGCGTGTCACGGCGGCACCCGCGAGGGCGAGGTCAACGTGTCGTGCTACGAGGAGCTGGCGGAGGGCCAGTTCGACCTCATGAAGCAGATCAAGCGGATGCTCGATCCGAACAACATCATGAATCCCGGCAAGTACAACCTGGACGAGGCCTACGAAGGTGGGGAGCGATGAACCAGCAACTCAGTTACAAGCCGTTCTACGTCGAGGTACTCGACGGCACGAACGTGCCCGAGCCCATCATCAAGGACTGCTTTGCCGTCTTCGCGTGCCGGCACAAGTTCTGTCGCGAGGTGTGTCCCGTGTACCAGGACGACCGGGACGAGTCGCACACCTCCTACGGGTTTCACGCGACGCTGCTCGCGATCTCCCAGGGCATGGGCGAACTATCCGACGTTCGCGAGCAGGTCACCAACTGTCTCGAGTGCGGCGCGTGCGAGCTGCGCTGTCCGAACACGCTCTTCGGGGGCGATTTCTACGGCGCCTCGACGACCACGGTCGACCTCGTGCGCAAGGTCCGACGTGATCTGGTCGCCGCGGAGATCGGATTCGAGAAGTACGAGGCGATACTCGAGGTCATCGACCGCTACCTGGCCTACTTCGAGGGCCCCGAGGAGGACCTCACCCGCTGGGCCGATGGGTTGAACCTTCCCTTCAGCGGCGAGACGATGCTCTTCGTCGACTACTTCAACGCCTTCGAAACCACCGTCGTCGCGCGCAACGCCGCCAAGATCATGGCCGCGGCGGGGGTCGAGTTCGGCATCCTGCGTCGTCCGGGCGCCACGCTGGGCGAGCTGCTTGACGTGAACCTCGAGGCGTTTGTCGAGCACGCGCGCCATAACGTGCGCGAGCTCGCTGCGGCCGGCGCCACCAAGGTGGTGATGATCAATCCGCACGACTACACGTACTTCACTCGTGACTACGTGTCCTACCTGGGCGAGTTGCCGTTCGAGGTGGTGTACATCACCGACTTCATCTCCGGTCTGATTGACGAGGGCGCGATCTCGTTCGAGGGCGCCAGCCCTCTGGGGTCGGGCAAGGTGAGCTTTCACGATCCCTGCACGCTGAACAAGATCTGCGGCATCAACGAGTCGCCCCGGCGAATCATCCGGTCCTTGCCCGGAGTGGAGTTCGTGGACGTTTCGCCGGTCGCGCAGTGGAGTTACTGCTGCGGCAAGGGGAACGCCAGCTTCAAGACCCTGCACCCGGACACGTCCTACCGCATCGGCACCAAGCGGTTACAGGCGGCCGCGGACGTCGGGGTGGAACGACTCATCGTGGCCTGCCCGCATTGTGAAGACCAGTTGACCGACGTGCAGGCGCGCAGTGGCGCACCGGTGTCGCCCGTGCACCTGCTCACGCTGGTGGCCCAGGCCATGGGTGTCGCGTGAGCGAGCAACCACGCAGGACGAAACGGAAGCGAGGAGATCTACATGAGTGACATGCGTTCAGAAGACGGCCGGGCGGTGTGGACTGACGGGCACTGGGAGATCGAACCCAGCCTGGTGGGAACGCACATTCCCCTGCCGCGTCAGGAGATGAATCTGGCCGAGCGCCAGCGCATCATCCAACAGCGTCTGCACTACCTGGAGTTCGTGCACGATCACTTCGCCGATGGAACCGTGGACCCGCCCGAGGGCGTCGAAGTGGTGAAGCCCGCCATCGACGTGGGTCACTAGTCCGTCGGGTTCGTCATCGTCGACACGAGCGACGCGGGAGCAGCGGTCTGCAACGAGGAGAAGAGAGGAAGTACGGTGCGAGTCTTTGTCACGGTGAAGCACGTTCCCGACACGACGGAGGTCCGTTTCGGTCCCGACGGGTCACTGCTCGTCGATCGGGCGCCGACCAAGATCAACGACTACGATCGCAACGCGCTCGAGGCAGCGGCGCAACTGCGCGAGGGCGGCGCCGAGGTAGTGATCGGCTGTGTTGGTCCGCCCGAAGCCACCAAGACCCTGAAGGAAGCGCTCGCCTTCGGTGCCGAGCACGCCGTGCTGGTGAGCGGGACCTGGGCTCGCTCGATTGACTCGGCTACGACGGCGCGGGTGTTGGCGGCCCTGGCTCGTCACGAGGGCCCCTTTGATCTGTTCGTGAGTGGCGACGTGTCCGAAGACGGCTATGACGGGCTGGTGCCTGGCCTGCTCGCCAGCGAGATGGGCGTGCCATTGCTTCGCGGCGTTCACTCGATGATCGTTGATTCCGCAACCGTTGTTGCGTCTAGGGCCCTGGAAGATGCCAACGAGGAGTGGCAGCTCGATCTTCCGGCCGCACTCTCGGTGACTCGACTGTTGAACGCGCCGAGAACTATCACCACCATGCAGGTGATGAAGGTGCCGATGAGTCGTGTGCGAACCATCAGCGCGGGTGAGCTCGGGATTGACGAGGCGAGCCTGGACGAGGCGGCGCACACGGTGCGCACGCTCGAGGTTCGACCCGCCGCCCAGGGGCGTCACAACGAGATGCTCGCGGGTAGTCCTGCGGAGGTGGTCCACGAGTTGCTCACGCGGCTCGAGGCGATGGGGGTGCTGACGTGAGACGCGTACTCGTGGTGATCGAGCCGGGGCTGGATCCGACGCCGTTGTTGACGCTCGCGCGAGGGGTGAGCGAGCGCAGTGCCGTGCTGGTGCTGGGCGCACCCGGGGAGTCACTCACGGTCGCCCTGCAGGTTGACGCGCGTTGGGGGGTGGCGGTCGAGGGCCTGGAGGTCGCCGAGTACGCCGCCGACGTTATCGCGCGGGTTGCCAAGGAGAACTCCATCTCACTCGTCGTGCTGCCGGCGACGGCACGGTTCCGTGAGATCTTCCCGCTGCTGGCGTACCGTCTCGGTGCGTCGAGCGTGGCTGACGTCACCGCTCTCGCGGAGCACGAAGGCGAGTTGCGCGCCGAGCGTCTGCTCTATGGCGGAGTGGCCAGGGCCAGCGTGGCTCTGACGGCCCCCACGGCGCTGCTCACCGCATCCACGACCCGGTGTCAGCCCGATGCCGGCGTGCCGGTGGAGCCCCTCGCGCCGGAGGCGGCGGTCACGGTGGCCAAGCGCCTCGTGTCGCGCGAGCCGCTCAACAAGGAGGCGTCACTTACCGGCGCCCAGCGAATTGTGTCGTTTGGACGAGGTCTGCGCAGTGCCGACGATGTGGCGATGATCGAACGACTGGCGACACTGCTCGCCGCGCAGGTCGGGTGCTCGCGTCCCATCGTGGAAGACGCGCGATGGCTGGGCGTCGAGCACCAGGTGGGGCTCACGGGCACCACCGTGACGCCCGAGTTGTACCTGGCCATCGGGATCTCAGGGCAAATCCAGCACCTCGTGGGCATGCGTGAGTCCAAGGCGATCGTAGCGATCAACAACAACCCGGCGGCTCCCATCTTCACGGTGGCTGACCTGGGTATTGTCGCCGACCTCTACGACATCGTGCCGCGTCTCGTCGACGCCCTGGCAGCCAAGAGCGGCTGATGACGCGAGTGCGCCGAACGCGCGGCGCCTTCGCACGCGCCTCGCGACCGGGGCCACGCTGGTGAGTCTCGTCACCGAGCTGCTGGCGGCGTCGTACGTCTACATGCCTGGTCTGGCGCTGTGGTTGCACTGGGCGATCTACGCGGGTGCCGTGGTCGTCCTGGGCGCCGCGGTGACGGCGTTGTGGGTGAAGCTCTCGCGTCTCGACATCTCCCCGAGCCAGTTCGTCACGGGCGTGGCGCGCGCGTGGCGCGAGAACCCGGGTCGGGTGATGAACACCCTCTTGGGTGATGTCGTGGGTCAGCGCAGGGTGCGTCGTGACCGC
Organism: Acidimicrobiales bacterium; assembly: GCA_035530815.1. Taxonomy (GTDB): domain Bacteria; phylum Actinomycetota; class Acidimicrobiia; order Acidimicrobiales; family RAAP-2; genus RAAP-2. The sequence continues at coordinate 47,354 of DATKTZ010000047.1, forward strand.
TTCGCAGGCGGGATGCACCTGCTCATCTTCTGGTCGTTCACCATGCTGCTCGTGGGCACGACGTTGATCGGCGTGCAGCACGACCTGACGTCGAGGCTCGTGGGTGTCGAATACCTCCACGGCACCTTCTACTTGGTCGAGAAGTTCCTCCTGGACTGCGCCGCACTGGGCCTGCTGGTCGGCGTGACGATGGCGGTGTGGCGTCGCTACGTGCGCCGCCCGACTAGCCTCGGCGCTCGCCGCTCGATCGCGGTGGCGTATCTTTCGCTGGCGTTCATGGGTTTGTCAGGCCTCGTCCTCGAGGCAACCCGGGAACTGGCGTTTCCCGTGTCGTGGGCCTGGTGGACGTTCGCGGGCCACCTCAGTGCTCTGGCCATCGGCCCCCTGCTCGGCGCACACGTGCTCGGTGGGTACGAACTCGCGTGGGGCGTGCACGTGATCGCGGCATTCGCCTTCATGACCTCGGCGGCGATGACCACCCTCGACCACGCGGTCATGGTGCCGGCCAACCTGGTCCTGGGGTCGAACCGGACGTCGGGCCTCACGGCGCGGCCCTTCGATCTCGCGGCCGTGCTCGACGCGGAGGGTGACCTCGAGAACCTGACCGCTGGATTCGCCAGCCCCTTTGAGCTGCCGTGGGACCGGCGCTTCATGATCGACTCGTGCATCAACTGCGGTCGGTGCGAAGCGGTGTGTCCCGCCACGGCCTCCGGTCGGCCGCTCTCGCCACGAACGTTGATCCAATCGCTGCGCACTGAACTGCGCGACGGCGACCGCGACGGCGCAGTTGACGTCTTCACCAGCGGACGGCTCGACGAGGAGACCGTCTGGTCGTGCCTCACCTGCAGCGCGTGTCGCCAGGAGTGCCCGGTGGGCATCGACCAGCCCGGCGTCATTGTGGACCTTCGACGTCACCTCGCCGAGCAGGGCCGTCTCGACGACCCAAAGGCCGCCGTCCTCTCGGCCCTCGAGAGGAACCAGAATCCGCTGGGACTGCCCTCGTATCAGCGCTCTGATTGGCTCGCGGAGCTCGGTGTCGCGACGATCTTCGACAAGCCCGACGCGCAGTACCTGTACTGGATCGGGTGCATGGCTTCGTACGACCAGCGTGCGCGCAACATTGCGCGTTCGATGTTCGCCATCATGGATTACGCGGGCGTCAGCTACGCGGTGCTCGGCGAGCGCGAGCAGTGCCACGGCGAGAGCCAACGCCGACTGGGTGATGAAGCCGGATTCCAGATGCGCACGATGGAGATCGTCGAAGTGCTGCGCGGCGCCGGTGTACGCCGGATTCTCACGCACTGCCCACACTGCATGAACACCTTCGCCAATGACTACCGCGAATTTGGGGTGGAGTTCGAGGTCGTACACCACAGTCAACTGCTCGCCACTCTGATCGAGTCCGGGCGCCTGCCCATCGAACCCGCCACACTGGGTCCGGTGGCCTACCACGATCCCTGCAATCTGGGACGGATTCTGGGGGTGTTCGACGCGCCGCGGGTCGTCGCGCGAGCGAGTGTGGGGACGTTGGTGGAGTTCGAACGAAGTGGTGACCGATCGTTCTGCTGTGGCGCCGGCGGCGCGAATTACTTCTACAAAGCGCCCGCGACCCAGAGCGTGTCGGGTTTGCGCTTGGACCAGGCGCGCGCGGTCGGGGCGACGATGGTAGCCACCGCGTGTCCCTTCTGCATGGCCATGCTCGAGGACGCGTCGCGCGCCGGTGACGCGACTGAGGAAGTCTCGATCATGGACCTGAGCGAACTCGTGGCCAGCCGACTCCCTTCGGGGACGTCGTAACGGGTTGGCGAGAACTCATGCGAATGGTCCGGGCACGAACTGTGTACCGCGAGCGGCTCGCGCCACGTTCGGCGAGCGGACCTCGCCGCGGTCGCGTCGTGCCCTCTCGAATTCGGGGGGCTCGCCAGGGAAAACCGTGCGTTGCTCCAGTAGGATTCCAGTCATGAAGGTCGCTACCCCTACGGTGTCAGGCGTGCAGGGAATCATCTTGCCGCTCATGACGGCGACACGTGCGGACGAGGTCGAACAACGAATTCGCCAGGCGATCTCGCTCGGCCTGTTGCCCGATGGTCAGCAGTTGCCGTCCGAGACCGCGTTGGCGTCACGGCTGGGCGTGTCGCCGATGACCCTGCGCGAGGCCCTCGCCAGTCTGCGCGAACAGGGTCTGGTCGAAACCAGACGGGGACGATCGGGCGGCACGTTCGTGAAGCGGCCGGCGAGTCCCCAGATTCGAGGTTTGCGCGATCGGCTGCGCCAGATCAGCGTCACCTCCCTGCGCGACCTGGCCGACGAGCACATGGCGATCGCGGGCACGGCGGCACGCCTGGCCGCCGAGCGGGCCTCGGAGGCAAACGTGCGCCGCCTGCTGGGTCTCATCGACCAACTCTCCAAGGCCGAGACGCTGGGCTCACGGATCAGGGCTGATTCGCGCTTTCACGTCGACCTGGCGGCGGCGTCGCACTCCGAGCGTCTCATGCACCTCGAGGTTGCGCTCCAAGGGGAGATCGGCGATCTCCTGTGGCTCCCGATGGAGCCTGAATTGGACCTGGGCAAGGAAGTGCGGGATCATCTGGGCATCGCCACCGCGGTGGCGAACGAGGATGCGGAGCAAGCGCGGCTACTCGCTGAGCAGCACGTGCAGAGCAACTTCCGCCGTCTCACCGAGTTGCACCACGCCCTCATAGTCATTGGAGATGGAAGTGATGGCTGACACCAAGGACACCAGCAGCGACATGAGAGATGAACTGGCGCTGGCCGCGCGCAAGATCGCTGAAGTGATCACGTCGGTCTTTGAGAGCGTTGACTGCGTGCGCGAGCACCTCGTTGCGTTGCACCGTGAGGTGGTCGCCGAAGGAGAGGACTTCACCCCCGAGCACCTCGTGCAACTTCGCCCCGTGATCTTGGAGCAGTTGTCACGCCGACCGTTCCTCGACGGCGTGGGGATCCTCACCGCGGGCGACCTGTTCGCCGAGCAGGCGCGCTTCATCGAATGGTGGCGCCACGACGACGACGATGACGTCGTGCCGTTGTGGCTCAACTTCGATCCCACGAGCGTCGACATCTACGACTACCTGGAGATGGAGTGGTTTCTTCGCGCCGAGCGCGACAACGCGCGCACCGTCTACGGCCCCTACCTCGACTACACCGGCGCCGACCGCTACGTGGTGACGATGATGGCGCCGGCGGTCGACGATCGGTTCCTGGGCGTCGTGGGTGCCGACGTGCGCATGGAGCACTTCGAAGCCGAGATCTTGCCGATCCTGTACGACCTCGACTCGGCGGTCGCCTTGGTGAACGCCGAGCGCCGCGTCGTGTTGACCAACACGCGCGAGTGGACGGTGGGCTCGAGGCTGCCATCGATGCCGTCCTCGAGTGACGCCAACTACTTGGGGGTCGCTCGCATCGACGTAGAGAGCGAGTGGGTCCTCGCGGCGCTCAACGCGGTGGGTTGAGCGAGCGCTACCAGCTGTCGGCGGTGATCGCGCGACGCCGAGTGGGGAAGCGCCACCCCCGGGAGCTGGATCCGGGGGTGGCGCTTCGATTTAGGAGTTGGTCTCGTCGCCGCCTGGAAAGAGAGGTCGTTCGGTCAGAATCTCCTCGCGCATGGCCATCTCGTGCTCCATGGCGTCGGCTTGGGCATCCTCACGTACCTTGGGCTCGGGTCGCAGGATGAGCAGGTACAACAGACCAACGAGGAAGACGATGCCCACCGAGATCGGCACCAACCACCGGTTGAAGAAGCCGGGCCCACTGGGCGGGGTCTTGATGCTCAAGATGACCATCGTGCTCACGCCGTAGATGAGGGCCGCGACGTTGACCACCGGCCCCCAGCCCTTCAGCGTGAACGCGCCGGCCGGCTTCCAGCCCTTGGAGCGACCGATGAGTGACGCCAGCACGACGCTCTGGAATCCGACGTAGATGCCCACCACCGAGAAGGTGATGATTCGTGCAATCGTGGCCGACGGGAGGAAGCAGATGAGCGCGGGGATCACCACGGCCACGGCCACCGCACCCGGGGGCATGTGGAAGCGCGGCGACACTCTCGACAGTGAGCGGTGGCCGACGATCATGCCGTCACGGGCGTAGGAAAAGACCAGTCGTGATGCTGCCGCCTGGATGGCGAGCGTGCACGAAATGAAGGCTGTGAGCACGAAGACGAGGGCGACCTTGGTGCCGAAACTGCCCAGGTTGTTCGCGAAGACCGTGCCAATCGGGTCCGGGTTCTTCCCGCTGATGACGTCCTGGAAGTTTGGCGTGGCCAAGATGAATGACAGCGTCACGAAGGCCGAGACGCCACCGCCCATCAACAAGGTCATGCGCATCGCGCGCGGCACCTTGCGCGAGGGGTCCTTGACCTCCTCGGCCACGTCACCGCACGCCTCGAAGCCGTAGAAGATCCACACGCTGAACAGCGCGGCGGCGAGGAAGGCGCCGAGGTAGTTGTCGCCGCCGGCCCCGTAGCTGTGAAAGAGCACTCCGAGCCCGTGGTGGGTGCCGTGGATGAGGAACCAGGCGCCGAACACGATGGTGCCGAAGATCTCCGCGATGAAGCCGATGTTGGCCACCACCGCGAGACGGCGCACGCCGGTCAGGTTGACGACCGCACCTAAGGCGATGATCACCAATGCCGCGATGATCGTGCTCGCCGTGTTGTTGGTGTAGCCGAACAGTTGCGACGCGTAGGGGTTGGCCGAGAAGGCCACCGAAGCGATCGTGATGAGCAGCGCCCACGTGTACATCCAGCCCGCGAGCCAGGCGTAACGTTCGCCCACCAGGCGCTTCGCCCACTGGTAGATGCCACCCGCCAACGGATACTGCGACGCCACCTCGCTGAAGGTCAGCACCACCAGGAACTGTCCGGCGATGACGATCGGCATGGTCCAGATCATGGCGGGTCCGCCCATCCCTAGCCCGTAGGAGAAGAGTGCGTACACACCCACCAGTGGCGAGAGGTAGGTGAATCCGATCGCGAAGTTCGACCACAGATTCAGACCACGAGTCAGTTGCTGCTTGTAGCCCAGTGACGCGAGGTGCGCCACGTCACGTTGATGCTGTTCGTTCGCTTCCGATGATTCCATTTGGTCCCCCGTTCGTGTTTCCATGACCATGATCCGATTCACTTTGCCCAGTTGCAAATGAATCTGCGTTGTTGTGCGCTAAACATACAACCTCAGTGGTTTAATCGCAAGCACTTCTGTCGGAGAGTTGGGGGGCTGGCCAGGTGAATTACGCCTATTCGAGTGGTATAAATCGCGGCGCGATCGCCCGCGCTTAGGGAAGACGAGGGCGCCGGGTCGCGATGTAGACGTGCCGACGTCGGTCCGCCTGATGCCAGCACGTGCGAACATCGTGCGTTTGCCGGGATCTAGTGTCGGGGACCAGGCGCGATCGCGGTGGGCGAGATGGAGGGCTTTGTGGAACTCGATGGCAAGACTGCAGTCATCACCGGCGGTGCGAGCGGCATCGGATTGGCGACCGCGCGACGTCTCGCCGCGTCGGGGATGAACCTCGTGCTCGGCGACGTCGAGCAGGGGCCCCTTGACGAAGCCGTCGCCTCGTTGAAGCGCGACGGCGCGCGGGTACTCGGCGTCGCGTGCGACGTGGCGCTCGAGGGCGATGTGGTGCAACTTCGCGACGCCGCCCTGGGCGAGTTCAAGGGCGCGCACCTGGTGTTCAACAACGCCGGCGTGGCGGCCGGCCCGGTTATCGGCACACCTAAGAAGGTGTGGGACTGGGTACTCGGGGTCAACCTGGACGGCGTGGTCAACGGCATCAACGCCTTCGTGCCCCACTTTCTCCAGCAGAATGAGGGCCACGTGGTCAATACGGCCTCCCTGGCGGGACTCGGCGGAGTGCCGGGCATGGGCGCGTATTGCGCGAGCAAGTTCGCCGTCGTGGGCATCAGCGAGACCCTGTACCACGAGCTCATGTTGTCGGGCACTGATGTCGGAGCGTCGGTTCTCTGTCCGGGCTTCGTGCGTACCCGGATCTACCAGTCCGAACGCAACATGCCCGCGGAGCTCGCGGACTACAACGAGGCGCCCGAGGTGCGCGCGATCGGTGACCTGGCTGCGGCCGCGGTCAACGCGGGCATCGACGCGGCCGAGGTGGCCTCGGCGATCGAGGACGCGGTGCGTACCAAGAAGTTCTGGATTCTCACGCACGAGCACGCAGCGATTCGCACCACCGAGCAGCGCCTCGAGTGGATGCGCGGCGGCGACGCGCCGGGTATCAACTTGGAGCGGGCGACCAAGCCCTAACTAGCGATCCAGGGTGGACGGGAGCCGGTCGGATGACCAGCCGAGAAACTCCACCGCGCACCGACAGGCGAAACGGTCGGTCATTCCGGCCACGTAGGCCACCGACTCGTGCACCGGATCCAGCGAGGCCGGGTCATCGCCTCGCTCGGCGACGTCGGGGATTCGCTGGGGATGGGCCGAGAAGAACTCGACCAACTCGCCGAGCATCTCTACGACGATCGATGCCTGATCGAGCGAGGGTCCGCGCAGGTAGATGCGTTCGTAGTTGAAGGATCGAAAGGCCGCCAGGGCATCGGCGACCTCGGCGTCCATTCCGATGACGCCGCTGGCGCGCGTCGTGGTGATCATGGCGTTGATGAAGGTGCCCAGTTGCTGGCCACGACGGGCGCCACAACGCTCGCGCACGAGCTCGGGCAATTCCGCCATGGCGACGATGCCCACCGACAGTGCGTCTTCGAAGTCGTGGCACACGTACGCGATGCGATCCGCCCAGCTGACGACCTCGCCCTCTGGCGTGGATGGCGCGGGTCGCGACCACGAGTGGTTCGCGATGCCGTCTAGGGTCTCGCGGCACAGGTTGAGCCCGGCGAGGGACACCGTTGCTCCCCAGGTCGCGTGGTCGAAGCCTCCGGGGACGAACCGGTCGAGCGCCTCCTCGCTCGCGTGGCCGCCCGGGCCGTGGCCGCAGTCGTGTCCGAGCGCGATGGCTTCGGTGAGCGCGACGTTGAGCCCGATCGCGCGCGCCACGCCGGTGGCGACCTGGGCGACTTCAAGGGCGTGGGTGAGCCGGGTGCGCACGTGGTCTTCGGGAAAGATGAAGACCTGGGTCTTGCCGGCGAGACGGCGAAACGACGACGAGTGCAAGATGCGGTCACGGTCGCGTTCGAAACAGGTGCGGAACTCGTCGGGCTCCTCCTCGCGTGCCCGGTTGCCGGCCCCCTCGCTGCGGGTCGCGCCGAGCGCGAGCTCGGACTCGGCGAGCGCCTCTCGATCCTCGCGGCGGCCCGCCACCCGTTGGCCGGTCGACGTCCACTGGCCGATGCTCGCGTGCGAGTCGCGATGGGCCAGGGTGAGGTCGTGGCCCGAGGCGTCGAAACCCCCCATCGTCGACGCCCACTGGCGGGACCGTTCGGAGGAGCTTCCGGCATTCACGTGTCTCATCATGGCAGAGCGCCGTAACATGGGTACGTCGCCTGCGGGCAGAGGAGTCGTTATGGAAATCCGTATTGGGATCGTGCAATCGATGAGAGAACTCGAGGTCGAGTTGCCCGAGGACGCCGATCAGGACCAGGTCATGGCCGAGGTCGAAGCGGCGCTCGCCGACGACCAGGTGCTGTGGCTGACCGACCGCAAGGGTCGCCGAGTTGGTGTGCCGGCGTCGCGCGTGGCCTACGTGGAGTTCGGCCCGTCGGGCAGTGAGCGCGTCGTCGGGTTCGGAACGGCCTAGAACCCGGTACCGGGGGGGCGAAGTGATTGATTACCACCTTCATCTGTGGCCGCACTCGGAGTCCTCGGTCTGGTTCGACCTCGACCAGATTGCGGGCTACTGCGAGGAAGCACAGCGCCATGGCGTCCACGAGTTGGCCCTGACCGAGCATCTGCACCGCTTTCGCGACGTGCTGGGCGTGGTGGGACCGTTCTGGCAGAAGTTCGGGCACGAACCGACGAGCACTGTTATGGCCAACTACTTCGACTGGCACGCGCGCAATTCGCTCGAGCAGTACGTGAGCCTGGCCCAGCGCGCCAAGGACGAGGGCCTTCCCGTCAAGGTGGGTCTGGAGGTCGACTACTTCGAGGGGGAGATGGACAAGGTGAGCGACCTGCTCGCCCAGTACCCCTTCGACGTGCTCATCGGTTCGGTGCACTGGCTCGGTACCTGGCAATTCGACGACATCGACAACGAGGTGCACATGCGTGAGTGGAGCCTGCGCGACGTGGATCAGTGCTGGGTTGACTACGCACGCGCCATTGAGGAGCTCGCCGCATCGAACGCGGTGGACGTGCTGGCCCACCCTGATCTGATCAAGGTCGCCGGTCACTTCGCTGGCGACCTGGCGTCGCTGTGGGATCGCATGGCCGACAGCGCCCAGCGCGCCGACCTCTCGGTGGAGTGCTCGTCAGCCGGCTGGGTGAAGCCAGTGGGCGAACAGTACCCCGCCGAGGGTCTGCTCGACCGGTTCGTCGAGCGGGGCTTGACCTTCACCACCGCGAGCGACGCACACCGCAACGAGCGGGTGGGCGAGCGCGCGAGTGATCTCGCGGCACTGCTCGAGGCCCGCGGAGTGCACCAACTCGCCTCCTACAGCGCTCGCCAGCGCACCCTCGTCGACCTGAGAAGCTCCTAGTGGCGACCCTCGGCGAGCTCGCAAATCAGCGCACGAGCCTGAGGGCCGCCGCCGTCGAACACCTGGGTCGGCTGACCGCGTCGTGGTCGCTGCTCGCCGACCTGTCCTTTTCGGACATGATCTTGATGGCGCGGACCAACGAGGGCGTCAATGCGCCCGCCAAGTTGATCGTGCTGGGTCAACTGCGACCCAACAACCGCTCCACGCTGATCAACGATGACCTCGTGGGTACCACGCACCGCCGCGAAGATTGGCCGCTCGTGTTCCAGGCCTTCGAGCGCGGCGAGCGCGTCGAGGGTCACGTCGCCCTCGAGCACGTGGACGAGCCGGTGCCGGTGTGGTGCGTGCCGGTGCGCTTCGACTCTGAGGTGGTCGCGGTACTGGTTCGGCTCCAAGGACCACTGCGAGGCCCGGCGTCGCTCTACGAAAAGGCCTACCTGTCGATCTTCGATCGTTTGTGCGACATGGTGTCCGCGGCCACGTTCCCGTTCCGCGAGGACGATGTCGCCGGACCGGGCATGCCCCGCGTGGGCGACGGCATCATCCTGCTCGACGCGCTCGGCCAGGTTGAATTCGCGACGCCCAACGCTACCAACGCCTTTCACCGACTCGGCATCTACGCCTCCAGTGAGGGCCGGTCGCTGCCCGAACTGGGCTTGCGCGTGCGCGTCGTGGAGCGCTCGCTGGCCTTCGCCATTCCGGCGATGGAGGAAATCGATCGTGGTCACGACGTGGCGATCCTGTTTCAGAGCGTCCCGCTGCTCGATCACCAGAACGTGAGCGGTGTGCTGGTGCTCGTGCGCGACGTGTCCGACTTGCGCCACCTCAATCGGATGGTGCTCAACAAGGAGGCCGCGGTGCGCGAGGTGCACCACCGGGTCAAGAACAACCTGCAGACCATCTCGTCACTGTTGCGCCTGCAAGCGCGTCGAAGCGACGAGTTGGAGACCCGTAACGCGCTGCTCGAGGCCGAGCGGCGTATTCGCTCGATCGCGGTGGTGCACGAGGTCCTGTCGCGCGAACCCGGCGAGGACGTCGTGTTCGACGAGATCATCAGTTCGCTCGTCATGCTCGTCGAGGACACCGTGCTGGCGCTGCACCCGGTGGAGATCGTGGTCAACGGCGAGTTGGGCACCCTGTCGACGGATCTGGCGACGCCGCTCGCGGTGGTACTGGCCGAACTGCTCACCAATGCCGTGGAGCACGCGTTCACGGAGTTCGGCGGTGTGCACGACGACCACGTCGGCGTCGTGACGCTCAATCTTCACCGCGACGAGGGGCACGCGGTCGCCGAGATCCGCGACAACGGGCGCGGGTTGGGTGTGGATTTCTCACTCGAGACACCCACGAGTCTGGGGCTGTCAATCGTGCGCGACATCGTGCGCGCCCAACTGCACGGTACGATCGAGATGAACTCGGTCGACGCCGCACGAGGTGGCGGCACCTACGTTCGCGTCGTGGTGCCGACGAGCGTGCGGCTCTAGTTGGCGGCCGAGCGACGTCGCGCGGCCAGCCACTGCTTGCGCAACTTGCGCCGCTCGTCCTCGGTGGTGCCGCCCCAAACGCCGGACTCCTGGTTGGTGGCCAGCGCGAACTCCAGGCAGGCCTTTTGGGCGTCGCACTTGTCGCACACGCGCTTGGCGGACTCGATCTGGTCGGTTGCCATGCCCGTGGTGCCCACGGGAAAGAACAATTCCGGTTCGGTGTCGCGGCAGGCGGCATTTGAGCGCCAGTCCGCGTCGTCCCAGGCGTGGGTCCGGTTCCAAATTAACGACATGACAATTCCTTTACATTTCGGCCACAGAGCACGTACCGACATCACGTCCGTAGTCGGGGGGGAATCAAATTTTAGTGAACTATCTGTTGAAAAACAAGGGTAGGAAGCGAATATTTCTGGAAATGTGCTGGTCATCGCCCGTTCGGCTGCCAGACTCGCCTCGTGAGTGAGATCTTCGCCCATCGGGGCCTACACACCGATGAGCGTGAGAACACACTGGGCGCGTTTCGCGCCGCGCGCGAGCTCGGTGTCGACGGCATCGAGTTCGACGTGCGCCGCACGGGCGACGGCCAACTGGTCATCCACCACGATCCGGTCGTCGGCGAGCTGGTGATCGCCCGCGCCCGCGCCGCGCAGCTGCCGAGCCACGTGGCGACCCTCGCCGAGGCGCTCGAGGCCTGTCGCGGGGTGTCGATCAACGTGGAGATCAAGAACATCCGCCACACCGGCGAACCGACCTACGACGACAGCGGCGACTTCGCCACTCGCGTGGTGGCCACGGTGCACGAAGCCAATCTGAGCCACGCGGTGATCTTCTCGTGCTTCGACTTCGCCACGTGCGTGACGGTGCGCTCACTGGCGCCCTCACTGCGGGTGGGGTGGTTGCTCGACTGGTCCAAGAGCACCACGAGGGCGCTGGTGCGCGCCCACGACGCCGGGCTGGACGCGGTGCACCCAGCCCACGGCCGTGTCGGGGCCACGGCCGTGGGGCGGGCCCGCCGCCTGGGGCTCGAGGTGAATGTGTGGACCCCCAACTCTCCCCGCGATATTGGCGCGATGGCGGCGCTCGGCGTGCACGCCATCATCACCGACGACCCCGTCACGGCGATGGCGCTGACGCGGCCGTGATCGGGGACTTTCGGCCGGAGTCGGTACCCGGCGCCATGACCTAGATTGTCTTTCATGAACGTTGTCGTATGTGTGAAACAGATCCCCGATCCGGCTGCACCTCAGGCGCTCGACGCCTCGTACAACCTGGACCGCTCGGGAAAATTGATCCTCGACGAGGCCGATACCTACGGCGTCGAGATGGCGCTGCAACTGGTCGACAAGGCCGGTGAGGGCGAGGTCACCGTGGTGTCGATGTGCTCGGCCGCTGACGTGGCCGGCCTGCGCAACGCGCTGGCCATGGGGGCCGCCAAGGCCATTGTGGTGAGCGATGAGTCCCTACGCGGCACCGACGCGCTGGGCACCGCCAAGGTGCTCGCCGCCGTGATCCGACGGGTTAACCCCGATCTGGTCCTGTGCGCCACCGAGTCCTCGGACGGCTACACCGGCACGATGCCGGTGCAACTCGCCGAGTTGCTCGGCCTGCCTTCGGTCACCTTCGCTAAGTCGGTCAGCATCGAAGGGTCCTCGCTCAAGGTCGATCGCCAGACCGAGGCCGGCTACGACGAGGTGCAGTCACCGCTGCCGGCGCTCGTGACCGTGACCGCCGGCGTCGTGGAGCCGCGCTACGCGTCCTTCAAGGGCATCATGGCCGCCAAGTCCAAGCCGGTCGAGGTGCTCAGCGTGGCGGACCTGAACCTGGGCGGCGAGGTTGGCACCACCGGCGCTCGTCAGCAGATCACCCAGGTCGTGGTCGCCGAGGCGCGTCAGTCGGGCGAGAAGTACGTAGATGAGGGCGACGGCGCACAGAAGATCGTCGAGTACCTCGAGTCGATCAAAGTTCTGTAGGAGACATCATGACGCTATCTTCCATTTGGGTCCTCGCCGAGCCGTCCAACGGCTCGCTCACCTCGACCTCACTCGAACTGCTCAGCCACGCGCGCACCCTGAGTGAGCACGTTTCGGCCATCACCTGGGGCGCCAGCGACGCGCTAGCCGCGCTGGTGGGCGAGTACGGTGCCACCACGCTCTACGACGTGGGCGACCTGGCCGGTGCTTTGCCCGGCGCGCCCGTGGCCTCGGCCATCGCGGCACTGGTGGCCCAGGGGGCGCCCGACGCCATCCTGGTGCCGACCAGCTACGACGGGCGCGATATCGTCGCGCGGCTCTCGGCGCGCCTGGACCGGCCGGTCCTCACGAACGTGACCGGCCTCAGCGACGACGCGGGGCTGGTCACCGAGCACCCCATCTTCGGTGGCACCCAGATCGCCAATGCCCGGTTTACCGGAGAGGGGCCGGGACTCATCGCCGTGCGCGCGAAGTCCTTCGTCGCCGAGCCGTCAGGTGGGGCGCCAGCGAACGTGGTCGTCGCCCCCGCGGGCGAGACCGGCGCCAGCGGCGCCGCGACCATCGTGACCTCGCACGTCGAAGAGCGCACCGGTCCCAAGCTCGAAGAGGCCGCCGTGGTCGTCTCGGGCGGACGCGGACTGGGCGAGGCGGACAAGTACGCGTTGATTGAAGAGGCCGCCAAGTTGCTGCACGGCGCCCCCGGTGCGAGCCGCGCCATCGTCGACGCCGGGTGGGTTCCCTACTCCCACCAGGTTGGCCAGACGGGCAAGACCGTGAAGCCAACCGTGTACATCGCGTGCGGCATCTCGGGCGCCACCCAGCACATGGTGGGCATGAAGGGCTCGAAGAACATCGTGGCGATCAACAAGGACCCCGACGCCCCGATCTTCCAGATCGCCGACTTCGGAGTGGTGGGCGACGTGCACAAGGTGCTCCCCGCGCTCATCGAGGCGCTGAAGTCACGGTCATAACAATCCTGTTTAGAGGACAAAACCCCGGCCGGTGGCCGGGGTTTTTGTCAATGTACGGGTTCGGCGATGGCGTTCTTTAGGCTGGAAGGACCGTTATGAGTTCCGGCCCCTTCTCGCTGCACGCCCGTCGCTGGTGGGTGCTCGCGGTGCTGAGCGTGACCCAGTTGATGGTGGCACTGGACGCCACGGTGATCAACATCGCACTGCCGTGGGCCCAGCGCGATCTCCACTTCTCACTCGCTGATCGACAGTGGCCCGTGACGGCCTACGCGCTGGCCTTCGGCTCGCTCCTGCTGCTCGGCGGACGCCTGGTCGATCTGTGGGGACGCCGCACCAGCCTGCTGGTCGGCCTCATCGGCTTCGCGGGCGCCAGCGTGGTCGGTGGCATGGCCACCTCGTTCTCGATGCTGGTGTCGGCGCGCGCGGTGCAGGGCGTCTTCGGAGCGCTACTCGCACCCGCGGCCCTCGCGGCCCTTTCGACGACTTTCCACGAGCCGGTCGAGCGCGCGACCGCGTTCTCCATCTACGGCGTGGTGGGCGGCTCGGGCGCCGCGGTGGGCCTGGTCCTCGGCGGGGCGCTCACCCAATGGTCGTCGTGGCGCTGGTGCCTCTACATCAACCTGATCTTCGCCGTGCTGTCCCTGATCGGGGTCTGGGTGTTCGTGTCCTCGAATCGGGGCGAACACCGCGCACCGCTCGACGTGGTGGGCACCGTGCTCGCCAGCGCGGGGCTCTTCCTGGTCGTGTTCGGCTTCGGCCACGCCGTCACTTCGAGCTGGTCGAACGCGGTGACCTGGGGGTCCCTCTCGCTCGGGGGGCTCGTCCTCGCGGGCTTCGTCGCGTGGCAGGCGCGCAGCGCCCATCCGTTGCTGCCGCTGCGCATTCTCACCAACCGCACGCGCGCGGGATCGCTGGTGGCGCTGTTTCTCACCACGATCTCGATCTTCGCCCTCACGCTGTTTCTCGCGTACTACCTCCAGGGCACGCTTGGCTACTCGCCGCTGCGCACCGGGATCGTCTTCATGCCGATGGTCGCCGCGCTGGGGCTCTCGGCGGCGCTGGCCAGCGCTCGGCTCCTCGCCATGGTGGGTCCGCGCCCGTTGGTGCCGGTGGGCATGCTGTTGGGCATGCTCGGCATGGTGTTGTTCACCAAGCTGACCCCGCACTCCAACTACCTCGACCACGTTCTACCGGGCCTGATCGTCACCGGCCTCGGCCTCGGCCTCGTCTTCGCCCCGGCCATTGCGAGCGCCACCGCCGGCGTGCGTCACGCCGACGCCGGCGCGGCGTCAGCCCTGGTCAACACGGCCCAGCAGATCGGCAGCTCGATTGGCGTGGCCCTGCTCAACACGATCGCGGTGACCGTCACCGCACGCGCCCTCGCGCACGCACCGGACAATTCGTTGGATTCGGCGCGCCTGGCCACCCTGCACGGCTACGCGGTCGCGTTCTGGTGGGCGGCGGGCAGCTTCGGGGTCGGCGCGATCGTGAGCTTCCTCCTGCTCGAATCGGGCGCGGTCGACCAGGGTGAATCCCTCGATCAGATCAGCGGCCAGGGGTAGGGCGGCCAGTCCGCGTCCTCGTCGGGCGTGGGGTAGTGGCCGGCTCGGGCGAGGCGACGTGCGCGCCACAAGGTGCGTTCGAGCTCGGCGGGACTCAGCCAGCGGCCGAGGTTGGCGCCGTCGCCGAGCGCGAAGCGGTCGATCGCGTCGAGCAACTCGCCCGGCACCGCCAGCCCCGCGTACTCCCACACGACGGTGCGCAACTTGTCGTGCTCGTGGAAGCACAGGCCGTTGTCGATCGCCCAGCACCGCTCGCCGTCGAACAGGACGTGGCCCGCCTTGCGATCCGCGTTGTTGGCGACCGCGTCGAAGGCGGCCAGCGCCGCGAACCAGCCGCTGAACTCTTCGCGCTCGCGCAGGGTGAAGTAGTGCTCGTCGTCGGCTTCGATCCACCACTGCAGCGAGCCGACGCCGAAGGGGGCGTCATCACGTTGGACGGTGGTGGGCACGAGGCCGGTGCCCAACGCCACGTCGAGCTCGTAGGCGGCGACCTCGCGGCGCCACAGGCCGTCGGGGAAGTCCCAGAGCGGGCGCTCGCCGGCCTCGGCTTTGTAGCAGGCGAGCGTGCTCTGCCCGTCGAGACGCACCGTGACGAGCAGCGCCTGGTTGGAGGAGCCCGTGACCCGGCCCTCGATCTGGATTGAGCCGCGACCCAGGAGCGTCCTTCGCTGCTCTTCGTCCATGGTTCAGCGGATCGGCGGTCGGTGTCCGTTGGTTCGAGGGCAGTCGTGACCACGCGGGTCGAGCGGCCCGCCGCACAGCGGGCACGCCGGGCGGCCCGCCTCGACCAGCCGGGTGATCGCGATCGCCAGGGCACCGGCCCACTCCCTGGTGAGCGTCAGGTCCAAGGTGTCCTCTTCGTCCACCGACTCGAAGGTGACTTCGATGCGCTGGTCCTCTTCGTCGAGGGCGAGCGCGATGTCGCCGACCGCGAAGTCGCTCTCGTACTCGGGCTCCAGGTCCAGGTCGTCGGGCAGGTGCCCGGGCCGGCCGAGCTCGCCGACCACGTGGCCCAGCCACTCGGCCAGCGCGGCCAACTGCTGCTTCTCGCACTTGAGCACGATGAGCCGGCGGCCCTGACGGGCCTGGAGGAGGAAGAGTCGGTTACCGACCTCGCCGCGCACCCCCACCATGACCTTGTCGGGGTTCTCGAAGACGTAGTTCATGATGGATGCAGCTCCTTCAGCGATCCGGTGTTGTTGACACAGAGCACCACCGGGACCGAGTCGGTGATCGCCACCGCACTGATCGAGCAGGTGGAGATGACGGTGCGCTGGAAGAGGTCGAGGGGAACGCCCTGGGCGTAGGTGACCAGCGCCTTGATGGGGTCGGCGTGGCTCACCACCACGATTGTCTGGTTGCGGTGGCGCGCCGCCAGCCCTTCGACGGTGTTCCACATGCGCTGTTGCATCTCGGCGAAGGACTCGCCACCGGGGAAGCGGAAGGTGCTGGGCGCGTACTGGACCGCGTGCCATTCGCTCTTTCGCCGCAGCGAACTCAGTCGCTTGCCGGTCCAGGCGCCGAAATCGCACTCGAGCAGCCCACGCTGGGCGCTCGCTCGCAGGTGCAGGGCCCTGGCGATGGGCCGTGCGGTCTCGCGGGCCCGTTCGAGCGGCGAGACGTAGAGGGCGACGGGCTTGGTGGGCAACTCGCCCAGGCGCTCAGCCACGCGCTCGGCCTGGGCCACGCCGCTCGCGGCCAGGTGCAGGCCGGGTGCCCGACCCGGCAACACGGTGCCGGTGGTGGTGGTCGTGGCGTGGCGCACGAGCAGCACGGTGGTGAAGGTTGCGGCCATGGAGCGACTCTAACGGCGCCTAGGAGGAGGTCAACGGGATCCGGCGCGGCCCGGGCGTCGCGTCCGCGGGCCAGCGCTTGCGCGAGAGCTTGGCGAGCCGGTGCAACAGGGCGACCGCGCCGGGGTCGTCGTCACCCGGTCGCGTCTCGATGAGGTTGCCACTCTTCATCGCGTCGATGAGCGCGCGTCCCTGGTCGGTGCGCACGATCACGAGGGTCCAGTCACCGAAGGCACCGATACCCCCGGTCGAGATGTCCGCGTGCTCGGCCGCGAAGTCCGGGCAGGTCGTGCAGCCCTCGCGCGTGTACGCGTGGGCCTCTTTGAGCGGCACCTCGTGGTAGCCGCCGTCCCTGGTCCAGATCTGGAACACGCCCTTGATGTTCATCTTGGCGATGTCGGTTCGCTTGATGTCGTACTTCGTCTCGAAGAGCTCCTCGAAGATCGAGTCGTCGAAGGTCTTCGAGCACAGCAGGCCGATGGTGAGACTGAGTCGGCGCGCGATCTTGCCGGCCTTGCGCACCTGCATCGCACCGGGGGCCGAGGCCATGCAGCCCATGCCGACCAGCGCGATGCGCTCGGCACCACCGGCGACCGCCTCGGGGTAGGCGAGCAGGTTGGCGCTGTAGGTGTAGCGCGAGCCGGCGGTCGCGAGCACGTCGTCGCGCGTGCGCGCCACGCGCGGTTCGGCGTGCCAGGTGCTCCCGTCGCCCTCGAGTCCACTCACCAGCGCGGCGTCGATCACGTCGTGCTCGAGGGCGTAGATGAGCAACGCCGAGACCAGTCCGCCGTCTTGACCCTTGTCGACGATGGACGGGTCCGAGGAGCGCGCGAGGAAGACGTCACCGATGCCCCACACCTCGTCATCGGTGCGTTCGCGCGCGAAGCGGTGCGTATCGATCTCGCTCTCCCAGTTGCGAAAGCGCGGACAGGCCCGCGTGCACATCGTGCAGCCCTTCTCGCCGTGGGTGCAGTCCTCGGCGCCGCCGTCGATGTCGAGGTGCCAGGGCTTGTAGATGCCGTCGCCGCTCTCGTAGTCGAGCACGTCGTGGGGACACGCGATGACACACGCCGCGCAGCCCGTGCACAGTCCCGAGGTCACGACCTCGCTGAAGAGTTGACGCCAGTGCGGTTTGTCCAAGGCCACTCGACAACCTTAGTGAGTCGTCCTTTGCGCGCCGCGACCGCTACGCTGCGCCGGGTGCCCGAAGTACTCGAGATCGAAACGTACCGCTCCCTCGCCGAGCGGATCATCGGCGCGCGGGTGGCTCACGGCTGGGCCGATGGCTACCTCGCGAAGAAGTTGACCTCGCCCGGCGCGTGGCAGCGCGCTACGCGCGGGTTGCGCGTCACGGGTACCGACCGGCGCGGCAAGCTCCTGGTGCTCGAGACCACCGGGGTCAGCCTCGGCATTCGCTTCGGCATGACCGGCGTCCTGCTCATCGATGACGAGGCCGGCATCGACGGCCTGTTCTACGGCCCCCACGCCTACCGCGAGGAGTGGGTTCGCGGTGGACTCGAGTTCGACGACGGGCGCCGATTGGTGGTGCACGACCCGCGCCGCCTGGCTCGCTTCGAGATCGACCCGGACCTCGGCGCGCTGGGGCCCGACGCGCTCTCGCTCACTCGCGCCGAGTTCGACCGGATGCTCGCGACGCGCGGGGAGGGCCCGGCCATCAAGGCGCGCCTGCTCGACCAGGCGCACGTGGCCGGGGTCGGCAACCTGCTCGGCGACGAGATGCTCTTTCGCGCCGGTATCGATCCCCGCACTCCCGCCGGTCTGCTGGGCCCGTCCCAGCGCACGGCGCTCTTTCGCGCCTTCAACCAGACCATGCGCACCCTCGCGCGCCGCGGCGGCTCACACACGGGCGACCATATGATCGCGCGCTTTCCCGGTGGGTTGTGCCCGCGCGACGGGGCGCCCATGGTGAGTGCCACCGTGGGCGGGCGCACGACGTACTGGTGCTCGCAGCACCAACGATAAGAATTTCGGCAGGTTTTCGCCCGGCCGACGGTTCGTGCACCAGAATGTCGCAATGCAGTCATTCGTCCAGAACTACGGCTACTTCGCGCTCATCGTGCTCTCGATTCTCGAGTCCGCGTGCGCCCCGATCCCCTCGGAGGTGACCTTCGGCTTCGCCGGGGCACTGTGCACCGCGGCGGTCACGGGCCACGCGGAATTTTCGGTGTGGGGCGTGATCGTGATCGGCACCGTGGGCTCGCTGGTGGGTTCGGTCATCGCCTACGAGGTGGGCCGCACCGCCGGACGGGCCATCGTGGACCGCTGGGGCAAGTGGATCCTGCTCACTCACAAGGACCTCGACGCCGCGGAGCGCTGGTTCGCCAAGTACGGGGCGATCTCGGTGCTGATCGGACGCATCCTGCCGGTCGTGCGCAGTGCGATCTCGGTGCCCGCCGGCGTCGCCGAGATGAAGCGCACGCCCTTCGCCGTGCTCACCACCATTGGATCGCTGGTCTGGGTGTCGCTGCTCACTGGATTGGGCTACGCGGCCGGAGCGAACTGGCAGCACGTGACCAAGTACTTCCACGCGGCCCAGACGCCCGTGCTCGTCGTGATCGTGGCGCTGGCCGTCTGGGGATTCTGGCATCGCGTGCGCACGGTGCGTCGCCACAACGCGAGCTGACCGGGCGAGCCGGCGTCGCCAGTGGCGACGTGGGCTCGCGCTAGTGGGCGAGCTCGCTTTCGAGCTGGGCGAGTACCTCCGGATCCTCGAGGCCGCTGACGTCGCCGCTGGCGACGCCGTCGACCACCAGTTCGCGCAGCAGGCGGCGCACGATCTTGCCGCTGCGGGTGCGTGGCATGGTGGTCATGATGTGCACGCGGCGCGGCCGGGCGATCGTCCCGATCGCGTCGACCAGGTGCTGGGCCAAGAGCTCCTCGGTGATCGAGTCGTCCGCGTTGGCCCCGAGCGTGACGAAGCCCTCGGGCACCTGACCCTTGATGGGGTCGTTGACCCCGATGACCGCCGCCTCAACGACGCCGGGCACGCTGAGTAGCGCGCTCTCCATCTCCATGGTCGAGAGCCGGTGGGCCGCGACGTTGATGACGTCGTCGACGCGCCCCACCACCCACAGGTGTCCGTCTTCGTCCTGGATCGCGGCGTCGGCCGTGTCGTAGCGGTCGGCGCCGAAGCGGGTGAAGTACTGGGCCCGGTACCGCTCGGGGTCGTGCCAGATCCCTCGGAACATGGTTGGAAAGGGCGCCGTCATTGTCAGGTAGCCGGTGGTGCCCGGCGTGACGGGCTCGCCGTACTCGTCGAGGATCTGGTAGGCGTGCCCGGGCAGCGCGGGGCCGCACGAACCGGGCTTGGCCGGCGTGACGCCGGTCATCGACGCGGTCCACGCGCTACCGGTCTCACTCTGGCCGTAGGTGTTGTTGATCTCCAGACTGCCGCGCCCGAGGTTCTCGTCGGCCCAGTGCCAGGTGTTGGCGTCGAGGGGCTCGCCCACCAGCGCGAGCAGTTCGAGCGCGCTGAGGTCGTAGCGCTCGGCGACACCTTCGCCGTAGCGCGCGAGCATGCGCACGACCGTGGGGGCCGAGAAGACCTTGTTGACCCGGTGGTTCTCGAGGATCGAGTAGAAGCGCTCGGGTCCCGGGTAGTCGAGCGCGCCCTCGCAGGCGATCATCGTCGCGCCGAGCGCGGTCGCCCCGACGATCTCGAAGATGGGAAAGGCCAGCCAGCCGCAGTCCGCGGTGCACCAGTAGACGTCGTCGGGTCCCAGGTCGACGGCCAGCTTCATGTTGTGGTACGCGCCCACCATGAAGCCCAGTCCGCTGTGGACCAGTCCCTTCGGCTTGGCGCTCGTACCGCTGGTGTAGATGATGAAGCCCGTCTCGTTCGCCTCGAGCGCCACGGGTTCGGCCAGGCTCGTGGTGGCCGCGAGCAGCTCGTCGTAGTAGCGGTCGCGCGGGGCGAGCATGGGCACTTCGGGATTGGCGCTGCGGCGAACGACGACCACGTGCTCGACGCTGTCGAGACGTCCGAGCACCTCGTCGAGGTTGCGCTTCAGCGTGATGGTCTTGCCTCGCCGGTACGTTTCGTCGGCGGTGACCACCACTTTGGCTCCCGTGTCGACGATGCGGTCGGCCAGCGCGTCGGGCGAGAAGCCCGAGAAGATGATGTTGTAGATCGCTCCGATGCGCAGGCATCCCTGGACCACGGCGAAGGTCTCGAGCAGGTTCGGCAGGAAGATCGCCACCACGTCGCCCTTGGTCACGCCCATTTCGACCAGGGCCTGGGCGAAGCGCGCGGTCTCGTCGAGCAGCCGGGCGTAGGTCCAGGACCGCTCGGTGCCATCCTCACCGAACCAGTGCACGGCCACCTTGTCGGGGGTCGCGCGGGCGTGGCGGTCGACGCAGTTCACGCTGACGTTGCCCATGGCGCCGGGAAAGTACTCGAAGCCCTGGGCGAGGTCGCCGGTCACCGCCGGCGACGCGGGCCAACCGGCGAACCATTCGAATTCGTTGGCTACGGCGCTCCAGTACTCGCCGGGGTTCTCGATCGAGCGCCGGTAGAGCTCTTCGTACTCCCCTTGGTTCGACGCGGCGAGGCGCCCCGACGGTGGCCTCGGGGGTGCGACGGGGTGCGACTCACGCACCATGGGCGGCAGATCCGCCAGGTCCTCGCCGGCGCCACCGGGCGCCCCCATCGATGGTTCGTTCGTCTCGGTCATGTTCCCCCCACTCTCGACACCGTGCTGCGCTGTGGACGATCCGGGTTATCCCGGGCTCAGTCGAGACCGACACTACCGTCTCGTCTGACGCCCAAGCGGTTTCGCGATGCGCGGCGACGTCGGTCGTTACGCGTGCAGGGCCGCGAGGACCGCGGCACGGGCGTCGCCGCTCGCGCCCAGGTACAGCGCGAGTTTCATGGTGCCCAGCATCTTGACCATGCCGTCGCCGACGTGATCGGCCACGACGGCTTCGATCTGATGCTCCTTCAAGAACCGGGCGATGCGCGCGTGATGGCGAGCCCCGGACCCCTCGTCGTGCAGGCGGCTCCAGGAGACCTCGAACTCCTCCCAACTCGTGATCGCGCCGTCGCGTACCTCAGCGACCGCAATCCAGTCGGCGCGCCCCCAGCGCGGGTCGACCACTCCATCATTCATCACGGGCACGCAGGCGATCATGTGCGCACGCTAGCGGGCCCCGGTGCTCGTCGAGTGTGGCCCTTGGTCACAAGTTCGCGTCGCTCGCAGTTACACCCGCGCGAGGGCCTCGAGCACCTTGGCGGCGTGGCCGTCGGCGCGCACGCCGTACCAGACGCGCTCGAGCCTGCCGGTGGGTCCGATAATGAAGCTCGAGCGGATGACGCCGGTGACCCTCTTGCCGTACATCATCTTCTCTCCGTAGGCGCCGTACTTGGTCATCACCTTCTTGTCCGGGTCGCTCAACAGGTCAAAGGCCAGGCCGTACTTCGAGCGGAACGCGACGTGGCTCGACGCGGCGTCGGGCGAGACGCCGAGCACGTGCGCGCCCACGTCCTTGAAGCTCGCCAGCGCGTCGTTGAACTGGCAGGCCTCCTTGGTGCAGCCGGGCGTGTCGTCGGCGGGGTAGAAGTACAGCACCACGCGGGTGCCGAGGAAGTCCTTGAGGGCGACCTTGTCGCCGTTCTGGTTGGCCAAAGTGAAGCCCGGAGCCCGCTGACCCACCTCTAGTCGTGCCATGTACCAACCACCTTCTGTCCGCTCGGGAGACTATGGCCCTAGACTATGAGAGAAGCTCTAGAAGATGAGCTTGGGCCCATCACTTTCGAACGCCGGTTCCGGGTCCAACCGAGAAAAGACCGTTGTTCTGTGAGTACTGAAACCGCCCAACCTGTGACGTCGTCTGCGGACTCCTACGCCACCACCGTCACCTTCGAAGAACTCGGAGTGCATCCTGATCTGTGCGCCGAGCTCACCCGCCAGGGTATCTCGACCGCCTTTCCCATCCAGGCCATGACCATCCACGACGCGCTCGCGGGACGCGACGTGTGCGGCAAGGCTAAGACCGGCTCGGGCAAGACCCTGGGCTTCGGACTGCCGATGCTCCAGCGCATCGCCGCCAGCGAGCCGATCGAGCCCCAGGGCCACGCCGCGCGTCCGCGCGGACTGGTGCTGCTGCCCACGCGTGAGCTCGCCGTGCAGGTGCACGAAGTGCTCGAACCTCTGGGTCGCGCGCTCGGCCTGCACGTCAACGCCGTCTACGGTGGCGCGGACATCGAACGCCAGGTGAAGTCGCTGCGCAAGGGTTCTGATGTCATCATCGCCACTCCCGGGCGACTGATCGACCTCGGTGACCGCGGCGAGGTCAACGTCGAGGGACTCGACGTGCTCGTGCTGGATGAGGCCGACCGCATGGCCGACATGGGCTTCATGCCCCAGGTCGAGTGGGTGCTGCGGCGCATCGCCGAGCACCCCCACCAGACCCTCTTGTTCTCGGCGACCCTGGACGGGGCCATCGACCGGCTGGTCAAGCGCTACCTGAGCGACCCGGTCTTTCACGAGGTGGCGAGCGACACCCAGACGGTGTCGCAGATGGTGCACCACTTCTTGAACGTGCACCAGATGGACCGCGTGAAGGTGGCCGCCACGATCTGCCAGTCGTTTGACAAGACCATCGTCTTTTGTCGCACCAAGCGCGGCGCCGACCGCTTGGTCGAGCAGTTGCTGAAGGAGGGCGTGCGCGCCGCGGCAATCCACGGTGACCTGCGCCAGAGCCAGCGCGAGAAGGCGCTCGCCGACTTCAGCGCCGACAAGCTCCCGGTGCTCGTGGCCACCGACGTCGCCGCGCGGGGGCTGCACATCGACGCGGTGGACTGCGTGATGCACTTCGATCCCCCCGAGGACCACAAGGCGTACCTGCACCGCTCGGGGCGCACGGCCCGCGCCGGCTCCAAGGGCGTCGTGGTCTCGTTGCTGCTGTGGAACCAGATGGTCGAGGCCGAGGTCATCATGCGACGACTCGCCCTCAAGCGTCCCATCGTCGAGGTGTTCTCAAACGACCCGCACCTGAAGGATCTGGCCAGTTGGGAGCCGACGATGGCGGACTCGGTCCTGTGAGTTCAAAGAGGTCGTTACCGGTCTTCGAGTACGACGGAACGATCCAGCGTGCATTGGTCGTGGTGGCGCATCCCGACGACGTCGATTTCGGCTCGGCGGGCACCATCGCCACCCTGACCGGACTCGGGGTCGAGGTGGCCTACTGTCTCGTGACCTCGGGCGATGCGGGCGGGGACAACGATACGAGCACGTTCGAAGAGCGCGCGGTGGTTCGTGAGGCGGAACAGACCGCGGCGGCCAAGGAGATCGGCGTGCACGAACTCGCCTTCCTGCACTACCGCGACGGCCAGGTGGAAGTCACCCTGGACCTACGCCGTGACATCGCGCGCGTGATCCGCCAGCGCCGGCCCGACCTGGTCATCACCCAGAGCCCCGAGCGCAACTGGGAGCGCATCTTCGCGAGCCACCCCGACCACATGGCGGCCGGTGAGGCGACACTGCGAGCGGTCTATCCCGACGCGCGCAACCCCCACGCGTTCCCCGAGCTGCTCGGCGAGGGGCTGAAGCCCCACAGCGTCGCGAGCGTCTGGCTCGCGGGGAACGCCAGTCCCACCATGGTCGTGGACATCACCGACACCTTCGAGCGCAAGTGCGCCGCCCTGCGACGCCACGAGAGCCAGGTGGGCGAGCGCGACGATCTCGAAGCGATGGTCCGTCACTGGGCGCGCGTGACGGCCAAGGGTGCCGGCCTGGGCAAGGGTCGTCTCGCCGAGGGCTACAAGGTCGTCACCACCAAGTAGCCGCGCGGCGCGGCTCTATGGTAAGTCAATGGGCCCACGCTCGAGACTGCAGGCGGTTGCCCGCACACCCGTAGCTCGGCGAGTGCGCGACCGCGGCCTGCGCGATCTCATGGCGGGAGTCACCCGCAAGAACCTCGCGGGTGAGATCGTGGCCGGGATCACCCTGCTCGCCATCGCGATCCCCGAGCAGCTCGCCACCTCCCAACTCGCCGGCGTCGCGGCCTTCAGCGCGATGATCGCGTTCATCGGGGCCACCTTGGCCTTCACCTTCTTCGGCTCCAATCCCATCATGTCGGTGGGGGCCGACTCCACCATTGCGCCTCTGTTCGCGGTGGCCCTGTTGCGTCTGGCGCTACCCGACTCGACGCAGTACTACGCCCTCGTGGCCGCGGCCGCCGTCGTGACGGGCCTGCTCGTCGCCGCGGTGGGGCTGTTTCGCCTCGGCTGGCTGGGCGACTTCCTCTCGCTGCCCATCGTGACCGGTTTCATGAGTGGTATCGGCCTCATCATCATCGTGCACCAGCTACCCCACGTGCTCGGCGTGCGCGGCGGGGGCGAGTCGATCGCGACCCGCCTGCACCTGTTGTGGCTTCAGCTGGGCCACGTGAGCGCCTGGTCGCTCGTGATCTCGCTGGGCACGCTGCTCGTGATGGTGGTGGGCGAGCGGGTGAACGCGCGACTGCCGATGGCGCTGGTGGCGGTGCTGGGCTTCTCGGTCCTGGCCGCGGCCCTGTCGCTGTCGCACCACGGCGTCCAGGAGCTCGGCGCGGTCGTGGCCGGCGGTCCGGCGTGGCGCCTGCGATGGTTCAGCGCGCACGAGTGGGCCGGCGTGGTGACGACCTCGTTGACCCTGGCGGTGGTGATCATGAGTCAGAGCGCGGCCACATCGCGGGTGTCGGCCGACGAGTTGGGGGTGGCGGACAACCTCAACCGCGACTTCGTGGGGGTGGGCGTCGCCAATATCGTGACTGGTCTGTGCGGGAGCTTTCCCGTCGACGCCAGCCCGGCGCGCACGACGATCACCCGCCTCGCGGGTGGTCGCACCAAGCTCGCCGGCGTGGTCGCGGCACTCGGGGCCGTCGCGATCTCGCCGATCGCGTCGCTCGCGCGCCACATTCCCCTCGCCGCCCTCGCGGGCGTGCTGCTCTTCGTGGCGGGCCGCATCATCAAACTGGGCCAGTTCCGCTCCATCTGGCGCGCCAGCCGCATCGAGCTCGCGGTGGCGCTGGTCTCGCTGCTCGGCGTCGTGGTGTTGGGCGTGGAGGTGGGCCTCGCGATCGCGGTGGGGCTCGCGATACTGCTGCAGACCTGGCACTCGGTGCGACCGAGGATGGTCACCCTGGGGCGGCGTCACTCCACGACGAGTTGGGAGCCGATGGGAGCGCCGTCGGTGCACCGGGTGGACCACCTGCTCGCCGTGCTGTTCGACGGTTCGCTCTACTTTGCGAACGCGAGCGTGTTTCGCCGTGAGTTGCACGACCTGCTCGCGGCCCAGCCCGACACCGAGCACATCATCATCGACGCCGTGGCGATGACCGACCTCGACTACACGGGCCTCGTGGTGTTCGGCGAGGTGTTGCGCGACCTCTACCGCGACAACATCACCGTGTCAGTCGCGCGCGCCAATGACGCCGTACGAGCGCGCCTGGCGCACTCGAACGACGCGGCGCTCACGCGGGTGCAGCTCTACGACAGCGTGGACGCGGCCGCGAGCGCGCTGTACCCGCACTGAATCAACCCTGGGCCAACTGACGCAGCACGTAGTTGAGCACGCCGCCGTGGCGGTAGTACTCGACCTCGCTGGGTGTGTCGATACGCAGGCGCACCTCGAAGCGCTCCTCGGTCCCGTTCGTGCGCAGCGCGCTGACGTTCACGCGCGGCACCAGCTCGCCGCGATTCAGTGCTTCGAGCCCGGTGACCGAGTAGACCTCGGTCCCGTCGAGGTCGTAGGTCGTGGCGGACTCGCCCGGCAGGAACTGCAGGGGCAGCACGCCCATGCCCACCAGGTTCGAGCGGTGGATACGCTCGAAGCTCTCGACGAGCACGGCCCTCACGCCGAGCAGCATCGTGCCCTTGGCGGCCCAGTCGCGACTCGAGCCGCTGCCGTACTCCTTGCCCGCGATGATCATGAGCGGGGTGCGCTCCTCGGCGTAGGCCATGGCGGCGTCGAAGATGAACATCTGCTCGCCCTCGGGGAACTTGACCGTAACGCCGCCTTCGGTGCCCGGGGCGAGTTGGTTGCGCAGCCGGATGTTCGCGAAGGTGCCGCGCATCATCACCTCGTGGTTGCCCCGTCGGGTGCCGTAGCTGTTGAAGTCCTCCTTGGCGACACCGCGTTCGCTCAGGTAGAGCCCGGCGGGCACGTTGGCCCGGATGTTGCCAGCGGGCGAGATGTGGTCGGTTGTGACCGAGTCACCCAGTTTGGCCAGCACGCGCGCGCCCACCAGGTCGGCTACGACGCCCGGCTCCATGGTGAGCCCTTCGAAGAAGGGGGGCAGCTTCACGTAGGTCGACGCGTCGTCCCACGCGTAGGTCACCGCGTTGGTGCTCGGCACGCCCTGCCAACGCTCGTCGCCGCCGAAGGCGCTCGCGTAGCGCTCCTTGAACATCTCGGGCGTGAGCGACGCGCGCACCGCGTCGGCGACCTCGGCGTCGGTGGGCCACAGGTCCTTCAAGAAGACCGGGTGCCCGTCGTTCGAGGTGCCCAGGGGCTCGCTGGTGAGATCGATGTCGATCGTGCCCGCCAAGGCGTAGGCGACCACCAGTGGCGGGCTCGCGAGGTAGTTCTGCTTCACGTCGGGGTGGATGCGGCCCTCGAAGTTCCGGTTGCCCGAGAGCACCGAGACGACCGAGAGGTCGTGCTCGTTGACCGCGTCCGAGACGCCGTCGAGCAGCGGACCGGTGTTGCCGATGCAGGTGGTGCAGCCGAAGCCCGCGAGGTAGAAGCCCAGTTGATCTAGCGGGTCGACCAGGTTCGCGCGCTCGAGGTAGTCCATGACGACGCGGCTGCCCGGGGCGAGCGAGGTCTTGACCCAGGGCTTGACGCTGAGGCCGCGCTCGACGGCGCGACGCGCCACGAGCCCCGCCGCGACCAGCACCGCCGGGTTCGACGTATTGGTGCACGAGGTGATCGCGGCCACGGTGACCGCGCCGTCACGCAGGTGCTCGGCGGCCTCGGCGCCGCGAACTTCGATGGGCTCGCGTCCCAGAGCCTTGCGGAACGCGCCGCGCGCGCCCGACAGCGAGACCCGGTCCTGGGGACGCTTTGGTCCGGCGAGGCTGGGCTCGACGGTCGCGAGGTCCAGTTCGACGTACTCGGAGTAGGTGGGCTCGGCCGCGCTGGCGTCGTGCCAGATGCCCTGGGCCTTGGCGTAGGCCTCGACGAGCTCGAGGTGCTCGGGCGCGCGCCCGGTGAAGGCCAGGTAGTCCAGGGTGACCTGGTCGATGGGAAAGATCGCGCAGGTGGCGCCGTACTCAGGCGACATGTTCCCGATGGTGGCGCGCGTCTCGAGCGAGAGCGACGCCACGCCCGGCCCGTAGGCCTCGACGAACTTGCCGACGACGCCCTGGTTGCGAAGCAGCTCGGTGATCGTGAGCACCACGTCGGTCGCGGTCACGCCCTCGCGCGTGGCTCCCGACAGCCGCAGACCCACGACCGGGGGAATGAGCATCGAGGTGGGCTGGCCGAGCATGCCGGCCTCGGCCTCGATCCCACCGACGCCCCAACCCAGCACCCCCAGGCCGTTGACCATGGTGGTGTGCGAGTCGGTACCCACCACCGTGTCGAGGTACGCGACGCCGTCGTTGTCGAAGACCACGCGGGCCAGATGCTCGAGGTTGACCTGGTGGCAGATGCCCATGCCCGGCGGGACGACTCGAAAACCCTCGAGCGAGTTCTGGGCCCACTTCAAGAACGTGTAGCGCTCGAGGTTGCGCTCGTACTCGATCGCCACGTTCTCCTCGTAGCTCGAGGGGGTGCCGGTGTGCTCGAGGATGATCGAGTGGTCGATCACCAATTCCACCGGGACCAGGGGATTGATCTTGCTGGGGTCGCCGCCCAGGGCAATGATCGCGTCGCGCATGCTCGCCAGGTCCACGACTGCCGGCACGCCGGTGAGGTCTTGCATGAGGACGCGTTCGGGCGTAAAGGCGATCTCGCGCGCCGCCTCGCCAGCGGCCTCGCCGTGGTGAGCGGGCGTCTCGGCCCAGCGCGCCAGGGCTTCGATGTCGCTGGCGCGGACCTTCACGCCGTCCTCGTGGCGCAGCAGGTTCTCCAACAGCACCTTGATGGAGTAGGGAAGCCGCGTCACCGCGAAATCCTTGAGCCCCTCGGAGTTGAGCGAGTAGTAGGTGAATGAGCGGTCGCCGACGCGAAGGGTGCTGCGCGCGCCGAAGGAGTTGAGTGATGGGGAGGTCATGGTTCTATTCTGCCCCTTCTGATGCCACCGGCGCGAAGGCCAAGGGGTCCCGCGGGCGTCCAGGTGCGAGACTGGGGTGGTGAGCTCAACCTACGAACTGGTGAATGCCCGATTGGCGGAGGCCTTTGGCGCCCTTCAGGCGGGTGCGGACCCGGTGCTTCGCCGGTCCGAGCACGGTGACTACCAAGCCAACGGCGTCATGGCGCTGGCCAAGCGACTCGGACGCCCACCCAGGGAGGTCGCGGCCGAGATCGTTGAGCACCTGGACCTCACCGGGCTCGCCGAGGTGCAGATCGCGGGCCCGGGCTTCTTGAACCTGACCCTCACGCCGACCCTGGTGGCCAGCCAACTTCGTGCGATGGCCGGCGATCCCCGTCTGGGTGTCGAAGAGGTGGGCACTCCCTCGACGGTGGTCGTCGACTATTCGGCCCCCAACGTGGCCAAGGAGATGCACGTCGGCCATCTGCGATCGACGATCATTGGCGATTCGCTGGCTCGCCTGTATCGATTCGCGGGCGACCGGGTGATCGCGCGCAACCACGTGGGCGACTGGGGGACCCCCTTCGGGATGCTGATCGAGCACTTGGTGGACCTGGGTGAGGACCACGCGATCGCGTCGCTCTCGATCGGCGACCTCGACGGCTTCTACAAGGCTGCGCGCGCCAAGTTCGACGGTGACGATTCGTTCAAGGAGCGCAGCCGCGAGCGGGTGGTGCTCTTGCAGGGTGGCGACGCGGAGACGCGCAGGCTCTGGGGGATCCTGAAGGAACAGTCGGTGGCCTACTTCGATGATGTCTACGCCAAACTCGGCGTGACCTTGAGTGTCGAGGACGTGGTGGGCGAGTCGTTCTACAACGACATGCTCGACGCCGTGGTCAGTGATCTGGCGGCCAAGGGGTTGCTGGAAGAGAGCGATGGGGCCCTTTGCGTCTTTCCCGAGGGCTTCACCAATCGCGACGGCGAGCCGCTGCCGCTCATCATCAAGAAGAGCGACGAGGGCTACGGCTACGCCGCGACCGACCTGGCCGCGATTCGCGACCGGGTCGCCAATGTGCACGCCGACGAGTTGCTCTACGTGGTGGGCGCGCCCCAGGCCCAGCACCTCGAGATGGTCTACGCCGTCGCGCGCCTGGCGGGCTGGTTGCCCGAGCGGGTGCGCTGTGAGCACGTGCTCTTTGGCAGCGTGCTCGGCCCCGACGGCAAGATGCTCAAGACCCGCGCGGGTAAGTCCATCAAACTGGTGGAGTTGATCGACGAGGCGACCGAGCGCGCCTCCGAGGCGCTGCGCACGCGCGCCGGTGACCTCGACGACGCCGCCCAGTTGGAGTTGGCCGGTCAGATCGCCCGGGCCGCCATCAAGTACGCCGACCTGTCCACCGAGCGCCAGCGCGACTACATCTTCGATCTCGATCGCATGGTGAGCTTCGAGGGTGACACGGGTCCCTACTTGCTCTACGCGCACGCGCGCCAGCGCTCGATACTTCGTCGCGCCGGGGCGACCTGGAGTTACGACGTCGCGCCCTTCGCACTCGCCGACGAGCGCGAGCGTCACCTGGCACTGGGCCTCCTGGACCTTCCCGAAGCGGTGGCGAGCACACTAGCCACGCTGCAGCCCCATCGGCTGTGCCACTACCTCTTCGAACTCGCCCAGCGCTTCACGTCGTTCTACGAGGCCTGTCCGGTGCTCGTGGCCGAGGGGACGCTGCGCGACGAGCGACTGGCACTGTGCGATCTGACGTCGCGCACCCTGTGTCTGGGCCTCTCGCTGCTGGGCATTGACGCCCCCGAACAGATGTAGGACTGGGCCAAAGACCGGTCGCTAGAGTACGAGCCAGGTCGCCGTCGGGCGTTACGAGGGGGGAATCGATGCAAGTGAAAGCAACTGTCGTCAGCGAACTGCACGGGCCGTGGCGCACCGAACTCATCGAGATCGACGAGCCTCACGCAGGTGAGGTGAAGGTGAAGATGGCGTTCGCGGGGATGTGCCATTCCGATGAGCACCTGCGCACCGGCGACATCGCCCAGGATCCTGCGGTGCTCGAGCTCATCTCGGGGCGCGACACCATGTTCCCGATCATCGGCGGCCACGAGGGCTCGGGTGTCGTCGAGGCCGTGGGCGAGGGCGTCACCGACGTCAAAGTGGGTGACCACGTCGCGCTGTCGTTCGTGCCGTCGTGTGGCAAGTGCCAGTTCTGCGCCTCGGGACGCCAGTACCTGTGCGATCTGGGCGCGACGACCCTCGCCGGTCCGATGATCTCGGATGGTACGTGGCGCCACCACCTGGGTGACGTGAATCTGAACCGCATGACTCAGCTCGGGACCTTCTCGGAATACGTCGTGGTGCACGAGTCCTCGATCGTGCGCATCGAACCGTGGTACGACCTGCGCGCGGCGGCGCTCATCTCGTGTGGCATCTCCACGGGCTTCGGTTCCGCGGTCAATCGTGGTGGCGTGAAACCGGGAGACACGGTCGCGGTGATCGGCTGCGGTGGTGTGGGCGCGGGAGCCATCCAGGGGGCCCGCTTCGCGGGCGCGCGCGGCATCGTCGCGATCGATACGAACCCGACCAAGGTGGAGCGGGCGATGAAGATCGGCGCGACCCACGGGTGCGCCACCACCCTGGACGCGGCCTTCACGATCCTGCCCGAGCTCACCATGGGCCGCAACTGCGACGTGACGATCATCACCGTGGGCGTGCTCACGGGCGAGTTGATCGAGCAGGCGCGTTCGATCACGGCCAAGGGCGGGGTCATCGTGGTCACCTCGATCGCCCCCTTCAGTCAGCGCAACGTGGAGCTCGACCTGTTCATGCTCGCGATGTACAACCAGGAGCTGCGCGGAACGATCTTCGGTTCTGAGAGCCCGCGGGTGCAGATACCGCGCCTGCTGCGTCTGCACCATGAGGGCAGCCTGATCATCGATGACCTGATCACCAACGAGTACTCCCTCGACGAGGTGCACAAGGGTTACGAAGACCTCGAGTCCGGTATCAACCTGCGAGGCGTTGTTCGCTTCTAGAGGTCGTCGAGGCTGCGCGCGCCCACGAGGTGGGCCAGCCTGATGGTCGGCTTCACGAACTGGGGCGTGATCGCCCTGGCCGAGCGGGCCCGCCACGCGCCGCGCCACACCCCCACGCAGTAGGCGACGTCGTCAGCCAGCGCGAGCGGCACGTCGCGCGTACGAAGGGGCTCGTGGCGCCATCGCCACGCCGTGCCCAGGGCGTAGAGAGCCAGCGCGCGTCGGCGAAGTCGTGGGTGCAGCGCGGCCACGGCCAGTAACGGGCCGTAGGTGCGCACCACGGCGCGCGCGCTCGGGCCGATGCTGGAACCCATGGTGCGCACCACGAGCGAACTGGCCACGGCGCCGGCGCGGTCGGTGTCGGGCCCCAGTCGCGTGACGAGCGCGTCACGCGTGACGCTTATCACCCGCAGTGCGATCGCGGGGCGCCGCGCGGCGAGGCTCACCCAGGTGACCAGGGTCCACACGTCGGCTCGCAGCGGTGCGAGCCGATCGCCGTGGCGCGCGGCGAGGACCCCCGCCGACGCGCCGTAACTGGTGCGCTGGTGCCACCAGTCGCGCCACGTGCCGCGGGCACGGTGCGTGACTATGACATCGGCGACGTATCGCACCAGCCAACCCTCGTCGTGTAGGCGCCAGACGAGATCCACGTCTTCGCCCACACGAAGGGTCGGGTCGAAGCCATCACCCAGCGCGCTGCGCCGCGCCACGAGACACGCCGCGGGGACGTAACTCACCGGCGCGCGCGGGACGACCAGGGCGCTTCGCGCCCCCATGTCCAAGGGGCTGAAGCGTCGCTCGAAGCGGTCGCGTGCCGAATCCCCGACGCCGCCGCGGATCCGCGCGGCGACCGCGCCCACCAGTGGATCCTCCAGCTGGGCGGTCAGGCGTTCCAGTACGTACGACGCGTTGTCCACGCTGACGTCGGCGTCGATGAACCACACCAGTGGGCGCGAGGTGGCCGCCAGTCCGGCGTTTCGCGCACCACCGGGACCCACGTTGTGCGCCAGACGCACGAGCGCGGCGCCAAACTCCTCGCAGCACTCCTCGATGAGCTCGTGCCCGCGCGACGCGTCGTCCACGACCACAACGTGCAGACCGCGAAGTTGGGCGAGCAGCGCGCGCAGGGGCGCCGCGTCCTCGTGCACGGGGATGATGACGTCAACCTTGTCGGGTTCCAGCGCGCCGGTCGGTCGCGGGTGCAAGAGGCCCTGGGTGATCAGCGTTCTGGCGAAGCGACCCTCTCCGGGACCGACCACGCCACCCTGCTGCCAGCGTTCGGCCACCGCGCGCGAGCCACCCGCTAATCGCAACAGACGCCAGGGCGAGCCGCCCGTGACGAGGTTGCGATCCAGAAACCGTGCCTCGGAGTCGAGGACGACCGGCGTGCCCGCGTCGACGGGCGTGTCGGGCAGCGACGGGGCCGTGCGACGAGGCTCTGGCATGGTCGAAGTCTCGCACGCGGCGCGTGCACCGGGCGGGTCGGACCGGCAAGAATGGGGAGAACCGAGGAGGGCCCGTGTCCAATGAGACTTTGATCAACGAGCAGGAGCAATCTGACGACGTCGAGGAGTTGTTGGTGGAAGAAGTCTCCATCGACGGCCTCTGCGGGGTCTACTAAGACGTGGCGATCGCCGCGACCGACTCGTTCGACGTGTCCGCACCCTGGGGCGTAAACGCCCAGGTCTCGGTGCGTGACGAGGCGTTCGGCGCGCTCGCGTACCACCACGTGACCCGCCGACTCGTCTTCTTGAAGTCACCGCTGCTCGTGGATCTGGTGCGCAACCTCGAACGCTACGACAGCGCGCACGATGCGCTGCGTGCGCTCGTGCCTGCGACACAGTACGCGCGCTACGCGCGCGCCCTCGCGTCCCTGGCGACGGCGGAGATCCTTCGTGGGCGCTGATTCGACGCTGCGCGACCGCTTCGAACGCGGACTGGCGGCTCCGATCTGTCTCACGTGGGAACTGACCTACGCGTGCAACCTGGCCTGCACGCACTGCCTCTCATCGTCGGGACGCCGAGACGAGCGCGAGTTGACCACCGACGAGGCGCTGGCGCTGATCGATGAAATCGCCGCCATGCAGATCTTCTACATCAACATCGGCGGCGGGGAGCCGATGATCCGCCACGATTTCTTCACCCTGATCGAGCGCGCCGTGGCGAAGGGGGTGGGCGTCAAGTTCTCCACCAACGGGACGCGCATCGACGCCGCCGCCGCGGTGCGGCTCGCGGGCAGCGACTACCTCGACATTCAGATCTCGATCGATGGCGCCGACGCGCCGACCAGCGATGCCATTCGTGGCGCGGGCAGTTACGAGCGGGCTCGACGGGCCATGGACCATCTGGCGGCGGCCAACTTCGGCCCCTTCAAGATCTCGGTCGTGATGACGCGGGCCAACGTGGGTCAACTCGACGAGTTCGAGGCGCTCGCGGCACACTACGGCGCGCAACTTCGGCTCACCCGGCTACGTCCATCGGGACGCGGCGCCCAGGTCTGGGAGCAGTTGCGCCCCACGCGGGCTCAGAATGTGGACCTCTACAACTGGCTGGTGGCGCGCCCCGAGGTCCTGACCGGCGATTCTTTCTTCCATCTCTCCGCCTTGGGCGAACCGCTCGACGGACTCAACCTGTGCGGTGCGGGCCGGGTGGTGTGCCTCATCGACCCGGTGGGCGAGGTCTACGCGTGCCCGTTCGTGATCCACGAGGAGTTCCGCGCGGGCAACGTGCGCGAGGCCGGCTTCGCCGCGATCTGGCACGACAGTGGACTTTTCGGGTCCCTGCGCGAGCCGGGCAGTCCCGGTGCGTGCATGTCCTGCGGCTCCTACGACGCGTGCCGCGGTGGCTGCATGGCCGCCAAGTTCTTCACCGGGCTCGAGATGAGCGACCCGGATCCCGAATGCGTGTTCGGCCACGGTGAGCAGATCCTGGCGACCAAGGGGCTCAAGGTGCGACCCGTGCCGACGCCGGACCATTCGCGTCACATCCCCGTGTCGCTGACAAGGCGCTGAGCCTGGCGCGTCGGGGCCTCAGGTAGTCTCAGCGATGAGTCCTCGGGGGGTCCATGGCATCGAAGTGGTTCGAGACAGTGGCGGTGGCCCAGCGTCGCGCCCAGCGTCGCCTTCCGCGATCGGTCTACGGCGCACTCGTTGCCGGCTCGCAGAGGGGTCTCACCAGTCGCGACAACCTTGACGCGTTCGACCAACTGGGTTTCGCGCCCCACGTGGCGGGACTGGCTGATGAACGGCGCATGGCCACGCGGATCATGGGCCAGACGACGACCATGCCGGTCATCATCTCGCCGACCGGTGTGCAGGCGGTGCACCCCGAGGGCGAGGTAGCGGTGGCGCGCGCCGCTGCGAATCGCGGGGTGATCATGGGACTCAGCTCGTTCGCGAGCCGCTCGCTCGAGGAGGTGACTGCGGTCAACGAGCAGGTCCTGTTTCAGATGTACTGGTCGGGGGGTCGTGAGCGAATGGTCCAACGGCTCGAGCGTGCCTCGGCCGCGGGTGCCAAGGGGATCATCTTGACCCTGGACTGGTCCTTTTCGAACGGGCGTGACTGGGGCAGTCCATGGATTCCCGAGTCCATCGACCTGACCACCATGGTGAAGTTGGCACCCCAGGTGCTGGCGCGACCGGGGTGGCTCTGGTCCTTCGCGAAGTCGCGACACCTGCCCGACCTGCGCACGCCGAACATGGCGGTGCCGGGCGAGATGGCACCCACGTTCTTCGAGGCGTACTACGAGTGGATGCAGAGTCCGCTGCCGAGTTGGCAGGACGTGGCGTGGTTGCGCGCGCAGTGGAACGGCCCCTTCATGGTGAAGGGGGTGAGCCGCATCGACGACGCTCGACGAGTGCTCGACGCGGGCGCGAGCGCCCTCTCGGTCTCGAACCACGGGGGCAACAACCTCGACGGGACGCCCGCGACGATTCGCGTGCTGCCCGCCATCGCCGACGCGGTGGGCGACGACATCGAAGTGGTGCTCGACGGTGGGGTGCGCCGGGGCAGCGACGTGGTCAAGGCTCTGGCGCTGGGCGCGCGGGCCGTGATGATCGGGCGCGCATACCTGTGGGGACTGGCGGCCAACGGTCAGGCCGGCGTGGAGAACGTGCTCGACGTGCTGCGCGGTGGCATCGACTCGACCCTTCTGGGCCTGGGGCGATCCTCGATTGACGAATTGACTCGCGAGGACGTCGTGGCGCCTCCCGACTTCTTTCGGACGTTGGGCAAATGACACGGGTGGCCATCGTCACCGGTGCGGCTCGCGGCATAGGCGCCGCGACCGTGGACACGCTCGTCAATGAGGGCTATCGGGTGGTGGCCGTTGACCGGTGCCGTGACATTCCCGAGGTGCCCTACTCGCTGGCCACGCCAGCTGATCTGGACGCGGTGGTGAGCCGTCACGGCGAGAGTGTGCTCGGGCTCGTGGGCGACGTGCGCAGCGCCACCGACATGGGACTCGCGGTGGAAACGGCCACCCGTCACTTCGGCCGACTCGACGCCGTGGTCGCGTGCGCGGGCGTCATGGCTGGCGCCGCGCCGTTGTGGGAGATCAACGACGCCGCGTGGGACGCGGTGTGGTCGGTCAACGTACTCGGCACCAGGCGTCTGATCCAGGCTGCGGCGCCCACGCTCATCACCAATGGACGCGGCACCCACCCGCGGATCGTGGCCGTGGCGTCGGCCGCGGGATCGCTCGGGCTCTTGCACCTGGCCGCGTACTGCGCCGCCAAGCACGCGGTCGTGGGTCTCATCCGAGGGGTTGCCACGGACCTCGCGCCCTACGGGGTCACCGCCAACGCGGTGAGTCCCGGTTCGACGCGTACGCCCATCCTCGAGGCGTCGGCGCGGGTCTACGGACTCGAGAGCGGGGAGGACTTCGCCTCGAACCAGCCGTTGGGCCGACTCATCGAGCCCTCCGAGGTCGCCGCGGCGATCTCGTGGCTGTGCTCGCCGGCGGCGTCCGCGATGACGGGCGCCAACGTGGCGGTCGACGCCGGCATGACCGTGGTGTGAATCGACCGACTTGGCCAAGGCGATACGCTGGACCCCCGGTCAAACAACGACCAGCAGAGAAAGAGGCCCTGATTGAGCGAACTCCACATACCCGCACGCGTCGTCATACTCGGGTGCGGATCGGTGGCCCAGTGCCTTCTGCCGTTGCTCGTGGATCATTTTCAGCTGGATCCGTCAACGATCACCGTGCTGGAGAGCCGTGACAATCGCGAGCGCATCGCTTCGTCGCTCGAACGTGGAGTTCACTATCAGCAACTTGAGATCACCCAGGAGTACCTGGCGCAGGTCCTCGGCGCGCACCTAGGCGACGGTGACCTGCTGATCGACCTGGCGTGGAACATCGGTCTCGAAGAGATCCTCGACTGGTGCCGGTCGCACAACGTGCGCTATCTCAACACTTCGGTCGAGGTGTGGGATCCCTACCTCGACCCGGCGTCTACGTCGCCACAGGCGCGCACCCTCTACTGGCGTCACATGGCTCTGCGTCGCCAGATCGCGCGCTGGGGTTCGAACGATGGCCCCTCAGCCGTGGTCGAGCACGGCGCCAATCCGGGCCTGGTGAGCCATTTCACCAAGCAGGCGCTGAGCGAGATCGCCGAGGCGGTGCTCGCCGACGACGTGCTCGTGGATCGCCACTCACTGATTCGTGACGCACTGGCGGGCGGATACTTCAACCGTCTGGCGCAACTGCTCGAGGTGAAGTCGATCCACATCGCCGAACGCGATACCCAGATCACCAATGACGCCAAGCAGGTGGGCGAGTTCGTCAACACCTGGAGCGTCGACGGTTTCTACGAGGAGGGCGTGGCGCCGGCGGAGATGGGCTGGGGCACCCACGAGCGCGTCCTACCGCCATTGGGCCTCACCCACCAGGGCGAAGGCCCGCTCAACCAGATCTGTCTGGCCCAGATGGCCCACAAGACCCTCGTGCGCTCGCGCACGCCCTCGGGCCCCATTGTCGGCATGGTGATTCGCCACGGCGAGGCATTCACGATCTGTGATCACCTCACGGTCTGGGAGGAGGACACGCCGGTCTACCGGCCCACGGTGCACTACGCGTATTGTCCGAGCGACGCCGCCTGGGCGAGCTTCGTAGAGTTGGAGGGAAACCAGTACGCCTACCCCGAGCGCCAGCGGATCTTGAACGACGAGATCACCTCGGGACGCGACGAACTGGGTGTCCTGGTGATGGGACACCCTTACAAGTCGTGGTGGACCGGCATGCAGACCTCGATCGACGAGGCGCGGGCCGTCGCGCCACACCAGAACGCTACGACGATCCAGGTGGCCGCCTCGATCCTGGGCGCGCTGGACTGGATGCTGCGCGCGCCCAACGAAGGCGTGCGCGTCCCCGACGAGCTCCCGTGGCGCAACGTGCTCGACGTGGCGTTGCCCTACGTCGGCACGACGTGGTCGGGTCCGATCGACTGGGATCCGGTCTCGACCCATCGCGACTGGTTCGATCAGTGGTCCGGGCGCGAGCTCGACCACGAGGACCCCTGGCAGTTCACGAACTTCCTCGTGTCCTAGCGTCGCGAGTCCCCCATCGGCTCGGGCAGCGCGGCCTGAGTCGACCGACTGGACCGACTTGGACGCGGAGCCGGCGCGTGGGGTGGCCCGTACTTGCGGGGCCGAGGGGCGCGGTGACGCGAGCGGCGAGATTGAGGAACTTCTCAGAGAGACCTGATGAAAGCGCTATTTTTGCCGAGAGAATACCCCAGGGGGTATCTATACTCACTAGATGGCTATTGTAAATTCACCGAGCGTCACCTCCGTAGTAACTCCGCGAAATCACGTAGAACCAGAGCCCGGATTGCTGGGACGCCTGGGCGTGTGGTCGGTGAACAACCGCCGTCGCGTCGTCGTGGTATGGATGTTGGTGGTGATCGCGATGGCGATCTTTGCCCCCAATGTCGAAAAGGCCCTCAGCGGGGCGGGTTGGCAGGCCAACGGCTCACAGTCGGTGACGGTGCGCAACCTCGCCCAGCAGTACTTCGGCGGCCAGGCGAGCTCGGCGATCGAGGTGGTGATCCACTCCAACCAGCCCCTCACCAGCGGTCGGGGGGCCGCGACCATCGGTCGCGTTGAGGCGTTGTTGAGGAGCGATCCTCGCGTGAGCTCGGTGCTCGCGCCCGTGGCGGGTGTCTCGATGACCCCCGACGCGCGCACCGCGGTCGTGCTCGGGGGCGCGGGGGCGGACCCCAACACGATGGTGCGCGCCGCCGATGACCTGAAGGGACCCTTGTCGGCGCTGGGCTCACGCGGCATCACCGTGACCGCGACGGGATCCTCGGTCCTGTGGTCCGACTTCAACGCCGCCAATCGCACGGCCATGATGAAGTCCGAGATGTTCTCTTGGCCGGTGACCCTGGCGATCCTTCTTCTGGCGTTCGGGTCCTTGGTCGCCGCGGGTCTCCCGCTGCTGTTGACACTCGCGGGTCTGGTGAGCGCTGCGGGCATGCTCGATCTGTTGACCAAGATCACCCCGATCTCGATCTGGGCGATGAACTTCGCCTTGATGTTCGCGCTGGCCCTGGGTATTGACTACGCGTTGTTCATCGTCGTGCGCTTTCGTGGTGCTCATTTCGGTCGCAACCGCGACGTGACCCATTCGGTCGCCGAGACCATGGACTCGGCGGGCAAGGCAGTCTTGTTCTCGGGACTGACCGTGTTGATCTCGCTCTCGAGCGTGCTCGTGGTGCCCTCGCCGGCTTTCCAGTCGATGGCCGGCGGCATCATGCTCGCGGTGGCCTTCGTGCTGGCGGCCTCCCTCACGCTCTTGCCGGCGGTCTTGGGCAAGCTCGGCGACCGGGTGGACGCTCTGGCGCTGCCGTGGGTGCACGCAGGCGAGCACCGCTCACCCCGCTTCGCTGCGTGGGGACGCCTGTTGTGGCGCCGTCCTCTGCTCTTCGGCTCGGGCGCACTCGCCATTCTCCTCCTGCTCGCCCTGCCGGTCATCGGCCTGAAGACGTCGATGCCGTCGATCAAGGTCGTCCCGGCCGGAGCCTCCTCGAGGATCGGGTACCAGCAGGTGCAGGCGGCCTTCGGGCCGGGGGCACCCGGTCAGTTGCAGGTCATCGTTTCTCCATCGCGCGTTCCCGAGGCCCGGAGCACGCTCGAGCACGACCCTGGCGTGGCGGCCGTGCTTCCTACGCAACACGCGTCCGGCGCCGCCCTGGCGCTGATCGACGTCGTGCCGAGGGTTGATCCTTCTAGTCCCGCGCTCGCGAGTCTGGTGCAGCGACTGCGCACCAAGCTGCCCACTGGCGCTCTGGTGGGGGGCGCCGCGGCCGAGAACATCGACCTGCAGTCGGCGCTGGCCGCCAAGACGCCCGTGGTCATCGGACTGGTCTTGTTGCTCGGCTTCGTGCTGCTGGTCGTCGCCCTGCAGGCGCTACTCATCGCGGCCATCGGCGTGCTGACGAGTCTGCTCGCCACCGCGGGCGCGTTTGGCGTCGCGCGCCTGGTCTTTCAGAACGGTGACGCGCACTCCCTGCTCGGCTTCGCTCCTCAGGGCTTCCTCGACGCGTGGGCACCCGTCTTCTTCTTCGCCATGATCTTCGCGATCTCGATGGACTACACCGTGTTTCTGCTCTCGAGCGCGAAGGAGCACTACGAGGTATCGGGCGACCCCGAAGACGCCATGGTCAACGGCGTGGCCCACTCGGGACGAGTCATCCTCTCCGCGGCCGCGGTGATGATCGCGGTGTTCTTCACCTTTGCGCTGTCGGGCCCGCTGCCACCCAAGGAGATGGGTATCATCCTCGGTGTCGCCGTGTTCTTGGACGCCTTCCTCGTGCGCCTGGTGCTGGTGCCGGTGCTGCTTCGCCTGACCGGGCGGGCCGCCTGGTGGATGCCGGCGTGGTTGGGCCGACGCCTGCCGAAGGTGAGTTTCGCCCACGGGTGAGCCGGGAGGGGGTGCTTGCGTTCGTATACCCTGGGGGGTATAGTGAAAGGGCAGAGGTTTCCGCGAGGTGGGAGGCAGTTCGTGTCCGTCCACCGCCGCTGAATGGAAGGGTTGTCCGATGGCGAGAGTGGTGGTGCTGGGAGCAGGTATCTCGGGTCACACGGCGGCGCTGCACCTTCGCCGGCTCTTGAAAAAGGACCACGAAGTGGTCGTGGTGACGCCCAACTCCAAGTGGAACTGGATCCCCTCCAACATCTGGGTGGGCGTGGGCAACATGAGGACCGATCAGGTGACCTTCCCCCTCGCTCCGGTCTACAAGCGCAAGGGCATCGTCTTTCATCAGGCGCTGGCGACCGAACTGCACCCCGAGGGCTCGTCCGAGCACGCGCAGCCCTACGTCTCAATTCGCTACACCGATCCGTCGAAGTTGAATCAGACCGACGAGATCACGTACGACTACTTGATCAATGCGACCGGTCCGAAGTTGAACTTCGCGGCCACGCCGGGCCTCGGACCCGATGCCAACTCCGTCTCGGTGTGCACCCCCCAGCACGCCGTGCACGCTTCCGAGGAGCTCGCTGGGGCCATCGCCAAGATGAAGAAGGGCGAACGTCAGCGCCTGGTGATCGGCGTGGGCCACGGGACCTGCACGTGCGAGGGCGCGGCCTTCGAGTACACGTTCAACGTCGAGCACGAACT
Source organism: Acidimicrobiales bacterium (assembly GCA_035530815.1). Taxonomy (GTDB): domain Bacteria; phylum Actinomycetota; class Acidimicrobiia; order Acidimicrobiales; family RAAP-2; genus RAAP-2. The sequence goes on from DATKTZ010000047.1 coordinate 88,622, forward strand.
GCGCAGCGCGGGCGTGCGAGATCTGGCCGACGTCACCTATCTGACCAACGAGTTCGAGTTGGGTGATTTCGGCGTGGGCGGCATGACCTTCCACCAGAAGGGTCAGGTCACCACGAGCAAGCTCTGGACCGAGTCGCTCTTTCACGAACGCGGGGTCAAGGCGATCGTGCAGGCGCACGTCGAGAAGGTTGAGCCCGGCGTCATCCACTACGAGCAACTCGATGGTTCGAAGAACACCCTGGAGTTCGACTTCGCCATGCTCCTGCCGCCGTTTCGCGGCGTGGACCTCAAGGCCTTCGACGCTCAGGGTGAGGACATCACGAGCGAGTTGTTCGCCCCGAACGGCTTCATGAAGGTCGACGCCAACTACAGCGCCAAGCCCTACGAGGAGTGGCGCGCCGAAGACTGGCCGCACACCTACGAGAGTCCTCGCTACGCCAACGTCTTCGGCGTGGGCATCGCCTTCGCCCCGCCGCACCAGATCTCCCAGCCGCGCACGAGTACCAACGGCACCGTGATCACGCCGTCGCCACCGCGAACCGGCATGCCCTCGGGCGTCATGGGCAAGACTGCCGCGTTGACCATCTACGACCGGATCAAGATGGGTCCCGACGCGGTGGCGCACAAGGCGTCCATGGCCGACATGGGTGCGGCGTGCGTGGCCTCGGCGGGCACGGGACTGGTCCACGGCACCGCGGCGTCGATGACGATGTACCCGGTGGTGCCCGACTACCAGCGCTTCCCGGGTACGGGCCGCTCGAATCGGGATACCTTCGGTGAGATCGGTCTGGCGGGACACTGGATCAAGTACATGTTGCACGTGCTGTTCATGTACAAGGCAATGGCCCGCCCCGGCTGGCACCTGATTCCGGAATAGGGGGCAGACGAATGGACAACGCCACCAACGACATCGAACACGCGCCCGTCGCCACACCCTTCATCCTGCGCCAGCGCCAGAACGTCTTGTTTCAACTGTGGCGATTCGTTGCGCTCAACGTTCGCTTCGTCACGATGATCTTCAAGGGCGAACACTAGGTAGCTCACCCGTCGCCAGCATCCACCGTCTCAATGAAAGGGGACACGTATGGAAAAATTTGACACCTCACACGTCCTGCAGGACAAAGAACAACTCAGTTTGATCACCAAGCGGCTCAAGCGAGCGAACGGACAGATGACGGCAGTGGTTCGCATGCTCGAAGAGGGGCGATCCTGCGAGGACGTCATCACGCAGATGGCGGCCGTCAACAAGGCGATCAACACCGCGGCGTTCATGCTGATCTCTTCGAGCCTGAAGGAATGCATCGTGGACCCCACTATCGACACCGAATCCGTCACTGACAAGCTGCAGAAGCTTTTCTTGAGCTTGGCCTAAGGAGCACAATGCGAGTAATCATCGTTGGAGGAGTAGCCGGGGGAATGTCGGCGGCCACACGGCTTCGCCGTCTGGACAACGACGCCGAAATCATCGTCATCGAACGAAGCGGCCACGTGTCCTACGCGAACTGCGGTCTGCCCTACTTCGTGGGTGGCGTCATTGAGCACGAGGAGTCCCTGTTGCTCCAGACGCCCGCGTCCCTGCACGAGCGCTTTCGCATTGACGTGCGCGTGAACGCCGAGGTGACGGGCATCGACCCCGCGTCGCGCTCGGTTCGCGTTCGCAATCTCAGCGTGGGCAGCGACTACGAACTCACCTACGACCGCTTGGTACTCAGCCCGGGCGCCTCGCCGGTGATCCCCGCGATTCCCGGGATCGAGCGCGCCATGGCGTTGCGCACCGTCGAAGACGTCGAGCACATGGTGGCCGCGGTGGAACGCTCTCCTCGTCACGCCTTGGTGATCGGCGGCGGCTTCATCGGTGTCGAAATCGCCGAGAACCTCGTCGAGCGCGGCATCGCCACCTCGGTTGTTGAGGCCACCGGCCAACTCCTGGCGCCGCTGGACCCGGAGATGGCCCAACTCGTCGCCGACGAGATGCGTCGACACGGGGTGCGGGTATACCTGAACGACTCGGTTGAGGCCGTGACCGCGAGCGCGGTGCAACTCACGTCGGGCGAAGTGGTGCCCGCCGACCTCGTGGTCGTGGCCATCGGAGTGCGCCCCGATACGCAACTCGCGCGCGAAGCCGGATTGAGCATCGGTGGGTGCGGCGGCATCGCCGTCGACGAGTACAACCGAACGAGCGATCCGGCGATCTACGCGATCGGAGACGCCGCGGAGAAGTCCGACGCCCTCGACGGTGCCGCGACACTGGTGCCGTTGGCGAACATCGCGAACCGGCACGGGCGAGTGGTGGCCGACCACATCGCCGGACGCACCGTGCGACCCCTCGCCACCATCGGCACCGCGATCGTGAAGGTCTTCGACCTCACCATCGCCGCCACGGGCTGGAACGAGAAGCGCCTGCGTGCCGGGGGTCGTGACGTCCTCGCCATTCACACCCACCCTGGCTCGCACGCGGGGTACTATCCCGGTGCCAAGACCATCGCGCTGAAGATGCTGATTGACCCGGTCACCGGGGCGATCCTCGGAGCGCAGGGGGTGGGCGTCGACGGAGTCGACAAGCGCATCGACGTCATCGCGACCGCTATGCGCGGTGGCATCAGCGCGCCCGAGTTGGCGGACCTGGAGCTGGCGTACGCACCACCGTTCGGGTCGGCCAAGGATCCCGTGAACATGCTCGGCTACATCGCCGAGAACATCCTTTCTGGGCTGGTCCAAACGGTGCAGTGGAACGAGGTGGACGAGTATCGCGCCAAGGGAGCGCAACTTATTGACGTGCGCACCCGTGACGAGTTCGCGCGCGGATCACTGCCCGGGGCGGTGAACGTCCCGGTGGATGAGATTCGCGAGCGCGTCGACGAACTGGATGCGTCGAGCATTGTGGTGATCTGCCAGGTGGGCCAGCGCGGCCACACGGCGACCCTCTTGCTGAATGAACTTGGTTTCGAGGCGAAGAACCTCGACGGCGGCTACAAGACGTGGAGTTCGTCACCCGCCGTGATGGAACCTGAACTCGTTGGCTAACGCTACGAAATACAGAAACAGAAAGATAGAAAGGTACAGTTAATTATGTGCAGCAGAGCAACGTGTCGTACGTGCAACAAGCCCACGTGGCGTGGATGCGGTAACCACATAGAGCAGGCCCTCGCGGGAGTGCCGAAGAACGATCGGTGCAAGTGCAGCGAAGGTTCCGCGGCGTCGAGCCCGAGCGGCGGCGGCTTCTTCTCGCGTTTTCGAGGCAACTAAGCGATGACGGCGGCCGAACGGTGGCGCCAGGCTCTCGAGTCCTGGGCCTTACCCGAGCACGTGCTCGCCTCAGCTGAGGAGAGCCCGTGGATTCATCCGCCGGAACTCTTTGAAGTACCCAGGGACATCGCGCCCACGGTGTCGCACGATCGGGCCCGCGAGGCGCTCGTCGGCGGCACGACAGTGCTTGACGTGGGGTGTGGTGGTGGCATTGCGGCGTTCGCACTGGCACCACCCGCCTCCCGCGTCATCGGCGTTGATCATCAGCCGGCCATGCTGGCGATGTTCGGCGCCAACGCGAGCCAACGTCAGCTCGACTATGAGGTCGTCGAAGGTTTCTGGCCCGCCGTGAGCGCGTCGGTGCCGATCGCCGACGTGGCGACCGCGCACCACGTCGCCTACAACGTGGCCGACATTGTCCCGTTCCTACGAGCACTCGACGAGCACGCCCGCGTGCGCGTGGTCCTCGAGTTGCCCGAGCACCATCCGCTCTCGTCGATGGCGCCCGCGTGGCAGCATTTCTGGCAACTGGAGCGCCCCGTGGCGCCGACGCCCCAGGACCTGATGGATGTCCTCGAGGAGATGGGCCTCGCGGCCCAGCGCCACCAGTGGACCGCACCGACTCGCGACGCGCCCTACGACCTCGAACGGGCGGCCCGCTTCATGCGAATCCGCCTTTGTCTTCCCTCGGCGCGTGAGCGTGAGGTCTACGAGTACCTGGTGGCGAACCCGATTGACCTGACGCGTGACCTGAGCACCGTCTGGTGGGATACGACCGTTCAATAGGGCGGAACAATATTCTGAATAAGGTTTAAAAATACTGGGTCAAAGTGACTAATGACCCGTGAGATTACAGCCTTTTTTCGGCGTGTGAACGTAGTATCCAACTGTGAATGTTCTCATGGCTGGCATTTCGACATTGTCACTGGCCCGGTGGCAGTTTGGTATCACAACCGTCTTTCACTACCTGTTCGTTCCCCTGACAATTGGTCTGGGTCTGCTGGTCGCGATCCTGCAGACCGCGTCCTATCGCACCGGAGACGCGGCGTGGGAACGAGCTACCCGGTTCTTCGGCAAGCTCTTCCTCGTGAACTTCGCGATCGGCGTCGTGACCGGCATCGTCCAGGAGTTCCAGTTTGGGATGGACTGGTCGCGCTATTCGACCTACGTCGGCAACATCTTCGGCGCGCCCTTGGCCATCGAGGGACTACTGGCCTTCTTCATGGAGTCCACCTTCTTGGGCGTGTGGATCTTCGGCCGGGGGCGGGTGAGCGAGCGGGTGCACCTGGCGTCGATCTGGTTGGCCAGCCTGGGCACCATACTCTCGGCGGCCTTCATCGTGGCGGCGAACTCGTGGATGCAGCACCCGGTGGGCTACGCGATCGACGCGCACACTCACCAGGCCGTCATGACCGACTTCTGGGCGGTCATGACCAACTCCACCTTCCTCTACGCCTACGGACACGTGCTCTTCTCGGCGCTGCTGACCGGCTCGGCCTTCCTACTCGGCGTGTCGGCGTGGCACGTGCGCACCGCCAGTGACGTGGCGTCGTTCTCCAAGGCCCTGCGCATCGGCATCGTGGTCACGGTCATCGCCGCGGTCGGCACGATGTTCCTCGGCGACAGCCAGGCCAAGCAGATGGAGGTGCAACAGCCCATGAAGATGGCCGCGGCGGAGGCCCTCTACAACACGACCAGCGGCGCCAGTTTCTCGCTGCTCACGGTCGGCGACCTTTCGGGTAACCCGATCTTCCAGGTGCGGGTGCCGCACATCTTGAGCGTGTTGGCCACTAACACGTGGAACGGGAAGGTCGAGGGCATCCACCAGATTCAAGCGGCCGCTACCAAGAAGTACGGCGCCGGTAGTTACGTGCCGGTGATCTGGGTGTTGTACTGGTCGTTCCGCATCATGGTGGGACTGGGCATTCTGCTGTTACTGCTCGGCGGGGCGGGGTTGTGGTTGATGCGCCGGCGCCGTCTCGAGAGATCGAAGTGGTTCCTGCGCTTTGGCACCTGGATGATCTTGGCGCCGTTCATCGCCAACAGCGTCGGGTGGATCTTCACCGAGGTCGGCCGTCAGCCGTGGGTGGTGTACGGATTGTTGAAGACCTCCAACGCCGTCACGCTCATCTCGCCCGGTTACGTCGCAACCAGCCTGGTGGGCTTCACGGCGATCTACACCCTCCTCGCCATCATTGAGATCACGTTGATGATCCGTCTGGCCAGGATTCCCACGCCCGCACTCGAGCCCTCGGTCGAGTCGGTGCCCGAGTTGATCTACTAAGGGGTGAGATCGTGCTTGCACTGTTGAACGCGTCGCCGAGTGGCCTGGAGCAGCTCTGGTTCGCCCTCATCGGCGTGCTCTGGGTCGGGTACTTCTTCCTCGAGGGCTTTGACTTCGGCGTGGGGATGCTGATGCCATTCGTCAGTCGCGACGACGTGGACCGTCGCGTGGCCATCAACACGATCGGACCAGTGTGGGACGGCAACGAGGTCTGGCTCCTGACGGCGGGGGGAGCGACCTTCGCGGCCTTCCCGCTGTGGTACGCGACGGTGTTCTCCGGCTTCTACCTCGCGCTATTCCTTCTCCTGGCTGCCCTGATCTTTCGCGGCATGGCCTTCGAACTGCGCCACCGTCGCGCCGATGCGCGCTGGACGCGTTGGTGGGACCGGGCGATCTTCTGGGGTTCGCTGGTGCCGTCGCTGCTCTGGGGTGTTGCCTTCGCCGACTTCATCCACGGGGTGCCGATCGGCGCCAACGCCACCTGGAGCGGCACGTTCTTCGACCTGGTGAAGCCCTACGCCCTGCTCGGCGGACTGGCCACCCTCTCGCTGTTCTGGTTGCACGGGGCGACCTACCTGGGCCTCAAGGCGGAGGGGGACGTGCGCGTGCGCGCCCACGAGATGGCCCAGCGCAGCGCGCCGGTCACCTTCGTCATCGTCACCGCATTTCTCACGTGGACCTACGTGAGCGCACACTCGATGAACCACGTCGGCCTCGTGCCGCCGTTGCTGCCGATCCTGGGCCTCGGGGTGCTCGCGGCCGTGAGTTGGCTCGTGCGCGAGCGGCTGGAGGGGTGGGCCTTCATCGCCACTGCGTTGGTCATCGTGGCGTTCTTCACCACGCTGCTGTTGAATCTCTATCCGAACGTGCTGGTGTCCTCGATCGATCCGTCCTTCAACCTCACGATGGTTCAGAGCGCGTCGCACCCCTACACCCTCAAAGTCATGAGTTGGGTCGCCCTGATCTTCACGCCGTTGGTGCTGATCTACCAGAGCTGGACGTACTGGGTCTTTCGCAAGCGAGTGCGACGTCCCGGCCCGCTCACGGACGCGACATCGTCGCACGCCTAGCCGTGGAACGCCCGTCGGCGTTGCTCGCGCGCCTGGGCCGCGTCACGCCGCTGGTGCGTCGCAGCCTGGCGGTGGCCGTCGTCCTGGGTGTGGTGGCTACGGGTGCCGTGATCGTTCAGGCGGTGGCGCTCGCGTCGCTCTTGGGTGCGTTGTTCGACTCGCCCACCGCGTCGCTGGTCCACGGCACCGCGTGGTTCCTCGGCGCCAGCGCAGTGCGAGCCCTCGGCGCGGGACTCGCCGATCCCTTGGCCTCGCGTCTGGGCGCGCCGCTTCGCCGTGAACTACGACGGTGCGCCTTCGCGCGCGTCGTGCGACTCGGTGCGCCCGGTTCGCCCGACGCCGCGGTCCAGCTGGTGACGCGCGGAGTCGACGCCACCGAGTCCTTCGTGGCGACCTACGTGCCGGCCATGGTGCTGGCCACGATCGCACCGCTCGTCCTGCTCGTGTGGTTCGCCCTGACCGACGTGGTGAGCCTGGTCATCGTGGCCGTGAGCGTGGCCCTGTTGCCGGTGTTCATGGTCCTGTTGGGCCTCGCGGCCAAGGAGAAGATGGATCAGCGTTGGCGCGAGCAACAGACCCTGGCCGGGTACTTCGGCGACGTGGTGCGCGGCATGGCCACGCTCAAGGCGTTCAACCGGTCGCGCGTGGCCGTGTCCAGCCTGGACGACGCCGGGGCCTCGCTCGAGCGCACGACCATGGCTACCTTGCGGGTCGCGTTCCTCTCCGGCTTCGCCCTGGAACTGCTGAGCTCGCTCGCGACCGCGCTCGTGGCGCTGGTGCTCGGCATCCGTCTGTTGAACGGATCTATCGGTCTCTCGGTGGCGCTCGCGGTGTTGTTGTTGACCCCCGAGGTATTCCTGCCGCTGCGCCGGTCCTCGGCGAACTTCCACGCCTCGGCGGTCGGGGTGGGCGCGGCCGGCGAGCTCCTGGACCTGCTCGAGCGCCCCTTGCCCGCGTCGACCGGCGCCTGCCCCGAGGCACCGCCCGCCATTCAGTTGGTCGATCTCGCGATGGTTCACGAGGGCCGTCGGCCGTTGTTCGAACCGCTCACCGCGACGATCGCGCCGGGCTCGATGGTCGCGGTGCTCGGGCCCTCGGGTTCGGGTAAGTCAACCCTGTTGCGCGTCCTGTGCGGGCTGCGCGAGCCCAGCGCCGGCGCGGTTCTGGTCAACGGCGTGGACCTGGCGTCGATGGATCGCGACCAGTGGCAGCGCCGCGTCGCCTGGCTGCCCCAGGATCCGTGGCTGCCGGGCGAGACGGTGGGCGACGCCGTGCGCCTGGGTGACCAGGGCATCGACGAGGAGGAGATTCGCTCGACCATGACCCGGGTCGGACTCGACCTCGATCTCGCTACGCCGCTCGGCGAGGGATCGCGCGAACTCTCGGCGGGTCAGCGTCGACGGGTCGCCCTCGTTCGCGCCCTCGTGCGCCACCCGCTGGTGCTGGTGCTCGACGAGCCGTTGGCGCACCTCGACCTCGAGAGCGCGCACCGCGTGGCGTCGCTGCTCGGCACGCTCACGATGACGCGCGTCGTTGCGACCCATCGTGACCTCGACGTTGACGGCACTATCAACCTCTCAAGAACGGCGGTGGACCACGCGCGCGCGTGAGGGCCTGCTGGCCGGATCGTTGAGTCGCGAACGGCGCGCGGTGCTTCGTGCGCTGTGGGCGGGGGTGCTCGTGAGCTTCTCGACGGTGGGCCTCGCGGGGACCTCGGCGTGGTTGATCGTGCGCGCCGCGCAGCGCCCGGCCGTGCTGGCGCTGAGCGTGCCCATGGGCCTGGTGCAACTCTTCGCGCTCGCCAAGGCGGCTGGCCGCTACCTCGAGCGCACCCAGACCCACCGCGCGGCGCTGTCGATGATGGGCCACGTGCGCGCGCACCTGGCCGCGACCCTCGAGCGGCTCGTGCCGGCGGGTCTCGGACCGCGCAGCGCCGACGCCGTGGACCTCGTGGTGCGCGACGTGGAGCGGGTGCAGGACCTGCTGAGCGCAATGGCGGGACCGCTGATCACGAGCACGCTGGCCGGCGTGGCGACGGTGGTCGTGTCGGGATTGGTCGCACCGTGGACGGCACTGTCGTTGGCCGTGGCCCTGCTCGTGGGCCTGATGTTGCCCGCGCTGGGCGCGCGCTGGGGCGAGCGCAGCGAGCGTGAGCTCGACGACGCGCGAGCGCTCATGGTTCGCCTCGTCGAGCACGCGGTGCACGGCGGCGACGAGTACGTGATGAACGCCATGGCCCCGAGCCTGGAGGGTCGCATGGCGATGCTCGAGACGCGCGTGGACCACGCCCGTCGCCGCGCGGCCCGCGTGCGTGGCGCCCTGGGCGCGGCGGCCAGCGTCACCTCGGCGGGCTCGGCCATCGTCGCGCTGTGGCTTAGCGCCGCGGCGTTGCGCCACGGTTCGATCGGCGTGGCGTTGCTCGCGGTGCCGGTGCTGCTCAGCGTCGCCGCGCTCGAGATGCTTGGTTCACTCGCGCCGGGGCTGGTGGGTCTGCGCGGTGACCGGGCCGCGCTGTCGCGCCTGGAGAGCCTGTCGGCCCTCGCGTCGCCGGTGCGCGAGCCCGAGTCGCCCGCGACGCTACCCGATGGTCCGGTCAACCTGCTCGCCACCGCGCTGTGGCACCACTACGACGAGACCCAGGTGCTGCGCGACGTGTGGATCCACCTGGTGGCGGGGGACCGCGTGTCTCTGCGGGGTCCGAGCGGCGTCGGCAAGTCGACCTTGGCTCGCCTGGTGGCCCGTTTCATCGACCCGACACTGGGCGAGCTGGCGCTCTCGCAGCGCGCGTACCCGCTCCTCGGTTCCGAGCGGGTCCGCGACTACGTGGGCCTCTGCGATGACGAGCCCCACGTGTTCGCCACGACGCTCGCCGGCAACCTGCGCATCGCGCGAGCCCGGGCCAGCGACGACGAGCTGATCGAGGTGTGTCGGCTCGTGGGCCTGGACGCACTGCTGTCCGCGCTGCCCGAGGGCCTCGCCACGCCGCTCGGTGGCGCGCGCAGCGCTCTCTCGGGAGGCGAGCGCCGCCGTCTCGGCGTGGCTCGCGAGCTGCTCGCCCGGCGTCCGGTGGTGGTCTTTGACGAGCCGACCGAGGGTCTCGACGAGGCCGGTGCCATCGAGTTGCTCAAGACCCTGGGTCACGCCTATCGCGACGCCATCATGATCATCGTCTCGCACCGCGAGCTGGAGAGCGACGTGGTGACCCACCACTGGGAGCTCGCCCACGGCCGCCTCTACGAGCTGACGCGCTGAACACCGCCGGGCGCGAATGCGGTAAGGTCACGGGTGCCTCGCGGCAGCGAAGTTGGTGCGATTCCAACGCTGTCCCGCAACTGTAAGTGGCCTTCGCGAGAAGCCCACGTAGCCAGGTCGCCTGCGGCGAGGAGAAGTGAAAGACAGCTCTCGAGGTAAGGAGCGGTCGTTCGGATATCCATCCGTCGCCCCCCAACTTCGACGGAAAGGAGATATCCATGTTGTTCCGACGTCGAATCGTCGTCGCACTCGTCACGAGTGCCCTGGCGTTCCCACTGCTCAGCCTCTCGGGGGCTTCGGCGAGTTCGCCGCGACGCGCCCCCCAGTGCGTTGTGTCGCTCTCGCCCAGCGCCACCGAAACCCTCTACGCCATCGGCGCCGGGCCGCAGGTGAGGGCGGTGGACAAGGATTCGAACTACCCGACCAAGGGTCTGCCGCCCGCGAGCAAGCGCATCGATGCGCTCAATCCGAGCGTCGAGTCGGTGATCGGCATCTGCCCGCGCACCGCCACGCACCCCTCCACCAAGCCCGATCTGGTGATCATCTCCTACGACGCCAACTCCATCAAGGAGAAGTTGCGTGCGCTGGGCATCAAGGTCGTCGAGCAGGACGCCCCGGCGACCCTCGCCGGCGCGTACGCGCAGATGCGCCAGTTGGGCGCCCTGACGGGGCACGCACGGGCTGCGGCGAAGCTCGTCTCGCACATCGCGACCACGATCACCCGCGACGTCGCCTCGATCGCGCCGCACCCCAAGAAGGTGATCAACGTGTACTACGAGCTCGACCCGACGTACTACTCGCTCACGAGTACGACCTTCGTCGGTTCGCTCTTGAAGTCGCTGGGACTGGTGAACATCGCCGACGCGCAGTCCACCAGCGCGGACGCGGGCTACCCCCAGCTCAATTCGGAGTACATCATCAGCTCGAATCCCCAGTTGATCCTGCTCGCCGATACCAAGTGTTGCCAGGCCTCGGCGGCGACGCTCGCCCAACGCCCGGGCTTTTCGAGCGTGAGCGCGGTCGTACACCACCACGTGGTGGGCCTCAACGACGACGTCGCCTCGAGGTGGGGACCACGGCTGGCGGTGCTGATGAACCGGCTCACCGACGCGGTGCGCACAGTGCTGCACGACCAATCCCTCTGGGGATGATGGCGTGACCAACCCACCGACGAGACGGCGCGTGGCGATCGTGGCGCTGTGCACCCTCGTGGCGCTGTGCGCCAGTGTCGTCGGTGGGTTGGTCATCGGTCCCACGCCGATGGGCGTGGGACGGGTGGTTGGCGACCTGTTCAGCCACGTGGGTCTGGGCCACAGCACGTTGAGTCCGTTGCAGTCCACCATCGTGTGGCAGCTGCGCGCTCCGCGCCTGGTCCTCGGCCTCCTGGCCGGGGCCATGCTGGCCGTGGCGGGTGGCACCTACCAGGGGGTGTTCCGCAACCCGCTCGCGGACCCGTACCTGCTGGGCGTCGCCGCGGGGGCGGGCCTCGGTGCGACCTTCGCGATCGTCAACGTGGGCGGCGGGGTCGCGACGCCGACCTGGACGCCGCTGCTCGCCTTCGTCGGGGCCATGGTCGCGGTGCTGGTCACCTGGCTGCTCGGCGGGCACGGGCTGCGCTCGAACGCCTCGACGCTGATCCTGGCCGGCGTCGCGGTGTCGTCGCTACTCACCAGCGTGCAGACCTACCTGCAACAGTCGTCGTCCAATTCGATCGCGCGCGTCTACATCTGGCTGCTCGGTTCGCTGGCCACCGCCAACTGGCACACGGTGGATATGGTGCTGCCCTACGTCGTGGGCTGCGTCGCGGTCTGCGTGGCGGCGGGGCGCGCCCTCGACGTGATGAGCGTGGGCGAGAACGAGTCGCGCTCGCTCGGTCTGCCGGTCCAACGGGTGCGACTCATCGTCGTGGCGGCATCCTCGCTCGGCACCGCGGCGGTGGTCTCGGCGGTCGGGCTGATCGGCTTCGTGGGCATCATCGTCCCGCACATCGTTCGCCTGCTGGTGGGAACCTCGTACCGCCGGATCCTGCCGATCTCGGTGGCCTTCGGTGCCGCGTTCCTCGTGTTCTCGGACACGATCGCGCGCACGGTGCTCGCACCGTCCGAATTGCCAATCGGGGTGGTGACCGCGCTCGTGGGCGCACCGGTGTTCGTGGTCATCTTGAACCTGCGTCGTCGGGTGCTGCAATGACTGCCGTGCGGGTACGCGAGTTGAGCGTGCGCGTCGGTTCGACGCTCTTGCTCGATGGTGTGTCGCTCGACATCGAGGCAGGTACCTGGTGCACCATCGTGGGACCCAACGGGGCCGGCAAGACGACGCTGGTCGAGTCCGTCGCGGGACTGCGACGGCCCCACGCGGGCTCGATCAGCATCGGCGGCCAGCCCCTGGCTTCGCTCAGCGAGCGCCAGCGCGCGCGCGCGGTCTCGCTCGTGCCCCAGCACCCCGAGGTGCCCGCGGGCATGAGCGTGCTCGACTACGTGTCGCTCGGGCGCACGGCGCACCACGGACTGTTCCGCTCGGCGAGCGCGAGCGATCGCGCGGTCGTCGACTCGGTGCTCAAGCGCCTGGCGCTCGACCCGTTCGCCGAGCGCGACGTCCTCACCCTGTCCGGCGGCGAGCGCCAGCGCATGGTGCTCGGTCGCGCTCTGGCCCAGTCGACGATGGTGATGGTGCTCGACGAGCCCATTACGGGTCTGGACCTGCGCCACCAGATGGAGCTGCTCGAGCTGCTCCGCACCGAGGTCAACGAGTGCGGGCTCACCGTCGTGGCGACACTGCACGACCTCACGCTCGCGGGTCAGTTCGCTGACCGGCTCGTCTTGTTGGATCGCGGGCGCGTGGTGCTCGACGCGAGTGCGGCCGAGGTCGTGCGAGCGCCTGAACTGGGCGAGTGCTACGGCATGAAACTGCGCGTCGTGGACATCGACGGGGCCGACGTTGTGGTGCCCGTGCGCTCCTAGCGGAAGTCCTCCTGGAGCGCATCGAGCTCGGCCGCGCCCGGGCACAACTCCGACAAGGGCAACTTGATGAGGCCCTGGGCGGGCGTGTTGCCCATTTCGTGCAGCGTCTGGGCCGACTCGTCGACGTAGAGCAGACCGGTGACGATCTCACCCCTCGTCTGGCGCTCGCGGATGTACTCCTCGACGCGCGAGCGGTCGTGGGGGTCGTAGTCCTCGGGCACCGAGCGGAACCGCACGATGCTGCCGTCGTGCATGGGCACGACGCGGGTGCCGTCGCTGGGAATCGACGCCTGGATCTCGCGCCGCATCGGCACGAAGTCCGCGACCACCTCTTTCACCTCGTGTTCGCGCATGAACCGGTAGCTCTTGGTCGAGCCCTCGTGATCGTTGAAGGTCACGCACGGCGAGATCACGTCGATCAGCGCCAGTCCGTTGTGCGCGACCGCCGCCTTCAGGATCGGGATCAGCTGCTCCTTGTCGCCCGAGAAGCCGCGCGCCAGGAAGGTCGCGCCCATGGAGAGTCCCAGCATGATGGGGTCGATGGGCGCGATGATGTTGGCGTCGCCCTTCTTCGGGCGCGTGCCGATGTCGGCCGACGCCGAGAGTTGTCCCTTGGTGAGTCCGTAGACGCCGTTGTTCTCGATGACGTAGACCATCTTCACGTTGCGTCGGATCGCGTGGGCCATGTGGCCGAGCCCGATCGACAGTGAGTCGCCGTCGCCCGAGATGCCGAGGTAGGTGAGCTCGCGGTTCGCGGCGTAGGCCCCGGTCGCGATGGTGACCATGCGGCCGTGCGCCGAGTTGAAGCCGTGGGCCCCGCGTACGAAGTAGGTCGGCGTCTTGGACGAGCAGCCGATGCCGCTGAGTTTGGCGATCATGTGCGGAGGCGTCGACAGCTCCCAGAAGGTGTGGGTGATCGCCGCGGTGACCGAGTCGTGTCCGCAGCCCGCGCACAGGGTCGACATCGCGCCCTCGTAGTCACGGATCGTGAGGCCCAGCTCGTTCTTGGCGAGGGGGGCCAGGGGGATGAGTGGCTTGGTGATCGAGGGCATAATCAACCTTCCAGTTGGCTCGTGATGCTGTCCACAACTTGACGCGCGCTAAGCGGGAATCCGCCGTAGGCGAGCACGGACTTGATGTTCTCTATCGCGGTGCCGGTCTCGAGCGAGATCAGCGAGCGAAGCTGGGCGTCGCGGTTCTGTTCGACGACGAAGCAGTGCTCGTGGCTCTCGACGAACTCGCGCACGTCGCTGACGAAGGGGAAGCCGCGCACTCGCATGTAGTCGCAGACGATTCCGAACTCGTTCAGTTGGTCGAGCGCCTCGCGCACCGCGAGGTCGCAGCTGCCCAACGTGATCACGCCAATCGTCGCCCCGGGCCGCCGTTCGAGGATCGGCGCGGGCACGTGGCCCGCCGATGAGGCGTGCTTGGCGAGGAGGCGGTCGACGACCTGCTGGTACTCGTCCGGGTTCTCGGTGTAGTGGCCGAACTGGTCGTGGCCCGAGCCGCGCACGAAGTAGGCGCCCTTGGAGTCCGAGCCCGGAAGCGTGCGTGCGGTGACGTGGTCGGCGTCCTCGTTCGCGTAGCGGAAGAACTCGGCCATGCCCTTGAGCTCCTCGTCGCCTATGACCCGACCGCGGTCAAAGACGTGCTCGTCATCCCAGGTGAGTTTGGGCACGACCCAGTCGTTCATGCCGATGTCCAGGTCGCTCAGCATGAACACCGGGGTCTGGAAGTGCTCGGCCAGGTCGAAGGCCTGCACCGCGAAGTCGAAGCATTCGGCGGGATCCTTCGGGAACAGCAGGATGTGCTTGGTGTCGCCGTGCGAGGCGTACGCACACAACATGAGATCGGCCTGTTGGGTGCGCGTAGGCATGCCGGTCGAAGGGCCCGTGCGCTGGACGTCGATGATCACCGCGGGAATCTCGGTGTAGTACGCGAGGCCGAGCAACTCGTTCATGAGCGAGATGCCTGGTCCCGAGGTGGAGGTGAAGGACCGCGCGCCGCTCCACGAGGCGCCAAGCACCATGCCGATGGCGGCGATCTCGTCCTCCGCCTGGATGATCAGGTAGTTGTTCTGGTAGGTCACCGGTGCGTCGGGCGTCTCCCCGGGCACCTCGACGCGCCGGTATCGCGCGCACAGGCGGGTGAAGTTGTCCATGACCGCGGTGGCCGGGGTGATCGGGTACCATCCCGCCACGGTCGCGCCGGCGTAGAGGCAGCCGAGCGCGCTGGCGGTGTTGCCGTCGATCAGGATCGACTCACCGGTCTCGTCCATGGGCTCGACGTGAAACGGCAGCGGGCACTCGAAGTTGGCCATCGCGTAGTCGTAGCCCAGGCGTAGCGCCTTCTGGTTCGATTCGCGCAGGTGCTCGTTGCGCGAGAAGGTCTCCGAGAGCAACTGGCCGACGATGTCGGCATCGATGCCGAGCAGGGCGACCACGGCGCCCGCGTAGGCGACGTTCTTCATCAGGATCCGTTCGCGCGGCGCAACGAAATGCTCGATGCACATGTGCGCGAGGGGAACGCCGAGGAAGGTCACGTCCTCGCGCGCCAACTCGGGGCCGAGCGGCCACGACGAGTCGTAGAGCACGTAGCCGCCGTGGCGCACGTCGTCGATGTCTTGGGCGTAGGTCTGCGAGTTCATGGCGACCATGAGGTCGTAGTCGAGGGCCCGTGCCGTGTAGCCCAACTTGTTGACGCGGATCTCGTACCAGGTGGGCAGGCCCTGGATGTTCGAGGGGAACAGGTTCTTGCCCGACACCGGGATCCCCATTCGAAAGATGGCCTGCATCAAGAGGCTGTTCGCGCTCGCCGATCCGGTGCCGTTGACGTTGGCGAGCTTCACGGCGAAGTCGTTCACCTTCGTGGTGGTGTTCTGGGCGATGTCGATCGACATTGATTAGCTCCTCACGTCTGAAGTGGTCGTGCGCGCCGCGCGCACCGGGATCCGAAGAATGCTGGAGGTCGTGGCGTAGGGAATCTCGAGGTCGAACTCCGCCATGTCCCAGGCTGAGGTGGGGCAGCGCTCGGCGCACAGGCCACAGTGCACACAGACGTTCTCGTCTTTCACCATGACCCGGCCGGTCTGGGGGAGCGATCCCGAGACGAAGAGAGGCTGGTCGAGGTTGGGTGAGGGCGCCGACAACCGCTCGCGGAGATCCGCCTCGTCGCCGTTGCGGGTGATGGTGAGACACTGCACCGGACAGATGTCGATGCACGCGTCGCATTCGATGCACAGCGACGCCGTGAAGGCAGTCTCCACGTCGCAGTTGAGGCAACGCTGGGCCTCGCGGGCGGTCTGTTCGGCGGTGAAGCCCAGCTCCACCTCCAGGTTGAGTGACTCGAAACGGCGGGTCAACTCGACGTGGGTCATCTTCTGGCGTGGCGAGGGGTTGTAGTCGTTGTGATAACTCCACTCGGTCATGCCCATCTTCTGGCTCACCAGGCTCATGCCGAGCGGGGGCCGTTCGTCGAGTGCGACATTGTTGCAGTAGTTGTCGATGGAGATGGCGGCCTGGTGTCCGTGCGCGACGGCCCAGATGATGTTCTTGGGTCCGAAGGCCGCGTCGCCGCCGAAGAAGACGCCCGGCAGCGTCGACTGCATGGTCAACTCGTCGACCACGGGGACGTCCCACTCACCGAACTCCATACCCAGATCTCGCTCGATCCAGGGGAACGCGTTCTCTTGGCCGATGGCCAAGATGACGTCGTCACAGGGCACGATCACCGTGTCGAGCACGGTTGAGTGGCGGGCCCCCTCGTCCCACTCGACCACGTCGAATTCCATGGCGACGAGTCGGCCGTCCTCGACAACGAAGCGCTTGGGAGCGTGGTTCACCACGATCTCGACGCCCTCTTCCTCGGCGTCCTCCAGCTCCCACGCCGAGGCCTTGAAGTACTCGCGGGGACGCCGCGCCATGACCTTGATCTCGGTGGCGCCCAGGCGTCGCGAGGTGCGACAGCAGTCCATGGCCGTGTTGCCCACGCCGATGATCAGGACCTTTCGGCCGATCTCGGTGACGTGGCCGAACGAGACCGACTCCAACCAGTCGATGCCGATGTGAATGTGCGACTCATCCTCGTCGTGACGTCCGGGAAGTTCAAGCTCCTTGCCACGTGGCGCGCCCACGCCGACGAAGATGGCATCGAACTTCTCGTCGAGCAACTGGTGAAGGCTCGTGACCGGCGTGTTGTAGCGGATCTCAACGCCCATGTCCAAGATGACCCCGGTCTCATCGTCGAGCACCTTGTCGGGCAGACGGAACTCGGGGATGTTCGTGCGCATGAGGCCGCCGGGCTTGGCGAACTGCTCGAACATGACGATGTCGTACCCCAACGGCATCAGATCATTGGCCACCGTCAGTGACGAGGGGCCGGCGCCGATGCAGGCGATGCGCTTACCGTTCTTGGCTTCGGGGGCCTGCGGGAGTCGCTCGGCGATATCGCCCTTCAGGTCCGAGGTGACGCGCTTGAGCCGACAGATCGCCACGGGACTGCCGTCGACCCGTGCGCGTCGACACGCCGGCTCGCACGGGCGGTCGCAGGTGCGTCCGAGTACGCCCGGAAAGACGTTGGACTGGCGATTCAAGAGGTACGCGTCGTCGAACCGGCCTTGGGCGATCAACCTGATGTAGCCGGGAACGTTGGTGTGCGCGGGGCAGGCCCATTGACAGTCGACGACTCGGTGGTAGTAACTCGGGTCCTGATCGTTCGTAGGCTCCACGCAGCCTCCTCCTTCAATACACCTCGACTTGGCATTGCCGCGCGATGTTGGAGTGCGGGCAAGACCTATTTCGTACTGTACTCCTCGACTTGCAGGACCAAATGCCCTACTCGCCCAGACAGTGACCTTTGACCCAACCCCCGACAACCTTTTACGAGACGAGCACGAACGAATCCGAAAGTTGAAATCTCGTAGACTTTGCTAAAGCGATGAAGGGATGCTCGTGCGGCGCACGCGAATCGTTGCCACAATCGGACCAGCGTCGGACAGCGACGAGGTCATCAAGGAGTTGGTCGATGCGGGCGTCGATGTATTTCGCCTTTCCTTCGCCCACGGCGACGTCGCATCGGGGGTGGCGCGCATGCGCCGGATCCGCTCGCTGGCACCCGACGTGGCGCTGCTCATCGACATTCCCGGACCCAAGATCCGAGCGGGCTCCTTCGGCACGAATCCGGTGGCACTTAATTCTGGTGATCAGGTAGAACTCGTTGAAGCACTGGGCGAGGAGTCGACCGCAACGCGCATCGTCGTCGAGCGTCATGACGTGCTCTCGCTGCTGCGCTTGGGCGACAAGATCCACATCGGCGACGGTGGGGTGTCGCTCGACGTCACGCGCGCCGGGGCCAGCGCGCACGCCGTGGTCAGCTCGGGTGGCATGGTCACGGGTAAGCCCGGTCTCTCGCTCCCGTCGTCGATCCTGAACGACCGTCTGCCGACCGCCGAGGACCGCGTCCGACTCGAGGCGTTACGTGATGAGTCCTTCGAGATCCTGGCCGTCTCGTTCGTGCGATCGGCCTTCGATGTCGTATCGACCCGCTCGGTGCTCTCGCGTGACGACGTGATGATCATGGCCAAGGTCGAGACGGCCGAAGGGGTCGCGAACCTCGACGAGATCATCGCGGTGTCGGACTCGATCATGGTGGCGCGCGGTGACCTGGGCGTGCGCATGCCCATCGAGGAGGTGCCGCATCTGCAGAAGACGATCGTGCTCCACGGCATTCGCTACGCCCGGCCCGTCGTGGTGGCGACTCAGATGCTCGAATCGATGACCCACGCGCAGGTCCCCACGCGCGCCGAGGTGACCGACGTCGCCAACGCCGTGTTCGACGGGGCCAGCGCCGTCATGTTGAGCGGCGAGACCGCGATCGGCGACGACCCGGTGGGCACGGTGGTCACCATGGACCGTATCTTGCGCCGCGCCGAGGAGTCCTTTGACTACATGAAGTGGGGCGCGTCGCTCGGCGTCCAGCAGATCGTCGGCACCGGGAACCAGACCACACGCATCACCGCGGCGGTTACGGGCGCGGCGTGGCGGGCCGCGACCGAGGAGAACGCGGTCGCCATCGTCGCGTGCACCCGTTCGGGTACCACCGCACGGGCGATCTCGCGCTTTCGTCCCCCCATGCCGATCGTGGCGATCACCCCGAGCGAGGTCACTGCCTTGCAACTGCGCAGCTCCTGGGGCGTCCAGGAGGTGTACCTCTCGCCCGCCACCGACATCGATGAGCTGTGTGAGTTCGCGGTGACCCAGATGCGACTCTCGGGCCTCGCCAAACCGGGTGACACCGTGGTGGTCATGGCGGGCTCGGCCTCGGGTGGTGCCTCAATCACCGACACCGTGCGCATGATCGTGGTTTCCTAGCGGCTCACCCGTCCATTTGCCGTGTGGGTGGCGCCCGGCACGTGGCTCGCGGCGCGGCGCGATGTCCCCTAGCGATGTGGTCGTGGTGACGTGCGCGGGCGTTGGGGGCACACGGCGCCCAGTGCGACGAAACTTGCCCCGCGCGCGGCGCCCCGGTGGACGCGTTCGACGTCCAGCTCGGCCTCGGGGCCGCCGACGAGCGTGGAGTGACTCGCCACGACCTCGAAGCCCTGGCCGGTCACCAACTCGATCGTCTCGGCGAGCGTGAAGAAGTGGGCGTCGCGGTAGAAGGCGTGGCCCGCGCGACCCATCGACTGGTACGCCTCGCCCCACGCGCTGTCGGCCCGGATGGTGCCGAGCACCAGGGTGGCGCCGGGGAATAGGACGCGACGTGCCTCCGCCACGAGCGCGACGGGATCGTCGACGAAGCACAAGGTCATGACCGCGGCCACGGCCCCAAACGAGCCCGATACGAAGGGCAGTTGACGCGCGTCAGCGCGCACGACGTGGACCGATCGCGCCGCGGCCAACTCGAGGGGTGCCGCGGCGACGTCGACGCCGACGTCGAGTTCGAGCGCCTGAGCGAAGCGGCCCGAGCCCACGCCGATCTCCAGGCGCGGGTGCGCCGTAGATGCGAGCAGCGGCGCGAGGCATGCACATTCGAGCGCGAAGATCCTCGCCCCGAGCGGGCTGTCGTACCACTCGTCGTAGCGCGACGCGAGGTCGTCGAAGGCACTCGGGACGTCGCGAGTGCTCTCACGTCGGTTGGGCGAGGTGACCACGTCACGTGTCTAGCGCTCGATCGCGGCGCGCACCAATTGCCAGATCGGTCGCGCCACTCGGCACGGGACCCGCATCGGCCCTTTGGTGCCCCCGGCAGTCTCTTCCTTCACGAGATAGTAAACGGATCTGTCGCGACATAGTGAACACCTCGGTGGAGGTGTGTCGTGGTCAAGAACCAGGTGATTGTGGCGTCGGTGATTTCCCAGGGTCTGGGAGTTCGCGCGACGGCGAAGAA
>DATKTZ010000048.1:0-22166 GCA_035530815.1 Acidimicrobiales bacterium
TCGAGTCGTTCAACACGAAGATCCGTCTCATCACTCGACGAGCCTTCGGGTTCCACAACGTGAACGCGCTGATCGCCCTGGCCCGACTCACACTCAGCGGTCAGCGCCCGGAACTACCCACTTGAACGGCAGGAGAGCCCACTTTTGTCACGTCGGGCTTCCGACACCAATATCTGATAATCTGATTTAGTGACGGAAATCAGTGCTACTAATGCAGCAAGAAACTTTGCCGAATTGCTCGACGCTGTCGAGCACAGGGGGGAGCGGATCACGATTGTTCGTCGTGGCCGAGCCGTGGCCCATATCGAGCCTGTTGCTCACGGCCTCGGGTCGGATGTGAAGTCTCTCTTGAGTCGGCATCCAGCGGATGCCCAGTGGATGGAGTCGCTGAAGCAAATGCGTGAGCTCGTCGTCGCTGAGGAGCGATTCTGACTCGTCTGATTCTTGACACAACTTTCTTGATCGATACCGAGCGGTCGCAATTCAATCTTGATGACGTCATTGCGGATGAGGACGATGTCGCAATCGCCGCCATAACGGTTGCGGAAGTTCAAGTGGGCGCCGAGTTGGCAACTGGAAGGACCAGGCGTCGTAGAATGGAACTTCTCGATGAAGTGGTGGCGTCGATTCCCATTCTGGACTACGACCTTGCAGTTGCTAGATCTCAAGCCCAACTTCTTGTCATCGTCCGTAGGCAAGGGCGACCTCGAGGTGCCCATGACTTGATCATCGCCGCTACGGCCCTTTCATCTGGTCGATCGCTTGTGACCGCCGATGAGAAGGCATTCGTTGATCTCGGGGTTGTCACCATTTCGTATCGATAACGCCTGAACCACTCACTTCTCCAATTCGCCAGTGTGAGGTTGCATTCCTGCGGCGACGGGCCCGCGATATCAATGGTTTGCGAAACGGTTCCCTCCCGTGCTCCGGACTCGACTCAATTCTCATGACTGGACGGGTTTCAAGATCCAACCGCACTGCGCCTACTGCGATGCCGCTCTTCCACCGAAAGAAGTCTCAAGTGCGCGAGCCACGGCGAGTGCATCGACGTCCCTGACATCTCTGGTGGTATGGAAAGCTCCTGCAACCAATCGAGTGTTGCGGAAGACGTGGAGAGCGGGTGACGGGAATCGAACCCGCATGGCCAGCTTGGAAGGCTGGAGCTCTACCATTGAGCTACACCCGCGTGCCCGTGAGGGCTCGCACAAGTCTAGAGCACACCATCTAGCGTGAGTTCGTGGATGAGACTCTCTACGACCAAGTTGGCGGCCAGCCCTTCTTCGACCGTTTGGTGGATGCGTTCTATGTCTCGGTGGAGGCGAGCGAGCTGTTGCGCTCGATGTATCCCGAGGATCTCACTGAATCAAAGCGGAGCCTCGCGCTCTTCCTCGCGCAGTACTGGGGCGGCCCTGCGCTGTATCAGAGCGAGCGGGGACACCCTCGACTGCGGATGCGCCACGCACCGTTTCGCATCACCAAAGCCGCCCGTGACGCGTGGCTGGACGCAATGACGTCGGCGCTGGCGAGCGTGCGCGACGAGTTGAGCGACGATCAGTACCGCGAGATGGCTGAGTACTTCGCGATGGCGGCGAACCAGATGCGCAACGTCTAGGTGTACTCGCAACGTGGCTGAGTGAGTCGCGTGACATCTTTGTGAAGAAGTGTGGACGTTGCCCCAAAAGTCTTTAGCCTTGTAGTTATGGCTCGACGTTTGGTGCTGCGCGAGAACGAGGTCCGCGTCATCTCGGTGACGCCGGTGGGTCGTGGGTTCGTGCGTCCCGGCTTCGCTTTCCTCACCGCGGTCATTGTGGTGCAGTACGGTGTCGGTCGCTGGAGTTTCGTGCAGGCGCACCACTGGTTCTTGTTGTTGACGCTGTCCAGTCCGGGTCTGGTGGTGACCCTGACGCGCCTGTGGCGCTGGCGTTCGCACAAGGTCCACGTCACTTCAGAGCGCGTCGTCGTGGAGGGCGGAGTCGTGAACCACTTCACGACCTCCATAGAGCTTCGCGACGTGATCGCGACGAGGGTCGAACAGCGACTGCACGAGCGATTGTCGCGCCGAGGCATCGTCGTGCTGGAGACGGCGTCGGGATCGATAGTCGTTGGGCGGGTTCGTCATCCGGCGGCGCTGTGTCGCCTCATCGACCGTGAGCGGCTGCAGGCTCGATGGGACGAGGCGGCATTCGACACCGTGTTCGAGTTCGAGGATCCCGTTCCGCCGAACCTCTGGTCCCCACCGCGAGCGCCGCGCCACGTACGCTGACGCGATTGGACTTCGCCCAAAAGGCGGTACCGTGATGGGCGTGACTACTCGATACCGATGCACCGCGTGCGGAAATTTGACTCGTTTCGACGTCGTGGAAACGACGTCGGTGCGCTCCTTCCACCATTTCACCGTGGGAGGTGAGCTCTCCATCGAGGAGCCCGAGATCCTGAGCAAGACCGTCGAATCGGTGTCGTGCCGCTGGTGCGGTCACGGACGCGGCGTCGAAGAGGTCACCGAGCCCGAGTGACGTCCGACTTTCGCGCGCACTCCTTCGACAACCCTCGTCCGCGACGCGCGCCCACGTCGTTCTCCGGACGCGATGCCGATGGCCTCGAGTTCACGCGCACCCTCGCGGGTCCCACGCTCGTGGTCGCGCTCAAGACTTCGTGCGACGGCTGTCGCGAGTTCGTGGCGGCCGCGCTGGAGGAATTCGACGGACTGGATCTCGTGCTGATCACCGCTACGAGCGACGAGGCGTCCGAGTGGCGGGGCGCGCGCCGACCGGTAGTGGCGGCGCCCGGGCTGTGGACTGCGCTCGACCTGCGCTCGGCGCCCTTCTACGTCTTGGTCGATCCCGAACTCGAGCAGGTGCTGACCGAGGGCGTCGTGTTCTCGCCCGCCCAGGTCGCGTCGGAGATCGCGCGCTTCGTCACCCGCTGAGGTGTCACACCCTCGGACCAGAGTGGTTGGAGAGGAAAGGCGCCAACATGCGAAACGGAATTGAGTTGTCGATCAGCTGTAGTGACTGCGTGCGTCGAGCGACGCCCGACTGCGAGGACTGCCTCGTGAGCTTCGTGCTGGACGGCCCGCCCGAAGCTCTCGAGATGACCTCGAGCGACGCGGAAGTCGTGGAACTCTTCGCCGCCGAGCGGCTCATCCCGCGACTGCGCTACCGAACGGCTTCGGCTTCGGCTTCGGCTTCGGCTTCGGGGGACGGGTCCAGCGCGTACTGAGCGTGACTAGCGTGGTGGGTCATGGCGGGCCACCTGTTGGTGACAAATGACTTTCCACCCAAGACCGGAGGTATCCAGGTCTATCTGCACGAGTTGTGGCGACGGCTGGAGCCAGGCCGCGCCACCGTGCTCACGGCGTCGTCGCACGCGGACGCGGCGGCCTTTGACCGCGCCGAGGAGTTGGTGGTGGAGCGAGTCGCCGAGTCCACGCTGTTCCTGCCCACCCCCAAGGCGCGTGCCGCCATCGAGGCCGCCATTGCGCGCCACGATCCCGACCTGGTGCTGATCGACCCTGCGTGGCCACTCGGTCTGCTCGGGCCCACCCTCTCACGCCCCTACGGCGTGATACTCCATGGCGCCGAGGTGACGATTCCCGCCCGACTGCCACTCGTCGCCTCGTCGATGCGCCACGTCTTGCGCCACGCCAGCGTCGCGGTGTGCGCGGGCAGCTACCCCGAAGCCGAGGCGCGACGCAACGCGGCCGAGTTCATGCCGCCGGTCATCCAGATCCCCCCTGGTGTGGACACCGCGCAGTTTCGTCCGGCGCCGGACGACGAGCGTCGCCGCGTGCGCGAGGCGATGGGCGTCGCCGATGACGCACTGCTCGTCAGCTCCTATTCGCGACTGGTGCCGCGAAAGGGAATGGACACGCTGATTCGCGCCAGCGCCCTGGTGCCGCGGTCGCTGCAACTCCAGGTCAGCATCGGTGGTTCGGGGCGCGATCGCCAGCGCCTCGAGCGGCTGGCCACCAAGCTGGGCGCGCCGGTGCGTTTCGAAGGTCGCGTGCCCGACGACCGGGTGGCCGCCTGGCTGGGGGCGAGCGACATCATGGTCATGGACTGTCGCGGTCGGTGGATGGGCCTCGAGCAGGAGGGCTTTGGCATCGTCTTCTTGAATGCGGCCGCCTGCTCGGTGGCCCAGATCGCGGGCCGCTCGGGCGGCAGTCACGAGGCGGTGCTCGATGGGGAAACCGGGATCGTGCTTGATCACTCACGCAGTGCTCGGGCGTTGGCGCGAGCGATCGAGCAACTGGCTGGCGACGACGAGCTGCGACGACGCTTCGCCGCGAGGGCGAGGGAGGTTGCGGTCGAACGGTTCCAGTGGGACTCGCTCGCGGCGCGCCTCGGCGAGGGCCTCGCCCCCTTTGATCACTTCGAGGCGTCCACCCGCCTGCTCTAGTGTGGATCGCAGAGGAGGTGCCGTGGCGCAACGGGCAACGGAGTCGATAGTGGTTCGCGCACCCGTTGATGTGGTCTACGAGGTGGTCACCGACTTCGCCCGTTACGGCGAGTGGGTGAGCGAACTGAAGTACGTCGAGATACTCGATCGCGACACGGCCGGACGCGCGCTTGACGTCGCCTTTCGCGCGGCCGCCTTCGGACGCTCGACGAGCTACACCCTGCGCTATGACTACAGCCGGGCCCCCGAGGAGTTGAACTGGACCCAGACCGATGGGGATCTCGCCGAATCGCTCCACGGGCAGTACCGGTTCGAGGCGGTCGGGGACGCCACTCGGGTCACCTACGACCTGGAGGTGGAACTCGGGGTGCCAATCCCCACGTTCGTGAAGTCGCGCGCGGCCCAGCGGATCCAGTCCCAGGCGCTCAGCGAGTTGAAGGCACGCGCCGAGTCGTTTCGATGAGCGAAATCGCGATCGGCATCGATGTCGGGGGCACCAAGGCGCTCGCATTGGTCGTGGCGAGCGACGGGCGCGTCCTGGACGAGATCCAGTGCGCGACGCCCCACGACGCGCAGTCTCGACCCGGGGCGGCCACCGCCTCAGTGCTGAGCGACCAGGTGCGCGAGCTCGCCTCGCGCTGCGGACTCGTGGGCGCCGACGTGCCGGTGGGGGTGGGCCTGCCCGGCATGATGCGACGCGACGGGCACCTGGCCTTCGCCCCCAACCTCCCGAGTGCTTCGGGGGCCGATCTGAGCACCGAACTCGGGCGCTCCCTCGTCAATCCCAACGTGTTCTGCGAGAACGACGCCAACTGCGCGGCCCTGGCTGAGCATGAGTGGGGGGCGGCACGTGGCATCAACGACTTCGTCATGGTGACCCTGGGCACCGGTATCGGGGGCGGGGTGGTGGCTGACGGTCACCTGGTGCGCGGTCGCAGCGGCTTCGCGGGCGAGATCGGCCACATGGTCGTCGACGCGCACGGGGTCGCCTGCGCGTGTGGGGGGCGTGGTTGCTGGGAGCGCTACGCGTCGGGTGGGGGACTGGCGCGACTGGCCCGCGACGCAGCCCACGCGGGAAGGCTCCCGGTGCTCGCGGCGCGCGCCGGTGACCAAGGGGTGCGGCCCGAGGACGTGACGGGCGCTGCCGCGCAGGGACTCGACGAGGCGCTCGAGCTCTTGGACGAGGTGGGTTGGTGGCTCGCGCTCGGCCTGTCGAACCTGGCGGCGATCCTCGACTGCGGTCAGTTCGTGATCGGTGGTGGGCTGTCGGTAGCGTCGCGCTTCGTGCTGCCCAGCGCCCGCGCTCACCTGGGCTCGCTGGTCGAGGGCTACGGCGCTCGCCCTGCACTCACGATCACTCCGTCGATGTTCGGGCCGCGATCGGGTGCGATGGGGGCCGCGCTCGTGGCGATGGGGAGGCGCCCATGAGGGTGGGCGTGCTGCTGCCCACGTTCGAGGCCGGCGCGGACCACGCGCTCGAGGTGGCCGCCCGGGCCGCCGCGCTGGGCATCGACGGCGTGTTCGCCTACGACCACCTCTGGCCGATGGGTTCGCCTGAGCGGCCCTCACTGGCTCCCTTCGCCCTGCTCGCCAGCGTGGCCCGCGCGCACGAGGGGCTGTGGGTGGGGCCGCTCGTGGCCCGCGTGGGCCTCGTGGGCACCGCCCACCTGGTCGAGCAGTTCTTGACCCTCGAGGCGTTCGCCCCGCACCGGGTGATCGGCGCGCTCGGCACGGGCGACAAGCTCTCGGTGGCCGAGAACGACGCCTACGGCCTGGCGAGGCGTTCGCCCGACGAGCGCCGCGCCATGATGGCCGAGGCCGCGCGTCAGTTGACGCCGGTGATGCCGGTGTGGTTCGGCGCGGGCGCACCCGCGACCAACGTTCTCGCGCGTGCGCTGGGCGCCACCGTCAACATGTGGAATGCCACGACCCAGGAAGTGGCCGCCGCGGCCGCCGCGGGCCCGGTGAGCTGGGCGGGTCCCGCGCCCGAGGATCTCGGCGCAACCCTCGACGCGCTGGACGAGGCTGGGGCCAGTTGGTCCGTGTTCAGCCCCCAGGTGGACATCGACGATCTCGCCAAGTGGCGCCGCGGGAACGAACTAAGTAAGTTTCGCTGATGGAATTTCGTCGCATCAACGGTTTGCCGCCCTACGTCTTCGCCACGATCAACGCGCTGAAGGCCCAGGCGCGTGGCGCCGGTCGCGACGTCGTGGACTTCGGGTTCGGCAATCCAGATCTGCCCAGTCCCGACGTGGCCGTGGAGAAGCTCGCCGAGGCGGCCCACAACCCCAAGAATCACCGTTACAGCGCGAGTCGAGGGATCCCGAATCTGCGCCTCGCGATGGCCGCGCGCTACAAGAAGCTCTTCGACGTCGACCTGGACCCCGAGACCGAGGTGGTCACGACCATCGGCGCCAAGGAGGGACTCACCCATCTCATGTGGGTGCTGCTCGGGCCGGGCGACGCGGCCATCGTGCCGACGCCCAGCTATCCCATTCACCTGGCGGGCCCCGGCTTCGCGGGGGCCACGGTGATCACGGTGCCGATGGTCGACCCCGCGTCGAGCGAGCGCACCCCCGGTGACGACTTCTTCGACGGACTGGTCGCGGCCTGGGAGGGCGCGGTGGTCAAGCCACGGGTGATCATCTGCTCATTTCCGCACAACCCCACCAGCGCGTGCGTCGACTACTCGTTCATGGAGCGTCTCGTCGCCTTCGCCCTCGAGCACGAGATCATCGTCTGTCACGACTTCGCGTACGCGGACCTCGGCTTTGACGGCTACCAGCCACCCTCGATCCTGCAGGTGCCGCGGGCCAAGGAGTGCTGCGTCGAGCTGTACACCCTGACCAAGTCGTTCTCGATGGCCGGCTGGCGGGTGGGCTTCCTCGTGGGCAACGCCGAGATCGTTGCCGCCCTCACCAAGTTGAAGAGCTACCTCGACTACGGCACGTTTCAGCCGGTTCAGATCGCCGCCATCGTGGCGATGAACGAGGCGCAGGACTACCCCGACCAGCTGCGTGCCATCTACCAGTCGCGGCGCGACACGCTGATCGAGGGACTCAACCGGGTTGGCTGGCCGGTGGTGGCACCTAAGGGGTCGATGTTCATCTGGGCCCCGATTCCCGAGCCGTATCGCGACATGGGCTCGCTGGGCTTTTCCACCTTCCTCATCGAAGAGGCCGACGTCGCCACCAGTCCGGGCGTGGGCTTCGGGGAGGGGGGCGACGGCCACGTGCGCTTCGCGCTCATCGAGAACGAGCTGCGCACCCATCAGGCCGTGCGCTCACTGCGCCGGGCGCTCACCAAGTTGCCCGGCGCCGCGGGCTAGGGCCACCCGGCGCCGGGAACGGCGACCTCGGCCGCCTCGATGGCTCCGAGGGTCTGTCCGGCGATCTGAAAGCGGTCCGAGGTCGGCGCGGTCATCACGTAGAGCGTGCGCCGATCGTCGCCGCCCAGCATGCACGCGAAGGCGCGCTGGTTGGTCGTGACCCGCGCGGTGATCTCGCCGCCCTCACGCACCCGCAGGCACTCGTTGGTGAGTGCGTTGGCGACCCACATCTGGCCCTCGGCGTCCAGGCACGCGCCGTCGGTGGCCACGAAGTCCAACTGCGCCCACAGGCGGCGATCAGCGAGGGTGCCGTCGTCGTTGATGGTAAAGGCCGTGAGGCGAAACCCCATCGTCTCGCCCACAATCAGCGTGCGCCGGTCGGGCGTGATGACGCTGCCGTTGGGAAATGCCATGTCGGGCACCGCCTGTATCACCTGGCCGGAGGGGTCCAGCACGACGAGGTGCGTTGTGGGTGGTGGCGTCGCGAGCAGGCCCTCGGGCCCTTGTTCGGCGAGCAGGGTGTCCAGGTCGAATCCGAAGTTGCCCACGTAGGCGTGCCCCGAGGGCGCGACGACCATGTCGTTGGCCCAAAAGCCGCAGTACTCGCTGATGTCGGACCAGGTCTCGGTGGCGGCGCCGGCCAGGCGCAGCACGCGGTGGTCGGTCATCGAGACGCAGAGCAGGTCACCGTTGCCGAGCCAGCCGAGCCCCGACGGTTGGGCCTCCACGTGGTGTTCGAGCCGTTCGTCGGTACCATCGGCGCGCACCGAGTACACCGCCTTGCGGTAGAAGTCGGAGAACCACAGTCGCCCGCCGTGCCAGCGCGGTGACTCGCCGAACCCCAACCCTTCGCGCAGCACTTTCGTTGAGTACGTGTCCATGGCCCCCCCTCGTTGGTGACGAACCTAGCGCTAGGCGCGCTCGAGCGCGCGACGCCACGCCTGGTAACCCGCATCGATGAAGAGCGGGTCGCCGGGTTCGAAGACTCGTTCGTACTCCCAGAGGGCGGCCAGTTCGTCGAGCGATCCCCACAGGCCGATGTCCAGGCCCGCCAGTGTGGCGGCGCCGCGCGCGGTCGCCTCGAGCGAACGACTGCGTCGCACCGTCAGACGCGAGTTGGTGGCCTGCAGCTGCATCAACAGGTCCATCGCGGCCGCGCCGCCGTCGGCGCGCATCTCGCGCAGCGTCACGCCCGCGTCCGCGAAGGCGTCGGTGATCGCGCGTACCTGGTAGGCCAGGGCCTCGACCAGCGCACGGGCGATCTGGGCGCGTCCCACGCCGCGTGAGAGACCCATGATCGCCCCGCGGGCCTCGGACCGCCAGAACGGCGAACCGAGGCCGGTAAAGGCCGGGACGAACTGGGCGCCTGCGCTGTCGGGGACGCTCGTGGCGAGTGATTCAAGTTCGTCGGAATTGACGACGAAGCCGAGTTCGTCGCGAAGCCACTGCACCGCCGCCCCGGCGACGAAGGCCGAGCCCTCGACGCAGTAGGTGGCCGGGCCGAAGGCGCCCAGGTCCCAGGCCACGCTCGTGAGGAGTCCGGGAAAAACCCCCGGCGCACTGTCGCCGGCGTTGGTGAGCACGAAGGCGCCCGTGCCGTAGGTGGCCTTGACCACGCCGGTCTCGAAGCAGGCCTGGCCGAACAGGGCCGCCTGCTGGTCGCCCAGAATGCCCGTGATCGGGACTCCGGCCAGCTCGGGCACGACCTCGGCGCTGACGGTTCCGAAGTTCGCCGACGAGGGACGGATGTCGGCGAGCATCGAGCGTGGCACGTCGAAGAGCGAGGTCATGGTCGCCGACCAGTCGAGGGTATCCAGGTCCATGAGCATGGTGCGCGAGGCGTTGGATGGTTCGGTGGCGAAGGCGCCACCCTCGACGTTGCCCGTGAGCCACCACAGGAGCCAGGTGTCGACGGTGGCCAGGCTCGGAGCGCTCGCCGCGTCGAGCACGCCGCGCTGGAGGAGCCACTGCATCTTGGTGGCCGAAAAGTAGGCGTCGAGCACAAGTCCGGTGCTGGCGCGCACCTGGTCACCGTGGCCGTCAAGTTCGAGCTGGGCGCAACGCGCTGCGGTGCGCCGGTCCTGCCACACCAGCGCTCGGTGGGCCAGGTGGGCGTTCTCGCGGTCGAAGGCCACCGTCGTCTCGCGCTGGTTCGTGATGCCCAGCGCCACGACGCGCTCACCACGATGGCGTGAGCGCGTGGCCACCTCGCGCAGGGTCGCCACCGCCAACTCGGCGATCTCGGCGGCGTCGTGCTCGATCTCGCCGGGGCTGGGAAAGTGCTGGGTCAGCTCGCGGTAGGCGCTGTCGAGCGCCCGTGCGGAGTCGTCGAAGGCTACACAGCGCACGCCGGTGGTGCCGGCATCGAGGGCGAGGACCACGTCCATCCCGGTCAGGCTAGTGAGAAAACGCGACCATTCCAGGCTTGACGTGTGGCGATGGTGGCTTCATTAGAGGTTGTTCAGAAAAAGGGCAAAATTGGGTTGACTCCGTGTAATTACAGTGGTGTAATGACACAGCATCTTGCGACGCGTGGTGGTTCCACCACTACATATTGTGGTTTATGGGGGGCTGAGGGTGTAGTCTCGACTTCCCCGAGCGACGCCGTGGGAAGCAGACATTGTGTCGGCATCGGAAGAAATGGGAGATGAAAATGGCTATCGCACCTCAGCGACTCGGAATCGGAATACGCCGGTACTTCACCACGGAGGGCCGTCATCCCTATGACGAGGTCGTGTGGGATCGGCGCGATTCGCGCATCACGAACTTCCGCGACGGGTCGGTTGCCTTTGAGCAGCTGAACGTCGAAGTGCCCGCCTCGTGGTCGTTGAACGCCACGAACATCCTCGCGCAGAAGTACTTTCGCGGCACCCTGGTCACCCCCGAGCGCGAGACGAGCCTGAAGCAGGTGGTCGACCGCATCGTTGACACGATCACCACGTGGGGCGTGGACGCCGACTACTTCGTCGATGAGGAGGAGGCCGAGGCCTTCCGCGCCGAGTTGAAGCACCTGCTCATCACCCAAAAGGCGGCCTTCAACTCGCCCGTGTGGTTCAACATTGGCGTGAAGGGCGTGCCCCAGCAGGGCAGCGCGTGCTTCATCCTCGCCGTGCAGGACTCGATGCGTTCGATCCTCAACTGGTACACCGAAGAGGGCATCATCTTCAAGGGCGGATCGGGCGCCGGGGTCAACCTCTCCAAGATCCGCTCGAGCGCCGAGCCGCTCGAGGGTGGCGGCACCGCGAGCGGTCCCGTGTCGTTCATGCGAGGTGCTGACGCCTCGGCGGGCACCATCAAGTCGGGTGGCAAGACGCGTCGGGCCGCCAAGATGGTCATCCTTGACGTGGACCACCCCGACATCGAGGAGTTCATCTGGTGCAAGGCCAACGAGGAGAAGAAGGCCCGCGTGCTGCGCGACGCCGGCTTCGACATGGACCTCGACGGCAAGGACATCAACTCGATCCAGTACCAGAACGCCAACAACTCGGTGCGCGTGTCCGACGAGTTCATGCAGGCGGTGCTCGACGACGGCGAGTGGAACCTGACCGCGCGTAGTGACCACAGCGTGGTCACTACGGTGCGCGCGCGTGACGTCTGGCGCCAGATAGCACGTGCCGCGTGGGAGTGCGCGGACCCGGGCCTGCAGTTCGACACCACCATCAACAAGTGGCACACGTCGCCCAACACGGCACGGATCAACGGTTCGAATCCGTGCTCGGAGTACATGCACATTGACAACTCGGCCTGCAACCTCGCCAGCATCAACCTGATGAAGTACCTGGCCGAGGACGGCCACTTTGACGTCGAGGCCTTCAAGGCCACCATCGAGGTCGTCTTCACCGCGCAAGAGATCATCGTGGGCGCGGCGGACTACCCGACCGAGAAGATCGGCGAGAACTCGCGCAAGTTCCGCCAGTTGGGCCTGGGCTACGCGAACCTGGGGGCGCTCTTGATGGCGTCGGGCCTCGCCTACGATTCCGACGAGGGCCGAGCCTGGGCCGCGGCCATCACCGCGCTCATGACCGGTCACGCCTACGCGACCAGCGCACGCACCGCGGGACGAATGGGACCCCACGAGGGCTACGCGGAAAACGCCGAGCCAATGATCAACGTCCTGCGCATGCACCGTGACGCTTCGTACCAGATCGACGAGTCCCTGGCGCCCGCCGAGGTGCTCCAGGCGGCCCAGCACGCATGGGAGGAGGCGGTAGACCAGGGAATTCGCCACGGCGTGCGCAATGCGCAGGCCTCGGTGCTCGCGCCGACCGGGACAATCGGCCTCCTTATGGACTGTGACACGACGGGCATCGAGCCCGACCTCGGTCTGGTGAAGTTCAAGAAGCTGGTCGGCGGCGGAAACATGTCGATCGTCAACCAGACCGTGCCACGTGCGTTGCGCGTGCTCGGCTACAGCGACGACGAGGTTGCGGCCATCGTCGATTACATAGACGAGAACAAGACCATTGTGGGCGCCCCGCGTCTCAGAAGTGAGCACCTGCCGGTGTTCGCCTGCTCCATGGGCGACAACACGATTCACTACCTGGGTCACGTCAGGATGATGGGAGCCGTGCAGCCCTTTATCTCGGGCGCGATCTCCAAGACAGTCAACATGCCCGAGGACGCGACGATCGAGGACGTGGCGAATCTTCACATGGACGCCTGGCGCCTCGGAGTGAAGGCGGTGGCGATTTATCGCGACAACTGCAAGGTGGGCCAGCCGCTGTCGACCGCGAAGAAGGATGGCGAGTCGCTCTCCTCAGTGATCGCGACCGACTCGGTGGCGGCCGAGTTGTACACGAGAATCGCCAAGTTGGAGGCGGCACTGGACCTTGCCAAGACTGAGGGCTCACACGTCGTTGTGGGCGCGGTACGTGAGCGTCTGCCGCGCCGGCGCACTTCGGCCACCTTCGCGTTTCGTGTTGCGGACTGCGAAGGCTATGTGACGGTGGGCGAGTATGAGGACGGTCGACCGGGTGAGGTGTTCATCAAGGTGTCCAAACAGGGTTCCACCCTCGCGGGCATCATGGACGCCTTCTCCATCTCGATCAGTCTGGGATTGCAGCACGGAGTTCCCCTGTCGACCTACGTGCGCAAGTACGTGAACATGAAGTTCGAGCCCTCGGGCATGACCGACGACGCCGACCTGCGTATCGCCACCTCGCTGGTGGACTACATCTTCCGCCGCCTGGCGCTCGACTATCTCAACGTCACTGAGCGTGAGGACTTGGGCGTGCTCTCGACGAGCGAGCGCATTCAACCCACCCTGCCCGAGGTGGCCGAGCAGGCGACCCCGACGGTTGGCGTTAGTGTTCAGCCAACGTTGGTGGACCTGAACGAGAAGCCGACGCCAGAGCCGACGCTGTTGAGCCGGTCTCAGGACCGCGACGCGCCCATGTGCTACCAGTGCGGCAACGTGATGCAGCGTGCCGGGTCGTGCTACGTCTGCTCGAGTTGCGGGGCGACCAGCGGCTGCAGTTAATGTGAAGTCTCACCAAGTGACAAGGCGAAATCTCATCAAGTGACACGGGTTTTCTCACCAAGTGACACCAGTCTTCTCACGAGGTGACATCGATCTGAGCGGCGGCCTCCTGCGGGGGGCCGCCGTGCCGCGTCCGGCATGACGCACCAGAGCTCGTTCGCGCCGCGCGACCTGCTGACACACCCCGCCGACTTCGGACGCGAGATCAACGTGACGTGGCGCTACGCCAAGAGCCTGGACGAGGCCGTGCGGCTGAGCCGCTCAATCGATCAGCACATGCAGTCTCTCGGCATCGATCGGATGCTGCGGCGGGGGCACTACTCGATGAGCGACCTGGCCAAGGTGTTGGGAGAGCGGCCTGAGACGCTGGCCAAGAAGTTGCGGGGGCGCACGCCGGCGCCCGAGGGCGATCTGGTGGTGTGGTCCTGGTTGAGTGAGACCAAGCGGGTGCACCCACCTCTCGTCGAGCTGGCGCACGCCCCGGATGGGGAGCATCCGGAGACCCTCCTTCCTCGGCTTGGTATCCCGGCACGGCTTCGATGGCGTGAATCACCTTTGGGAAAGAGGGCGGACCGGTGATAGACGAGGGGCGGCGAAATCAAGATGATGCTCTCTGGAGGCGTAGGTACAGGAGATGGGGGATCTCGCTCGGCGGGTTCGCCGTACTAGCGCTCGCGGGCCTCGCCTTTGACTCCTTGTCCTCTTTCCTAGCGATTCTCTTGCTGATTCCGTCGGGCTGGTTGTTCTGGCAGAGCGTTCGGAGCCTGTACGAAGAGGGGACCGGTGCGCAAGGCGTCTCCGATCGCAAGGCAAGACGTGCACTGAAGTGGCCCATACTGGCGGCCTCAGCGCTGAGTGGCCTCATTTGGGTATCGACCCAGCTGCCCAAGCCATCCACCGTGTGGGGTGCAATAAGCGCGAATCTAGCCAACGTCCTACTGGTGGCCGGCGTGGGTCTCGCCTTCTGGTCCATGGAGACCAGGAGACTCGGCCTTCGCCGACCTCCGCCGGGGACTCCCGGTCTGGACGATGATGAAGAGGCTCCAACAAAGCAGGGGACAGTAGATGACCGCCGCCTCGTGACGGGTGATGTGGCCGTGACTGAACACGGTGAAGAACAAAGTCAAGAGGACCATCGCCCCGATAGTCAGCGCCCCGGAGCGCAAGATGGCCCGCTCGACCGCCGCTCGTGATCTGCTTGGTTGTTTCGGTAAACGTTTCGATCCCGGCGCGTGCATAACCCGGATCGTGCTTGGACTTCTGACGGCGGCCATCATCCCCGTTCCAACAGTGATTCGATCAGCAGACTGAACCTGACCTCGCCCGACAGAACTAGCGGCAACTCTGCGCCGGGCGTCGGTCGCTGACCGAGCGTTACGAGGCCGGCGTTGACCAGTGTCCTGATGGCCACGGTCTCGGGATTGGTGGGGTCACGGGGCGCGTCGCCTCGTGCGATGCGAGCGAGCATGGACGCCTCAGTCAGATTGAGGCCGTCACGCGTCACGTGGGCTCGCACGAGCGAGGCCAGTTCCTCGTCGTTGGCGGCGGTTGCATCGCGCACGATCCGGTGTCGGTAGGCCACGGACGAGAGCAGCAACCCCACGTCCTGGAGTCGCGTAGCGAGCTCTGAAAGCGCCGCCTTCGTGCGCACCTGGGTCCAGCCAAGCGCGTCTCGGAGTGCGGCGACAGGCGTGTTGGTCTCGGCGGCGAAGAGCAGCGAGCCCAGCGCTCGAACGTCATCGGTCATGGTGTGGGTGCGATCTTGAGTGTGTGAGGAGACGAAGAGGTCCGCCACGTTCACGCCGAGCAGATCGGCGAGTTGGGTGACTAGGCCAAGTGTGAGGTCTGGGTGGTTGTCCCCCGACTCGACGCGTACGATGACACTGCCCGAAGTACCCAAGGCAGCGCCCACGGCCCTGCTAGAGAGGCCCAGTTCGGCCCGACGCCGTCGGACAAACTCGCCGTCGAGGATCGTCTTCGTGCCGCCTTTCACGTGAGCCTCTGCACGGTGATGCCCCAGCGGTCTCGCCAGCGCGTGCTCTCGGGGTCGGGCTTGCGGCTCGTAGCGATGTCGATTACCGGTACCCCCACCTCACGGGCGGGCAAGCGAAGCGCGTCAGCAATGTCTCGGCTGCGGAGCGCCCCGTGGTCGTCAGCGAAGAAGGGATCAGCTAATTCGGCGCCCTGGATCTGGCGATAGAGGAGTTGAGCACGTACGAAGATCTCGGCGCCGACCGGAACCAAGACAGTGCGATCGCCACTTCGCACAGTCCGTCCATCGCTGCCAATGTCGGCGCAGCGTAGAGACTCCATCTCGCCGACGTTGAGCCCTGCCGCGGCCAGGGCAACGGACGCGCCACGAAACGGGTATCGGTACGCGCGAAGTCGCCGCCAGGTCTCGGGAGAGGCGATCGCGGCCCGTGACATCAGCTCGGCGGTGTTGCGCAGGCGCGCCGGGTTCACTTGAACCAGCCAGCCAGAGCGGTGTGCCGCGACTTGGACGGCTCGCATCACCGTGGTCATCTCGGCGACGTTGACGCATGTGTCGAGATCATGACGCAGGTGCCGTAGTACGCTCGCCTCGCTTGGAGTCTGGCCGGCGAAGACCTCCAGGGCCGAAGCGACGCTGCGGCGGAACCTTTCGTCCACAATCTCGAAGGCGTCGGGACTGAGGGCGAGGGCACACGCGTGGCGGAAGGTTGGCCAGTTGTCGGCGGGCACGTCAGGGAACCACGATTCTGACGGGCCCGGGGAACTTTCACGACCTGGCTCTCGAACTATCAGTCGGGCAAGATCCGCGCCAGCGGGCGATCGATGCGGCCACGCCGCGAGTGCATCGAGGTAGTCGTTCACGACCGGGCGGTGCGCTACGAGCCAGACGTCGAGGCCGCACGTGGCTACGAGCCCCGCGACGTCGGCAACGAGCCGTGGCGGCAGCCACTGAGCGTCGAGCAGCACCAGCGTGTGAACGTCGTGGGCGAGCAACCAGGCGTGCAGGACCTCCCAGTTGAGCTCGTCGTGACGGCCGTGGCCGCTGACGTCGTGACGCTTGCCGAGCGCTTCGAGTAGCGCCCAGCCCAGCTCGAAGCGCTGATGCGGATCCGGGGACGCGGCCGCGACGACGAGCCCGCGCTCAGGGGCGTTCGCTTTGGCCAGGAGGCGCGCACCTTGGGTGTCGTGCTCAGTGAGCACCGAGTGCAGCGCCGGGCTCATTGTTGGCCCCGCAGGGTGAAGACCGCCTTGACGACCTTGGGGGTGAGCCGGTCAGGGTGCACGCTCGCAGGTAGCAGTGGCAGTGCCAAGTTGAGGATGTGACGCCACTTGCGGAAGTTCCCCTGACAGTCGCGCGCGTCTATCTCGTCCAGGAGCATCGGGTCCGTGGCGGCGAGGACGGGGTGGTAGGCGGCCAATGCCTGGATGAGGACGTCGCCGCGTAGCGGCTCGAACGTGACGGTCATCTCGACACGACTCCAGAGCTGGGGGTCGCGCTTGAGCGTGCGCTGGGCGTTCGCTCCGCCAACGAGCAGGAGGGCGAAGTTGGCGTCCGGTCGGTTATGGAGGCTGCGCAACTGCTGGTGCCAGAGATACGAGAGATTCTGGGACTCGTCGATGATCAACGCGCGAGGCTTCTCGGCGAGGACCTCCTGACAGTCCCGGCGCAACTCGCGAACTGAGACGTCATCGGGTTCGTAGCCCGCACCCATCAGGATCTCTTCAAAGATCTCCTTGACTTGCGGTGACGGCGACGCCGTGACGTAGATGGTCTCGAAATCACAGTGAGCCTGGAAGTGTCGCATCGCGTGCGTCTTGCCGGTTCCTGGATCGCCAAAGAAACCGGCCACCTCACGTTGGAGTAAGGCCCGTCGGGCCACCGTCTGGGCCAGGGTGAAGGCCGGCGTACGCACCGTCGCCGCACCTTCGGGCAGGTCGAGAGCGCGGTTGGCTGGTGCTGTGGGCGGATTGCTCATGGCGCGACCTCGTGACCCCCGCTTGAGGGCTCCTGGTCAGTGGGCTCGTCGAGGCGGGCGAGCAGCGCGTAGAGATCCTCGGCGTCAGGCGCCAGACGATCGATGGCGGGCATCGACGCGATCGAGGGGGACGCGTCAGTGGTGCCCACCTGGGCGTCCGCGCCGACGCGGATATCGCGCGCCTCGTTGTGCAACTCGCGGACATCGCGGTACATGTCCATGCGACCACGCCAAAGCGCCTTCTTCTGTTCTTCAGTGAGCGTCAGCGCTGGCCAGCCAGTGCAGACCCAGCGGTCCTGGTAGTAGATCTCGATGAAGGAGTCGTCGTTGATGGGGTAGCGCACCTGCACCTTGCGGCCGACGATGTCGAGCATTCCGGCCCCCTGCCACCACTGACCGTGGAAATGCACGCCCTTGCGCTGGTTGACCGTGTAGAGACGTGTCGAGACAAGCAGCGCCGAGCGCAACTGGGAGGCATCGGCCCGCCGCAGCGGGGTCGCGTCCTTCACCCAGGCTTCGAAGGGGGTGGAGCCAATCCCTTCATGCGAAGTCTGGTTGTAGGTCGCGAAGTAGAGCTCCAGACGGGCGCGCAGTTCCGCGGCGGTGAGGTTCGGGGTGTCCCGGTACGGGTTCTTCTCCGTGTAGGTCGTAGGTCCGTGGGTGAAGCCGGGCTGTAGAACGCAGAACTCCTCCTGAATGCGGCGTCCCAGGCGCTCCACCTTGCCCTTCATGTGCCCGCTGTAAGGCGGCACGGCGTGACACTCGAAGCCGACCGCCGTGCCGAGTTGGATGACTGAGCCGGCGTTGAAGGACTGGTCGTTGTCCCAACGGACGATTCGAGGCACACCACCGACTTCGACGTCATGCTCGAGGCGGATCCGCACGCCGTCGCAGATCGTCGCGCACACGACGTCAGCGCCGGGACGGGCACCGG
This sequence comes from Acidimicrobiales bacterium, assembly GCA_035530815.1. Classification (GTDB taxonomy): domain Bacteria; phylum Actinomycetota; class Acidimicrobiia; order Acidimicrobiales; family RAAP-2; genus RAAP-2. The sequence goes on from DATKTZ010000048.1 coordinate 18,108, forward strand.
GCTGGGCGACAAGTGCCCAGGCCAAGACCATGCGGGTGCGGTCATCCTCGAAAACGGTGAGCCACGGCTTGACGAGGGCGGCGCTGTGTCCGTCGGCGATGACGTCGATCGGCAACTCGAAGTGGTCGGCCTGCCAGACCTCGTTGCGGGCCGGTGCCTGGTAGGGAGGGTATAGCCAGAAGTTGACGAGCTCCTTGGCGCCGTGACGCATGTAGGCCCGTACCCCTGAGGGTAGGGCGTCGAAGGCGCGCCAGAAGGTCTTGTAGCTCGGCAGTTCTTCGCCGGCCCGTTGGAGCTCGTTGTAGGCGAGCTGCACGTTGCCGCAGGCCATGATGACCTGCTTGTGGTGCTCGGTGAGGGCGAATCCGCGTCGTTGTGGGGCTTGGGCGCCAAGGTGAGTGTCGAGCAGTACGGCGATGCGGCGCTGTAGTTGCCGCTTGGAGAGCCCCGTGCTCCGCGACGCCTCCTCGTATTGGCTCTTCGAGACGCTGCCGCGCTCAAGGCGGGCAAGAAGGAGGGCCTCGATGTCGGGTTCGAGGATGCCGGTGATCGGCGCCATCAGTTCGGCTCCGGAGGCCTGGCGCTCGAGGAAGAGCGCTGCGGCGACGTTGATGGGGGTGATGCTCATCGCCCACCTCTGAACCAGAAGGGCGAGTCGGCCAGACGCTGCTGGGCGAGGGGCGAGGTATAGAGCAAGGACGTCGACAGCGCCGCGAGGCGCAGAAGACGTACGCCGGCGAAGGCGCCCAGGTGCGCGCCAGCGTGGAATGTGGGCGTCACGAGGACTTGGGCGCTGCCATCCACGTCGAGTAGATCCGCCAAACTGGAACCGTCGCTCGCGCTCCACACCAGCGCTCGGCGACCGCCGACTTCCAGAGAGCCAGCAAAGCCCCACGCCTCATCGGGCCGCAACCAGTGAAGGTACGTAGCGGCCAAAGTGGCGAGCCGGTTACGCCCGTTGCGGTAGCCGGACCATGGTGTGCCGCGAACCGCCCGGCCCGCCAAGGCTAGGGCGGCGGTGGGTGGCTCACCATTGGCGGCCATGTCCTCGATCAGCTCGTCGAGGAAACCGCCGAAGGACACCGAAGAGCGCGGGCGGCTCGCCTCGATCTGAACCGCTGCTCGATCTCGTGGTCGGCTACTGGTATCCACGATGACAATCTCGTCGTGCCCTGTAACGATTTCATGGATGTAGTTTGCAGAATCCTTGATGGTGCGTGTTTTCTTGTGCATACGCGAGAGGGTCGGCGATCCCCTCCTCACGCATATCCGCCTTGCACACATCGGTGGTGACATCACCGAACTCAGATGTGGCAACACTGTTCTCACCCATGGGGAGGCCCTCGCTCCCGGTGTTGACCTTGCTAACTGCTAGCATCTCTGACATGACGGACACAGCTACACAGGTGATCTACGCGCGAGTTCCCGCGGCCTTCAAGCAGGAGGCGGACGCTTACGCAGAAGTTCGCGGCGCGACCTTGACGCGCGCCGTGGTCGAACTCCTACAGAAGGGTCTGGCCGCCACCGAAGAAGAGTCGACGGTCGCCGAACTTCGCGCGCGAGTCAATCAGTTGAGTGCAGAGAAGGAGACTCTGGAGGCTCGACTTGTCACGGCGGAAGCGGAGCTCGGAGCGGTGAGGTCGCTGGCCCAACGCATTCGCCGCCCGATCGGCAAGTGCCCGGCGTGCGACTCGTCGATCTCTGGGTACGACCTCCTGGGCTCCGGGCAGTGCGAGAAGTGCCAAACGGACCTCTCCCATCTCATCTTGCCCTCGCCCGGAGCGAAGTCACCGCTCAATCAGCGCGAGCTGCTGATCCTCGTCGGCGCCTTGGGCGCCGTCCTTGGCATTGCGTACCTAGCATCGAAGTAGGGGGGTTCCATGACTACACGCCAGCGGATTGCCGAAGTCCTCACCAAGCACGTAGACGAGGTGCGCGGAGTAGCTGGTGAGCACTTGCGGGATCCTCGCGGCCCCTTGAGTGGGATTGAGTACATCACGGGGGGGCAAGTCCGCCCGGGCGTGGACGAGGCTGCGCGACTGATCCTCGGCATCCTTGCTGATGAAGGCCTCAGACTAGGGAACGCTCTACGAACGCCGGAGGGACAGGTGTTCGCGGAGGTCGTCACGATCGCCGCCCCGGGGCTCTGGGGCGTGGACCTCAGTTACCTCGTCGAGGTTCTGCAACGGGCAGCCGCCATTGAGCACGACGAGGATCGCGAGGTGGCCTTGCAATTCCTCAGAGTAAGCACCCTGATCGCCGTCCTCGCCGCAGCATCCTATGCGTGGCTGCGCGCTACGCAACGCGGTGGACCCGCGCTCGCTCGGTGAGGCGAGGTGCCTAATCGAGATGCCTCACCCAAGATCAAACCGTCCCTCTGGTGACACCGTCGTGGGAGGCTGGCGCTAGTGGATCCAACCGACATGGAGTACATTGGCGCTGACGAGCGTGCGAGCATTGTTAACGTTCCTAAGCTCGAGCGTGCATACGAGCTCTACCACGAGTTGGGAAACCGTTCCCAGGCGATCCTGAACTCCGAGTTGCTTTACGAGACGCAGATCTTCGGACTGAAACCGAACCAACATGATCGGTTCTTCTGGACGCAGGTGCCGAGCGCGCACCCCGAGCTTGGGATCATCGCGGGTGAGTTGGTACATGACGTTCGCTCGTCGCTCGACCACTTGGTGAGTGACCTGCAGAAGGAGAAGGGGCTCAAGCGAAGTGCAACCTCGCAGTTCCCGCTCTACGTTCGCGAAGGCGACTGGAACACGCGAGTCCTCATGCGAGGCGACAACGAGAGACCTTGTGAGACCTGCGGGCACTTGGAACGTGGATCGAACCCTTTGGAGGGGCTGAATGATGACCAGATCAGCCTGATCGGTGAGTATCAGCCCTTCGCGACGCGTGCAGTGTGTGGCCTGATGAACCAGCTCCGACTGATGTCGAATGTAGACAAGCATCGAACGCTTCACGCCTGCGGCATTCGAATCAGGCAGCCGGACAGCGTCGCGTACGAGCCGGCGGGCTACTTCGAGGCGGCGAGCGTGGAGTGTGACGTAGGTGAAGACCTGGCGCGCGTCGGCGCCGAGTTCGCCAGGGTGGAGCGAAAGACGCTCCGACAGCCCTCGTTTGATACTCAGATGAAGGTCCATTGGAGAGGTAGCGCTCAGTTGGCCTTCTATGTGGAGGGTGAAGCACCTGTGGCGTCGGTGCAGGACCTCGCCTGGATGATCAACGCGGCATACGTGATCCATGTCACGATGAGCCCGGAGTCGACGGCGCGGCTGGTGTGATGGTTTGACGCTCCCATGGAGGCGGAATCGCACAGACTCGACACGGTGTTTAGGGTGGTCTCCTGTTCTGTGTCGGTGGCCGGTGGTAGCGAGTTAGTGGGGTAGAGCTGAATGACAACACGCGCAGAGTCGCTAGAGCTCAAGAGTTCAGACTTCATCATCACTCGCGACGACCAAGAAGGGTTGGTGTGTCCAAGGTGAGGAACGCGACCGGCTACAAGCTCCGACTCCGCAATCGGAAGCTCAACCATCGAGTTCGTGCAGCATCGTGGTGGTGGAACGCTCACCTCGTTAGCCAGGCGAAGGGACGGTGGGGCCGACGTGGCCGTCTGTACGCGTTACTCGGAACGCCGGAAGAGGGCGTGGAACTGACGGCACAACAGGAGTTGGTGGTTCGTGCGGTTCGTGACTGTGAAGCAACAATGACGCATGCGATCATGGCTTACGAGGGGTCAGTGCGGCTCCTCTCATTCAGGGGAGGTGATCCGCTCCCGTGGTCAGCGATGGTCTTAGCTCGCACTGCTTTCGAAGCATCTCTTCGTCTCCTTTGGGTGCTTGAGCCTGGTCTCTCCGAGGATGAACTGTTTGCTCGAGTCGGGGCCAACATCTTTGAATCGCTGGAAGAGACTGTCCGTGGCCATGAGAAAGTATCCACTGGTGGCCAACTGAGGTCCCCGCTGGTGGCCACGAAAAGTCCCCACTGGTGGCCAGGAAAAGTCCCCGCCCTTCATTGAGCATCCAACCGCAGTGCCCCCTGACCGGTGAC